>JBBRPL010000073.1:0-42051 GCA_038228205.1 Chthoniobacterales bacterium
CAGCCACCGCCAAAGACATCTTGTCCAAGGTCACACGCGCCCGCAAAAAGCTCGCGAACCGCAAAACGTTACGCTAATTGCGCCGCACTACACTAGCAACGCCCAATTAGCGTTGCGTTCTCATTCTTGCGTTTGCCAAAGACACCTGAGCTACGTTCTTGAGTTAAGTATCAAGGGATAACCCGATGCCGCGTTTTCAGTTTGACACGGCACGGCTGAAAACCGCTGAGATGGACCGCAAATCTAGCAGTCATCTTTTCGCCGTCAAAAGGAAAATTCAACTTTATTAATCGGCATGTTCCGACCGAGGCGACGGCGGACTGTGCTGGTGTGCACCGCGAAGGCCCACGAGATCGTTTCTCTCCAAGCGTGCGGGAGTCCTGGGGCGCGGGTCAAGGTGGTGTCGGTGTGGCCGTAGTTTACTCTTTTGGTGCAATCTTCCAAAAGGCTTCCGTAGCGGAGGTGGCGACAATGCGTTTGTAATGCTGCTTGATCATTTTAAGGGAGTTGCCCATGTTTTCGGCGAGGTGCGACCTATCCTTATGCTTTGCAAGCCAATAAGAAGCGTAACTATGGCGCAATACATCCTCAACCCATGCTTCGCCATCTTCATTCTCGCCAAGTATCTTGTAACCCATTGCTACTTTAAGCTTCTCAAGCCTTGGTCTTAGATTTGGATTGCGGGTAACAGTCCCTTTGCGTTCACCTTTGAAAGCACGGAGCCACAGGGCAAGGTTAAATTCAATAGGAACATTGCGGGTTTCCTTCGTTTTCGACGTGTCACGCAAGACCGTGATTTGCTCTTCTGCCAAGTGGATGCTTTCCCATTTCAGCAGCTTGCACTCTGTAGGCCGCAAGCCAGCAAAAAGGCAGATGGCTACGTAAAGAGTAAGGTCTTTGTGCGAAGCTTCGCAAAGCTCCATGAGTTTTCTGCAATCCTCCACCTCCAAAATCGCCGGGTCTTTCGAGGGCACGTTGATCTCAATACCCGTGGTAGGGTTTGCTGTTGTGTGCTTGTGCTTGATGGCCCAATTGAAGAATTGGCTTAGACGGCTACGCACGTTGAACCTCCGCTGCGGCCCTGCCGTCATGCTGTCAATGTGGTCTTGGATGTCCTCTTCCGTGACTTCCAAAATGCGCTTGGTGCCGAAAGCCTTTACCAGCGTCTTTTTTGTCTCGTTGATGTCGTCTAGGGTATCCTGCCGTAATGTCTTCACCTTCCCGCTTTTCTTGAAAGCGTACCATTGCTCGGCGAGCTGTCCCACGATGGCGCTGTTTTTCTTCGTCTCCTCCGCTTCTAAATGCGCGAGGTAGAAGCCGGTGGCATCTGTGATCGTCTTGTCGAATTTGGACAGCTTTGCGGTTGAGTCGGCGTATGCCCTGACTGCATCAAGCAGGGTGACGCCATGAGGTTTCAATTGCTCTTCCGCCTCCACGGCCATTGCCCGCGTACGTTTGGTCAGATCCAAGCCTGCCGTTTCAAACCGTGCCCGCTCCTCTTTTTCCCTCGCAACATCGGTGAGTACTTGGGCGGCATGTGCCTCAGCATCTTCCAACTTGCCAAATGCCTGCCGTTTTCCGGTTGTCCCTTGTCGTCTGGCATCCACCTGATAGAATCGATCACCCTTGATGAATACTTCCCTGATTTTGGGCCATTCTTTGCGGATGATGCTGGTGCTGGCGGGCATGGCTTCATCTGTAATGCGTGCCAAAGTCATTGGCAAGTAAAACAAGGATTACTTGTGAAGCAAGGGCTTCTATGTCCTATAAACTACTGTAATTAAAGCACTTCGGAGGGGTGGCAGAGTGGTCTATTGCGCCGGTCTTGAAAACCGGAGAGCCGCAAGGCTCCGTGGGTTCGAATCCCACCCCCTCCGCCACTTTCCATTCCTCCATGCCGCCCTCGCCTCCTGCGCCACCCCGGTTTTCCATCCGGCGGAAGATCGTGTTCGGCTTCGGGTTGGTGCTGGGCATGCTGGGGGTCATCGGGCTCATCAGCTATCGGAGCACGCGCGATTTTATCATCACGGCGGAATGGGTGGCCCATACGCGGGAGGTGATGGAGATCCAGGAACGCACCCAGCGGCATCTCATGGAAATGGAGAGTGGGCGGCGGGGCTACCTCATCACGGGCGATGAGAACATGTTGCGCGACTTCGAGGAGGCGCAGGCCCGGATCATCGAGAACTTCAATTCCCTCAAGATTTACACGGCCGATACGCCCCAGCAGACGCTCAAGCTCGACCGCCTCCTGACCCTCATTCAGCGCAGCTTTGCGGAGCAACAATCTGAGATCGAGGTCCGGCGCACGCAGGGCTTCAAACCCAGCGCCGATGCGTTTGCCAAGGGCGACAGCGAGCATACGACCCAGGAAATTCGCAAGATTCTGGCGGACTTCGATCGCGAGCAGAGGGTGCTGCTGGGCGAACGCGCGGAGCTGACGCGCGTCATCGGCCACGCCACGACGGTGACGATTATTGCCGGCAGCGTGTTCACTTTTGTCGCCCTGCTCGTGGCCTGTATTCTCATCCTGCGCGACGTGACGGCGCGGCGTCGCGCCGAGGAGGCGCTGGCGACGGAGCACAACCTGCTCCTGAGTATCATCGACACGATTCCCGACCATGTTTACGTCAAGGACCTGGCGGGCCGTTTCATCCTCGACAACATCGCGCATCGCGAACTCCACGGACCCAAGACCGACGGCAGCACCACGGGCCGTACGGTGCACGATTATTACCTGCCCGACGAGGCGGCGCGGTTCGATGAAGACGATCGGCTGGTCATCGAGACGGGTGAGCCGATCATGAACCGCGAGCAACAGGTGCCGCCGGTCAACGGCCGGGATTCGTGGATCGGAATCACCAAGGTGCCGCTGCGCGACCCCATCGGAAGGGTCATCGGCCTCGTCGGGATCAGCGCCGATATCAGCGACCGGAAGGCGGCGGAGGAGACCCTGTGGAGTTTTGCCTCGCAGCTCGAGCGGAGCAACGCGGAACTCCAGAATTTTGCCTCCGTGGCGTCGCACGATCTCCAGGAGCCGCTGCGCAAGATCCAGGCCTTCGGCGACCGCTTGCGGGTGAAATGTGGAGACGCCCTCAGCGCCCAGGGCCTGGACTACCTCGACCGCATGCAAAGCGCCGCCCAGCGCATGCAGGTGCTCATCCAGGACTTGCTGAAACTGTCCCGGGTAACGAGCCGTGCCCAGCCATTCGAGGAGTGCAATCTCAACGAGATCGTGGCGGCCGTGCTCACCGATCTGGAACTCGTGATCGAGCAGACGGGGGCCGAAGTCGAAGTCAACGAGCTGCCGGCGATCCAGGCCGATCCCTTGCAGATGCGCCAGTTGTTCCAGAATCTGATCAGCAATGCGCTCAAGTTTCAGCGTCCGGGGGATCTGCCGCGGGTGGTCGTCGAGGGCCGGATCTTCCAGATGAAGGAGCGCAAGAGCCCCGGTGCGCTGGCCGGCGAACAGATCTGCAAGCTGGTCGTGCGGGACAACGGGATCGGCTTCGACTCGAAGTTTGCCGAGCAGATTTTCGTGGTCTTCCAGCGGCTGCACAGCCGCGCCGAATACGAGGGGACGGGCATCGGCCTCGCGATCTGCCGAAAAATTACAGATAGGCACGGAGGCACGATTGTGGCAAAGAGTGCGGAAGGTCAGGGCGCGGCGTTCATTGTGACGCTGCCCGTGACGCAATCCTCACCCCAAGCCCATGAGTAGAGCCGCCATGCCGATCACGATATTAATGGCCGATGACGACGCCGACGACCGACGACTGACGCAGGAGGCCTTCGAGGAAGGACGACTGATCAACGACGTGCGTTTCGTGGAGAACGGCGAGCAATTGCTCGAGTACCTGCGCAAGCAGGGTTCGTATGCCCCGCCCGCCGATGCGCCGCGCCCCGGCTTGATCCTGCTCGATCTCAATATGCCGCGCAAAGATGGACGCACGGTGCTCAAGGAACTCAAGACCGATCCGGAATTGCGGCAGATCCCGGTCGTGGTGCTCACGACGTCGAAGGCCGACGAGGATATCTACAAGAGCTACGATCTCGGTGTGAACAGCTACATCGTGAAGCCGGTGACCTTTGAGGCGCTCGTGGATATCCTTCAGACGCTGGAAAAATACTGGTTCGAGATCGTCGAACTGCCTCCGACCAAGGAGTGAGCGCGCTGTCGCCCGCCGAACTCGCCGCGCTTCGCCAGGACTACGCCCAACGCGGGCTCCGCCGCTCCGAACTCGACGCCGACCCGATCCGGCAATTCAACGCCTGGCTGGCGGAAGCGGTTTCGCATCAATTGATCGAGCCGAATGCCATGATCCTGGCCACGGTGGACGCGGAAGGTCAGCCCTGGACGCGCACGGTGCTGCTGAAAATCTGCGACGAGCGCGGCTTCACGTTTTTCACGAATTACGCCGGTGCGAAAGGCCGGCATCTGGCGGGCAATCCGCGGGCGGCGCTCACCTTTTGGTGGGGAGCGCTGGAGAGGCAGGTGAATGTGACCGGGACGGTGACGAAAGTCGCGCGCGAGGAATCGGAGGTCTATTTTCAATCGCGTCCGGCGGGCAGCCGGATCGGCGCGTGGGCCTCCGCGCAGAGCGAAGTCGTGCCGAATCGCGAACAGCTCGAGCGGCAATTTGCCGAAGCCCTGAAGAAATACGGGGAATCGGATATTCCGCTGCCGCCGCATTGGGGTGGGTATCGCGTGACCCCGCAGACGATCGAGTTCTGGCAGGGGCGCCGGAGCCGGCTGCATGATCGGCTGCGCTACGTGCGCCGTGAGGATCAGGCTTGGGGGATCGAGCGGCTTTCCCCTTAGCCCGGCACTGATTACGGGCCTCCCGGCGTGATGGCCTGCAGGGCCGACTCCGCGCGCTTGACGGAGGAGCGGGAGCCCGCGCCGACGGCGAGAAGTTTGCGTTCGCGTTGCAAACGGAGTTCCGCGGCGGCGCGTTGCGCTTCGTCCCATTTGGCCGACGCGGCGCCAGCGGTTGCCGTCGCGGTCGCCAGCGCGGCTTCGGCTTCGGCCATCCTGGCCTTCGCGGTTTCATCTTTGTCGGCCAGCTTGCGCTTTTCTTCGATTTCGCGGGTGAGTGTTTGCAGCCGTGCGTTCTCCAAATCCCGCGTGATGCGCACGATCCTCAGCGCACCTTGTTCCGCTTCGACCTTGGAGAAGACACCCGACTTATAGAGGCGCTCGCGCCAGATGGCGGCTTTCCTGGCCTTTTCCAAATCCGCCTCCAACTTGGCGACATCCAGTGAGGGTGCGGCGGTGGCCGGCTTCGAGGGATCGGCCGCCGGCAGCGGGAGGTTCGAAAAATCGTTGAGCATCAGTTTCGGCTCGAAGTCGAAATCCGGGGAGCCATTCTTTTTTGGAAGTTCCTGGGCCCGTAGAGCCACGGTGGCTGTGACGAAGACGGTGGGCCACATCAGCAATCGCTGGAAGGTGCGGAGAGCAGCCATCATGATGGAAACGTATCTGACAAAATCCGCGAGGCAAGTATCGGGCTGGATTTGGACGATGATGCGGTGGAAGATTTGCGAGGATGAGCGCCTCGTTGCCCTGCGCTTATCTTGTCGAGGGAATCAGGCGGTGGAAACTGGTGACCGGGCCGCCGAGGGTGACTCCCATCTCGAAGCCGACGCCGTCGGAAAGTTTGCTCCCCGAGATGGCCCGTTCATGGCCTACCCCCATGAAAATGCTCACCATGTGCAGGCCCCACTCGGCACGGACTTTTTCAAAATCGCCCCACTCGTTGACCGATCCGTCGCTGTAGTAGCGCGCTCCGGCCATGAGACTGAGGTCCATGTTGATCCGCGGAAACGGGACGATGATCCTCCCGTACGGGCCGTTGCCGATTTCGTCGGAACCGGCCACCCCGCTGTAGCCGAGCGTCACCGCCACCTGCCCGGGCAGCCATTCCGGCACCTGCCAATCCTGCCGCTGAAAATCGAATCGTTTGCCCATGACCATCACCTCGGCGTCGAACATCCCGCGGACCCGCATCTCGGAGCCGAGCGAAACCGTTTGTATTCCGAAGTTCAGGCCGACGACGGGATTATGGTAGGCGTCGATGTGGATGGATTCGGTGACGGGAAATGTGTCCCGGGCCTGGTCTTTGCGATCGGCCAATGGAGCCCACGGGCGGCGGCCTTCCTGCTCGATCGTCCGGGGATTGTCCACACACGATAGGGCGCCGAAGGCGATGCGCATATCGATCGCCTCCACATCCGCCTTGCCCGTCTGCATGGGGAAGACTTTGGCGTGCCAATGATAGTGCTGGAAGGAATTGACCTCGGTCGCCCGTAGCCAGGACTCGAGCACGTCTGAGACGGCCCGCGCGCAGTAGCCGACGATCAGCGGGAGTTGCATTGGATTCTGCCGCAACCCGCCATCGCCGTGGCACTCCACCTCGAGAGTGCCCCCTTGGAGCGAACGCGCAAAGGACTGAACTTTTTCCATGTCGAGGTCCAGTCGCTTGGTATCTCCGGGCTTCGCGTCCGGCGGCATGGTCAGCGTGGTCGTGCGCACCAGCGCCTCCATCTGCTTTATCATGGGCCTCAATTGCGCCGGTTCACCGACGACATAGGTCAGGCCTCGACTGTTGTAGTAGTCGTGCAGGGTGAGGGTGTAGACATCATGCGCGTTTTCGTCCCGAGGGGCCAGGATGTGGCCGGGGGCAAACAAGTCCTCGAGAAAATGGTTGGCATAGGCTTCCAGCAAGAGGCCGCCAAATAGATTCCCGTCTCGCGCCTCCCGGATGGCTTCGCGATGCCAAAACCAGAAAGCAAACATCGCGCGCCCTTGAAAATGGTTCTGGTTCGCGTGCGACGAGCTAAGATAACCGACTTTGTCGGCCAGGAGACGTTCCAGGAAAGTCAGGTTGCAGTCCCCGGCGTTCCGGGGCCAGCCGTCGCCGGCGCTCGACTGGTGGGTCATGGAGTACGGGTCGGGCATGAAGTCCACCAGCTTGACGATTCTCCCGAACGTGATTTCCGTCCGATCGTTCCCGTTCTTCATTCCGAGACGAAATTCTTCCGTGACCTCGCGCATCTTCCGGAGGCGCTCGGCCAGATCGCGCTGCCCGCCGAACTCTTGCGAGACATGGCTGCTTCCTACGATCAGGCTCATGCGCCCGACAGCCTCATGTTCCCAACCTTCAAAGGCGGAGGCGCCTGTTGAAAGCGACCACAGGCAGGCGCCCGCGAACGCGCCTAACAACCAGCGTAGTTGGCCGCATGCACCCTTGGCCAGTCCGCACCATGCGCCCGGTCTTTGAGGCTGCTTTTCAGTGGATGTGTCCTTTAACGGCGGTTGGTGCAGCATCTATGCAGTGTTCAGCTTTCAAGCCAGCCCGCAAGATTGAACCAAACGCCATTCAGAGCGTGTTGTGAACTTCGAGGTGAGGCGCAGTTCGGCGTAGCGTTCCCAAAGTGCAGAGCATGCTCCCAGGCAGCCTACATCTGCTGCTCTATTTGATCGCCGGCGGCGCTTGATTGAAGACATTCCCCGTCGCCTGGACTTTGCGCAGGTAGATCTTGTCGCCGTTGGTCACGTAGAGGTATTCGCGTTTCTCCCCGGAAAACGTGCAGCTCGTGAGCGGCTTGTCGGCCTGCGGCTTGGGGAGGACGCCGCAGAGCCGGCCGGTGGGGTCGAAGACCTGCACGCCGAGGGCGGTGGTCACGTAGTAGCGGCCGATCGAGTCGCTGGTCATGCCGTCGCCACTGGCCCCTTTTTTGTAGGGTGGCGGCTGCTGGTGTTTGAATTCACCCGCTGGGTCGATCGGCTTGCGCATCGTCATGTAAGAGCCCTTGCCGGTTAGCGAACCGTTCGTTTCGATGCGGAAGGTCCAGACAAATTCCCCCTGGTATTCCGACACCGCGAGCGTGCCCTGGTCGGGTGAGAGCGTGATCCCATTCGGCGCGGCCAGGCCGGTATCCGCGGCGACTTTCTCCCGGGTCTTGCGCTTGATCAAGGTGATCTGTTTCTTGCCGGTCTCCGTGATGTAGATGTCGCCTTCGTACGTTACCGCGAGGTCATTGGGCTGGATGTCCTCCGCGACGACCTCGATCTTGTTGTTCGTCAGGTCGATGGCGATGAGCCGCTTTTTCGATCCCTGACAGGCGTAGAGTTTTCCATCGGCGCCGAACTTCAACCCGCTGGCCGGTTCGTCGATGAGCTTCGTCTTCGTGCCGGTCTTCGAAATCTGGAAAATGCCCGGCGCCTTCATATCCGAGAAATAGAAGTTCCCTTCCGCGTCCGTTGTCGGTCCGTCGGCAAAGCCGAGGCCCTCGGCCACGAGCTTCCAATCCTCGCCGTCGATGAGCAGGCGGTGCAGCGTCATGTCGCCGCCGAGGTCGCCCTTCAGGTTCACCTCCGGCTTGGCGGCGTCCTTGCGCCAGAGCCATTTCAAAGCCTCGGGGAAGACGCTGCCGCCGTGTTTGGAACTATGGTTGTAGCCTTCCGCGAAATCGAGGCGCGCGTCGTAGCCCATGTATTTCAGCGCCGCGTGCACCTGCTTGTTCGCGAGAGGCCAGTTGCCGAAGGGATTGTCCACGTCGCCGCTCGCATCCTCCTGATAGACGCGGATGGGCTTTCGCTCCGTCTTGCGGATGAGCGAAGGGTAAGCGTTGCCCCCGCCGCCGAGATTGGTGAAGCTGCCGATGGTCGAGAACACCTTGTGAAACTCTTCGGGGCGTTCCCACGCCACGGTGAACGCGGCGATCGCGCCGCTGCTGGCGCCTGCGATGGCGCGCTGATCGGGGTCGTGGGAAAGGCGGTAGGTCTTCTCGACTTCGGGCAGGATCTCCTCCAGGAGGAACCGCGCGTAGCGATCGCCGAGGGAGTCGTACTCGTGACTCCGATCGTTCGCGCCCCACGGGCTTTTGAGCGCGCCCTTGCTCGGGTCGTGCCCCGGATTGACGAAGATCGCGATGGTCACCGGCATCTCGCCGCTCGCGATGAGATTGTCGAAGACGATGGGCACCCGCCAGTTGCCCTTCACGTTCACGTAATCGTGCCCGTCCTGGAAGACCATGACCGCAGCCGGTTGCTCCGGTTTGTATTGCGCGGGCACATAGACCCACCAGTCGCGCGTCGTTCCCGCGAAGATTTTCGACTCCCACGCGGGCATCGGCGTGACGGTGCCGTGGGGAATGGAGGGGTTTTCACGATGCAGCACCGACTCGACGAACTCATCCGCGGCAAAAGCGGAAGCGGCGACGGCGGCGGAGCAGAGGAGGGGAACGAGGGGACGCATGACTTCGGTCTTAACCCCTGAGCCTGCCCCACCAAAGCGGAAAACCAATTGAGTTGACGCACTTGCAGAGAACGTGAAGGTAAATCGTCGTCCATGAAACCGCCGGTCGCGTCCCCATCCGAAAGCATCGCGCTGTTGATCGATGCGGACAATTCGCCATCGGCGAAGATCGCGTTCATCATCGCGGAATTGGCGACTTATGGGGTCGTCAATATCCGGCGGGCTTACGGCAATTGGAAAAGCGACGCGCTCAAGGGCTGGGCGGACCTCTTGCACGAGTACGCCATCCAACCCGTGCAGCAGTTCGATCTCGTTAAAGGCAAGAACGCCACGGATATGGCCATGGTCATCGAGGCCATGGACATTCTCTACACGAAGAACGTCGGGACGTTCTGCCTCGTATCGTCGGATTGCGATTTTACGCCCGCCGTGTTGCGCTTGCGGGCGGACGGCAAGCAGGTGATCGGCTTCGGTGGGCAAAAGACGCCGGCCCCCTTTGTGAACAGTTGCTCGCGCTTCCTCTATCTCGATGAAAATCTGAGGCAGGAAGCAGTGCGAAAGGAGAGGGCGACGAACCCGGGTCAACTGAAGTCGGACAAAAAGTTGATGAGCCTGCTGCGCACCGCGGTGAAGGCGACGGCTGATGAAGAAGGTTGGGCGCTGCTCGGCGCGGTCGGTTCACACATTTCGAATCAAGGGCCGTTCGATTCGCGCAACTATGGCTTCAGCAAATTGAGCGAACTTTTCTCCAAGATCGATCTCTTCGAGGTGAACCAGACGAAAAACGGGTCCGTCACGACCTATTGGGTGCGCGACAAGAAAGGGACCGCGGGCGGGCCGTCCAAGGTGACCTGAATTTCGTGATCGGTGCTTTGGTGGTTGGGAAAAACCTGTTACGGTGCGCGCCATGTGTCCTGAAGCCGACCTCCTCAAAGAAGTCCCACTGTTCAATCTCCTCGACGATCAAGAGCGCGCTGAACTGGCGACGCAACTCGAACTCGTGCGGTTCACCCCCGGTCAAGTTGTGTTCAATTACGGCGACCCGGGCGATTCCATCTACGTCGTCAGCGAGGGGGAATTGGAAGTCTTCTGCAAGAACGACACGGGCGAGCGCATGGTGCTGGAAGTGCCCACCCGCGGGGATTTCTTCGGCGAGCTTTCGCTGCTCGATAGCGGGACGCGCAGCGCCTCCGTGGTGGCCACGCAGGATACGGCGGCCTTCCGCCTCGATCGCGCCAGCCTGGAGCAATTCCTGCGCAAGCATCCCCAGGCGGCCATGGACCTGCTGGCGGCGATCAGCCGGCGGCTCCGCGTCACCGTCGAGCAACTCCGGCATACCGCCACGCGCAATGTCAACGAAGAGGCCGAAGACAAGCGCACCATGGTGCAAAAGACGGCCGATGCCATTGCCGAGTTTTCCGGCAGCATCCCGTTCCTGCTCATTCACGTCGGCTTTTTCGCCTTCTGGCTCCTTGTGAACTGGGCGCATATTCCCGGCATTCCGCAGTTCGATCCTTATCCGTTCGGTTTCCTCACGCTGGCCGTTTCGCTCGAGGCCATTTTCCTCTCGGTCTTCGTGCTCCTGAGCCAAAACCGGCAGGCCGCCAAAGACCGCGTCCACGCCGACATTGAGTATGACGTCAACTTAAAGGCGGAGCTGGAAATCGCGCACTTGCATGAAAAGCTCGACCGTCTCACGGGCGACGTGCTGTTGCGCCTGGACCGCATGCAGAAGGTGCTGCCCAGAAATGGGGAGGCGGCTGCCGCTCCAGCGGAAGCACCGGCGTTCCAGGCACCGAGAAAATAGAAGCCCTCGAACCGTTCGCGGTCGGCGTCCTGTTTTATAATTGGCGATGCGCACGACCGGGAAAATTACGTCGCCGCCAGCCCGGGCCGGGAATCCCCGTGGATGGTTGGGGTTGTTCCTCGTTTTGGTGATTCCGTGGACGACCCTGGCGGCGGCGGAACTGACGCCGTCCGAATTGGAACTGAAAAAACTGCTGGGCGAAGAGACACCAGACCCGATCCCGCTCTGGCCTGGCGAGCCGCCGAGTTATACCCCGAATGCGCCGCCTGAGTCCGTGGACGGGAACGGGCACATTCACGCGGTTTCAGTGCCGACGATCACGGCCTACCTGCCGCCGCCCGGAAAGCGGACCGGGCGGGCGATCATTGTCTGTGCCGGTGGCGGGTATGGGGCGCTCGACTGGCACACGCACGTGGTCTATGCGGCCCAGGTTTTCAATGCGCAGGGAGTGGCGGTGATCGGCCTGAAGTATCGCCTTCGCCCGCCCAATGGCCGGACGAATGACGAGATCCAGGCGATCACGCTGTTGGATGCGAAACGCGCGGTGCGGACGGTGCGCCAGCGGGCGGTCGAATGGGGGATCGACCCGCGACAAGTCGGCGTGGCCGGCTATTCGGCGGGTGCGAATCTGGCGATGAATCTCGCGGCGAATTTCGACACGGGAGACGCCAGCGCGCCGGACCCGATCGAGCGGCAAAGCAGCCGGCCGGATTTCGCCGTGGGCTTGGCGACCTGGCACTGGCGGCAGAAGGAATCGCCCTTCCATTTTCCAGGAAATGCGCCGCCGGTCTTTCTGGTGCACGCGACCAATGACGGGATCAATGGCGGTGCGCCGATCGAGATGCCGCGGGCGATCAAGGCGGACCTGATGAAACTCGGCGTGCCGGTGCGGATGGTGGAATTTGACGTCGGCGGCCATGGAGT
The DNA here is from genome assembly GCA_038228205.1 of Chthoniobacterales bacterium. Taxonomy (GTDB): domain Bacteria; phylum Verrucomicrobiota; class Verrucomicrobiia; order Chthoniobacterales; family Chthoniobacteraceae; genus Chthoniobacter. The sequence goes on from JBBRPL010000073.1 coordinate 11,995, forward strand.
CGGCAATCTGATTCCGCAACGAGTGCAACACGACTACCCGCCCGCGCAGTGGCCGAATCTGCTCCTGCGGTGGCTCGATGAAGTGGCTCCGATAACGTCCAGGTAGCGGAGACGAGATACTCGCGTGAGTATCAAACCCTGGGTCCCGACTGGCTGAACAAACGCATTTCTCCCCCTCCTACTTCGGCCAGTCGCGCCAGAGCCACCGGAGGGTATCCGGAAACATCGATCCGCCATGCCGGCCGCTATGGCCACCGTCGCCGAACTCGAACTTGTAATCATAGCCCGCAAATTTCAGCGCGAGGGCCATGTCCTGGTTGGAGAGCGGCCAGTTGCCGTGGAGATTGTCGAGGTCGTTGCTGCCGTCCTGGAGGAAGACGCGCAGGGGCTTGGGCGCTTCCTTGGAGGCGCGGATGAGCGCGGGATACACATAGCCGCCGCGGATGTTGGTGAAGCTGCCGATGTGGCTGATGACTTTGCGGAAGGCGTCGGGCTTTTCCCACGCGACGGTGAAGGCCGCGATGCCACCGGAGCTATTCCCGCACACGCCGCATCCGGCGGGATCCTTGGTGATGTTCAGTCCCTTGGTCGCCTCCGGCAGGAGTTCCTCGATCACGAAGCGAGCATTGGCATCGCCCAGGGAATCGTACTCGAAGCTCCGATTGCTCCGGTCTTTCCCGGGCGGTTCCGCGGCCTTGACCGTGCCGGGATTGACCATGACCGCCACCGTCACCGGCATCTCTTTGGTCGCGATGAGATTGTCGAAAACGACAGGCACGCGGAATTGGCCGTCCGCCTTGGCGAAGCCCCCGCCGTCGAAGAAGACCATGAGGCAGGCCGGTTTCGCGGCGTCGTACTGCTTGGGGACATAGACGAAATACTCTCGCGTTGTCCCCGGGAAGATCTGGCTCTTCTCGAAGACGGCTTTTCGGACTTCGCCATGGGGTACGTCGTGCGGCTCGGAGTCGGGTCCGAGCTTGTAATCGTCAATGCCCAAGGCGCTGGCGATCAGGAATGGGGTGAGGAAGAGGGGGGCGAGGCGCATGGGGCTGTTGTGGATGGGAGTGGAAACCGTTGCAAATGCAAACCCGCGCGGGGGACTTCCCGCAGGGACTTTTGCGAGCCCGCATGATTCGGCTGACAGCGCCGCGGGAAGTTGCTCTACTTCGCGCCCCCTCGATTTCCATGACCACACATACTCTCGGCATCATCATGAATGGCGTCACCGGACGCATGGGCACCAATCAGCACTACATCCGCTCGATCCTGGCCATCATGAAGCAGGGTGGGGTGAAGATTGGCGAAGGCGAAACGATCATGCCGGTCCCGATCCTCGTCGGACGCAGCCAGGCGAAGCTCGCGCAATTGGCGGCGCTCGGCGAGGGCATCTCGACGACGACCGATCTCGACACCGCCCTCGCGAATCCGGCCAATGTCATCTATTTCGACGCGCAGACGACCGGGCGCCGTTTCGAGGGCGTGGCGAAAGCGATTGCCGCGGGCAAGCACATCTACTGCGAGAAGCCGACGGCCGTATCGACCGCGCAGGCTTACGAGCTCTATCAGCTCGCCAAGAAGGCCGGCGTGAAGCACGGCGTGGTGCAGGACAAGCTCTGGCTGCCGGGAATGGTGAAGCTCAAGACATTGATGGATCAGGGATTCTTCGGGGAGATTCTCAGCGTCCGGGGCGAGTTCGGATACTGGGTTTTCGAAGGCGACACCGTGACGCCGCAGCGGCCGTCGTGGAACTATCGCAAGGAAGACGACGGTGGGATCATCGTCGATATGCTCTGCCACTGGCGTTACGTGCTCGATCAGCTTTTCGGCAACGTGAAGGCGCTGAGCTGCCTGGGGGCCACGCATGTGAAACAGCGCGTTGACGAGGCGGGCAAGCCCTACAAATGCACCGCCGACGATAGCGCTTATGCGACGTTCGAATTGGAGAACGGGGTCGTCGCGCAATTCAACTCGAGCTGGACCGTCCGCGTGCGCCGGGACGATCTGCTCACCCTCCAGGTGGACGGGACGAAAGGGAGCGCCGTGGCCGGCCTGCGCGACTGCATCGTACAGCACGGGAGCGCTACGCCGCGTTGCACATGGAACCCCGATGTCGACTCACCGATCAAGTACCTGGAGGGTTGGAATCGCGTGCCGGATTGGCAGATCTTCGACAATGCATTCAAGGTGCAATGGGAGCTTTTCCTGCGCCATGTGGTGCTCGATCAACCATTCCCGTGGGACCTGCGGGAAGGCGCCAAGGGGGTGCAGCTTGCCGAACTCGGCCTCGAGAGCTGGGCGAAGCGCGCCTGGGTGGATGTGCCGGTCCTGGCGGTATAGCCACGCTTGACGGTTCCTGCCGGGTATGGCGCTATCGGCGGCACGCGATATGAGCCACTCTTTTCCATCGGACGAAGCCCCCACGATCGCGCGCAGTGCGACCCGCAGCCTGTGGGAAGCGGGACTCGTGGGACACCAGGAGGCCATGGGGCAGATATTCGAGCGTGTTTCCCAAGCCATCTACGCCTGGATGCGGGCGCACGGCGGGGAACCGGAAGTGGCTGTAGCGCGGACCGAGAATTTTGTGATGCGGCTTCAGACGGTGGATCGACCGGATCCCCAGGCGGAAGAAGTAGGGCGTTTGCAGGATTTCCTTTTGCGCCGGCTGGCGGACTACGCTGCGGCGGAGTTCCCGGAAGCGGATGCCGGGGAGACGGCGATGAAGCCCGTTTTCGATTGCACGCGGGCGGAGCGGCGCTTTCTTCGTGAGCCGTCCCGAAGGCCGGATGACGTATTCACCCGCCGTTGGGCTCTCGGAGCGCTGGAACTGACGATCGAGACGCTGAACGAGGAGTTCTCCAACGACGGGAAAGCGGCGCTGGTTCCTCATTTGCGGCAATTTTTGAGCTTCAGCGGCGGTGAGGAACTCTATGCCCAGGTCGCCGAACAGACCGGCACCTCGGTCAGCGGCCTGCACGTCGCCGTTTTTCGCTTCCGGCAGCGGTATCGGGAGATCCTCCGCCGGCTGGTGGGGGATACAGTCCGCAGTGCGGATGATGTGGATAGCGAATTGACTAAGCTTTTAGTGTCGGCAAGCTAGACGCTGGCATGCCCACCGCACCGGAAAACCCGTCACCCGATAGCAACGGAGCACCGTTGCCTTCGCTGCTGGGCGGGTTGAATCCCGATGAGCTGTTTGCGCGCGGCATGCAGTCGGTGCGGATGACCGGCGGCGGGAACATGCAGAATTGGGAACCGCCCACGGTCACGGAGGCGGCCCGGCTGTTCCCGAACTACAAGGTCGTCGACGTGCTGGGGCGCGGCGGGATGGGGGCGGTCTATAAGGCCGTCCAGACCGCGCTGGACCGGATGGTGGCGATCAAGTTGCTACCGCTGGAAATCAGCATCGACCGCGATTTTGCGGATCGGTTCGTTCGCGAGGCACGGACGATGGCCAGGCTCAACCACCCGAACATCGTTTCGGTGTTCGATTTCGGGACGACGACGGAGGGGCATTTGTATTTCGTCATGGAGTTCGTCGAGGGGACGACCCTGCATCATTTGATCAAGACGACGGGACTGAAACCGGCGCAGGCGCTCGAACTCATCGTCAACGTCTGCGAAGCGCTGCAATACGCCCATGGCGAAGGGGTGGTCCACCGTGACATCAAGCCGGCCAATGTGCTCGTCGATACCAAGGGCCGCGTGAAAGTCGCGGACTTCGGCCTCGCGCGTGTCGATGCTCCGACCAGCGAGCAATGGGGGCAGACGATGACGGGCATGGTCCTGGGGACGCCGGACTATATGGCGCCCGAGCAGAAGACCGGAGCGCGCGTCGACCATCGCGCCGACATCTACAGCCTGGGCGTCATGCTCTACGAGATGCTGTGCGGACAAGTGCCGCAGGGAATATTTGCGCCGCCTTCCCAAAGGGTGACGGTGGACGACCGCATCGACCAGGTGGTCATCCGCGCCATGCAGCAGGAGCCGGATCGGCGCTACGCCAATACCGGTGAGATGAAGAGCGAAGTGGAGAATATCCGACTCACGCCTCTTCCCAAGCTAGTCGCGCCCCCGGTGGCGGGTGGCAAGAATCCCTCTAAATCTCCGGCCGCGGCGCAGGGCGCATCGGATGCTTCGCCTCCGAAGAGCAAGAGTGCGACGCCTTGGGTGGCCGGCATTGCGGTGGTGGCGGTGGGCGCCGTCGTCTTTCTCCTGATGCGCCCGATGCTGCCGGGCAGCAAGCCAGTCGTGCCACCGCCCGGGCAGGAGGTGGCCTCTCTCTCACCGGCCGTTCCGTTGCCCGGGCCGGAACCGGTCCCGGCGCCCGTCAAAGCGGGGCCGGAACCCGTAAAACCGGAACCGCCATCGCCGCCGGTCGAACCGCCGCCGCCGAAACCCGAGACGCCTGCGGTGGTGGCCAGTGTGCCGCCGCCGGCCGAGCCTCCCGCTCCCGTGCCCGCGCCGGCACCCGAACCGCCCGTGGCCGTGTTGCCGGCCCCCGTCGTCCCCAAGACGGTGCAGATCGCGCCGCCACCCGTGGGCACGACCGGCCTGATTCGTCCGGCTCCCCCCGCGCCGGAACCCGCTCCTCCGCCGAGCGCCGTGCCGGTTCCTGAAGTCCCCGAGAAGCTGACGAGCGGGGAGGATTGGCGCCGGTATGTCGCGCAAGGCGATTCGCTGATGAACCGGCGGCAGCGGGACGAAGCCATCGAGGCTTACCTGACGGCGTTCGACCTGGCGACGGATGGCCGCCTGGTGAGTTGCACGGATGTGGCTGCGCTGTGTAAAAAGACGGCCAATCTTCAGATCGGCCTCGGCTCAAATGCGGAGGCGCGGCTGACCCTCGAGCGTGGCCGCACGACGCTCAAGAAAATGACCAATCCCAAGGAGACTTCCGAGCGGTTGCGCGCCATCGAACAGCTCGAAAACCAGATTCGCACATTGCCGCGGGATTGAAGAGCAAGTGACGCTGGCGTTTTCGCACTGTCGCGTTAACGTCTCCGCCCCTATGTCACTTTGGAATACCGCCCACCCCTGGCTGCACGACCTCGTCTCCTACGAGCCGGGCAAGCCGATCGAAGACGTGGCGCGGGAGCTCGGATTGAAGCCGCATGAGATCATCAAGCTGGCCTCGAATGAGAATCCGCTCGGCCCTTCGCCCAAGGCGCTCGCGGCCATGCGCGAAATGCTCGACCGCGCGCATTTCTATCCGGACGGTGGCGGCTACTACCTGCGCGAGGCCATCGCGAAGAAATTCGGCTTCGAACGGGGCAACGTGATGCTGGGCTGCGGCTCCAATGAGATCATCGAATTCATCGGTAAGGCCTTCCTCAATCCGGGCGACGAGATCGTGACGGCGCGGCATGCGTTTGTCGTTTATAAGCTCATGGCCACGCTCTTCGGGGCGACGACCGTCGAGGTGCCGGACCCGAATTTCGCCCACGATCTCGAGGGCATGGCCGCCGCGATCACCCCGAAGACCAAGGAAGTTTTCATTGCGAATCCGAACAACCCGACGGGGACCTTGCTCTCGCAGGAGGAGATCGACCGTTTCATGGGGAAGGTGCCGGACCACGTCATCGTGGTGTTCGACGAGGCCTATTACGAATTCCTCGAGAATCCGCCCGACACGCTGAAGTTCGTCCGCGAGGGACGCAACGTGGTCGTGCTGCGCACGTTCTCGAAGATCCAGGGGCTTGCCAATCTCCGCATCGGCTACGGTCTGGCCAAGCCGGAACTGATCGACGTTCTCCAGAAGACGCGCCAGCCTTTCAACACCAACGGCATCGCCCAGGCCGGCGCCCTCGCGGGATTGGCCGACGATGAGCACCAGCGCAGGACCCGGGAAATCACGATCGAAGGCCGCGAGTTTCTCCAGCGCGAATTTGCGGCGATGGGCCTCGATTACGTTCCGAGCTTCGCCAATTTCATTCTCGTCTGCGTGCACGATGGCAAGGCCGTCTTTCAGGCGCTGATGAAGAGGGGGATCATCGTTCGCGATATGACGTCCTATGGCTTACCCGAATGGATTCGCGTGAGCATCGGCACTATGGAGCAGAACCGGCGTTTCCTCGCGGAACTGAAGCGGCTGCCGGGTTTGGTGGCAAAGCCGAGCGAGCCGGTGACGGTGTAGCGATCACTGTTCACCCCCACGGCAGCACGAAAAAGCCCCGCCGACATCATCAGCGGGGCTTTAACGAATGACTTCGCGACCAGGATCAGTCCTTGTGCTCGACCACGACAAAGCGGCTCGTGCCCTTGGTTGAGACCCTCAGGAGGACCTTCTTTTCCTTCTTCACCTTCTCGCTCAGGTCGATCGCCTGCTTCGAGGAGGTGATCGCCTCGCGATTGATCTCGTGGATCACGTCACCTACTTTGAGGCCGGCTTCGGCGCTGGCGGAATCGGGATCGATTTCCGTGATGACGACACCTTTGGCGTTATCCGGCACGCCGAATTTCTTGCGGGCCTCGGCATCGATGTCGCCGACCGTGACGCCATCAAGCACGTCCGGATCGGTGGGTGCCGCCGGCTTCTCGTTGGCCGCCACCTTGGAGCCGGGGCGTTCGCCGAGTTCGACGGTCACGACCTTTTCCTTGGCGTCGCGGACCAGCTTCACTTCGACTTTGGTCCCGGGAGCGAGCGCGGCGACCATGAGTTGCAGTTCGCGCGGGCCCTCGACTTTCTTGCCGCTCACTTCGACCACGACGTCCCCCGACTGCACACCGGCCTTCTCCGCCGGGCTCTTCGAGGTCACTTCCGCGACGAGCGCGCCGGCGTTGTTTTCGATCTTGAAGGCCTTGGCCAGCTCCTCGCTCAGCGGCTGGAGCGCGATGCCGAGGAATCCGCGGGAGACCCGGCCGTTCTTGATGAGGCCTTCCATGACGGTGCGGGCTAGATTCGCCGGAACGGCGAATCCGATGCCTTGGTTGCCGCCGGTGCGGCTGAAGATCGCCGTGTTGATGCCGATTAGCCGGCCCTCCATATCGACCAGCGCCCCACCCGAGTTGCCCGGATTGATCGAAGCGTCGGTCTGGATGAAGTTTTCATAGTCAGTGATGCCCGTGCCGCTCCGGCCGGTCGCGCTGACGATACCCATCGTGACCGATTGCGTGAGACCGAAGGGGTTGCCCACGGCGATGGCCAGGTCACCCACGCGGATCTTGTCGCTGTCGGCAAAGGTGATGCCCTGGAGCTTGTTCACCGGTTCGATCTTGAGGATCGCGATGTCCGTGCTCGGGTCAGTCCCGATCTTCTTGGCGATGTATTCGTGCTTTTCGTTGCCGACCTTGACGATGATTTCGTCCGCGCCGTCGATCACATGATTGTTCGTCATGATGTGGCCTTCAGGGCTGACGATCACGCCCGAGCCGAGACCCATCATCTGCTTATGCTTCTTGCCGGGGCCCTTGTCGTCATCCTTTTCCTTGGGATCGGCGTCCTCCGGGATGCCGAAGAATCGGCGGAACATCGGGTCGTTGAGCATCGGATTCTGCCCCTGCGCACTGCGTTTCACCATCTTGGAAGTGGCGATGGTGACGACATTGGGGGCCACCTTCTCGACGACTGGAGCGAAGGTGGTCAGCGTGCCGGCGACCTGGGGCAGGGGCTTGGGATCGACTTTGACGGCGGGGACTTCTTCGGCCCAGGTTAGGGGGGCGAAGGTCGCGCCGGCCAGCAGCACGGCGATGGAAGTGAACAGGGGTTTCAATGATTTCATTTGTGATTTGGAGACTTTTCGCGCGACCGGGGGCCGCATGTTGTTTTCTGTCGGACAGGCGACTGCCTCCCGCGTTCAAACGCGGCACGATTTGAGCTTGCATCGGTTCGAACGGCGAGGCTCAGTCGGCAGCCTTGGGTGGTTCGAAACGCTGCCAATAGAGGGGGTAGACTTCGCGACCCTCGCAAAACCACGACGTGCCATTCCAGCAGCCGGTCAATTGTTTGTGCCTTTCCAGGTAGAGCCGAACGCGTTCGTGCATTTCAGGCTTCTCGCGGGTGCAGTCATGAAGAGGATTTTTGTCGGACATCGTCGCAGACCCTCCCTGTGAGTATCGCCCGTCCCGTTCATCCTGCGCGTACCAATGCGAACGATTTCGATCCCCGGCGACTAGGGCTTGGCGGGCCGCTCTGAGCCGTCGGTTCCGAATTTGACGACGGATTCCCGCACCACCATCGGGTCGTACTGGCGGAAGATCGCCTGGGAGCGGGCGATCGCGGGATCGCCCGGATGCAGCGCGCGGAAGACGAGGTCGGCTGCGCCGGCGCGCAGGCCGACTTCGCCGGGCCTCACATCCAGCGAGACCGGGACCATGACCAGGTGGCGCTTTTCGCAATAGCGATTGGCGATGTCGAAAGCAACTTCACGCGCCGGCGTTGTGGCAGTGTTCCAGTTGAGCTTGTCCTCGGCGGAGACGGTGTAGGTCTGCGGCCCTGCGGATTGGACTTGGGGACCCCATTCGGCGCAACCGACGATGAGAAGCGACAGGATGAGCGCGGGCAGGGGGGCGGGGCGATGCATATCCTAATTTTAGGGGGTGTTCTCGCTGGCTGCCAAGCCCGATCCGACGAGGCCTTCCCCTCAAATTTCCAACTCCGAGGTTCTTTGGCAGGATTCGAAGTGGAAAGGCTGACCGCTGGAAACGGATCAGGAAAGGCGCTCGCCACGGAGTTCTCGCCAATTTTCATCCGACCTCGCAGCATATATAACTATGACCCCGTTCTCCCGTCGCCGTTTTCTTCAGATCACCGCCTCCTCCCTCCTTGTGCCATCGCTGGCGCGCGCGGTGGAACCCTTTCAACGCACCGGTGCGCCGCGCCTGCTGCTGAGCCTGGCCGCGTATTCCCTGCGCCAGTTCTTCAAGTCGCAAAAGGGTAATCCCATCCCCGGCGGCACTCTGGATATGGAGAAGTTCATCGATTACTGCGCAGAGCAGGGCTGCGCCGGTGCGGAGCTCACGAGCTATTACTTCCCGGTCGATCCGACCGACGCCTATCTGGTGCAGGTCCGGCGGCACGCCTTTTTGCGCGGCGTGGCCATCAGCGGGACTTCGGTGGGCAACAATTTCGCGCTGCCCAAGGGTCCGGAGCGCGATGCGCAGATCGCCGACGTGAAGAAGTGGATCGATCATGCCGCGGTTCTCGGCGCGCCGCATATCCGCGTCTTTGCCGGCGCGGCCAAGGGCGTGGACCCGGCCGACGCGCGCAAGTTGTGCATCGGTGCCCTGGACGAGTGCTCTGACTACGCGGGCACGAAGGGCATTTTCCTCGGCCTGGAAAACCACGGCGGCATTGTGGCCGAGGCGTCCGGGGTGCTCGAGATCGTGAAAGCCGTGAAGAGTCCGTGGCTGGGTGTCAATCTCGACACCGGCAATTTCCACAGCGCTGATCCGTACGCGGAACTGGCCCAGATCGCGCCCTATGCGGTGAACGTGCAGGTGAAGGCGGAGATCAAGCGGGCCGGGGCGAAGGACGCGGAACCCTCGGACCTCGCGCTCGTCGTCAAGATCCTGCGCGATGCCAATTACCAGGGCTGGGTGGCGCTCGAGTACGAAGCCAAGGAAGATCCCTGGAAGGGGATTCCGTTCTGGCTTGGCAAACTGCGCGAGCAGATCAATGCGGCGGCGGGTGCGCCTGTCGCGCCGGCTGCGGGGGCGGCGGCGTGGAAACCGCTTTTCGATGGCAAGACACTGACCGGTTGGAAAGCCCCGAACTTCAGCGGGCAGGGAGAAGTGGAAGTGAAGGACGGGCAGATGATCCTCGGCATGGGTGGCGACATCACCGGGATGAACCTCGCGGGCGAATACCCGAAGATAAATTACGAAGTGGCCCTCGAAGCGACGCGCCTGCAGGGCAGCGATTTCTTCTGCGGGCTCACGCTGCCCTACGGCGACAAATGCTGCACCTTGGTGATTGGCGGTTGGGGTGGTTCACTCGTCGGTCTTTCGAGCATCAATGGGGACGACGCCTCAGAAAATGAGACGACGAAGTTCTTGAAGTTTGAAACGGGCAAGTGGTATCGCGTCCGGGTGAAGATGACGCCGCAGAAAATTGAAGCCTGGCTGGACGACGACCAGGTCGTGAACGTGGACACCGACGGGAAGAAGATCGACATGCGCGCCGGCGAGATCGAACTGTCGAAGCCTTTTGGCATCGCCACCTTTCGCACCCGGGCCGCGCTCCGCGATATCAAGCTGCGGCTGCTCGACGGAGGCGCGAAATGACTGGGGTGCGCGCGGCTCTGCTGGCCATCCTTGCGGCGTTCGCCCCGCTGGCCGCGCAGGCCTGGGATGCGGCGGGGCACATGCTCGTGGACCAGATCGCCTGGGAGCAAATGACCCCGGAGACGCGGGCGCGGGCGGCCGAGCTGGTCGCCACGCTCGACACCCGATTCAACGAAAACCAGCCCTACAACTTCATCACCGCCGGCGCCTGGATGGATGACATGCGCGGGCTCGGCAAGGACTACAAATGGTCGAAGTTGCACTACATCGACATCCCGTGGACGCCGACCGGCGCCCCCGTTGAGTTTCCCGCGCCGCCCCACGTCGTCTCCGGCATCGAGGACTCCAGTCGCGTGCTCCGCGACCCCCAGGCGACACCGGCCGATCGCACCCTGGCCCTGGCCATGCTGGTGCATTTCGTCGGCGACATTCACCAACCGCTCCACGCCACCGAGCGGAACAACGACCGCGGCGGCAACAGCGTGCTCATCTCGGGCGTGCCGTTTACGGACTTAATGAGCAAGCAGGGCCGCAATCTGCATACCTTTTGGGACAAGGCCTTCCGTTTCGACGGGCAGGGACCGGCCATCGTTGAAGTGTGGAAATCGCCGGAAATCGCGGAACGACCGCACGCGCCTGGCGAGGGGATTATCGCCGAGCAAGCGAAGAAGATCATCGAGCGTTTCCCGCGCGAAAAATTGCCGGAGCTGGCGACCGCCCTCGATGGCGCCGCGTGGGCGAAAGAGAGCCATGTCGCGGGTTGCCTCTACGCGTATCCCGCGGGAGAAATGGGCGACACCTCCATGGTCCGCGTGCTCCCGCCGGCCTTTGCCAAAGCGTCGCAGGAGGTCGCCAATCGCTGCGTCGCCCTCGCGGGGTATCGGCTGGGGGATTTGCTCAATCGGGTGCTCGCGCCATAGGCACCCGGTTCAAGAGCGGGGGTGGGTAGGCCCTCAATGGCTGAAATGACTCTTCTTGATGGGAAGGTCCGGCGGTCACACACAAAAGGAGAGGGGCGGCGTGGCAGGGTTGCCATCAAGCGGAATTTGCCATGAAGGGCACGTATGGCAAAAAGGGCCTTCCCCGGCAAGAGTGGTGGTGGTGCGGTTGTGCGGTACAGGTCACGACGGGAGGGTACATGAACCCGAAGGGTTCAAAGCCATTAGCCCGGGGTTGAGCACTCGCGCGGAGCGCGAGGACTCCCGACGGCAGGGAGCCCGTAGGGTGGTCGCGGGGGCGACCATCAACGCCCGAGCGATACCCCGGGAAAACGCCTCCCTCGGTTCGACCCTGGAAGGGTCGCAGCGCCTCAAATCGGAAGCAATCCCGATCAAGCCGCTCCGCGTGACAGCGCCCTGTTCAGCAGATTGCTCGTGATCCGCTGGACCCGCTCATCGGGACCGTGGGGGCGGGACCAGTGGGACCATGGCAGCATGTGGCCTGGTGGGTGGCTGAGGCCCTGGCACCAGAAGATCGTGGAAGCATTGAAGACGAAGTTGCCTTTCGGGCCGGGGTAAATCGTGGCCGTCCATTGCTGTGGGGTCGAGCCGCCGTGGAAGGCGGTGCCGCCAGCGACCACTTCCAAGCCGTCGATCGGGGGCGGGTCGCCGTGAAATTCCCAGCCGATGAGGCCGGGGATGAAGTCGCCTTTTTTCATCCCAGTCCCCTCGAAGATCCAATGCTCGGGCTTTTCGCAGAACCAGTCGCCGCCGCCGTTCACGGGGTCGATGTTGCGGGAGCCCATGAGATAGCCCTCGTCCGGGCCGCGCTCGGGGAAGGGGCCGTGCTGCGTCTCGCGCTTGACGGCCCACTGATGATCGGCGCCATACGGGCCGCCGCGGAATATGATCCGGTTTTCCCGTCCCTCGGCGCCGGCGCGCATCGGCGTCACCCAGCAGACAGCATTGCCGGAGAAGAAGAGCACGCTCACCCCGGCGTCGCGCATGGCCACGACGCTGTGATACTGCCGGATATCCCAGTACTCATCATGGCCGACGCTGAGGAAGGCCTTGCACTTCAGCCCGCGTTCGGGTGTGAGCAGGTCGCTGTTCGAGCAATAGCTCACGTCGTACCCTTGCTGTTCCAGCCAGTAGGCCATGGGGAATTCGAAGCAGAGCCACTCGCCCGAGCCGATGGACTGCGGGTTTTCGTAGATCTGCGCGTACTTCGCGTAGGGCCGGTCGAAGCTTACGTCCGACCACGGACCCTGCACGCCGCGCGGGTTGGTGTAGATGGAAAAGTCGTTGGGCCAGCGGTTGTAGGCCTGCCACGTGTTGTCGCTGCACTGGACGAGGACGTCGACCGGACGGTCATCTTTGACGATGAAGACGATGAAGCTCTGCCAGTACGGCTGATTGGGATCGTCGGGCAGGGTGGTCAAGCGCCCGAGATAAACGCCGCTCACCCAATCCGCGGGGATCTGGAGGGTGGTCGTGGGTTCCCAGCGGCATTCGTGCAGGCGTTTCTCCCCCATGGGCGGGACGGGTTGCTCCTGGCCAGCGAATGGTCCCACGGTCGTCATGAGGCGGGCGCCGCATCCGCCATAGTAGCCCGTCCGGAAGATCTCCATGTGGAAGCGCGCGGCCGGCGTGGTGCTCACGAAAATGTCGAGCTTCCCGCCCGCCTTGACTGATTGCGCCGAGCAATAGCCCTCGATGAGTGGTGCGCGGAAACCCGCATTCTTGTCGAGGCGGACCCGCGTGAGCTGCCAGTCGCGCGCGCCGGGTTTCGCGTTCTCCTCGGTGATGAGGTTGCGGCGTGCCGGCAGGGGATTCTGCGCCTGAGCGCTGTCGGCCAGGGAGCCCAGCAGGCCGCCGCCCATCGCAGCCGTGGCGGAGTTTTTCAAGAAACCGCGACGCGAGATTTCCGCGTCTTCGGGCGGGGGTTTGGGGGTGTTCATGTATTTCGGGAGGATGAGAGCGAGGGTGCATATTCGCATCAAGCCAACGAAAAGAAAACCCTCGAGAGGGAGGCGGACTTAGGGCGTGTTGACACTTGCCACCCTTCCCACCGCCCCAGACACTGCGGCGCATGGCCCGCCAATATACGCTCCAACGCTCCGCCGTCGCGGCTGGTTCGCGCATCGATTTTGCCGCCGAACTCAACCCGCAACAGCTTGCCGCGGTGACGGCATCCCCGGGGCCGGCGCTGGTCATCGCGGGTGCGGGCAGCGGCAAGACGCGCACGCTGACGTATCGCGTGGCCTACCTGATCGAGAATGGCGTGTTGCCGCAGAACATCCTCCTGCTCACTTTCACGAACAAGGCGGCGCGCGAGATGCTCGATCGCGTAGCGAGTCTTCTGCCGAACGACATCAGCACCCTGTGGGGCGGCACTTTTCATTCGGTGGGCAATCGGCTCCTGCGCCGGCACCCTGAGGCCGCGGGCTTTGCGGCGGGCTTTTCGATCATGGACCGCGAGGACCAGCAGGATCTACTCGACGCGGTTGTCGCTGGTTCCGGCATCGACCCGAAGGATAAGCGTTTCCCCAAGGGCGAGGTGCTGGCCGATGTGTTCAGCTTTGCGATCAACACGGGTCGCTCTATCGACCAGGTGCTCGTGGAGAAGTATCCGCACTTCCTCGAGTTCAGCGAGAAGATCGCCGAGGCGCAGAAGAAATACGAGGCGAAGAAGAAATCCGCAAACTCGCTCGACTTCGATGATCTGCTGGAGAAGACGCTGCAGCTCTTGCAAAACCACCCGGAGATCGCCGAGCGCTACCAGCGCCAGTTCCAGTTCGTGCTGGTGGACGAATACCAGGACACGAACCGCATCCAGGCCGATTTCATCGACATCCTGGCCAAAGTGGAGCGCAACGTGATGGTCGTGGGCGACGACGCGCAATCCATCTACTCGTGGCGCGGCGCAAACTTTAAGAACATCCTCGATTTCCCGAAACGCTATCCCGGCGCAGCCGTCTACAAGATCGAGACCAACTATCGCAGCGTGCCGGACATCCTCGACGTGGCCAACGCGGCCATCGCGTCAAACGTGAACCAGTTCCGCAAGGAACTCGTCGCCTCGCGCGCCGCGGCCCCGACGAAGCCCGCGCTCGTCCCGCTGGGCGACTCCAACCAGCAGGCGCTCTTCGTCGCCCAGCGCATCCTCGACCTGCGTGAGGAGGGGATCGAGTTGAACGAAATCGCGGTCCTCTACCGGGCGCACTACCACTCCATGGAGGTGCAGATGGAACTCACGCGCCATGGGCTGCCGTTCAGCATCACCAGCGGGCTGCGGTTCTTCGAGCAGGCGCACGTGAAGGATGTGGCGGCCTTCATGAAGTACGTTGTCAACCCGCGGGACGAAGTCGCTTTCAAGCGCATGGCGCGGCTGCTGCCGGGCATCGGCGCACGCTCCGCGGAGCAGCTCTGGGCCAGCGTGAGCGAAGCGCTCGCGCGAGGAGGGGAACTCAGCTTCTTCCAACTCCTCAGCCCGCTCAAGGTCCCCGCCAAGTCCGCCAAAGCCTGGCAACAACTCGCGCACACGCTGGAAGAAATCGCGCCCAGCGGCAAACCGCATCCGCCCGCGGAGATGATCCACAGCGTCATCGAGGCGGTCTACGACGACTACCTGAAGGTCAAATTTCCCAATTACGACCAGCGCCGTGAAGACCTGAACACCCTCGCCAATTTCTCGAAGCAGTATGAAAGCGCCGGCGACTTCCTTGATCAACTTGCCCTCCTGACCAGCCTCGATCACGAAGTCACCGCGGGCAACGAGGACACCGAGATGCTCACGCTTTCCAGCGTCCACCAAGCCAAGGGCCTGGAGTGGAAAGTCGTCTTCGTCATCTGGATGGCCGACGGCATGTTTCCCAGCGCGCGCAGCCTGGAGAGCGATGAAGCCATCGAGGAAGAACGCCGCCTCTTCTACGTCGCCGTCACGCGCGCCAGGGACGAGCTCTACCTCACCTACCCACTCCTCCGGCTCAACGCCGGCTACGGCGAGATGATGCAGCGACCGTCGCGCTTCCTCGGCGAGGTGCCGAAGGAACTGCTGGAGGAGTGGCAGGTGGGTGGGGCGAGTTGGTAGATGGAGCTACTTGTCTTTCTACAAGGGGGCCGCACCGCATCGGCAGCGGCATGGCTTATGGCGTGATTCTAGGCTCCCCGCAGCTTGTTGTAGAGGGCGAAGGCGCGCTCCTTGATCTTGCCTTCCAGCGTCGCGATGTTGAGGCCATCGTTAAATGCCGAGCCGGGAAAGACGAAATACAACACATCCTCGTCGATGCTCACGTTGTGGATGCGCTTGCAGAAGCCGTTGCCATCGCGAATGCACGGGTCGGGAGCCGGCGGATGAACCCCTTCATGCACCCGAATGGATCCTTCTCCGATCTTCTTTATTGGTCCCATGTCGGCACAGATGGCGGCAGTAATCTTATCTTTGAAGATCACGACGGCCACGTCGCCCAGTGCAAGCCCCGTATTCGCTCGAAAGGTTCCGCCGGGCAGCACGATGTAAGGAATTGTTTCGCTGGGCATGCCTTTGCCGTTGGAAAAGTGCAGGGAAGTATCGTTTTGTCCTGAACCTGGATCGAGTTGTGATCCATTGGGGCGTCCGGGGCCGGCCGCCGGGCCGTCGGCGTCGATCGCCATTTTTGCGCTCCAGAAAATGGCGCTGTCGTTTGGGAACTTCAGCAGCGCCTTGCACTTGCTTGGATCGTTCTGGCCAGCGGATGTCTGATCGAAGGCGTCGAAGGCAGCCTTGTTATCCGCGGCGACGTTGACGGCCTTGTTGAAGGGCACGCCTTTGCATTGTCCGGCAGAAGCCGGTGGTGGTGTGAATGGCATAGTGATGTCTGGTTGTTTTGATTTTCTTGGTTCTCTTGCTGCGCACTCCGCAGATTACTTTACAGGCGGAATGAAGGGGACGGTGTCGAAATCGGTTAGATTCTCGAGTGGGCCGAATTTGGTGAATAGCATCTCCCATGCTTCCGGGGTACGCTCGCGTTTGCCGATGGTAGCCTCCAACGCATCGGCACTGTGCTGGCCCCACGCTCCGTCCAGTTCTTCTACCCCCCCAAGCTCGCCTGCTTGGAAAAGCCATTTTTGCCATTGCAATGCCTCGTCTTTGGCCAGGCTGCTCTTGAACAGGCGGTCGGCGGGAATTTCGATGTGAGGCAAATCCTGGGTTTTCTTGAATCGACCGCCCCACGTCAGGTCAAACAGGTCGGCCCCCTTGGCGATCTGCTTTTCTTGGGGTCCGGCCTTGAGGACCGAACCGTCAGGTTTGAAGAGAATGATGTCCATCGCCTGCGCGCCGAGGAAATTATGGCGTGACTTGCTATTGAAACCATCCAGCGGGGTAAATGTTTCTCCAACAATTACCCATTTTCCCTTGGCCGCGTCGAATTTGCGGCCCTTCTTAAAGATTTCGAACTGTTCAGCAGGCGTTCGATGCACGCCTTGCGAGTCCACGCCTGTCTTCCAACCGGGCGGCAAGTTCTTCTTGATCTCGGCGAGGATAGCCGGCAAGGCCGCGTGAAGGATGGGATGGAGAAAGAGCGGGTCGGCTTGATGATTGCTCATAAGTGCTGTGTTTTGAGTGGACTGTCAGGATGCTGTGTTAGGTATCGCATTCACCAAAAATGGCGCGAACCGGCCCGCCTTATGCCAGTGCGAAATTGTACTCCACTGGGGTCATGCCGTTGCCGTCGATCGCTTTTTGCGCGGCGTAGGTGAGGTCGAGGGCGATGCCTTTGCGGATCTGGGCATTGCTGGGGCCGAGATCGACGATCCTGACTTTGATTCCAGGGCCGGTATCGCCATCTTTACGGACGAGGATTTCTTTGCCCTTGGCGCCGAGCAGGGAACCATAGACTCGACGCAGGACGGGGATGGGAAGGGCGCACCCGACAACCTCTTTATTCGCAGTTCCGATGCTGCCGAGGATCGGAGCGCCGACACCGTTGTCGCCGGCGTCGAGGCTGCCGTTCATATTGAGACCAAAGACGGTAGCGGTGGTTTTGATCCAGCCTTGGAGATTGGCCGGCAGGGGCGGCGGCGCGCCCTGCCGACAGGGCAGGATGCTGACGTATTTGTCTGCCACCATGACATTGAAATAGCTCTTGAAGGGCTGGAGTCCGGCTTCGACGAGCTTGTCGAGCCAGTCACTGGCCTGCTGGTCAGTCAGGTTCGGCGGGACGGCCTGGAGATTGACCACATCGTGCGGAACATCGGAGTCGTGGAGTTCGTAATACAGAATGTTGAATTTGTGATCGTTGTCGTCCCGTTCCATGTAGATGAACTCGGCCTTGAGGGTTTCATTGTACTGGATGGCGGTCTGGAGCTCGGCCAGATGGAGGCTGGCAGAAACGGTAATGGTTTCGATATCGTCGGGAATGGCCATGGTTGGATAAGGTTTAGGGTTGGTCAAAGCCGGGCATCTTGTGGCCACGAAGGCCTTTTTCCAGACGCTCGGTAAGGGCGAGATCATTCAGGGCCTGAAAACGGTAGCGCATGAGGGAGCGGATGGCAGTGCTGCCGTTGATGATCTTGAGCCCGCCGGAGTCGAGGATGAGTCCTGCGAGGATCTCGGGTGTTGCCGCGCTGTTGTTTTCCAGGAGCTTTTTCATCGCCGCGGAATCCGTGGGAATGTTCTCAAAGGCATCGGCGATCGCCTTGTTGCGCTTCTGCAGGTCGATCGACTCGACTTGGGGAATCGTGATGCCGAGATCTTTGTAGATCTTTTCCAGCCGGGAAATGCTCTTCTCGTTTTTCAGACTGCGCCGATACGCCCCGAGGACATCCACTGCGCCGGAGGTCGGGAGGGGATCGTATTGGATCTCCGTGAGGATGCGCGTGGCGAGGAGCTCCTGAAGCTGGGTGGCCGTGGCATCCGCTGGAGCGGTGAGGCCTTTGTCCTTGAGGATCTGCCGGGTGGCATCTGGCGTGAGATTGTTGAAGGCCCGTTGCAGTGCGGCGCTGCGGCGCGCCAGATCGGGAGTCAGGGAAAAGTTGGTTTGCCGATTTGGATCTGTTTTGGGCGCACCTTGCGGACCGGTGACAGTGACAGTGGGATTGCGGCGGCCGGAGAACTTGGCGAGATCGCTCTTGGCCATCGGCGGATCGCCATTTGCGGGCGTGAGGTTAAAGGCCGGCTCGCCGGCTTCGCTCAAGACCGCGCCTGCCTCCGTCATGCGCTCGGTGGCCTTTTGCATGTCCTCGATGCTGGGTAGATTGCCGGCGAGGGTTTTTTCGACGACATGCAGGCTCGCCGTGACGCGCTGGAAGAGGGTGACGCCGTTTTGTGTGAGGTCCGAGTCGGATGGCCTTTGATTATGGGCCAGATAATCCACCTCGGCTTCCTCGATGAGCCGCACGGCATCCTGATAGACCTGCGCGCGTTCTTTTGCGCCGAAGATGCGCTGGAGTTCCGGGATCCCGGCACCGCCAAGACCGATGACGGCGAGAGCGGAAGGGCTGTAGCCAAAAGCAGACGCGCCGGCTCCGCCCAGCCCCGCGAGGATGATCTGGGCCGTGCTCGACGCTTCACGCGTGATGCGCGCGCCCTGATACTTGGACCGCAAAATGGAGGCGACGCTGGCGGCGTAGTTCAAGGCCAGTCGGTCCGTCAGGAGGGGGTCGCCGGTGGCGGGATAGGTGTGGGTATGCGGATCTCGGGTCTGCCCGTAGCGGACGAACGAATATTTATCGGCAGCGCACCCGGCGAGGGCACTGCACAATGCGAGGGCAATCCACTGGGTGGCTCTTGGGACTCGCATGGAAGCAATGAGGGAGTTGTATCGGATCATGATTTTCGTGGCCATTCAGTGCCTTTGAGCGGGTCAGCGCGGCTGACGAGATAAGAGAGACCGTTGCTGCCGAGATCGGTGCCGGTGCCGTCGTTGATGCGGTCGCCTCTGAGCCAGGTTCTCGGCATGCTTTAGGGAAGCCGGCGGACATCGCAGGGAACCAAGCGTGGGATTTGGTTCAGTCGTTCCGTAAGTTGCACGGTCTGGAGATTGGCTGGACCGGATGGCGCTGGCTATGGGGTCGATCCCTCAAAAGCGATGGGGAAATACCCCTTATTGGGTGCGGGTTCTGGAGCGAATGAGGATGCGGACACCCAAAGTGAGGCCGTAGTATTCCTTATTTCGCGCTTGCGTTGGCCCGACGCTTTTCGGAAATTCGCTGGCGTTGATAGTCAACTGCGGGTGCGCGCGTGTTGTCCCCCAAGCTGGCGTCTGATTGTGAGTTTAAACGAACCCGTGAAATGACTGGAGGATGATGGCTCATGAAAACCCGTGTGGTGGTAATTGATGATCACGCCTCCGTTCGGCAAATGCTTGCCCTGGTGCTCGCCCGGGAAGGATCGTACGACGTCGTGGGTGAGGCTGGAACGGGCTTCGAGGCGCTGAAAGCGTGCCGAAAGCTCAAGCCTCATCTCGTCATTCTGGATCTGGTCTTGCCGGAACTGAACGGTGCGGAAGTGTTGCGGACGTTGCGCGCGGAATTGAGGGACGCCCGTTTTATGGTCTACTCCGGAGCGACGAGCCGCACCCTGATTGTCGAAGCGTTGAAGGCTCGGCCGCACGGATTCGTGCACAAGACCGATGCGTTGGCGACGTTTTGCGAAGCGCTGCGGGCCGTGGCGAGTGGATGCTGCTACTTCACGCCGTTTGCGACGAAGCTCATGGACGATGACCGGTATGCGGCCCATGAATCTTCCGCTCTGACCGATCGCGAGCGCGCAGTCCTGCAGATGATTGCCGAAGGCATGACCAACAAGGAAATGGCCAGCCGGTTTTCCATCGCCCCAAAGACCGTGGAGCATTACCGGGCGCAGGTCATGCAGAAGCTCTGGATGCACGACGTAGCGACACTCACGCGTTACGCCGTGAGCCGGGGATTGGTTTCCGCCGAGGGGTGATCCCTGCGGAAAATGCCATTTCATCGCATCCGGACTTGATGCGGGGGCGATTGGCTGTTTGAACCTCCCGGTTCCTACCGATGGATCTGACTCCTGACCAAAAACTCGCCGGCCTGCTCGCGCCTCTCTTCGCCCTTCGTGGGAAGAATGATTTGGGCGTCGGCGATGTCGGCGCATTGCGGGAGTTCATCGATTGGTCGTCGGAGCAGGGGTTCCGGGTGGTGCAGTTGCTGCCCGTGAATGAAACGGGGAATGACAATTCGCCCTACAACGCTATCTCGTCGGTGGCGCTGGAGCCCACGACCATCGAGATCACACCCGCGGCGCTGCCGGACTTGAGCTCGCCCGAGATCGCGGAAATCACGGCGGGGGTGGATCTGGTGGCGCTCCGCGCGGGACCGGTGGTCTATCCGGTGGTCAAGGCGCTCAAGTGGAAGCTGTTGGGCAGAGCGTTCGAGAATTTCTCCAATCGGGCCCTGCGCCGCAACGACAAGCGGGCGCGCGCCTTCCGCGCCTTTCTGAAAGACGAGGTATCGTGGCTCGAAGGCTACGTGCTGTTCCGCGTCTTGATCGACGAGAACGCCGGCTCGGAGCGCTGGGACCTGTGGCCGGCCGAGCAGCGGAGTCCGGCGGACGCGCTGGCGTGGATCGCGGCACAGAAGCCGGCCAAGCGTCGCGAACTGGAGCAGTGGATGCGCCTGGTCTCCTACGTGCAGTGGGTCGCGGGGGAGCAGTGGCGTGGGATCAAGGATTACGCCGCCTCCAAGGGGGTGGCGCTGATGGGCGATATCCCCTTCGGCGTGAGCTACTACAGCGCCGACGTCTGGGCGCAGCCGGAAGTCTTCGATCACAAATGGTGTGGTGGCTGTCCGCCGGAGCGGGTCTTCGTGACCGACCCGTTTACCTACAAGTGGGGGCAAAATTGGGGCATCCCGCTCTATCACTGGGAAGAGGAGCGGCGCCAGGGCTTCGCCTGGTGGCGCCAGCGGGTGCGCAAGGTGCGCGCGTGCTTCCAGCTTTTCCGCATCGACCACATTCTCGGTTTTTTCCGGATCTACAGTTTCCCGTGGCGCCCGCAGTGGAACGCCGAGTTTCTTCCCCTGAGCGAGGAAGAGGCCATGGAGCGCACCGGCGGCGACCTGCCTCACTTCATTCCCAACGAGGACGATACCGCGGCGCACAAAGCGGCAAACTGCGCCCAAGGTGAGGAAGTGCTCAAAGTGCTGCTCGAGGAATGCGGACCGTTCCGGCTCATCGGCGAGGATCTGGGCGTGGTGCCGGATTATGTGCGGCCATGTCTTACCCGGCTCGGGATCGCGGGCTTTAAGATCCCCTATTGGGAGAATGAGCCGGATGGCCAAATGACCCCGGGCCCCAAGTATCCCCGCCTGTCCGTCACGACCTACGCCACGCACGATTTCGAGCCCGTTCGTGCGACGTGGGAAGGCTGGATGGCGAAGATCGAGGCCGCCGAAAAAGGCGGCAAGGAAACGCACGCCGCGCGCGATGCGGCGTGGAAGGAAGTGCGCCGGCTCGCGGGCTGGGCCGGCTTCGAGGTTCCGCGCATCATGCCCTATTCCGACCAGGTCCACGAGAAGCTCATCCGCGGGCTGTTCGCGTCCGACTCCTGGATGGCCCTTTACATGATCACCGACCTTTTTGCCTCGGAGCAGCGCTTTAATGTGCCTGGCGCCGTGAGCGAATCGAACTGGAGCCAGCGCCTGCTGCATCCCATCGCGCAATGGAGCCTGGACGCCGCGCTCGTCGCGAAGATGGAGCGCGTCCGCGACATCCTGCGTGCCACTGGGCGGCTGTGAGGAAAAGCATTGCCGCCCGGCGGCGCTTGGTTGAATCTCACCGCCCGATTTTACCCATCCCCATCACCCTCGACCCCGCATCTCTATTCGTATGAAGACTCCCATTCGCGTCGCTGTCACCGGAGCCGCCGGCCAGATCGGCTATTCGCTTCTTTTCCGCATTGCCTCCGGTTCCATGTTCGGCCCGGACCAGCCGGTGATCCTGCACCTCATCGAGATCGAGCCGGCGCTGCCCGCCCTCGGCGGGGTCGTCATGGAACTGCAGGACTGCTCGTTCCCGCTGCTCAAGGGCATCGTCGCCACGGCCTCCCTGGATGAGGGATTCGCGGGTGTCAATTGGGCGCTGCTCGTGGGTTCCGTGCCGCGCAAGGCCGGCATGGAGCGCAAGGATCTGCTGGGGATCAACGGCAAGATCTTCATCGGCCAGGGCAAGGCCATCGAGAAGAACGCCGCGCCCGATGTGCGCATCCTCGTCGTGGGCAATCCCTGCAACACCAATTGCCTCATTGCCATGAGTAACGCCACCGGCGTGCCCAAGGATCGCTGGTTTGCCATGACCCGCCTCGACGAAAACCGCGCGAAGATGCAACTCGCGCTCAAGGCCGGGGTGGACGTGACCAGCGTGACCAACCTCGCGATCTGGGGCAATCACTCGGCGACCATGTATCCGGATTTTTACAACGCGCGCATCGATGGCCGCCCCGCGGCGGAAGTCATTGGCGACGTTGCCTGGTTGCAAGGCGAGTTCATCAGCACCGTGCAGCAGCGCGGAGCGGCGATCATCAAGGCGCGCGGCCTTTCCTCCGCGGCCTCGGCGGCGAATGCCGTGGTGGACACCGTGCGCTCGCTGACGACGCCCACGAAGGAAGGCGACTGGTACAGCGTGGCCGTGCATTCCGACGGGCTCTACGAAGTCGAACCCGGGCTCATCACTTCGTTCCCCATTCGCACGAATCAAGACGGGACCTATGAAATCGCCAAGTGGGTGCCGCTCGGAGATTTCAGCCGCGCGCGGATTACCGCGACGGTGAATGAGTTGAAGGAAGAGCGGGAGATGGTGAAGGAGTTGTTGGGGTAGGGGGTGCAGGGGAACGCCGGGACAGCATTCACCCGGAGAGCGTCCTTTTTCGTCGCGTCGGTCGCCGATTTCGCGGGCGATGACGAGCGCCTGCTCATAGAAGTTGATGGCCTTGGGGGCGTCGCCCAAGTCGGCGTAGGCATTGCCGAGATTTCTGAGGGCGTCGCCTTCGTTGCGGCGGTCACCAATCTCGCGGGCGAGGTCGAGAACGGCCGCAAAGTCCCTCAAACCGAATTTTGCGGCGCCTGTATCCAGATGCGCCAGACCCATTTCATTCAAGACACGCATCTCATCGTGGCGGGAGCCTGCCCGGCGATACCCGACCAACTCTTCCTCCAGTCTGCGCAGACGCTCCGCGGGGTGCAATCGGCTATCGTCACTACGCAATGGGCGTACGGCGTTTGTGACGATGTGTGAAGGGGTAGTTTGCCGGGTGCGGAGGTCGAAAACGTGGCTGCGCCAGTGCCACAGGTCCGGGGCGTAGCGAACAAACGCTCGCTCGAGGAGTTCTGTCATCCAAATCACCAGGGCTCCACTGCAAGCGTGCGGGAAAAGCTCGCGATGAAGGTTAGCCGTTTGCAGCAGTGTTGCGTCTGTGCCGTCCGAACCGGTCAATTCAGGGCTGTAGTCGACACGGTCCTCGAGATTCACGACCATGATCGCAACTCGCTCGCTGGGCGGTGCCATTTTGACAATCTCTTCCACGCGAGCCAGCAGAGTCCGTTCCGAGGAATCGTTCCGCAGATCGAGCGTTAAGACTCGGACTCCGCTGCTTGCCAACTCCGCCGTCAGTTGGCGAACAATAGCTTCGCGCTCCAGGACATCGTTATAAAGTGCAAGCCCGAGCCGAAATTCCGAAGTCTGTTCCAAAAATAGCTTCAGCGCGCGTTTTTCGGCGTCGATTGGCCGAGCCATCGAACTCGCCGGCTTCGATGCGCGCCGGGGCTTATTTTTTCTTTTTGCGGTGGACCTTGCAGGCATCTTGGAATTGCTCAGCTTCGCATATCGCCGGGTGGACGTCATACCAGGAATCGTCCCCATTGTATTCGAGCACGCTGCCATTGCCGATGAGTTCGGCGAAGAACGCCCGCGCGGCAGTGACGCTTGCCTGCGTGGGCGCACCCTCGGGCAACCTGAACTCGTGCTTGGTTTTGTGTACTTCGGCGAGGATGGGATAGTAAACGGAGCCGGGAACGAACCCGCGTGTGATGTCACTGCTCAGTTTCCTCACGGCTGCTTTGGCGCTCGGCAGATCGACGCGCAGTTTTTCGTCCACCTGGGCATTCAACTGCGCATCGTCGAGCAGCCGAATGAGATCGCGGATGCTGCCGCCGCTCATCTCGACCAAATAGCTCGCCACGCTCTTGCTGGAGAAAATGAGTTTCAAGTCGAGCCGCTTGCCGACGAGGTCGATGAGACCATCCAGGCCTGCCTTGTGAGTCTTGCCGTCACGCTGGCGCACCTTGGCATTCGGCATCGTGAAGATGTGGAAGAATGTCGCCCGAAGGCTGAACGGAAAGAGGTTGAGGGCGATGGGTGCCGTATAGATGATATCCGCGCGGATTTGGGTCAGCATGTGACCGCCGTAATCGAAGACATTGGCCGCCGCCTTGTCCCGGAGGCGGTCGAGATTGTCCTGCACGATGAGCAACCGCTCGGGGTGACCGGCCGTTTTCAGCACATCGCGGGCGTGATCGAGAAAACCGTTTACCAGATCCACAAGGTCACGACCGTAATTCTGGATGTGCTTGCGAATGGTGGACCGCGATTGCTCGCTGCCCACGATCATCGACTTCAGGCGACTCAAGATTTTAAACGAGAAGACGCCGGGGAAGCCGCTTTTGGCCGACACGCCGGCTTCGGCCTCGAGGCCAGTCTCTTTCTTCCAATCGGTCGTCTTATCGAACGATTTTTCGGCAAACCAAAGGGCGACCTTTTGGAGTTCGGCGTCCGCAATCGGATGGCCGCGCTCCTGAAACTGGGCGGCAATGTCGTGCACGGTCCAGAGAAACAGGTCGCTGTAGTCGCAGTCTGCTTCGAGGCTGCCGTCCAGATAGATGTGCAGGGGAGTGAAGAGCTTTCGTTGCTGGAGATCGTGTTCGAGGTGCAGCAGGTAGGTGCTCTTGCCGGAGCCTTTGTTGCCCACAAACGCCGCCTTGGCGAACGCATTGGGCGTCTGGGCGGCATTGCGGAGGAAGACTTCGAGCTTGGTTAATTCCTTCGTGCCACGTGCCGCGCACAGATCGATGTAGAGAGGGCTTCCATAGGGAAGCGCCTTTTGCTCAAGAAATCGTGCGGACTCGGCGAGAGATTGGGCGGGCTGCTGCGCAGGGCACAGTTGTGGGGAAACGAGATGCGGCGCAAGCTTTTCGTCCTGTGGACTGTCTGGCCGATGTCGAGATTGCTGAAGGTGCGGGAGGGTTGCTGGAGTCTTTGCACAATCAGAGAGAGAAGGGCTTAAAAAGCCTTAAAGGGGCTGATTTACCCTTAAAAGCGCCAGCTACAGCCCGGAAAGGCGGTAGGAGAAGGTTTCCACCTCGGAGGGCGCTTTTGACAATTATAACGGAACGATTTCGGCCCGCGACGGGCGTGTGCCGAACGGCTGAAGAGGTCGTGAAGATTGTCTTCATGGGCACTTCAGGGACCGGGAAGGCGGCGCGAGCAGACCGCGCGCGGCAACAAGGGTTTCGGTCAGGGTCCTGGCCTCGTGATTGGCAGCGACTGGCTTGAGGTTCCTGAGGATGGCCGACGCTACGGACGCTACAACCTTGAGGTCGGCCGCCTTGACCTCTTCGAGGTAGGTGTCGCCGTGATTGCGGAGATGCGTTTGGAGCCACGCGCGCAGCATCGTTGGGCGGTTGCGGCTGCTCAAGACATTCCCGCGCTGTGCCAGGGCGTCCAGGGCCTTGCCGAGGATGGTCATGTAGACCCCAGCACTGCCGTTCCAGCCTCGGAGATGGAAGTAGGCGGCCGGCTCGGAAATGGCCATGACCAGGTCACGCCATTCCCGCTCGAAAACGGCATCCGTGACCTTGGGATAGAGACGGGCACGGATCACGGCCATTGCCTTCTCCACAAAGGCGCGTTGGGCACCGGCTGATTCTGGAGACGACCGCTTCATTGCGTTGGCCTCCGGCGCCACACGTTGTCGATCTCGATCACGCGGCTTTTCATCTCTTCGGCCTGCGAGTTCATCCAGTCGCGGGCGTGCAGATACTCGGCTTGGTTGGCTTCACGGGTCAGACGGTAGCCATTCTGCCCGGAAATGATCTCGCCCTTGCTGGCCTTGGCGATGGCGCGCAGCTTGCGCTTTGCCGCTTCGGATTTTGCGCCGAGATCGGACGCAAGGCGCCAGCCATGGCCGCGCAACTCGCACAGCATCCAATCGAGGTCCATGGCTGAGACGGCCGGCGCGGCGGACTGTATGAGTTCGAGCTGCTCGGCGTTCATACTGGCAGAGCGGCCCTTTGGATCGCGTGACGAATCAGACCCCTCGCCGCAACTCGTTTGTCCTCGTCGCTCTTTGCGAGTTTCCACATTTCGCGAAGCTCAGCCGTCGCGGTGCTAAAGCACTCCCAGCACACGACTCCGAGACATTCGTGTTCTCCGCAGGGACAACGACGCTTATGAGCGCGGCGCTCGGCTCGTTCCCTCAATATCTCCGCCCTGGTCTCCAGAATCTTCAAGGCGCGGGCCAGGCGTTTTTCGGGTTCGGGAAACTGTTCCCGAATTGCCGAAATAACGGTGACCAAGGCCTCGCGTTGATTCATACGGTCCAGTCGGGATCGGCGGCCGCGTCGGCTGTCTCGATGGCAGTTGGCGCGACATGCTGTAGGCGGCGCCGTATGAACCTTTTTACTTCGCCGAGAATGATGATGAGTTGCTGCCGGCTGAGCGTCTCCAACTGTGGGAGATATGTGAGCCTGAGCATCCGCTTCGCGACGCCGCGCAGGTAGTCTTCGTCGATCTCGTGTTCGCCGACTGATTCGCGCAGCTCATGAAGGATGCGCCTGGCGTCGCCGCTGTGGGCCTTCATCTGCCATTTGATGCTGTTGCCGGCGATGACTTCGAAATGAGCCATGGCGAGTTCGTAGTCCCGGCCAGAGTTGCAGTCGGCTGATGAGTAGTGGCCGGTCGCGGCGAAGAGTTCCTGTTCATACCAGGAGCGGTCGAATTTTGGCGCGACGGTGGTTGTTTCAGCGAGGCAATGGGCGCTCCAGGCTGCGCGGATCAGAGCTTGCCATTCGGGCTGTTGACGACGGGAAAAACTCATAAGGGTTGTCCTGGCTGGGTTGGCTTGGCCATGAAGGCGCGCAGCTCGGGGGTGGCCTGGAGAAGAAGGAGACGGCAGGTGGCGGGGCTCCTCTTCGAAGCGAAACGCGGGCAGGCCGGTGATCTCAGGCGCGAGCGGAAAGTGCCTTCGGAGATCCGCGGCTCTAACGAAAGATAGAATGCCATGGGCGTCACCATCGCCACGGGTTCATCAGGCCACACAACGCGGGCGCCTTTCTCGATGAGTTTTGCCTCCGCCCAATGCAGAATCACGGCTTCGAGAGCTGGCGGAATCTCAATGGCGTTCATCGGGTTCCTTTCGGCATGCGCATCGAAGCGGCATAGTCGACGTAGCTTGGGATCAGTTCAGACAGAGAATTGCCGATGACCGCGAGCTTGAGCGCGAGGGCGGGCGTATCTCGCTGGTAGAAGATCTGGGCATGACGCAGATGGTTCAGGCTTGAGCAGAGGTTGCCGTAGGCGATCAGGAGCCGGTGGCGGTCATATTCGACGCGCGAAAAGCCGAGGTTTCGCATCTCTTCGAACTCGGCCTTGCTCAGGCCGTGCAATTCTTCCGGACTGTAGCGGCGGTAAAGGAGTGCGTTCATGATCCAAGCAGTTCCTTCCGTTTCGCCTGGAGGAGTGGGTGAAGCTGGATTTCGGTGGGCGCGGCATCGAGGGGGCTGACGCCGCGGGCGCGATCGGCGTGGAGGTAAATCATCGTTGTCTCCAGACTCTCGTGGCCGAGGAGGTCCTGGATGGTGGTCACGTCGTTGCCGGCGCGGAGGGCGTGCGTGGCGAATGCGTGCCGGAGAGTGTGAGGAGTGACCGGGCGGATGATGCCGGCGACTTTGACGGCTTTACGGAGCGCTTTTTGAAGGCCTTCCGGAACGGCATACCAGCGGCGCTGGTTGCGGATGGCTTGGGACGGGAAAATGTATTGCCAGCCAAGCGAGCGTGGGGCGCTGGGGTATTTGATGGCGAGGCGATTGGGGAGATCAACGAGGCCGGCGCCATCGGCGAGGTCGCGCTCCTGGAGACCCGCCCGCCATGCGATCCAGCGGCGGAGCGGCTCGGCGAGGAGCATGGGCAGAATGGTGAGACGATCTTTGTCGCCCTTGCCGGAATGGACGCGGATGGTGAGGTGCTCGAAGTCGATGTCTTTGACGCGCAGTTCGCAGCATTCCTGGACGCGGAGACCGGCGCCGTAGATGACGGCGGCCATGATGCGGGGTTGTCCGCGAAGGCCGGCGAAGATCCGGCCGAGTTCTTCACGGGATGGGATGACTTTGAGGGTCTTGCGCTCGCGTTCTGCGGCGGGAAGGTCGAGCACGCCGGGATCGAGGTGCAGGACGTGTTTGAGAGCGAAGACGACGGCGCAGAGGGCCTGGTTGCGCGATTTCGGCGCGTAGCCTTGGGCCTTGAGGTCATACATCCAGCGGGAAACGTCGGTGCCAGACCATTGCGCCGCGGGCTTTTTGTTGTGGGCGTAGAACGCTTTCAGCCAGTGCAGGTATGTCTTGATCGTCCGCTCGCGGAGGGCGCGGCGGCCTTGGGCCGGGATGCGGGCGACTTCGATGAAACGCTGGGAGAAACTCGCGCTCATTTATCCGAACCTGGTTCGTTCAATACACTGTTCCCGCCGGTGGCCGGGCTCTCACACATCGCGCGGAGGTCTTGAAGGCAGTCCAAATGTGCTTCGATGAGTCCTTGAAAATAGTGAGATTCAGCGCTGGGCGATGCCTGCATAAGGGCAACTCTCCGTTCCCAGCGCTCTCTCAGCCCGGCCACTTCGGCGGGAACGAGGCGCTCGGGAACCTGCTCGCCATTCTGCCTGTCACCGTTTCCGGCGGGAACAAGCCGCTGCTGCGGATCAACGTCACTCATAATTCCTCGACCTTCCGTTGACCGCAGAGCGCCTCGTTGGTGGGCGAGGGAAATGTGCGATGAGCCAACTGCTCGACAACTGCGGCGATTACCCTCCGCCCCGCAGCGATGCGCCTCTTCAGTTTCCACATTCTGATGAGGCATTTAATCCAAGCTAGGTCGCCCTCATATGCTTGTATGAACCACAACCAGCGCTTTTCGTGGTCAAGATCGGCTTCCAAATCGCCTAAAGTTCGGCGAAGGCGTTCCAGTTCTTGTTCACCCTCGCCCACCAATGGGCCGGGCTCTGGAGCGGTCGGTTGCCGGTGGGCTTGAGTTACTTCATAGACCCTTCCCGTCGCAAATTCCCAAGTGGCACGAGCCGAAGGCACTTCGGGCACCTGCCCACCAACAACCGACCGCACCGGATCGGGGCCACTTCGCGCGAGGTTAAATTGTAGGTAGGGATGCATATTATTCGATCCTCCGTGAGGCCCCGTCCGGTGAGCCCGGCCCATTATGCCTGCTCGCTTATTGCCATGATCGCTTCATCAAGAGCTTCGACACCGCGATCTGTCGGTTCGAGCAGGTCTTCGATGTCGCTTTGCAGTTCGCGCAGCGCATCCCGCTCTTTGGCGATGGCATCGCGGTGTTTAGTCATTTGTTTCAGCAGACATTTCAGATTTTTCGACGCAGGCATAACAAGTCACTCCAGCGAACGGGAGATGGCCGTTCTAGTTTGTTCTGTTTTTCGTTGCTCATCGGCGGCCATCTCCCGTCGCTGAGTTCCATCGGTCCGCGCGCGGGAATCTTGGCGCCGTAATGTAGCGATGCGCTCACTCAGCCGCTCACTGCGAAGCATCGCGGTAATTTCGATGAAACCGAACTCTTCGAAGTCGCGGGCTTGTCGGCTTTCACTGCGGCAAAGCTCGG
>JBBRPL010000074.1:0-41869 GCA_038228205.1 Chthoniobacterales bacterium
ATCTTCGAATACATCGAAGGCTATTACAACACCCACCGCAAACACTCTTCGATCGGATACAAAACCCCGAACCAATTCGAAGCCCAGATCCACTCAACAAACTAAACAACAAAATGGTCCAGAAATCGGTTGCACCTCAGATTTTGCGCGCGCCCTCAAGGAACTACTGGAAACAAAAGGATCTGAGTAAACATGGAGAATCCAAACTATCGCGTGGTCTTGGACACGAACGAAGTCGTCGGGGCTGGCACCGGTTGGCTGGATCACGGAGTGCCCGCTCCTGACAAAAACACGCACCGCCGCGTTTTAATTCGGGTCGCTGAATCACACACGGGTCTCTATAGCGGGAAGGTTGTGGGCGAATATTTAGAGAAGCTTGTGGACCTGGGCCACCCGCGCGATCGCTCTTTAAAGCTCATGACTTACATCATGGGTGCATTCAGCCTGGTGAAGATTACGACCAAGACAGCGCCCGTGCCGCCCTCCGATCCAGACGACGAGGTTTTCCTGCTCTGTGCGATTGATGGCGACGCTGATTACCTCGTTTCAGAAGACAAGCACCTTACGGCCATCAAAGGCAGCTACACAAAGCCAGTCATTGGCAGAAGTAGCGAGCTGGCTGGTGCGTTGGGAGCATAAGATTATGGAACCGGTTCTTCCCTCGAAAACGGGGCGTGCGCGGCCGGCCGGGTGCGAGGATGAATTCAGCCACGGGATTCCTTCATCCGTTTGCGGAGCCGGCGAAGCACGGCCTCCCCATTGGCGCCCTGACCAGCGTCCAACGCTTCGACGGCTTGCACCAGCCGCACTTCCAATTCCGGCAGCGTGGCGGGCGTCCCCAGCCCCCGCGTTTCCCGGTCTTCTTTCAGTCGGCGCAAGCCGGCGCGGATCACTTCGCTCGCGGTCTGGTAAAGGCCGCTGCCGACTTCCTTCTCGACAAATTTTTTCAGTTCGGGTGTGAGCGAAACATTCATAAGGGAAGATTCAGCGTTTTGATTGGCAATGCCAGTGTACCACCAATGACAGGAATGGGTCCAATTTTGTTATTGGCGCTTTTCAGCGCCCGGGTAGCAGCGCCCGGGTAGCCTCCTTGACAGTTGACCATTGCAGCCCATCCTTTCGGGGTATTGCATGACTCCTTATGAGCTACTCCTGGATGCAGACCCGGCTTGGGCCATGAGCGAAGGAAGCCGGCATTTTGAAGAAGGAGGGGCAGGACAGGCCGCGCTCCGGAAAATCGCGGGTCGTCTCCGCGAGCTAAAAATCCCTTACGCGATTGCCGGGGGCATGGCGTTGTTCGCTCATGGTTTGCGCCGGTTTACCGAAGACGTTGATTTGCTGGTAACGGAGGAAAGTCTGAAGCGGATTCACCGCGAGCTTGAAGGTTCCGGTTATCGCCCTCCTTTCTTCGGCAGCAAGAATTTGCGAGATGCGGAATCTGGTGTGCGAGTCGAATTCCGCGTTACCGGCCAGTTTTCGGGAGACGGGAAACCCAAACCGGTCGCCTTTCCTTTACCCGAGCCTGCTTCGTTTGAGAGCAACGGCATCTCCTAACCTACGGAGTTGCCTCTTGTGAGCGTTGACATTTCCATCCCGGGGTGTGGAGCGACCGCGGCTGTCGACAGCTCCGATCTTCGGACGGTTACAAACGAATCGACGCCAGCCGCGAAGATCGCGCTCTTCCTTTCGCTTTTTCGCGGACGCACGGACGTTTATCCACGCCGCTTTGAGAGCCGAGTGACGGGCAAATCAGGCTACGCGCCAGCCTGTGCCAACGAATGGGTGCGGGGCGTCTGCGAAAAACCGAGAATCAAATGCGCTGAATGTCCCAATCGGCGCTTCATCCCAGTCACGGACGAAATCGTCCGCTGGCATCTGTCCGGCCACGACGATCACGGACAGGGCTTCGTGATGGGCATTTACCCGATGCTGCAAGATGAGACCTGTCACTTTCTGGCCGCGGATTTCGATCGGGACCATTGGCAGGAGGACGCGGGCGCTTTTATCGAAACCTGCGGCCGATTCGGTCTTTCCGCGGCGCTCGAGCGTTCCCGGTCGGGCAATGGCGGGCATGTCTGGCTGTTCTTTGAAGAGGCTATTTCGGCAACTCTCGCCCGCAAACTCGGTTCGTTCGTTCTCACAGAGACAATGGAGCGTCGGCCCGAGATTGGTCTCGGTTCCTATGACCGGTTCTTCCCGAATCAAGACACGTTGCCACAAGGCGGATTCGGAAACCTGATCGCGTTGCCCTTGCAAAAGCAGGCCCGGGAACGGGGCAACACGATTTTTCTGAATGAGCAATGCACACCCCACCCGGACCAATGGGAGTTCCTGGCGTCGATGCGCAGGATTGCCGTGCGGCAAGCCGAGGAACTGGTCCACGCGGCGGAATCAAAGGGGCGTGTCGTTGGCGTTCGTGTGGCGGCAGCGGACGAGGATGATGACAGCCCGTGGAGCGCGCCGCCGTCACGCCATCGAGCGGATCCACCCATTCTCGACCCGTTGCCGGAAAGCCTCGAAATTATTCTCGGGGATCAAATCTATGTGGCGCGGGAAAATCTTCCACCCGCTTTGCGCAATCGTTTGCTCCGACTCGCCGCGTTTCAAAATCCGGAATTCTACCGCGCGCAAGCAATGCGTCTTCCGACTTACGACAAGCCGCGAATTATCCATTGCGCCGAAGAGCACCCCAAGCATTTCGCACTTCCGCGCGGGTGCCTCGATGAGGTGCAGCATCTCTTCCAGACACTGAAGATCAAATCAACCCTTCGCGACGAAAGGTGCGCCGGCACCCCTCTGGACGTCTCGTTTCACGGCACGCTGCGCCCGGAGCAGCAAACAGCCGCAGAGACCATGTTCGGCCACGATAACGGGGTCCTGGCCGCGACGACAGCCTTCGGAAAAACCGTGCTCGCAGCATGGTTGATCGCTCAGCGTCGCGTAAACACCCTCGTCTTGGTGCATCGGCAGCAGCTTCTCGAACAGTGGATCGAACGCCTATCCGCATTTCTCAACATCCCGCCCAAGACCATTGGGCGCCTCGGTGGAGGGCGAAAGAAACTCACCGGCGTGCTGGACGTAGCGCTCGTGCAAAGTCTCGTCCACAAGGAAGTCGTGGACAATCGTGTGGGAGACTACGGCCATCTCATCGTCGACGAATGCCATCACCTTTCCGCCAGGAGCTTTGAACTCGTCGCACGCCGGGCCAAAGCGAGATTCATCACCGGCCTATCGGCCACAGTCACCCGCAAGGACGGGCATCATCCCATCATCTTTATGCAGTGCGGGCCGATTCGATATCGTGTCGATGCCAGGAAACAGGCCAAAGCCCGGCCCTTCATTCATCAGGTCTTCGTCCGTCCAACAGGATTTCGCCCGGCGCCGTCCGTCGAGCAGGATCCGAGGGCCGAGTTTCAGAAGCTTTGTGGAACTGTGACCAGCGACGATGCAAGGAACGATATGATTTGCGCGGACGTCCTGGGAGCCGTGAACGACGGTCGTTCGCCTCTGGTGCTCACCGAGCGGACCGAGCACCTACAGCGACTGGTCGAGCGGCTATCTTCGCGCGTTCCTCACGTCATTACTTTGCAGGGAGGCTTGAGCCGAAAAGAGCTACAGCTCGCGCTGGATCGCCTGGCGCAACTTCCCGAGACCACCAGTCGGGTCATTCTGGCCACGGGGGGCTACATCGGCGAAGGCTTTGACGATCCGCGATTGGACACCTTATTCCTGACCATGCCGGTTTCGTGGCGCGGAACGATCGCTCAATATGTCGGCCGTTTGCATCGCCTCCACGAAGGCAAACGGGAAGCGCGCGTCTATGACTACGCCGACTTGGATGTGCCGATGCTCGCCAGGATGTTCGAACGAAGATGCCGTGGATACGAAGCTCTCGGGTACTCGATCCTGCTCCCGGCAAGCGCAGTCCCCGGATGGCCTGTTGCCGTGCCACTCCCGATCGATCCCGGCTGGAAGAGAGACTACGCAGCCAGTGTTCGTCGGCTCATTCGCGACGGAGTGGATTCGCCACTGGCCGATCTTTTCGTGCACGCCTCCCGCCCGCCATCCCTGGATGCCGAAGGGGTCGATCGCGCACGCAGCGCCAGCGAAGCCTTTCTATATCGCCGTCTGGAAACTCTGCCGGAAACCAAGGGCCGCTTTCGCCTGAATGTAGAACTGCCGATCGCCTTTGACGGATTGGGCCGCATGGAAGTGGATCTGCTGTGCGCAGACTCTCGCGTGGCCATAGAATTGGATGGCGGACAGCATCTGTCCGATGCCGAGGCCTATCGGCGTGATCGACGGAAGGACGTCCTCCTCCAGCAGAACAAATACTTTGTTCTCCGCTTTCTTGCCGAGGATGCGGGCAAACGTCTGGATCACGTGCTGGACACGATTATCGCCACGTTGGTCCGAAGTGAAGCTGACCGAAATTCACACACCCGCGCTTGATTTTTTTCCCTGAAAACGAGCAGAAAGGCCTTAATGCAATGGTACTATAGCGCCGGCGGACAACAACAAGGTCCAGTCTCACAAGCTATCCTCGAATCTTTAGCTCAAGCGGGGACCGTCACGCCTGACACGCTCGTCTGGCGCGACGGGATGGCGGATTGGGCTGCTTACTCCTCCATCGTTCCCAGCACCGCCACGAACCCCGCGGCTGCGGGTGTCGCGCAGGGTACGGCGCATTGCGCGGAATGCGGGCTGTCCTTTTCCAAGGATGACATGGTCGAGTTTCAAAATGTGCACATCTGCGCCACTTGCAAACCCGTCTATTTCCAGAAGCTGCGCGAGGGAGTGAACGTTGGCGGGGCGGCCATTTGGCGACACAAGAAAAACGTCGTCACGGCGCTCAATCCCGTGCTCCCGATGCGCTGTGTGAAGTGCAACGCGCCAGCCAACCCACCGCAGTTGAAGCGAACGGTCTATTGGCACCACCCGTTGGTTTACCTCGCGCTGGTCGGAAGAATCATCCTTTACGTGATCGTCGCCATGATTGTTCGGAAGCGCAGCACGGTCATTTTTTCGGTCTGTCCCGAACATCGCGCCAAACGCCGGAACGCAATTATCGTCTCCTGGCTGCTGGTCGTGGGAGGCATCGCCGCGACCATCGCTGGCTTCGCCAATGAATCGGGCTGGATTGGCGGGATTGGGGGAGTGGCCTTTCTCGGCGGAGTGATCTACGGCATCGTCAAAGGGCGGCTCGTTTACGCGACCAAGATCGACAAGGAACATTTGTGGCTGGGCGGCTGCGGAAAAAATTTCCTGGCTGAGCTTCCCGAATGGAAGGGCGCCTGACGCACGGCCGGAAAACCAGGTTTCGAAGTTCCTCTTCTCAGGGCTGCGCCGGCGGAAAGGTCATCGCCCAGTACCACTTCACGATTTCCGGTCCCGAGAAGAGCCAGATGAGCGCGCCCAAGGCAAGGTAGGGACCGAACGGGATTTTTGCGGACCATTCCCGCTTGCCGATCCCGATCGTGAAGAGTCCGATGATGGCACCCAGCGTGGAGGCGCTCATGATCGTAAAGGCGACGCCCGGCCAGCCGAGGAAAGCTCCGACGCAGGCGATGAATTTCACGTCGCCGAAGCCCATCGCTTCGCGCGGAAATGTCACCTCGGTGACCGTGCCCTTGATCTCGTCCACCTTGACCAGTTCCCACTTCCGCTCGCCGAGATGCAGCCAGTCGCATTCGCAGCGCACCGCGACGTTTTCGAAGCGCTCGCCATCGATCTCGATCCAGGGGCATTGCATGAGCACCTGCTCGTTCCCGCGATAGAAAAAATCGCTCCAGAGCATTTTCTGCTCACCCACGATGAAATCCGCTTCCTGATCCCGGCGAATCCACGAAAGCGGCGCGGGCGGGCCGTAGCGGAGACGCTTCCGCCCAAAGGCGAGTTTGCCGAGCCGGGTGACCAGCCACAGTGCACCGAAGCCCGCACCCGCACCGATCAGCGACCACAGGCCACCCGCCAGATTTGAAGTCTGATTGTGGAGGGTGGGGATGGCAAAGCTGAGCACCACGCCCGCCACCGTGCCGCCAATCGTGATTTCATCGGGAATGATGAAGTGCTCGAAGTCGATGAACGTCGCCACCACGAACAGGGCAACCATGATCCAATAGGGCAACGCCAGCACCCAGGCCTGCGGCGGCCAGCCTTCCCGGCCCCAGGTCCACACTTTCAGCCAGACTCCGAGAAAAAGCACGGCGGTGAGCAATTCGACTCCAAAGTAGCGGAAGGAGATTTTCGAGCCGCAGTTCGCGCATTTGCCCCGCAGGATCAGCCAGGAGAAGAGCGGGATATTGTGATGAAACGGAATCTGGTATTTGCAGCTCGGGCAGAAGGAACGTTTGGGCTCATTGACCGAAAGGTCGAGCGGCATCCGATAGATGCAGACGTTCAGAAACGAGCCGATGGACGCGCCCAGAAGAAAGGCAAACGCGGAAAAGACGGATTCGTAGTAGGCAGGGAGCACCGCTGCGGATGAAAGCAGCGGGAGTGCCAGCGTCAATGCGTAAGCCGAGATCGACCAAAATGAGGAAAGTCGACACGGCGGCGGCGGAAGCCTGTAGGCCGTGGAGCACGAAAGACTCCTTCACGCTATCTGGAAATTGATCAACGGGCGGATGCAGAGCAGGTGGATCGGCTATTAACGATCGCCTCCGCGATCGCCCTATCAGGCTCGCTCCGCGGGTTCTGTCGCTCCGCTCCAGTCCGAAGACGATGGCAAAAGATGGGCGGCAAAGCCGCGATTCTTTTTCCCATCGCGTTGCGGAGAACGCGATCCACCCGCGCACTCTGTGGCCGAAAATTGTGAGAAACTCCCGCATTCTCGCGCGATCAACAGGATCTGGAATTTTCAAACAACCCCTAAAGGCCGATCACCGGCGGTCCAGCGGACTATTTGCCGCCTGGGGAACGGTCCATTCGCACTACGCTGGCGCTCGAGCACATCGTCCCGGCTGATCTCGTTTGAAAGATCCTCGTAAGAGACCTCTCTCTCCGTGACTTTCAACCTGGCTCAGGATGCCAGCACTGTCCGCACCGCCTTCGGTTCGGGGGCACCGCGCGTCGTCACGGCGTGGCACGCGAGGAAGAGCCCCGTAAAGACAAGGTCGCTGACGAGCGTGTTGCGGTAGAACATCCACGTCGGAGTCAGGCCCGGCAAACCGGTGGTCATCGCCTGCAGCCAGCCGGCGGCCGTCTTTGCATAACCCGCCTCGCCAATCCAGGCGCCGGTATTCGTGACGAGATAAAACAGGATCGAACCGGCGAAACTCGCGCCGAACAAGCGAAGGGCCGTGGCGCGACCGCGCAGCGCAAAACCCAGGCCCGAGACCAAACCCAGCGCCAGGTAATGGGGGAGAATCTCCCACGTGACCAGCGGTCGATGATAGTGAAATACGTTCAAGACGATATCGCTCACCAAGAGGGCGACGAGCGGGAGCGCGACCGCCATCCGCCGCGGCAGATACACGGCGCCGCAGAGCGCGATGGCGGCCATGGGGGCAAAATTCGACAGCCAGCCATTCTGATCGACCCCGACCATGACTGGAACCACGCGATAGAGGATGGCGACGAGAATCAAGAAAACGGCGGCGAACATTCCTCCAGAGTGGAGGCGATGAGGCATGTGCTCAAGGCGGAATTTTCTTGCCCGAAAACCACGGTCTGCCCACTCTCCTCCCAGTTCTTTGCGAGTTCACCGTTAGCGAATCGATGGAAGGAATTCCGTGAAAATCGGAAGCAGTTGCGCTGCTGTAACTGGATACGACTCCCCGAAAGCCAATCTCCGCATGTCCCGGAGGTGAAGGTGGGGGGAAGGTTGTCGGGCGAAAGCCCGGCTGAATGCCAGAAGTCAGAACATTTCCTCGAGCCGCTCTCATTCGTGCCGCCCTCATTGCGCAGTAATTCCGCTGCGACCTGAGAACCGGCGCGACAAAACTTCTTCGCACAAAGAAGAATGAGGGATCAGCCCGCTCGCCGCGGCGTCTCCACGCCGCGTCATGCCCTGGTCTCTCCCTAACCATAGAGACCACATCCATGAAAAAACTGCTCCTCCTCGGCGCGACTCTCGTCGTCGCCGCCTCGTCCGCGCTCTTTGCGCAATCCTTCAACGTCACCGCGCCCGGGTATAGCAGCGCGAAACTCTTTGATTCGACGCCGGGGTTCACCATCGGCGGCGTGGGCGCGGATTCGAGCGGCAACGTCTATTACATCGAGAACGATCCGACTTTCGGTGCGAATGCCATCCTCTACAAACGCTCAGCCGGGGACGGCTTCGCGACCGCGACCCAACTTTTCGATTTTGGCTCACCGACATTCGGCTCCTTCGTCGTTGTCGAAGGCAGCCGGGTCTATTTTGGAGAGAGCGTTTTCAACGTCATCCGCTCGGTGAACCTTGATGGCACGAGCCCCGTGGTGCACGGCACGGTGGTCAATAACTACGACCTCACCTTTCACGACGGCGGCGCCTTCCTTTCGGCGAATCCAAGCACGGATTTCAATTTTCCACACAATCACGTTTACAAATTCGACCTTAATACCGGGGCCACGGATTCGATCCTTGATGCTACCCCCGACTTCTCCGGTGGGATTGCATTCGACTCCACGGGCGCACTTCTCTACGGGGCCTCAACATCCTCCAGTGGCGGCATCTATCGCTTCCTTTCGACAGACGTCACCAACGCTTTCGGCCCGTCCGAGTTGACTCTGACGCCACCGGACAACCGGATTTTCGACAACGGTGGCAACCTTTACCTCGCTTACGATGGCCTCAATGGGCTCTGGAGTGACAGCGGCAACACGCTCTCGCGTCACGACCTGACGGGACTCACGAGCGAAACCATCGGCACGACCCCCGATTTTCTCGGCAACTTGAGCTACCAGGACGGTGAGCTCTTCGCGACGGTCACAGATTTCGGGACGAACCAATCGGCCGTCTTCACGATCGTGCCAGAACCTTCCGGGCTGGCGTTGCTCTGCCTGGGTGGCCTGACGTTCCTCGGCGGGCGGCGTCGCCGGGCCTGAAAGTCATCACGAAAATGAAAGCGGCGTTCGCTCTCAGCCTGGGATGGCTCGCCGCCATCCCGGCCCTGGCGGGTCCGTACGCTCCCGCCGCCGGGCAACCCGGCTCGACCGCGATTGCCCATGATGATCCGCAAATCATTGCGTGGGGCTCGGCGGTGGGAGAACTGGTGCGCGGCCCGCAGCAGATCGGCGACCCCGACCTCGGGAACGCCACATTTGGCAGTGCCAGTTTCGCCACTGGACCGGCCAATGCCACGACCAGTTCGCCCTTCCCCGTGGTCAGTCTCGGAGATGGCGGCTGGCTCACGATGAACTTCGCCCAGCCGATCACCAACGGCACCGGGGCCGACTTCGCGGTATTTGAAAACAGCTTTTCCGACTCCTTCCTCGAACTGGCGTTCGTCGAGGTCAGCTCGGATGGCGTGCACTACTTCCGCTTCCCTTCGATCTCCCTCACGCAGACGACCACGCAGGTCAATGGCGACGACCTCGTCGGGCCGTTCGGCTCTGTCGATCCCACCAATATCAACAATCTCGCCGGTAAATACCGCGCGAGTTTCGGGACGCCGTTCGATCTTCAGGATCTCGCGGGCGTCAGCCTTTTGCTCGACGTCACCCACGTCACCCAGGTGCGCGTGGTGGACGTGATTGGCATGATCGCGCCAGTGGAAATCTCGCCCGGAGTTTTTGTCAATCCGAGCCTCGATTCGCAGGGACACATCATCAACGATCCGTGGGCGACGCCCTTTGGCACGAGCGGTTTCGATCTCGATGCCATCGGCGTCATCCATCAAGTCCCCGAGCCCGCTACCGGCCTGCTGCTTGGCCTCAGCCTTACCGGGCTGCTGATTCGCCGGCGGCGGTGACCTGGCCAACCACCGTCATGCAGCGCCGCGCCTTCACCCTTCTTGAACTGCTGGTCGTCATGGCCATCGTCTCCGTCCTGGCGCTCCTCGGGCTCGGCGCCGCCGGGGGCGTGAAAGATCACGCGCAAGCCGCGCAATGTGTTTCCAATCTCCGGCAACTCGCGACGGCCAATCTCGCCTACGCGGCAGACAACGAAGCGCGCTACGTGACCGCGCAGGATATTACGAATACGGTGCGCTGGCACGGCACCCGCGACGGAGACGGGTCGCCGTTTGACCCGACCAAGGGTCCGCTGGCGCCCTATCTCGGCACGGAAGGGCGGGTGAAATTGTGTCCCACCTTGCGCGACGCCCTGAAAGGCACTGACACCTTCGAGGAAGGCACGGGAGGGTACGGGTATAACGCCGTTTACGTCGGCGGCACCGCGCGCGACATCTATATCGGCGAGCGGATGGCCAATGTGCCGCGCGTCTCGCTGACCGTGATGTTTACGGACACGGCGTTCCCGCGGGCGAACGGGCTTCAGGAGTATGCCTATTGCGAACCGTTTCGCTCGATCGACGCCGCCGGCCGTTTGCGCGGCGTCTTGTCGCCGAGCGTCCATTTCCGGCACGCGAGCCGCGCGAACGTGGCGTGGTGCGACGGCCACGTGAGCGGGGAAACGAGTTCCCAGTTGGGAACGACCAATTCCTACGGGGGCGACGCCAAAAAAACGAAGATCGGCTGGTTTGGCCCCAATGCGGAAAACGGCTTTTGGAATCCGGCGCGCAGCTATGGCTCGGTGCCGGGGAACTGACGCATTTTCGGTTTACGGGCTTCGGGGGGAGCGCCTAGCGTGCAGCCCCACGCATGAGCATCTTTGAAAAAGCCATCGCCGATTCGCAGGCCACCATCGAGTCGCTGCGACCTCTCCAGCCCACGCTCGAACGGGCGGCGGCGCTGGTCGGCGCGGCCTTGACCGGTGGCAGCAAACTGCTCGTCTGCGGAAACGGCGGGAGCGCCGCCGACGCCGCGGATTTCGCCACCGAGTATGCCTGCCGCTTTCTCACCGACCGCCGCCCCTATCCCGCACTCAACCTGAGTGCCTGTGGCAGCCTGCTCACGGCCACAGGCAACGACTATGGCTTCGATGAGGTTTTTGCGCGGCAGGTGCGGGCCTTCGGCCAGAAGGGCGACGTGCTGGTCGCCATTACGACCAGCGGCAATTCGACGAACATCCTTTCCGCCATCGCCGCGGCAAATATCGCCGGTCTCCACACCATCGCCCTGCTCGGGCGGGATGGCGGGCGCGCCCGTGGCCTCGCCCAGATCGAGTTCATCGTCCCCTGCGCGATCACAGCTCGCATCCAGGAAGCCCACAAATTCCTCCTCCACACCATCTGCGAAATCGTCGACACCGAGTGGCTTTTGGCCCCTTCCCAGCCGGCCCCGTCCACGGACGTCGCCGAGTAGTGTATTCCCGCTTGGAACTGCCGGTTGACCGGAGGGCGACTGCCGCCCATAGTGCGCGGCTCGTTTCCAAGCGCCCATGCCACTCTCCCGCATCCGTAATTTCTGTATTATCGCGCATATCGACCACGGGAAGACCACGCTTTCCGACCGGTTATTGCAAAAGACTGGCACCGTCGCCGATCGCGACGCGCAGGATCAGCATCTCGATGCCATGGACCTGGAACGCGAGCGCGGCATCACCATCAAGATGCACCCGGTCGCCATGTCCTATAAGGCCAAGGACGGGCACACCTACAAACTCAACCTCCTCGACACTCCCGGCCACGT
Organism: Chthoniobacterales bacterium; assembly: GCA_038228205.1. Classification (GTDB taxonomy): domain Bacteria; phylum Verrucomicrobiota; class Verrucomicrobiia; order Chthoniobacterales; family Chthoniobacteraceae; genus Chthoniobacter. The sequence goes on from JBBRPL010000074.1 coordinate 11,677, forward strand.
CGACTTTGCCTACGAGGTCTCCCGGTCGCTGGCGGCGTGCGAAGGCGCGCTTGTCATCGTCGATGCGGCGCAAGGCGTCGAAGCCCAAACCGTCGCCACCGTCCACCTCGCCAACAAGCAGGGCCTCACGATCATCCCGGTGATCAATAAGATCGATCTGCCGAACTCCGACATCCCGACCGTCAAGAAGCAGCTCGAGGAAATCCTTTCGATCCCCGCCGAAGAAGCCCTGCTCGCCAGCGCCAAGGCGGGCATCGGCATCGAGGAGATTATCGAAGCCGTGATCGCGCGCATCCCGCCGCCGAAAAAGTGGCCTGACGAAAGAATCCGCGGCCTGGTCTTCGACTCGACCTTCGACACCTACCGGGGCGTGGTGACCTACGTCCGTATGATGAGCGGCACGATCAAGGCCGGTGATGGGGTGAAGATGATGAGCAACAACCGGCCCTACGAGGTCAAAGAGGTCGGAGTTTTCCGTCCGAAGATGCAGGCCGTCCCGATGCTGCACGCCGGCGAGACCGGTTATGTCATCGCCAATATCAAGACCACCTCGGAGATCAAGATCGGCGACACGCTCACCGGCACCCATCAGCCCGCGACCGAGCCACTCGCGGGTTTCCAGGTCGTCCAGCCGATGGTTTTCAGCGGCATCTACCCGATCAATACCGCCGACTTCGAACACCTCAAGGCGGCGATGGGCAAGCTCCAGCTCAACGACTCTTCTTTCGTCTTCCAGGCCGAGAGCAGCGTGGCGCTCGGTTTCGGGTTCCGCTGCGGCTTCCTCGGTTTGCTGCACATGGAGATCATTCAGGAGCGGCTCCGGCGCGAGTACAACATGGACATCATCGCCACGTATCCGTCCGTCATCTACGAGGTCGTGAAGACCAACGGTGAATCCTTGCACGTGGACAACCCCGAGTTCCTGCCCGACGCCAGCGTCATCCAGGAAATCCGCGAGCCCATTGTGAAATGCTTCATCATGGTGCCGAACGAGTACATCTCGCCACTCATGCAGCTCATCATGGACAAGCGCGGCATCCTCGATCACACCGAGAGCCTCGACACCAAGCGCGTGATGCTCACCGCCATTCTGCCGCTCAACGAAATCCTCGTCGATTTCAACGACAAGATCAAGAGCATCACCCGCGGGTATGGCTCGATGGATTACGAGCACGCCGGCCACCGTCCCGACAAGCTGGTGAAACTCGACATTCTCGTGAATGGCGAACCCGTCGATGCCTTCAGCAGCATCGTCCACCGAGACAAGGCCGAGGCCCGCGGCCGGCAACTCGCGGCCAAGCTCAAGGAAGTCATCCCCACCCAACTCTACCAGGTGGCCATCCAGGCCGCGATCGGCGGGAAGGTCATCGCCCGCGAGAGCGTGAGCGCGATGCGCAAGGACGTGACCGCGAAATGCTACGGCGGCGATATTTCCCGCAAACGCAAGCTGCTGGAGAAACAGAAGGAAGGCAAAAAGCGGATGAAGAGCATCGGCCGGGTGAATATCCCGCAAGAGGCGTTTATCGCGGTGCTGAAGTCGAACTGAAAATTCGCATCCGTCATGGACTCCCTCGCTGTGGTGGGATAAGCGCATGGAGACGCATGAATTTACCCAACCGCCTGACTGTCACGCGGCTGTTTTTGACAGCGGGTTTCGTCGCGTCGATGACCCTGGCGTGGCGATGGAAGTCGCCAGAGGACCCGGGCTGGACGCCGATGCTGTCGTGGAGTTGGGGCTATACGGCCGGGCTCCTGCTGTTCGTCACGGCATCGGTCACGGACTATTTCGACGGCGCGATTGCGCGAAAACGAAATCTGGTGACGAACTTCGGGAAGCTGATGGACCCGGTCGCGGACAAGGTTCTGATGGCGGCAGCGTTCATCTGCCTGATCCCCGAACATGCCATTCCGGCTTGGGCGGCCATCGTCATCATCAGCCGTGAGTTCGTCATCACGGGGCTGCGCTTGCTGGCCGCCAGCAAGGGCCAGGTATTACCTGCGGACAAGCTCGGCAAGCACAAGACCGCGTGGCAGATGGTCACGGTCATCTATTTCCTGCTCCTGCTCGCGTTGGCGGAGTTCGAGCGCGCGGGCGTCATCCACGGGCTCCATTGGTGGGCGCACGCGTGGCGGTATGGCGGGATCGCGCTGATCGCCCTTGCGCTGGCCCTAACGCTTTACTCGGGTGGCGGCTACCTGTGGAAAAATCGCGCGCTGCTGGCTGCGGAATAGGGGCGCTTCACGTACCGGCGAACCTGCGGCGGGCCGCTACTGGGGAACGATGACCTGATCGCCAGGCAGAAGTTTCTGATCTTTCGCCGGATCTTTGTCGATCTGCAGGAGGTTGAATACTCCCAGTATTTTGGAACCGCGGACGATGCGAACTTTCCTGAGGTCCGAAAAATCGTCCGGTACACATTGACCGACGGCGGATGACAAAGTGAGATCCGCAGTCCACGGCAATCTCCCCGGGATTTTTACCCCGCCCGTGACGGTAACCATCCTTAACCCCTGCACGGGATTGATGATCACCGTCGGCTGGGTAAAGATTTTCCCCGCGACGAAGCGGGCTTGCATGGTGCGCTCCAATTCCCGGCCCGTGAGCCCGATGGCTTTGATTTCGCCGATCAACGGGATATTCACCGTGCCATCCGGACCGACCGTGTATTGCTGCGCAAATGGTTGAGCGTCCTCGATCGACATCCCGCTCATGCGCATGTCAAAGACGTCGCCAGCGCGGAAGGTGTCCACCACCTGTCCGAACAGCCCTGGAGCCAGGAGCGCGAGCAGTGTGACCAGGTAGAGCCAGCGGCGCACGGGAATCGAAAATTTTCGGCGCCTACTCGGGAACAACGACCTGGTCGCCCGGCAGGAGCCTTGGATCCTTGGCCGGATCTTTCTGAATTTCCTTGAAGTTAAACAGCCCGAAGACTTTGGCCTCGCGAATAATGCGAATCCCTTTGCCGCTGCTGAAATCCCCAAAACCGCCGCAGTTTCCCACGGCTGAGGAGAGCGTCAGGTCGGGATTCCATTGCAAACGCTGCGGAGCTTTCACGCCCCCGCTAATGGAGACGTAGCGGGCGACCGCGGCGATATTGATGATCACCGTAGGGCGGGTGAAAATCTTCTCGGCCATGAACCGGTTTTGCATCGTTCGCTCGAGCTGCGTCGCGGTCAGCCCGGCGGCCTTGATTTCCCCGATCAAGGGAACATTGACGGTCCCATCCTGACCGACGGTGAACTGGAGCGAAAATTCCGCGGCGTATTCCGACGGCATTCCGCTCAAGCGCATGTCGAACATATCGCCGGTGCGCAGGGTGGCGAAGGCCTCGCCGAAGAGGCGGGGCGTGAGGATGGCGAGGAGAGCGATGAGGGTAAGAAAGCGACGCATGGCAGTAGATCAGTAATCTTCGCGGGAGGCGGGACGCGGGCGGGCGAGCTGAGGGCGGCCCGGAAGAGGCGGGGGGGCAGGCGGTTCGATCTTCGGCGCCTCGTGGCGGACCCCGTAGTATTCGTTGTAGTTGTTGTAGTACGAGTAGCCATCGTCGTGCTTGGAATCGACGTTGTTGAGGACGACACCGATGAGGCGGCCGCCGACATTGAGCACGGCTTGCTTGACCCGCTGGAGCATCACGCGCGGGAAGCGGCGGTGCTGGACGACCATGATGGTGATGTCCACTTCGCTGGCCAGCACCGAGCCGTCGCTCACGCCGAGGATGGGCGGCGAATCGAAGAACACGAGGTCGTACTGGGACTTCACCTTGGCGATGAGGTCGGTCATGCGCTGGGAATTGAGGATGCCCACGGAATCACCGGGCAGATGTCCGCTGGGGATGAACGAGAGATTATCGATGCGGGTGGTCTTGATGATCTCGTCCACTTCCGCGCGCCCGAGCAGGTAATCGGTGAGGCCGAAGCTGTTGTCGGTGTCGAAGAACTGGTGCTGGGTCGCCCGGCGCAAGTCGGCATCGACGACAAGAACGTTGTAGCCCCCCTTGGCGCAAGTGAAGGCGAGGTTGTTGAGGGTCGTCGATTTGCCCTCGCCCGGGCCGCCGCTGATGAGCGTGAACGTATTCGCGTCGCGGTAGGGCTTGTTGAATTCCACGGCGGCCCGGAGGATGCGGTAAGCTTCCGCATCGGGCGAATCGTTCGTGTTTTTCATAAGGATGGAGACGTTTTTCGGGATCACGGCGAGGACCGGGATCTGGAGGTAACGCTCCACGTCGTCCAGCGTCTTCACGCTGGTGTCGAGATACTCGATGAAGAATGCCAGGCTGATGCCGATGACCAGGCCAACGATGCCGGCCAGCCCCATGTAGGTGGGCACGTTGGGCTTGGCGGGGAAGTCGGACCGCTCGGCTTTTTCCCAGATTTTCGCGGTCTCACTATCCATCTGCCGTTTCGTCCGCTCCACAGCCAGAGTCGTTTCGAGGTTGTCGAGAATCCGTTTGGCCTGAATGTACTTATTCTTGGCCTCGATATAGTCGCCGATTCTCGTCTTATACTTGATCTGTTCCGCCTGAGCGTCGGTCGACCTCTGCTCGAGGACGGCGAGCTTGTCCCGCTCGAAACGCAGGCGGTTTTCCTGGGCGTTGCGGATGCTGGCTAGTTGCTCGGTGAGGATCTTGCTGTAGGAATCGCGCTGGGCGCGGAGGGACTTGACCCGGGGATGGTTTTCACCGAGCCCTGAAGCGAGGAGTCGCGCTTCCTCACTGCCCGCGTCCTGATAGAGCGGAAGGGTCTTCAACACCGTCGGGTCATCGATCTTCAACTCCCGCAGGACCTGCATGAATTCGTCCGGTCGCAAACCCTTGATCAACTCCAACTGACGCTCGAGCTCAACCACGCGGATTTGCTGCTCGCTGAGCTGATTGTTGATGTAAGTCATCGACTGTTCCTCACGCCCACCGATGATCGAATTCTCCTTGTCGGGATCAGGATCGACAATGCCTTGTTCCTGGCGAATCTGCATGGCCTTGCCTGCGGCGGTCTCGACCGCCTTGCGTTGCGTGTCGACCTCGTCCTTCAATTGCTCCAGCGAGCGATCCACCACCTTGGACAGATCAGCCTTGCGTCGTTCCTGATAAACGACCGCGATCATATTGGCGATATTGGCGGCGCGCTGCGCATCGGTGTCAAAGACGCCGATCTCGATCAGCCCCGTGTTGCGCACCTCCTGCAACTGCATCGACTTCTTCAAGCGATAATAGACCTGCTGGAGGGGCAGGCGCTGACCTGGAGGGGAAAATTCCTTTACCAGCTCGAGCTTCTCGATGACCGGATAGAGGATCTCCGTCTTCTGCAAAATCTGAAACTGCGTGGCCACGAATTGCGGATCGTAAGGGCGTTGCATGCCGCTGCCGAAAACGCTGATCGGCGCGGAATTGTCCGTTTTAACCTCCATGGTGACCTTCGAGAAGTATTCCTTGGGCAGGAAATAGGTGGTCACCCCCGCCGTGACCATGACGAGAAAGAAGGTCAGCAGGATAAGCCCCATGCGGAGCTTGATGACACGCCAGTAATCAAGGAAATGAAGTTTGACCTCGGTGGTTTCATTCATAGTCGGAACAGGACAGGGGGTGTTGCGTATCTCTACGCTGCAAGAGCGCAGTTCGCAAACGGACAAAAGGGAAACTTTGGTGACAATCAGGAGGCATGTCCCTAAAATTGGAATTCCGCCCCGAGGAAGATTTGCTGACGGTAGTAGTCGGCCGTGACCTGCGGACCGATGCTCATCGTGTAGGTGTAGTTCAGATTGAAACTCCAGTGACGGTCGAAAGTGTAATGGAGACCCGCCGTGGCATCGATCGTGTCCTGGGTGGTGGCGGTCACGATGGTTTTGGTCCTGGGCACCACGGGCTTCGCCGCTTTTGGCGCCGGGGTGGGGCTGGGAGCGGGCGTCGCCGTGGGAGTCGCCGCCGGATCCACCGGCGCATTCGGATCCACCGGAGTGGTCGGAGCAGGCGTGGGAGCGACGGCGGCGGTAGGCGCCACGACGGGAGTAACCGCGACTTCAGACGTGGTGCTGATCGAGTTGTGAATCAGGTTCAATGAGAGAGAACCCTGGAGCCGCGGAGAAAAGATCTGGGTCAAGACCAGCCCGCTGCGCGCCACCGTCGATTGCGAATGGGAATTCCCGGAGTTCTCGAATCCGTAGCGTGCGTTCCACTGCACGGTCGTCGCGCGAGCGAGGCGATAGTCGAGTGTCGCCTCGAGGTAGGGCGACGAACTCTTGGAGCCGCCCTCGGTGTAGGTCTGCATCGTTTCACCGAGCCGAACCGACGCGCTGAAGCGCCGCGTCAGGGTCAGCTCGCCACCGACCAGCAGGAAATAGGAGGTGGTGTCCTGGGCGATATCGTCCTGGTGCATGGAAGAGCTGTAACGCAATTCCCCCAGGAGAGTGAGGCGCGGCGAGAACAGATAGCGCAACTCGGTGCCGAAGGTGGTCTCGCCGTAGTCACCCGAGCGCTGGGTTTTTTCCGCGGCATGGAGGCTGGTGTAGGAGACGCTCGTCACCGAACTGAACCGCGGGGTCAGACGATAGGACAGGTCCGCCTTGGCATTGACCGACAGATGACTGCCGCCCTGGTTGGAGGTAGGCTGGTTGGGCTGGGAAAAATCGGGTTCCGTCTGGTAGTTGGCGCCCAGCGTCATCGTAAACTGCGCACGGCCGGTGAGTTTGCGCAGGTAAACCAGCGACACGCTCCCGTTGTAATCGGATTTCTTTCCGGGCCGATCCCAGTAATAATTGTCGCCGGCATCGAGATCGAAGGTGAAGAGATTGCGGCGGTTGGCCATCTGGACGTCAAATCCCGCGGAAGCGCGGGTCACCCAGCTCGATTTCCGCTCAGCCGCCGGGACGGCGGGAATGGTTTGCGTGCGAAACTTCGCCTTCGAGCCGGGTATTTCCGTGAGCACGTCGCTATCCGGCACGAGGGGGTCTCCGGAGGGCACGGTGACGAAGGCGTTCGTCGTGGGCACGGCCGGTGCAACCAGGATTTGCACTTTTTGCTCAGGAGCGGATGGCCCATGCGTCGGCGTCTGAAAGACGTTGTCGTCATAGCCCGTGGAGAGACTGCCATGGTAGCGGAACCGCGGCCGGGCCAGGCGCCCCTCGCCCACCACGAATTGCTGGGAGCCCCGCCCGTAGAAGCCAGGCACCGTGAAGCTCGCGGGAGGGGTGCGATTCAAACCTGCTCCCGGCTGCTCGGTGCCGAAGGCCGAAGCGGCGCCCGGTGCGGCGCCGGTCCGGTCGTTGGGCCCTCCCGGTGTCGCAGGCGCTTCCCCGGTGCGAAACGACGGCGCCGTGGGGGTGGCCGGCGTGGGCGCGGACGGGGAACCGAAAGGACTGGCCGGGTTGGGCGTGGATGGAGATCCAAACGAGGAACTGGCACCCGATGGCGACGTCCCGGAGGGCGAGGTCGCCCCGGTGCCGGTGCCTTCCTGCGCGAGCGCGCTGTGTCCAATAAAACCACAGGCCATCGCGAGGAGGAGCCTGTGCCGGGAAAACTTCATGCGGATACGGGAAGCGTGGGTAAATTCCGAAATCAGCCGGGAAAATCTTCAGACGTTTCCCGGCCGGATTGACGGACGATGGTTAGAAGGAGATGCGGACACCTCCCGTGACGTTGTGGGACTCGGATTCCTTCCGAAAGATTTCGCCGTCGTAGAAAAGGTAGGTCGCGGTCCGCGGACTCCAGATCATCGACGCGCCCAGCCCGAGGAGCAGGCTATCGCGACTGACCTCCGAGTCATGCACCGTGAAGATGCCGCCGGCGCCCGAGGCCAGTTGGGAGTCGAGAGCGAAGCTCCGGTCGCCGTATTCATGCTGCCAGACGGCCCGGAGCTCAGGCCTGAGGAGCACGCCGCCGAGCTGCCAATCATACACGGCCTTGAAACCCAGCTTGGAACGGAGCGACTGGCCGTGCTGGCCGGCAATGCTGAGCGGAGCGAGCGACCCAGCCTCGGTGAAACCGTCGAGACCGAGATAGGTGTACTCGACCGAGGTCAACGCGCCGAGCGTCAAGGCTTCCAGGCTCCAATCGTAGCCGCCGCCGAGCATGGCGTTGACTTCAGCGCCATCGGTCTTGCCACGCGCGGTGCCTTCCAGGCCCGAGCGCCGGGTGTCGTAATTGTTGATACCCCCACTCACGGCGGCATCGGCATAAAAACCGCGATCGAAGTAAGTCGCGTAGACGCCGACCTTGCCACTGTTGACCCGCATCGTGCCGCCTTGCGCGAGCGTGGCGCCGGTGCCCGCATAGCCGGCACTCGCACCGACCGCAAAGTGATCGGTCGCCCGGTAGTCCACGCCGACAGTCACGCCCCCGGTGCTGAAATCGTAACCCCGGGCATTCTCGGTGTCGCCGATGCGGATCCACTCGCCCATGCCCGAGAGGAAGGCGCCCCAGCGCTGGTCCGGCGGTCGAGCCGGCTGCCCGGGCTGGACGGGCTGAGCTTCCGCACCAGGCTCTCCCGTGGCGCCCAACTGGCCGCTGAAGCCCGGATTTGCGCCATTCGCCTGGAACCCGTCGGTGTTGACCCGGCGATTGGACAGGCGCAGATCGTCGGTGCGCCGCTGGATATTGGTCGTCTGGACGGTCGCCAAGCCGATGCCCACCCGGTAGACGGATGCCAGTTCCTCGGGAGCGATCCGGTCGAGATCCCCGGGGATCTTGGTCAAGGGCTGAGTATTCAGATAGTCGACCATTTTCGGATTCCGACCAGCGACCACAGCGGCATCGACCACCCGCGAGGTGGCGCGCTGGTTGGGGGTCAGATTTTGCAGCCGCGCATATTCCTCGAAGGAGCCCTGCACCCCTTCGAGGGACACCGCATTCGACTCGTAGGTCACGGTCGTCTTGATGATCGTGTTGGAAGTGAGGGTATTGACCACCTTCGAGAACTTGCCATTCACGCCACCGTCGGCCGTGAGGAAAGTGATCTTCTCCCCGAGCTTGAATTGCGGAGTATGTCTCGCCGGCTCGATGGTCACGGTTCCGGAAAGCAATGCCTTCCCGCCCACCTTGAGCAGGTCGGACTGACCCGCCTTTTTGCCCCCCATCTGGATCACCAGGTTGCCCGTCCGCCGTTGGTCATAGTCGCCCGTCACGGTCATGGTGCCCGGTGAATTGCCCGGGCTGACGGTCCCGAAATTCGTCACATTGCCGGTGATGGTCCCAATGCCGGCCAGGGTGCCCATCATCTCTACGAGCACGTTGCTGATCAGGTTGCCCTGCACACTGAGCGTGCCCATGTTGACGGTCGTCCCACCTGGGAAGGCGCCCTCTCCCTTCAGTGTCCATGTGCCGCCGCCTCCTTTGTAGAGCGTGGAGAAGTTTGTCTGGTAGTTCGAGCTGAGGTCGAGCGTGTCGGAAAAGCTGCCGATGAGGCGCAGCAGGTTCGAGCCGGTCCCGCCATTGATGAGCCCGTTGACCATGTGGCCCGTGACCAGGGTCATGGTGTCATCCCCCGACCCGAAACTCACATTGCCATTCATTTCGCCGTCGTTGATGACCGACAGATTTCCTCCGCTGGTCGTCGAGTCGATCGCCGTGCCACTGTTTCCCTGCAAGGTGCCATAGTTGACCACGGTATTGGCTCCCGCTCCGTTGGTCACGACGACCCCCTTGTCTCCGGAGATGAATCCGGCGTTGGACACCAGATTCCCCTGCCCGGTCACCGAAATGCCCTTGAAGCCCACCGCGCCGCCGACAATGGATCCACTGTTGTTAATCGTGTTGTTATTGCCGGCGATGATGCCGATGGAATTATTTCCACCCTGAAGCAGTCCGAAATTGTTGATGGAGTTGCCATCCGTCGCGGTCACCACGGTCACGCCATCGCGCACCACGACCACCCCGTTCCCGGTCACATCGAACTCACTCCCGTTCGTCACATTCACCCCGTTCGTGCCGAAATTGATGATGCCGTCCAGGATGAGCACGCCACCGCTGACATTGGTCGCCCCCTGGTAAGTATTCTGTCCCGCCAGGATCACCGTGCCCGAGGTCGTCTTGTTCAGACCCACCGCCGCATCGCTGCTGCTCAGGTTCGCGGTGATGGTTCCCTCTTCCACATCAAACGTTGTCTTGCTGAACAGGACGCCGGTCGTCCCATCGATGGAGCCGCCCGTTAGTTTGACTCCGTTGACCAGTTCGCTGTTCGCCCCGATGTTCAAGGACCCCGAGGAAACGGTCACGTTGGCGGTATCCACAATCTCGCTCGTCTGCTGCAGGACCACGTTCCCGCCGTTGACGAGCAAATCACCGTTGATCGCGTTCGACCCTGAGGCAGCATTGAGACTCAAGGTCCCGCCCGTGACCGTGGTCAGCCCCGTATAAGTGTTCGCGTTGTTGAACGCCATCGTTCCGGCGCCGACTTTCGTAAAGCCCCCCGTGCCGGACATGACCCCTGCGAAAATCGTGTCGCTGCCATCTCCGCCCGCCGTGAGGGTCTTGGCGCCCAGGACCACGGAGGTCCCCGACACCGCATTCAGGGAGCCGATGGTCTCACCCGTCGCGTTAATCCCGGAAATGTCGAAGGTCGTGTTGGTACCCGTCATGTTCACCGCCGACGTGTCCGCGATCGAACCGAGTCCCGTCAGCGCCAGGCTACCCGCGCCGATCGTCGTCGCCCCGGTGTAGGTATTGGTGCCGGCCAGCACCAGGGCGCCCTTGCCGGTTTTGCTCACCGTCACCACACCTTTCCCATTGTTGGTGATCGCGGAATTGATGGTCAGAGTTCCCACCGTCGAAAAATTCCCCAGCACCAGATCGCCGGCGGTGTCCGTGGCGCTTCCACCCGCGGTCACAATGCCAGAATTGGGCGCCGCGCCGATGGTTAGCGACGCATTGGTGCCCCCATTGTTCGAGGTGATGGAGATGCCTCCGGCCACACCCAGTTTCAGCGTTCCCCCGCCCGTATCCACCACCGACGCCGTGGTCGTATTCTGACTCAGCGTATTGATCACCGTCACTGGCGCGGCCAGCGTGACCGGGCCAGACGTGCCCGGCGTGGTAATCCGCACATTCGCCGTGGAAACATTCGGGATGACGCTCGCCGGCCCCCGAGCGGCGATCTGCGTGTAGCCCGTGAAGGCAATAATCTTCCCCGCCCCATCGTTCGCCGCGAGGTCGGCGCCGTTATTGACCGTCGCCCACGCGCCGATAATTCCGGACGGGTCGTTGGCCTGATTGGTCAGGACGATGGCATCAGTGCTGAACGTGCCCATCGACGCATGGAAATCGACCGAACCACCGGCATTGTGCGTGATGCCGAGCGTTCCACCCGGCCCCCGCAGATCCAGTTTCGTCGTCCCGGCGCCCGTGTTGCGGACGTCGATCGAACCCGCTCCGGCGTTGACCGTCAACCCGGACATCACTTGCACCGTGGCGCCCGATGTCCCGATGAGTTGGAAAATCCCCCCTTGCACGACCAATCCCGAAGCAGAATTCAAAACCGGGTGAGCGGTGGCGTCGATCGAGAGCGTGCCGGCGAAGACCGTCGTCGCTCCGGTGTAGGTATTCACGCCGGTGAGAGTTTGCGTGCCCGAACCGACCTTGCTCAAGTTGCCGGTGCCCGAAATCACGCCGGCAAAACTCGCGGGATTGCTATTCGAACCCACGTCCAGAATTTTTGCCCCCAGCACCACGGATGCAGCGGCATCGGTACTTTGCAGCCCGCCGATCGTCACGACATTCGTCGCGCCGGAAATATCCAGGATTCCAGGCGAAGTGATGGTGACAATCGAGCCCAAGAGATCAGCGGCGCCCACCAAGGCCAGCGTGCCACCGGTGATATTCGTCGCACCCGTGTAGGTGCTCTGCCCCGAGAGCGTCAGCGTTCCAGAGCTTACCTTGTTCAAAACATTTCCTGTTCCATTTCCAAGCTCACCGTCTGAAATCACGCCGCTGAAATTACCCTGACTCACCGTGAGCGTCCCCGAACTCAAACCTACGGTCCCAGTGCCCAGCAGAGTGTTGATGGTCTCGTGATTTTGCTGCAGTTCCAGCCCCTGAAAATGCTGATTCCCAACATTCAACCCAGTGCTGTTCACAGTCACCGTCGCTGAGTCGGCCACCTGATCCGAACGGAAATAGTCCAGGCTGCCGCCTGCGTTGACGACAACGTCGCCTTGGATGGCTCCATTCAAAACGGTGTTCCCCACCACTAAAAACGCGCCCGCACCCACCGTCGTCAATCCCGTATAGGTGTTGGCGGTCATCCCATCCAGAATGAAGGCGACGTAATTGCCAACGGCAGGGCCTACCTGAACCGTCAATCCACCGTTGCTGATCACGCCGGTAAAATGAATTTGCCCCTGGTCGGTCAGCCCCGTCATGGTCCTGACTCCGTTGTTCAGATCGATGTTGCCGGAGAGAGTAAAGTTTTGATTCGCAGGGGCGGCAGGCACGGAAGCAGTGGCGATCGAAAAATTGCCCTGCAGCGAAATGTTGTTGGGCAGATTTGTTCCAGCCTGGTCGTTCCCAACACCTCCCGGAGTCTGGAATCCCGTGAGGACAACGTCCGTCGCCAATGTGCCTCCCGTAATCGTCAGCAGTCCGGTCCCAAGCGCGCGATTGATGTTGTCGACACCGTTGTTGTCATTCACGTAAAGGGTCCCGCCACTGAGCGTCGTCCCACCCGCGTATGTATTGGTTCCCGCCAACTTCAAAGTACCAGCCCCCGACTTCGTCAAAGTGCCGGCCCCGGAAATGATTCCACTGAATGTCGTGCTGGCGGTGTCGCTGGACACCGTCAGATTTTTCGCCCCAAGCGCCACCGAAGAACCCGTAACCCCCGCCAGCGAGCCGATCGTCTCACTGGTGGCGGTGATGCCGGAAATATCAAACACCGCCGTCGCCCCCGTCAGATTCACGGCGCCCGTGTCCGCCAGGCTGCCCGCGCCCACCAGGTTCAGCGTGCCTTCGGCGATCGTGGTCAGCCCCGTGTAGGTATTCGTCCCGGCGAAAGTCGCCGCGCCGGCGCCTACTTTTGTGACGCTGACAACTCCGGTGCCGTTGTTCGTGATCGCCGAATTAATCGTCAACGTCCCAACCGCCGACCGGTTGTTGAGGGTCAATTCTCCAGGAACGTCGGTCGCATCGCCGCCCGCGGTCAGGGTGCCGGAATTGGGCGCGGTGCCGATCGTCAGATTGGCCTGGCCCGTGGCAATGAACAGACCGCCTGCCACCCCGACACGCAGCAGCTTGCCCGCCGTGTCCACCGTCGCGTCCGTGGTCGTATTCTGGGACAGCGTATTGATATTCGTCGTGGTCGCCGCGAGCGTGATCGGGCCGCTCGTGCCCGGGCTGTTGATCCGCACGTTCGCCGTCACGTCATTCGGGATCACGCTGGTCGGGCCCCGCGCGGCGATGTCGACGAAGTTATTGAAAGCCACGATCTTGCCGGTGCCATCGTTCGCGGCCAGGGACGCACCATTATTCACCGTCGCCCACGCGCCGATGATCCCGCCCACATTTTGCTGCCCCGTGAAGACGATGGCATCAGTGCCAAACGTGCCCGCCGACGCCCGGAAATCCACGGACGCATTTCCCATCCGCGTGATCCCCTGGGTACCGCTCGGTCCCCACAAATACAATTTGGTCGAGGTCCCGGTATTGGCCACGTCGATGACGTTTTGTCCGGCGGTGAGCGTCAGACCGTTGAGCATTTGAACGCTATCGCCCGTGGTCCCGCGGAGTTGGAAAGTGCTCCCGCCCATGGACAGCGCCGACGATCCACTGAGGACCGTCGGGGAAGTCGAAAGGTCGGCAACAAGCGTGCCGGCGTTGACCGTGGTGGCGCCGGTATAGGTATTCGGACCGGTGAGGGTCATCGTGCCGGTTCCCACCTTGGTCAGGCTTCCACTGGCGCCGGAAAGAACGCCCGCAAAAGTGGTGCTGCTATTATCACCGCCCACGGTCAAATTCTTCGCTCCCAGGACCACCGAGGAACCCGCAACAGCGCTCGCCAGTGATCCGATCGTCTGCGTCGTCGCGGTGATGCCGGACAGATCGAAGATTCCCGTGGCGCTGGTGATCGTCACCGCAGTCGAAGGGCCAAGCGAGCCCGCGGCGCTAAGGGTCAATTTTCCCGCGTTGATGGTGGTGGCTCCCGTGTAGGAATTCGTCCCCGTCAGCGTGAGATTGCCGGTGCCCTCCTTGGTGAGCCCGCCGCCGGTCCCGAACAGGGTGCCGGCGAAGGTCGTGGAAGTGTTGTCACCGCCGGCGATGAGCGTCTTCGTGCCCAGCGACACGGCGGACCCCGCGATGCCGGCGAGAGAACCGATGGTTTCGCTCGCCGCGCTGATCGTTGAGATATCGAGACCCGAGGTCGAACCGCTGAGATTCACGGCACTCGTCGGGGCTACCGATCCGGCCCCGGAAAGGGTGATCACCCCGGCGGAGATGGTCGTGGCGCCGGTGTAGGTTTGCGCCGCGGTGAGCGTGAGATTTCCGGAACCGGCCTTGGTGAAGCTGCCACCGGCCCCGGAAATGACGCCATCGAAGTTGGTCGTGTCGTTGGTGCCGCCAGCGGTCAGATTTTTCGCCCCGAGAACAACCGAGGAGCCTGCGATGCCGGCGAGCGACCCGACGGTCTCACTGGCCGCGGTGATGCCGGAAATATCAAAAATCCCCGTCGCCACGGAGAGGTTGACCGCGGTCGAATCACTCAAGGAACCCGCAGCCGAGAGAGCGATGGTCCCGCCCGAGATCGTCGTCGTCCCGGTGTAGGTATTGGCCCCCGTCAGCGTCAGGGTGCCCGCGCCAATTTTCGCGAGTCCACCTCCACTCCCCGCAATAATGCCGGCGAAGGTAGTGGAACTGCTGTCACCGACGGTGAGCGTCTTCGACCCCAGGGTCACGGTCGAAAGTGCGACGCCCGTGAGGGAAGCGATGGTCTGGCCCGCCGACGTGATTCCCGAAATATCAAATTTTGTGGACGCGGCCGTCAGGTTCAAGGCGCTCGCTACGTCCAATGATCCGGCTCCGGATAACGTGAGCGTGCCGCCGGAGATGGTTGTAGCGCCAGTATAAGAATTCGCCCCGGTCAACGTGAGATTTCCCGAACCAGCCTTGGTGAAGCTGCCACCGGACCCGGAGATGACCCCGTTGAAAGTTTTGGTGCTGTTGTTCCCTCCGGCGGTCAGATTCTTCGCCCCGAGGACAACCGACGAACCCGCCACACCCTCCAGCGAGCCGACGGTCTCACTCGCCGCGGTAATCCCGGAAAGGTCAAAGATAGCGGTCGCCCCGTTGAGATTCACGGCTCCCGTGTCGGCCAGCGAACCCGCCCCTGTCAGCGAGAGCGTCCCTTCGGAGATGGTCGTCGGACCGGTGTAGGTATTGGTCCCGGCAAGGATCACCAACCCGGAGCCAATCTTGCTCACGCTGACGACGCCAGTCCCATTGTCCACGATGGCCGAATTGATCGTCAGCGTGTTGGTCGACTGGTTGTTCAAGCCCAGGTCGCCCGCCACGTTGGTCGTGCCTCCTCCCGCCGAGACATTGCCGGAATTGGGCGCCATGCCAATCGTCAAAGCCGCCTTGCCCGCGCCAATCAAGATGCCCCCCGCCACCCCAAAACGCAGCAGGCCCGGCGAGGTGTCGATAATCGAAGCCGTGGTGAACTGCTGCGACAAGGTATTGATATTGGTCGTGGGGGAACCAATAGGCACCGGACCCGCCGTTCCCATGGCGTTGATGACCACGTTGGTATTGGCCCCGTCCACGATCGGGTTCGGGCCGAGCGCATCGATGTTCACCGTGTTGCCCACGGCGACGATCTTGCCGGTGCCGTCATTGGCGGCGAAGGCCGCGCCGTTATTCACCGTCGCCCACGTCCCAATGATCCCCGAAGCATTATTCGCCTGCCCGGTCCGCACGATCGCATCCACACTAAAGGTGCCCGTGGACGCGCGGAAGTCGACCGAGCCATTTCCATTGCGAGTGATCCCTTGATTGCCGCCCGAGCCGCTCAAGTCGAGCGTGGTGGTGTTGCCCGTGTTATTGACGTCCACGACACTATTGCCGGCATTGATCGTCAAACCATTGAGGACCAACTGACGGGCATTGCCCGCCGAGCCGGCGAACTGAAATGTGCTGTTCGTGAGCACCAGCGCCGAGGAGGAATTGAGAACGGTCGGAGTAGTCGTGGAATCCGCGATCAACGTTCCCCCATTGACCGTCGTCGCCCCGGTGTAGGTGCTCGCTCCGGTGAGAGTGAAGGTGCCGGAACCAACTTTCGTGAGGCTGCCGCCCGCCCCGGAGAGGGCGCCGGCGAAGGTGGTGGACGAATTGTCGCTCCCAATGGTGAGGTTCTTCGCGCCAAGCACGACGGACGAACCAGCGACACCCGTCAGGGATGCGATCGCCTGCGTCGCCGGGGTGATGCTGGATACATCGAAAGTGCCCGTGGCGCTGGTGATATTCAACGTGGTCGAAGGGCTGAGCTTTCCCGCAATGCTGAGAGTGACTTTTCCGCCGTTGATGGTAGTCGCTCCGGTGTAAGAATTGTTGCCCGTGAGGGTGAGCGTGCCTGTCCCTTCCTTGGCGAGTCCACCTCCCGACCCCGCGATCGTCCCGGCGAAGGTGGTGGAACTGTTATCTCCGCCGGCGATCAACGTCTTTGACCCCATAGTCACGTTCGAACCTGCGACGCCCGCGAGAGAGCCGATGGTCTGATTTGCCGCCGTGATTCCCGTGATATCAAAAGTCGTCGACGCACCGGTGAGGTTCACCGCGCTCGTCGCCGCCACAGACCCGGCCCCCAATAGCGTAAGCGTCCCGCCGGAAATGGTCGTGGCGCCGGTGTAAGTGTTGGCTGCGGTGAACGTGAGATTTCCGGAACCAGCCTTGGTAAAACTGCCACCGGCTCCGGAAATGACGCCATCGAAGGTGGTCGTGGCGTTGGTGCCGCCCGCGTTCAGATTATTCGACCCGAGAACGACCGAGGACCCTGCGGTGCCAGCGAGCGACCCGACGGTCTCACTGGCCGCGGTGATGCTGACAATATCGAAAATCCCCGTCGCCCCGGAGAGGTTGACCGCAGTCGAATTGCTCAAGGAACCTGCGCCCGCGAGAGCGAGGGTCCCATTCGAGATCGTCGTCGCCCCGGTGTAGGTATTGGCCCCAGCCAGCGTCAGGACGCCCGCGCCGGTTTTGAAGAGTGACCCTCCGGCCCCCGCAATCGTGCCGGCGAAGTTGGTGGAAGTGCCGTCACCGACGAAGAGCGTCTTCGATCCCAGGTTCACGTTGGAATCCGCGACGCCCGCGAGGGAGGCGATGGTTTGGCTCGCCGACGTGATTCCCGAAATGTCAAACGTCGTGGCCGCAGCCGTGAGGCTCAAGGCGCTCAACCCGGACACCGATCCGGTCCCGGAAAGCGTGAGTGTCCCGCCGGCGATGGTCGTGGCGCCCGTGTAAGAATTCCCCGCGGTGAACGTGAGATTTCCCGAGCCAGCCTTGGTGAAGCTGCCACTCGCCCCGGAGATGACACCACCGAAGGTCGTCGTAGCGTTGTTCCCTCCGGCCGTCAGATTCTTCGCCCCGAGAACCACGGACGAACCGGCCACACCCGCCAGCGAACCGACGGTCTCGCTCGCCGCGGTAATCCCGGAAAGATCAAATACGGAGGTCGCACCGTTGAGGTTCACGGCCCCCGTGTCGGCCAGCGAACCCAGGCCAGTCAGCGAGAGCGCCCCTTCGGAGATGGTCGTCGGACCCGTATAGGTATTGGTCCCGGCAAGGATCACCAGCCCGGAACCAACTTT
This sequence comes from Chthoniobacterales bacterium, assembly GCA_038228205.1. Lineage (GTDB taxonomy): Bacteria > Verrucomicrobiota > Verrucomicrobiia > Chthoniobacterales > Chthoniobacteraceae > Chthoniobacter. Next base: position 29,453 of record JBBRPL010000074.1, read on the forward strand.
GCTCAAGCTGACGACGCCGGTCCCATTGTCCACGATGGCCGAATTGATCGTCAGCGTGTTGCCCGACTGGTTGTTCAAGCCCAGGTCGCCAGCCACGTTGGTCGTGCCTCCTCCCGCCGAGACATTGCCGGAATTGGCCGCCGTGCCGATCGTCAAGTCCGCCTTGCCCGAGCCGATCAAGATGCCCCCTGCCACCCCAAAACGCAGCAGGCCCGGCGAGGTGTCGATAATCGAAGCCGTGGTGAACTGTTGCGACAAGGTATTGATATTGGTCGTGGCCGACGCAATAGGCACCGGACCCGCCGTTCCCATGGCGTTGATGACCACGTTCGTGGTAGGTCCGTCCATGATCTGGTTCGGGCCGAGCGCATTGATGTTCACCGTGTTGGCCACGGCGATGATCTTGCCGGTGCCGTCATTGGCGGCGAAGGCCGCGCCGTTATTCACCGTCGCCCAAGTCCCAATGATCCCCGAAGCATTGTTCGCCTGCCCGGTCCGCACGATCGCATCCATACTAAAGGTGCCCGTGGAAGCGCGGAAATCGACCGAGCCATTTCCATTGCGGGTAATCCCCTGCGCGCCGCCGGAACCACTCAAGTCCAGCGTCGTCGAGGTGCCCGTGTTACTGACATCCACGACACTCGTGCCGGCATTGATCGTCAACCCGTTCAGGACCAGCTGACGGGCATTGCCCGCCGAGCCGATGAACTGAAACGTGCCGTTGCCCAGCACCAGCGCCGAGGAGGAACTGAGAACCGTCGGAGTGGTCGTGGAATCCGCGATCAACGTGCCGCCATTGACCGTCGTCGCCCCGGTGTAGGTGTTCGCGCCCGTGAGGGTCACCGTCCCAGCCGTCGTCTTGGTCAATCCTGCGCTTCCACCCAGTCTGGCCGCGACACTGCCTGTCTGCACGTCGAAGGCCGTCGTGCTGGAGAGCACGCCGGTGGTTCCGACGATCGAACCTCCGTTTAATGTCACGCCGCCAACCGTGTCATTGAAGGTCGCGACATCCAGGGACCCCGAAGAAACCGTCACCTGACGCGCATCCGAAATCTGGTTGGACTGCTGCAAGACGACGGTGCCGCCGTTCACGAGCATGTTCCCGGAGATCGCGTTTCCACCCGTCGTGTTCAGATTCAATGTGCCGGCATTCACGGAGGTGAGGCCAGTGTAGGTATTCTTCCCCGAGAGCGTCAGCGTACCCGCGCCGATTTTCGTCAGGTTGCCCCCCGTCCCGCCGAGACTGCCGTCGCCGATCACGCCACTGAAACTGCCCGCTCCGACAGTAAGCGTGCCCGCACCCAAACCGACCGTCCCCGTGCCATAGAGCGCGCCGATCGTATCGCCAGTTTGCGCCTTAAATTCCAAGCCGGCAAAGGCCAGGCCATTCGCCGAGTTGCCAGTGCTGTTCACGGTGACGGTGGCGGTGTCGGCGATCTGATTCGCCGAGCCGCCCAAGTAATCGACCACGCCGTTGCCCTCGATGAGAACATCGCCCTGGATGGCGCCATCCGTAGACGCCCCCTGAAACACGAGGAAGGCCCCGTTTCCCACCGTCGTCAGGCCGGTATAAGTGTTGACGTTGGTCGAATCGAGAATGAACGCAACGTAGCTGCCGGTCGCCGTAAATGGCGTCGCGAAAGTGACACCGCCATTACTGATCGCTCCGCCGAAACGGATCTGCGAACTTGCGGGTAAGCCTGTTATCGTGCGGGTTGCGCCATTCAGATCCACCGCCCCGTTTAGAAAGAGATTGGATACGGAGGATCCGAGAGAAACGGAGAAGTCTCCTTGCACGGAGAGGTTGTTGGTGATTGTCGTCCCTTCAACATTGGTGCCCAGCGTCGTCGCACCTCCTGCGGAAGTAATGACCAGCGCGCCGGTCCCGAGCGCGCTGCCGTTATTGAGAAAGAGGCGGCCGTTGTTCAAGGTCGTGTTCCCCGTGTAAGTATTGGTCCCGCTCAGGGTCAACGTGCCAGTGCCGTTCTTGATCAAACTTCCCAAGGTCCCGCCGGCGGTCCCTCCATCCTGGATCACTCCCGATACCGCTGTATCGGTGTTACTCGACCCTGTGGTCAGCGTGTTTCCACCCAGGAAAAAATCTCCAGCCCCGGCGATCGAGCCGACAGTCACCCCGCCGGTCTGCCCACTGATGTCAAAGACTCCGCCTGCATTGTTCACAATCCCGGCCGTTCCACCGGCGGAAGTCCCCGTGAAGAACATCTTGCCGCCACTCTGGATCGTCACCGCGGCGCTGCCTGCGGTCGTCGTGTCGTTAAACTGCAGGACGCCGCCGTCATTGAGGGTCCACACGGTGTTCGTCCCCGCCGTGGCGCTGTTGGTAAAAAGGAAAGTCGACGTGAAGCCGCCTCCGGTGTTGCCGGTGGCCACGAATTTCTGCGTCGCACCATTCGTGACACCTGCGGCGCCGATCGTGAGGCCGGTCGTGCCCGCGGCGCCGTCCAATGTCACAGTGTAAACTGGCGCGCCAGCGGAGAAACTGACCTCGCCCACCGTGATCGTCGTCCCAGTGATCGTGGGGTTCAGTGAAGTCCCCGTGTTGTCAAAGGTGGCGACTTCCGTGAGAAGTTTCGGATAGGGGGTGCCGTTCCAATTTGCGTCGACCGTCCAATCGGTGCCGGGCCCGGACCAAATCGCCGAATCCCCCATCGCCGCGGCGGCAAATCCGAGCAGCGCCGCCACAGAGGTGGCGAGGATGCGCGGAATGTGCTTTCGCGTGATCGGTGGGTTCATCGAAAATTCTAGAGAAGCGGGGAACAAATAAAGACGCCCATTTTTTGCTGACTAAGGGCCTCCCGGCAATGCTTTAATACGCGATTATCATGACAATTGCGTGACGGCGGGGAAGGGAGGGCCTGATCGGGGTTCGCTTCCCATCCACCAAGCTTCCCCTCTGCGCCAGAACTTTTTATCGGATTTCCGCTCTTGCCCCTCTTTCAGGGCCGTTCCAGTGTCTTTCGTCAGCAAAAATCCCCAGCGTTGCTCTTTTGTCATGCCCGGCTTTTCCGCATCCGCGACCTCCCGATTTCGAACCGGGTTCGTTTCCTTTCCAAAGTCCGTGCTTCGGTGGCCCTGCGTCGTGGTCGTGTCCGTGGTGATGTTCCTCGTCGGGTGTGACAAAATGCCTCAAGGGGAGGACCCGATGGCGAAGCCCATCTTTGATGCGATCCGGGCGCAGGTGAAAGCGCTCAACCGCCGGGACGCGGATGGAGCCATCGCGATGATGCACCCCGAAGCGCCGGGCCTGGACCGGACGCGGCAAACGACCCGGGAAGTCACCGCCGCCGCCGATCTGCTCTACTTGATTCAAGACCTCACGCTGGAATCCGTGGACGAACGCGAGGCGAAAGTCCGTTTTACCCTGATCACTCAGAAAGTCTCCGGGCCCGAATTCCGCAACAACCGGGTCGCTGGCATTCACACGCTGCGAAAATACCAGGGCGCGTGGAAGGTCTATTACACTCAGGTTCTGCACATCGAGTATCTGGACGAAAAAAAATAGCGACCCGTCGCCGCTGCGCTTCGCTGCATGCGAAGGCTGGGACACAATTTGAATATTACGCGCCGGGTGGCGTGCTATTCTACGGTCGCCTTTCGGCAAAATGCACGCGCCCCCCACAACATCTCGAATCACCCTCAGGGCGCTGGTGGGCGCCGCGTTCGCCGTGTCATGGCCACTCGTCGCGGCGGACAGTCCTCCCGTGCCTCGGGAAGTGGCAGCGTTCTTTGCGGAGAGCTGCACAAAATGCCACGGGGAAAAAAAATCGAAGGCCAGCCTGCGCCTCGATCAGCTCGATTCAGACCTGACGAAAGGCGCGACGTTCGCACGATGGCAGACGATTCTCGATCAGTTGCGATCCGGGGAGATGCCCCCCGAGGACGAACGACGGCCGGATGCGGCCAAGCTGGCGGCGGCCATCCGCCTCATCTCCGCGCAACTCGACGGCGCGGCGGCGCAGCATCGCGCGGAAGGGCGCGTGGTGTTGCGGCGGCTGAATCGGGTGGAATACGAAAACACCGTGCGCGATCTTTTCGCCGTGGATTTGATGGTGAAGGAAATGCTGCCGGAGGATGCCGTGGCGCAGGGCTTCGACAACGTGGGCGCGGCGCTCAACATCTCGCCGGTGCTCATGGAGCGCTATCTCGAAGCGGCGGACTCGGTGATAACGGCGGCGGTGCTGCCGGTGCATCATCTCGAGAGCACGACGCAGCGGTTCGATCTTTGCGACGCGATGCCGCCGTATGTCCCGTTTTGGAAGCAAGACGAGGGCGTCATCCTGTTTCGCGGCGGCAGTGATGCCGGGGGAGGGCACGACCTCCGGCAGTTCAAGGCTCCGGCGCCGGGCCGTTACCGCTTCCGCGTGGCAGCCTCGGCGCACAACTCGGAGACACCCCTGCCGATGGCGCTCCTGCTCGGCAACTTCGTCGTGAAGGGCAACTACACCCATCACATCGGCTACTTCGATGCGCCGCCCGGGAAGCCGGCGGTCATCGAAATCGAGGAACGGCTCGGCGCGAAGAACGACACGATCAAGGTCATGCCCGTCGCGCTCCCGCTCGCCTTTCTGAACAAACAGCACATGGCGGAGTATCCGGGCCCCGGGCTGCAGATTCACTGGATCGAGGTCGAGGGGCCGCTCCCCGAGGCGTGGCCGACGGAGAGCTACCGCCGCGTCTTCGGCGAGGCCGACCCGAAAACCGGCACGCTCGCCGACGCGGCGAAACTCGTCCGCGCCTTGCTGCCGCGCGCCTTCCGCCGGCCGGTGCGCGAGGGTGAGGAGAAGCCCTTCGTTGCCCTTGTCGCGCAAGAGTTGGAGAAGGGAGAGCCCTTCGAGGCCGCATTGCGCGCCGGTTACAAGGCCGTGCTGACCTCGCCGAAATTCCTCTATCTCCGCGAACCGTCCGGGCCGCTCGAAGACTCCGCGCTGGCCTCCCGGCTTTCCTATTTTCTTTGGAGCACGATGCCGGACGAGACGCTGCTCGCGCTCGCGGAAAAAGGCGCCCTGCGCCAACCCGGCGTGCTGCGCGCGCAAGTCGAGCGGATGCTGAATCACCCGAAGGCCAGGGCGTTCACCGAGAATTTCACGGGCCAGTGGCTGGGTCTGCGGGACATCGCCGCGAACACACCGGACAAAGTGCTCTATCCCGAGTTCGAGGAGCTGTTGCAGTGGTCGGCGCTGCGGGAAACGCAGCTCTTTTTCGAGGAGCTGTTGCAGCAGGACCTGAGCGTGAAGAACTTCGTGGACTCGGATTTCGCGATGTTGAACGGCCGGCTCGCGGACCACTACGGCATCCCGGGGGTGGTCGGGGTGGCCTTCCGCAAGGTGGCGCTGAAGCCGGAGTACCATCGCGGCGGCGTGCTCACCCAGGCCAGCGTGCTGAAGGTTACGGCCAACGGCACCACGACCTCGCCCGTCGTGCGCGGCGTCTGGGTGCTCGACCGCATCCTGGGGCGGCCCGCGCCGCCTCCGCCGCCCAATGTCCCCGCCATCGAGCCGGACATCCGCGGCGCCAGGACCATCCGCGAGCAGCTCGCGAAACATCGCTCGACCGAGAACTGCGCCGGGTGCCACTCCCGCATCGATCCGCCGGGGTTCGCGCTCGAGAACTACGACGTGATCGGCGGCTGGCGCGAGCGCTACCGCTACGTGGCCGGACAAAAGGACCCGAACCGCGTGAACAACCGGACCGGCCCGTTCGGCAAATATCTCGTTGACTACAAATACGGTCTGGGGCTGCCCGTGGACGCGGGCGACCAACTGCCGGACGGACGCAAGTTCGCGGACATCGGCGAGTTCAAAAAACTGCTGCTCGCCCACCCCGAGCAGATCGCCCGTTGCGTGACCGAAAAGCTCATCACCTACGGCACCGGCCAGCCCGTCGGCCCCTTTGACCACGCGGCCGTGCAGCGCATCCTTGCCGAAGCGAAGGAAAAGGACTATGGGCTGCGGACGCTGGTTCAAGCGATCGTCGCCAGTGAACTCTTCCAGCAAAAGTGAACTTTCCATGAGCACCCCCCACCGCCTCTCCCGCCGCGCCTTCCTTCGGGGCGCCGGCGTCGCCCTCGCTCTGCCGTTGCTGGAAGCGATGATTCCAGGGCGTGCGCGAGCTGCCGCCCCAGCGCCGCCCCGACGGATGATTTGCATCAACACCACGCTGGGCCTGCACACGCCGAACCTGTATCCGGAGACGGCTGGCCGGGACTACGCGCTCACGCCTTACCTCGAGGCGATCCAGGAGTTCCGCAAGGAATTCACGATCTTCTCCGGCCTCTCGCATCCCGAGGTGGATGGCGGGCATCCGACGGATCGGTGCTACCTCACCGCCGCCCTGCACCCGCGCGCGGACAATTTCAAGAATACCATTTCCCTCGACCAATACGCCATCGAACAGCTCGTGCCGGACACCCGGTTTGGCTCGCTCGGGCTTTCGTCGTCCTCGAACCGGGGCCTCTCCTACACCCGCGGCGGCGTGCCGATCCCGCCGGAGGAGCGGCCTTCGCGCGTTTTCAAAAGCATGTTCGTGGACGGCACGGCGACCGAGATCAACGCGCAGGTCCAGCGCCTCAAGCAGGGCCAGAGCATCATGGATACCGTCCTGGGAGAAGCGCAGGACTTCCAGCGTGGCCTCGGGAAAAACGACCTCGAAAAGCTCGACGAATACTTCACCTCCGTCCGCGAAGTCGAGGTGCGCATGGTGAAGGCCCAGGACTGGTCGCACCGTCCGAAACCGAAGGTCGACGCCAAGCCTCCCGTGGACATCGCCACCCCGGTCGAGGTGCCCGCGCGCGTGCGCTTGATGATCGACCTGATGCAGCTCGCCCTCCAGACCGACTCGACGCGCTTCATCACCTTCGCTCTCAACGGCCTCAACGCCGTCCCCATCATTCCCGGCGTCTCCAGCGACTGGCACAACCTCTCCCATCACGGCCAGGACCCGGCGAAGCTCGCCGAGCTGAAGATCGTGGAGCTGCAGCAGATGGCGCTCTTCGGAGAGCTGCTCGCGAAGCTCAAGGGCACGCGCGAGGAAGGCGGCACGTTGCTGGACCGCACTATCGTCATGTTTGGCAGCAACCTCGGCAACGCCAGCAGCCACGACAATAAGAACATGCCCATCATCGTGGCCGGCGGCGGTTTCCGGCACGGCCAGCACCTCGCCTTCGATCCAAAAAAGAACCCTCCCCTCGCGAATCTCTACGTCCAGTTCCTCCGGCGCCTGGGGGCCGACGTGAATGCCTTCGGTTCCAGTACCGGGACGATTCCAGGCTTCGAGCTGGCGTGATTTGTGCCCGGGCAGGCGGTCCGGTTTGGGAGGGTTGAAGCGTCGGATTCAGCCGGGTCCTGCTTGTCCGGTCGGCGTCGATGAGCATCGCCGCATCCCGGTCGCAGGGCGGCTCCTGCTGTCACGCGCCGTTCGGCGAATAAATTCGCCGCTACTTAGCCGCGAATTCATTCGCGGAACCCTGGCAGCAGCGAGCCCGTGGAATTTCGTGCCGACCCCGCCCTGGGTCGCAGGGCGGCCCTGCTGTCACGCGCCGTTCGGCGAATAAATTCGCCCCTACGTAGCCGCGAATTCATTCGCGGAACCCTGGCCGCAGCGAGCCCGTGGAATTTCGTGCCGACGCCGAACCCGAAGGGTTCACAGCCATTAGCCGGGGGTTGAGCGAGGCACGAGCGATACCCCCGGAATCACATCACCGGCGATTGACCCCGGAGGGGTCGCAGCCCGCTTCTCAACGGCACACTCCTTCACCTCCAACTCCGCGAGATACCCACATCTGTGGGAAGAAAGAGGATCGACGGCTGGCGACGCCGCCCCTGGGTCGCACGGCGGCCCCTGCTGTCACGCGCCGTTCGGCGAATAAATTCGCCGCTACGTAGCCGCGAATTCGGGAGTATGCACTTCACAAAAACTAGTGAGAAAGCACTTCAAGTCTAGGCAACTGGCTCAGATCTTTGGCGGTTTGCGACGACCGGTATTGCGGCGCGCGTAGAAGTAGAAACCTATAATCGCCAAACCGACCAAGAGACCAGCAAGTCCGAAGGCATGCACCTCGCCTTCAGAAAGATCGATGGCGTTGCTGATCCGCCCCCCATTTATCCATCCTGCTACCATGAAGCTCCCGATTCTTCCATGGCCGCGCTGAAGCAGCACTAAGCCGAAGGCGAAAAACGGCGCAGCGAGCAACAAAAGCGGCCAAGGATCACCCGATGCTTCGTCCTTTGAATCAGGAACATTAGGCTTTTTCACCCTGCTCACTTCTTGGCCTTTGGAGGCACAACAGCCTTTCGCAGGATCTTCCCGAACTCCTCCGCTGAGAGCGGATGGAAGTCTTCAGGTTTCAGCGAGGAGAGATCAATGCCGCGCTTGTGGTTTTTTTGTTTTTTCATGGGGCCTTTCTGGTCGCCTCATAAACATGACACGTTTTCCATATTTTCCTCCTTCAATTGCTTGCCATGTGGAGTGCGAAATATCTTCTCGGATACCCAACTTGCTCGACCAATTTCCGTCATTAAGTAGCCGAGCAGCATGCGCGAAGTCCCCGTCTTCATCCTCAAACAGGGCAATTTTTACGTGTCCCATTTCTGGCTTTCCATTGCCGCATGGAAGGTATCCAAAGGTTGCATAAGCCGCCACGTAGCTTTTCAAGGTGATGGATCTTGGTATGCCGACTGGCCAAATAGTTCCAGGGGCGCGAGATGGGTCTAGGGCCTTGGCCTTGAAATCATCAGAAACAGCCCACGATGCGCAATTGTATCGCTTATCTTGGTCGCTCGTTACCTCATGATTGTTCAGTGTGAGGTTTGGATGAAGCGCCATATGACCCCAGCCCAACTTCGTTTTCACGCAATTATTTCATTTGCGATTCCCCATGAAATCCACTCATCGACTCCTTCATAAAAGGTTTCTGCGTTCTTGGCTGGGTTTTTCTTGGTGAGGCGCTCAAGGGCATCAAACCACCAATCAGGATCACGTCGCATTTCCTTCAGGATTAAAGGAATCGCCGCTTCCTTGATGGTCAAAATTTCGCGGTATGAAGGGTGGCGGTATCGTTTTTCCAGAACGGAAATATGAGACGTTTCTTTTTTCCATTCTTTGCAGAGTCGCGAGAAGCGTTCTTCAACAGTCTCCGGCGCAGGCGAGACTGTTTTTGAATCCGTTAAGAACTGAGGGCGTGAGTAATCGCCTTCATATGCAACCAGGGTTGGTTGTGAAATCATATGCACACTATACAGTGTAATCCCAATCAGTACAGCTGGTTTATCCATTGGGATTCTCCACTGCCTGAACTCCGAATTTGCCGTTTTTTTGTGCCTCGTTCAACATGGTGGTGAGCCATCCATGGAGTTGGACTGCGGCACTCAGGGATAATACTACGTCGGCCTCAAGCTGTCGGATCATCCCTTCCTTGATCACCCGTTTTTCTGTGATCTCTGGGCCAAGCTTCCCATCTGGCGTGACCGCATGAATGGATTCAGTCGGAATAGGGGCTCGCTCGTTGTAAAAAGTCAAATGCACCATCCCGTGCGGGTTCAAATTTCCCCAAGCGCCATCAGCGGGAATGGAACGATAGGACGGCCCCTTCCAATTGTGAAATTTGATCGTTTGTGGGATCAATGTCGCCAGCCCATCTTTGGCTGAGGGTTCTTTTCCTTTTCCTTTTTTACTCTTGGGCATGGCTCCGTCTACCCGAAGTATGCGGTGTCAGCAAGGCCACTCACGAGTCACCGATAGGTGAGGCGCTTCCCGCGAGCCTTCCCAAGGGCGTTCGCAGTGCGCTCACCGTCAGTGACATTCCGCTGGTTGAAACGGAAATCGAACTCCGCAACGTAAAGGTGAAGGTGCTTCTGGCTGATGTTGTGGAACGTGCCGATGACGCCACGGCGCAACAGAGAGAAAGAGCTTTCCGCGTGGTTCGTCGTCACCACCTTGCCGTCCGCTTCCGTGCGGTAGAACTCGCGCTCTCCGGTCTTGCTGCGCTTGTGGCAGACCGTCTTGTGCTCAAACTTCGATTTCAGGGCTTTATACATCGGGCTTTCATCCGTGTTGATCGTGCTGCCGGGCTCCACGTTGTCCAGAATCGCCTGTTGCAGCGTGATGCCCGTGACGCGCTTCATCAGCACCGTGCGGCGTTCGCCAGTCTCGCGGCTCACCAAGGCCACAACGCCTGTTTTGCTCTTCTGGCGCTTCTCGGCGTTCTTCGGCCCGATGTAGCATTCATCGATTTCCACGGTGCCCGTCATCTTTTTGGCGTAGGTGGTTTCCTTCATTGCGTGCCGGATGCGGTGCGTCATGAAGAGCGCCGTGCGGTAGCTGCCCAAGTCCAGCATCCGCTGAAGCTGAAGGCTGCTGATGCCCTTTTTGGACGAGCAAAGCAGATACCAAGCGACCAGCCATTTGCGGAGAGGGATGTGAGAATCCTCGAAAATCGTTCCAACGGTGACGGAGAACTGGCGACGGCAGGCGCGGCAGTTGTAGAGACCGGGGCGAGTGCTCTTGCCGGTCATTTTGTAAACGGTCTCATCGTTCGCATTGCACCGTGGGCAGGTCGGCCCATTCGTCCAAAGCCGCTGTTCCAGAAACTCCCTCGCGGATTCATCCGTGGTTAAATGGGTTTGAATCGTGTCGAATGTCAGTTCGGCTGGGGTGGGCATTTCCGGTTGCATGCGAGGAGAATCGCTCACTCAGTTTGTTTTGTCAAGTGCATAATCCCGCGCGAATTCATTCGCGGAACTCTGGCAGCAGCGAAGCCGTGGAATTTCGTGCCGCCGCCGCCCGGGGTCGCAGGTTGAGCGCGAAAGTGCATCCACCCTCACTCCGGCCCGCGCGAACCTCGGCATTTGGTTTTCGTCCTACTCGATAAAAGTCCCCGCCCGGCAGCCCAAGGTGCAATGGGTGCAATTATTCTTCTTTTTCCCCAAACTTCCCCAGAAAGAAGTCTATAGAAAAGTTTGGGGGATTTGGCCGATAATTGCACCCATTGCACCCATTGCACCCTTTCTCTGTAAACGCGGCCCTCCGCCGGGCTGTCGCCAGGGGTTTTGACCATTCCTTGTACCCGTTTGGGCAAGGATTACCCGTCAAAGCGCGCTGCGCGCGCCGCAGTTTTCGGGAGCAGACAACCGGCAAGGGCCTCAGGGGCCGGTCACTTCAAGGCCACGCCCAACCAGTGAGCCTCACCACTCGACTTGGACCACTTCAACCCGCGCTCCTTGAGCCCGTGTTTCGGGTTGTCGCTGACCGTCGATTTCTGGAAATCAACTTGAAATAAGATGCGGGAATCCCAGACGATCACAGTTGTCATACAATCCATCGGACCTCGAATGGTTCTGCTTGTGGCTTCTTTGGCTTGGCACGTCCTGGCAGCCGGATCCCTTTGAATCCGCGCCATCCGCGAAATCCGCGGTTATTCGCATCTCCGTTTTTAGCTAACATCAATCGGATCGGAGATTGCCAAGGCCGTACAATATGCTTCCTTCGGCGCGTGGTTTCACACGGAAGACTCAGGATCGAAGTCACTGGGAGCTCCGGCAGAATCCCTTACGAGAGAGAAATTCCATGAAGACCCTGCTCCTTGGCGTGGTGATCGCTGCCATCCTCATCGCGACTGTCCCGCGCATCCGCGACGCCGGCCATTCGTCGCCGACGGCCAGTGCGCCCGCGCCTTCCAACATCACCACCGCGACGCCGATGCCGGCGCCGGGGCCAGCGCCCTCCGCGACTTCGCAAAAATACCGCAGCCCCCTGGGCGGCAACGGAGGGCTGGGCAATGCTTCATTGGCCGAGAGCGAGGCCGGCAGGATCCAGGTTTACACTTTGACCACTTTGCCGGCGGTTCGCGACGGACAGGTGGTGCGGCTCCGCCTGAGCCGCGCGAAATTCGCGGCCGCCCCATTCGATGACAAAACGCTATCGATCTCTTTCGTCGATGCGGACATCGGAGGCACCGCCAACATTCTTTTCCCAATCGCAGGGGCGGAAAAGCTCGACCTGATTCGCGGCCACGCCCAGACTGGCCTCACTTTTAACGTCGCGCTGGAGATGACCGGGCTCCGTGCGGTCGGACAGGCGTGGAGGGCCGACTCGAAAACCTACACGTGGTGAATCGAGAAAAGAGCGGGTAGCGGGAATCGAACCCGCATGGCCAGTTTGGAAGACTGGAACTTTACCACTAAGCTATACCCGCGAAATCCGCCCAAGAATCTGCCCTTGGGACGTGCGATGACAAGTTCTTTTTCGCGTCCAGCGCGGTGCGGGGCGTGATTCAAACCCGGTCCAAGGGAGTTTTGAGCCAGTGAATATTCTATAATTTTGAGATTGTACGAATAGAGGGAAGGTATAGATGAGGTGGTCAATGAAGCGAAAACCCGACACGAAAACGCAAAATGAAGAACC
>JBBRPL010000075.1:0-41396 GCA_038228205.1 Chthoniobacterales bacterium
AGCTGCGCTGTTTTGGCAGGAACCCCGGGTGTTCGCTCGACCCGGGGCTAATGGCTTTGACCCCTCCAGGGTCTTTTTTGGCGATGCGGTTGGTACTGTGCTGTTGGCATGCTGGGACATCCACTGGGTTCATTGCGGAGCGATGGGATTTCGTGGAAGGGTAACGACTTCCGCAGGGCGTCAGAGTTCCATTCCCGTTTTTAGGTTTAGGCTAAATGCCTTTTGCTTGCGGGTCGCGTGCGCTGGGCCTCTGCGTTTTAAACTCTATTTATGACTACTGCTCACTGCTCGCTGTTTGCCTCCCCCGCCCCTATTCCCGCGTAAACCTCGCGGCAAATGCGCCGTCGACGTGATCGACGAACGGGAGCGTCCGCCGCGATTCCAGGAAACGCAGGCCGGGGACCGCGGCCAGGGCCTGCTCCACGACCTGTTCATTTTCCTCGGCCTCCAGGCTGCACGTCGAATAGACGAGCGCGCCGCCAGGTTTGAGCAAGGTCGCGGTGCGCTTGAGCAGGGCGAGTTGTTGCGCGGGCATGCGGAGAAAATCCTCGTCGGTCAGCCGCCAGCGGACGTCCACGCGGCGGCGCAGCACGCCGGTATTGCTGCACGGGGCGTCGACGAGGATGCGGTCAAAGCTCGCGGGCTCCAGCGGCGGCCCTGCTTGCATGCAGTCATGTTGCAGCGTTTTGACGATACTGGCGCCGAGCCGGGCAACATTCTCACGCAAGCGGGCGACCCGCGAGGCGTAGAGATCACAGGCCACGATCCGGCCCTGGTTGCGCATGAGTTGCGCGAGGTAGGTGGTCTTGCCGCCGGGCGCGGCGCAGGCGTCGAGCACGAGTTCGCCGGGCTGGGGCGCGAGGAGATCGCAGGCGACCAGGGTGCTGGGATCCTGCACGTAACAGAGCCCTTCCGCGATCCAGGCCGCCGGCAGATGCCGGACCTTGATCGCGAGAGGGTGAGCGCGCGAAGGTTCAGCCTCTTCGGCACTGCGCAGGAGATCGGCGGCGGTGATGCGCAATTCATTGGCTCGCACATGCACCTCGGCGGGTTCGTTATTCCAGGTGCAAAGCTGGCGGGTGGCTTCGACGCCGAAGGACTTCTCCCAGCGCTCGAGGAGAAACTCGGGATGGGACATCGCGATGGCCGGTCCGGCCTTCTCGAGCGCGGCTTCCAGGGCTTCTTTTTCGCGCAGGGCACGGCGCAGGATGGCATTGACCAGGCCGCGGGCGCGGCCGGCGAGGGCGACACTCTCATTCACCGCTGCATGCGCGGCGGTGCGCATGTGGAAGACCTGGTAGAGCCCGAGCCGCAGGACGGCGCGGGTCTCCGGGTCGATGCGTCCATCCCGGAGTTGGGCGATCAGGAAATCGAGGCGGCTCAAGTTCCGCAGCACGCCGAAAAAGGTCTCCATGAAAAACGCCCGGTCGAGCGGCGACAGCGGTTCCTTTTCCAGCGAAGTATGCAGGATCTCGTCGGAGAAATGTTTGCCCTTTTCCCACTCGAGCAGAGCGTCGAGGCAGCGTTGGCGGGGGTTGGCGGGCATGGGCGGGGTTGAAGCGGTTTCCGGACCCGCGGAAGCATCCCCGTTTGGAGATGGGAACCAGAAACTGGAAACTGCAAACCCTATCCGCCGTTCGGACGACCGACCGCGTGATAGGTGAATCCGAACTCGCGCATCGTTTTCGGGTCGAAGAGATTCCGGCCGTCGAAAATGAGCGGGGTGTGCATGCGTTTCTTCACTTCGTCGAAATCCTGATTCGCAAATTCCTTCCACTCAGTCGCCAGGATGAGGGCCTCGGCGTCGTGGACCGCGTCCAATGGCGTCGGGGCGAGCTTCACCTTGGCGGGGTCGATGAGCTTCCATTCGACGGCTTTCTCCGCGCCCTTGGGATCGTAGGCCGTGACGTGGGCCCCTTCCGCGACGAGCCGGTTGACCAATTCGATCGCCACGGAGTTGCGCACGTCGTCGGTGTCCGGCTTGAAAGTGAGGCCCCACACGGCCAGTCGCTTGTCCTTGAGCACCCAGAGCGAGTCGCGCAGTTTGCCGATGAAGCGGTCGAGCATGCTTTCATTGATGCGCTCGACTTCCTCGAGCAGCTTAAATGGGGTGCCGAGCTGCTTGCTGATGGCGATGAATGCCTTCACGTCCTTGGGAAAGCACGAGCCTCCATACCCGAGACCGGCATTGAGGAAATTGCGCCCGATGCGTTTGTCCATCCCGATGCCGTCGGCGACCATCTCGACATCGGCGCCGCTCGCTTCGCAAATGGCGGCCACGGCGTTGATGTAGCTGATCTTGAGCGAAAGGAAGGAATTGGCCGCGTGCTTGATGAGTTCGGCGCTGTTGACGTCCGTGACCAGGATCGGGGCGCGGAAAGGCTCATAGACCTGTTTCATCAGGTCAGTGGCCTTCTGGCTGGAGCTGCCGATGACCACGCGATCCGGGTTCATCAGGTCCGGCACCGCACAGCCTTCGCGGAGGAATTCCGGGTTGGAGACAACGTCGAACTCGGCGGCTTTGTTATAACGCTTGATGGTATCCGCGACCTTCTCGCCGGTTTTCACGGGCACCGTGGATTTGTCCACGATGACTCGATACTCGCCGGCCTTGAGGACTCCGGCGATTTCGCGGGCGACCCGCTCGATATAGGTCAGATCGACGCTGCCATCGGCCTGTGGAGGCGTGGGCACCGCAATGAAAACGACCGTGGAATGATCGACGCCATCCTCGATGGAATTGGTAAAACGCAGGCGTTTGGCGGCCACGTTGCGATGGACGAGGTCTTCCAGGCCGGGCTCGTAAATCGGGATTTTACCCGCCTGGAGCGCGTCGACTTTGCGTTGGTCGTTGTCGACGCAAACGACGTGGTGGCCCACTTCGGCGAAGCAAGCGCCCGAAACGAGACCGACATAACCAGAGCCAATAATGCAGAGATCCATTCTTTCTAACGTGTTGATGTTGAACGATAAACCGTCATTCAAGTGGTCTTGAGCGCCTACTCGAAAGGACGACAGGGCGGGGATTAAGCGACTCGATCGCCCCGAGCGCAAGAAAAAGGGTGCGCTGCGTCAGGGATTCTTCCCCCCGACACCGGCGACGCTGCTGGCGTCGAGCGACAGCGGCACGCGGACGTTCGGCAGATCCTTGAGCGTAAAGGAGAGGATCACCGCGTACTCGTTCGTGCCGCCATTGTCGCGGATGTTCACGCCGAAGGAGGCGACCCAGCTCGAAAGATCCCGGTGCAATTCGTAAGTCTGAGCCTGCAGGGTATGGTCCGCGACTTCGTACTGTTCCCCGAAGCTAAAGGCCCAGTTATCGTTGAAGCGAAAGTAGCCACTGAGCGTGGCGAGGTTGCTGTTCGCGAATTGCTTGTTGCCACTCAGATAACGCTGGCCGATGCCGAACTGCATATCGCGGGTGGGCATGAAACCGAGGCTGGTATTGACCTCCGTAAATCCGGTGTCGAGCAGCGGAATCTGGGACTGGACCGACAGGCTGACCCACGGGAGCGGCTGAATGCGCAGGTTATTGTAGACATTGGAGAAGAGGCCGTCATCGGAAATGGGGCTGGCGTTGCCAAAGTCGGGGCGATCGATATTCACATCGAAGTAGGTATCCAGCTCGAGCCAGTTCAGGGTCGCGTTGTCCCGGCGCGTCTGGAGGCGATTGCGGACACCCAGGCGGACGATGGACCAGTTATCGAGGGCGTCGACCGCGTTGAACGACGGAAAATCAATGGGCGGCGGCTGCGTCGTGCGGTTGTAACGATCGAATTGCAGGATCTGGTCTGGATTCTGGTTCGTGTAGACAAACGAGGCGTCCATGTAGGGCTGGACGACGTGACGGATACCGTCGAGACCCAGAGCCCGCGATTGAATGCCATCCCAGGTCTTCGAGAATTTGAACGACGCCTCCAGTCCGGCGGTCACGGCGGCACGGAACAGCGAACCATTCTCCTGCAGCTTCTCCTTGGTCGTGGTGACGGTGCTCGACGTGGTCACGGGCAAACCGTCCGGACCGATGGTCGTGGAAGTCACGGTTTGGTTCAAGATCTCCTGCTGAATGAACCCAGAGTCGCTGTAGAAGGTGCCCCGCACCCCGACGTGCGGGTTCACGGCCAGCCAGCCGAAATACGTCTCGGGCCGGCTCAGTTGATGATAGGAATCCGCACGGAAGGAATTGAAGTCCGGGAAGAGCGATTGATCGGAAAAATTCCGGCGATATTCGCCGGCGCTCGTTTCGCCGTCGTAGAAGAGTCCCCATTTCCCCAGCGGCTGGCGTTTGACGTCCAGGGCCAGTTCCGGGAGCTTTTCGGTTCCGTCCTGATCAGGATTCAGTTGTTTGCGAAGTGAGAGGACCACCGAGTAGTTCTCGTCCAATTTGGTCAGCGCCACGAGGTTGTCGGGGTTCGGGTTTTCCCGGAATTCGCCTTGCTCGAAGTCCTGCAGGTAGCGCTTGTCACTCAGCTTGTTGATATTGACTGTCGAGTAGATGTCATGGGTCCAGTAGGTGCGATCCTGGAGCGAAACCCGGTACCGCTCGGGGCTGATCGGTTCGCGACCAAGGCTCGTCTTATTCGTCCCGGGGTTCGAATCGTCGATGAAATAGCTGACGAAACGCCCCCAGTTTTGGCTCGTCTGGTTTTCATGCTCCGCCTTGGCCTCGGATCGCGTCTGGGTGGCCCTGGCGAAAGGGGAGGCGGATTTTTTGTCCCCGCCCCAGTGGGCCTCGAAACCGATCCCGAAGCCGCGGTCGGCATACAGGTCGACCCGGAGTTTCCCCGACACACCCTCCATCAGCGGGAAGACCGTTTCCGTCAGTAAATAGGCGCCCCAGACGCTCGAGTAGCCCGGAGTGAACCGGAAGCTCGAGTCTTCGTTCAGCGATTGATACAGGTACGGATACCAGAACACCGGCGTGCGCCCGACGTAGAGCGTCACGTTGCTGAAAATGACGCGATCCTTGGGATAGATGCGGACGGTGCGGGCGCGCAGATAGTAGTCAGGCTTCGAGTTGTCGCTGGTCGTGAAGATGCCGTCCTTCACCAGGTAACCACTGCCGACCGTGGACAGCGAATCGCCGGAAAACTGGAAGGGGTGCACTTCCCCTCGGAAATCCGCGGTGTTTAGAATCTTCGTCTCCAGATTGTAGAGGGCCCGCTCCGCGGTGAAGAGGCGGCCATCCTTGTAGATCCGCACGTTGCCGACGAGGAGCACGTCCCGGGTGTCGGGATTGTATTGGGCGTAGTCACAGTAGATCGTGGTTTCCGCGTAGCGGATGATCACATTCTGCTCCGCGATCGCCAGGCCGCCTTCCATGCGGGTGGCTTCCGAGGTGATTTCAATCGGAATGGCGCCAAAGCTGCCAAATTGGGCCCGCGCACCGGACACACCCAAAAGTGAAAGCGCGAGCAAAAGGAGCAGTCGTTTCATGCAAGGTGGCGAAGCTATCGGACGGCTTGGAAGGTTGCCAAGTGAAAACGGGGAGGGGAGGGGGAAGTCATTGAGTGCTCAGTGCTCAGTGCTAAGTCGGGGCCGCAGGTCCGGACTGAGCACTGAGAACTTCGCACTGAGCACTTCCGTCAATCCCCGTACCCGCCCGGATTCGCCACATGCCAGGCCCACGCGCTTTCGATGATTGGGGAAATCGATTGGAACTTCGGCTTCCAGCCCAGTTCCCGCTGGATCTTGTCGGAGGCGGCGATGAGGCGGGCGGGGTCGCCCGGCCGCCTCGGCTTCTCGACGACGGCGATCTTTTTCCCGGTGACGCGTTCGCAGGTCGCGATGACCTCGCGGACGCTCGTGCCGCCGCCAGTGCCCAGGTTGTAAAAAGCGCTCTTTTCCGCCCCGAGCGCGAGCATGTGCGCCTGGGCCAGGTCCACGATGTGGATGTAATCGCGGATGCAGGTGCCGTCGGGAGTCTCGTAATCAGTCCCGAATATTTGGATGTTCTCCTTCTGGCCGAGGGCGACTTTCAGGACGTTGGGGATGAGGTGCGTCTCGATGCGGTGATCTTCGCCGTAGCGCCCCGTCGCCCCGGCGGCGTTGAAATAGCGAAGCGCGACGAACTTGAGGCCGTGGATTTCGTCGTACCAGCGCAGGATTTTCTCGAAAATCAGCTTCGATTCTCCGTAGGGGTTGATCGGTCGTTGGGGGAGCGTTTCGTCGATCGGCACCCGGTCTGGCGGGCCGAAGGTGGCGCACGTCGAACTGAAGACGAATCTCTTCACCCCGACGGCGATCATGGCATCCAGGAGGTGGATCCCTCCGGTGACGTTATTGCGAAAATACTTCGAGGGATTCTCCATCGACTCTCCCACGAGCGCATTGGCCGCGAAATGCATAACCGCCTCAGGCCGCACGTGTTCCATGGCGTCGCTGATGTCGCAATCCTTCTGCAGGTCGCCGACGATCAGTTCCGCGCGCGGATCGACCGCCTTGCGGTGCCCTTCGGTGAGATTATCGAAGACGGTGACCGTGTGGCCTGCGTTGAGGAGTTGCTCCACGCAGATGCTTCCGATGTAGCCGGCGCCGCCGGTAACGAGAATTTTCATGCGCCGGTGGGTCTAGCGACGAAGCGCCCCGCGCGCAAGACGAACCTCTGTAGCGGCGGTCTGCGATCTGATCTTTACCTAGATCAGGATGCGGGAACCACGTTTTGCTTGCGCAAAGCCGCCACCATCAGCGCCACGTGGTTGTTGCGGGTGCGAGGCGCCAGCAGCTTGAGGCTCATCGCCTCCGAGCCCCATTCGAGAATTTCAATCTCCTCCTCGCGGCAACCCCAGTCTTTCATCCCTGCCCGGGTCGGGAAATAGAGGTCGATGGTTTTCTTGCCGACGAGCGCCGAACCGTAATCCTCGATGACATACTCACGCCCGTTGCTCAGCATTTTGAACCGGGTTCCCAACGGGAGCCAGGACCAGTCCGACGCGGCACTGTGCTGCTCGTCGCCGAACCGAAGCCGCCCGCCGATGGCGTTGACGGCACCTCCGGCTTCCGTCTGGGTATACGCGGTGGTCCGAACCGTCATGTGCTTGTGGGTCGAAGCGGTCTTTTTGGTGGTCGCGCAGCCCACGAAACTGAGTGCAACAATAAGGAGCGGAAGGAGATGGCGCATAGGCATAATAATTTGAGACATACCTCGGGGGCCGCCGCTATCTAGTCAGCATAACCAATGCTGGCAACCTTTAATTTCGCGCTTTAACCCGCAATTTCTTCGCTACGTACACCACCCCTTGTGGTCAGCAGGTCGCAGACACCCCTTTTTTTTGCAGCCGCGACGAATTCGAAGAGCTCCCGGGCCTCCGGCCCGAGAACTAATTTTTCCATCGCGGCCAGCGCCTGTGAGGTGTTCATCCCGCGCCGGTAGAGCATGCCGAATGCTTCCTTGATGGCGGCCCGTTGGTCCGCGGAAAAACCCGCCCGGCGCAAGCCGACGACATTCAAGCCCGCGATGCCATTGCGCTCCGCCGCCGTGGTGAAAGGAGGGACGTCCTTGCTGAACGCGCTCAGCCCCTGGCAGATCGCCAACCGTCCGACGCGCACGAACTGGTGAAACACGCACCCGCCCCCGATGAAGACCCGGTCCCCCACGTGAACGTGACCGCCCAGGAGGGAGTTATTGGCGATGATGACGTGGTTGCCGAGCACCACATTATGGGCGAGGTGCGCTCCCGCCATGAGAAAGCAGCCGTCTCCCATCTGCGTGAAGGTCCCCTCGTGGGTGCCTCGGTGAAGGGTGGAATATTCGCGGATCTTATTGCCGTGGCCGATCCGCACGCCGCTGCGAATCTCCGGCTTGAAGGCAAAGTCCTGCGGATCCCCGCCGATGACCGCCCCGTAGCCAATCAGGTTGTCGCTCCCCATTTCCACGTGCGCTCCGATGATCGCATGGGCCTGGATTTCACAACGATCCCCGATGACCGCCGCCCCCTCGATCACGGCGTAAGGCCCGACGATGACATTAGCGCCCAATCGGGCATCCGGATGGATAATGGCGGTGGGATGGAGCATGCGAGGTAGAACGAAGAACCAGAAACCCGAAACCGCAGTCGCGGTTTAGATCACCCCCGCCTCCTTGAAGGAGAAATACGGCCGCCGCCCATTATCCGGCGTGCCCAGAATGACGTGATCCAGAAACCGGATCTGCAAAAGCTCCGCGGCTTCATTGAGCCGCCGCGTGAGCCGCAAATCCGCATCGCTCGGCGTCGGATCCCCGGAGGGATGGTTGTGCACGAGGATGAGGGCATACGCGGCGTGGGTGATCGCCGGCCGGAAGATCTCCCGGGGATGGGCCACACTCTCATTCAGGCTGCCGCTCGACACCTCTTCCGTGCGCAAGTGCATGAATTTCGTATCCAGGAGAATCACCCGCAGCGATTCGCGGTTCAGCGCCCGCATTTCGGCTCCGAGCAGGTCGTAGATGAGCTGCGGCGAATCGAGCCGCTGGCGGGTGAGCGTCTCCCGCGCCAGACGCGACGCCAGACCGAAGGCGGCCGCCAGTTGCACGCCCTTCGCGGGCCCGACCCCTTTGATCGAGGATAGCTCCTTGACGGTGCAACGCGACAGGCCGCCCAATGATTGGTATTTCTCCAGCAATTGCCGCGCGACATCCACCGCATTGGCCCCCGGCAGACCCGTGCGCAGGAGAATGGCGATGAGTTCGCTGTCGCTCAATGCGCCCGCGCCCAAGGCGGCGAGCTTTTCGCGTGGCCGCTCCTGGGCGGGAAGTTCGTGGATCCGCAACGTCGCCATGACCGCCTTCTTTACCGGCCTCCCTCGTCGCCGCGAAGCCGAAAATGAACCCGTCTCGCCGTCCCCCCCCGCTCAGGTCCCGAACTGCCCGATCATCCCATCGAGCGTCGTAATCAGCGAGGCCAGCGCATCCCGGTATTTGTTTTCCGGAACGAGCTTTAATTGCGCTTCGGCTTCCCGCAGCAGTTTGCGCCCCGTCGCGATCGCGCTCTTGACCGCGCCGTTGGCGATCGCCTTTTCCGCGAGGATGGCGATGTCGCTTTCCTCGCCATTGAGGATGATGTCGCTCAAGCGATGGCGTTCGGCGGAGTCGGAGTTCTGGAGGAGATACAGCACGGGCAGGGTCAACTTGCCCTTGCGCAGGTCGCTGCCCAGCGTCTTGCCCGCCTTGGTCTCATCGCCCGCCAGGTCGAGCACGTCGTCGTAAATCTGGTAGGCCGTGCCCAGACGCAGGCCATAGATGCGCAGCGCGTCGATCACCTCGGGAGCCGCTTCGTTGAGCAGCGCGCCCAGCTCGCACGCCGCGGCAAAGAGCGCCGCCGTCTTCATCTCGATGATCTTGTAGTAATCCGGCACGCTCAGCTTCAGGTCGAAGCGCCGCTGGGTCTGGATGATTTCCCCGGAGCAAACGTCGCTGGCCGCGTGCGCCACGCGCCGGCTGATCTCGCCGTTTTGAAAACTGGTCGAGAGCTTGAGCGCATGGGCAAAGAGGCAGTCCCCGAGGAGCACCGAGATGGCATTCCCCCACTTCGCGTTGGCCGTCGGCTGACCCCGTCGCATGTCCGCGCCGTCGAGGATATCGTCGTGAACGAGGGTGGCGGCATGAATCAGTTCGAGCACGACCGCGAGGTCGAAATGGCTGGGACAAATATCCCCGGTGGCCCCTCCGGCGAGCAGCGCCAGGGCCGGGCGTAAACGCTTGCCGTGACTCTCGATCGCGTACCCGACGTAGCCTTCCACCGCCGGATCGAAGGCTCTCGCCTGCTGGCGGATACGCTCCTCGACGGAGTAGAGTTGGGAGTTGATCAACTCGAAGGTTCCCTTGAGCGCCTGCGACTTGTCTGATGCGTTTTCGAGCTTTGTGAAACTTTTCACTAGCGCCACCGTAAGAGCGTCACGATTTGAAGTCAATTGCGTCGACAAACTGTTCACCTAACCCCGGAAATGGAAACCGCGGATCTCGCGGATGGCGCGGATCCGGAGAAGCTAAACCTGAAAACGGAGATGGGAATAATCACGGATTTCACGGCCGCGTCCGGCTTCGACCCTTTCAGGGTCGGCCCGTGGGAGGGGGCGCAATCCGGGGGTGTCGCTCGTCCGTTGATGGTCGCCGCCGCGACCACCCTACGGGCTCCCTGCCGTCAGGAGTCCTCGCACTCCGCGCGAGTGCTCAACCCCCGGCTAATGGCTGTGAACCCTTCGGGTTCCATGGGACAATCCTCGTTCGTGTCTCCTCATCCGTGCTATCCGTGAAATCCGTGGTTCCTATTTCCGGATCCAGGCCAAACGAGGATTCTCGCATGGGGTCGGCCTCTTCGCACGTCCTGCTACCCGTCTCCCTGTGAATCCGCCCCAGCCGCGGTGATTCCCATCTCCGTCCGGGGGGAGGCGGCATTGTTTTGCCCCTCCACCGATCGTTTTCCAGAGTAAATGCGCCCCGTGGCAAAAATAGTGCCGCTCCGATTTGCGCCCCGCAAAAACGGGCGTAGCTTCTTCTCAGGTGTTTGTGTTGTTGGGTTCGAACCGCGCGGCTTTTTGGGTGGCCGCGCGGTTCACTTTGTACGGTTTTCCACCGCAAAAATCGCTCTTGGACACCGCCTGAACCTGCCCTAGCGTTCCGGCCCTCGCATGAAAATCCAACGCGCTCTCATTTCCGTTTCCGACAAGACCGGGCTGGTCGAATTTGCCCGGGAACTGGCCGCGCTCGGGATCGAAATCATCTCCACGGGAGGCACCGCCAAGCTGCTCCAGAAGGAAGGCATCCCGACCATGGAAATCTCCGAGTACACCGGCTTCCCCGAGATGATGGATGGCCGGGTCAAAACGCTGCACCCCAAGGTCCACGGGGGCTTGCTCCATCTGCGCGACAACCCCGAGCACGTCGCCCAGGCCAAGGAGCACGGCATCGAGGCGATCGATCTGGTCGTCGTCAACCTCTACCCTTTTGAAAAGACCGTCGCCAAGCCCGACGTGACGCTCGACGAAGCCATCGAGAATATCGACATCGGCGGACCCTCCATGCTCCGCAGTGCGGCGAAAAACTATCGCTCCGTGACTGTCGTCACCGACCCGGACGACTATGCCGATGTCATCGACTCCCTCCAGGCCAACGATGGGTCCACCACGCTCCAGTTGCGTGAGCGCCTGGCGATCAAGGTCTTCGTCACCACTTCGAAGTATGACGGCGCCATTGCCGACTTCCTCAACAAGGAAAAGGAGTGCGCGAGCAGCTTCAGCCTCAGCCTCCCGCTCGTCTCCATCCTGCGCTACGGGGAAAACCCGCACCAGACCGCCGCGCTCTATGGCGACTTCGACGAATACTTCGAAAAACTCCACGGCAAGGAACTCTCCTATAACAACATCCTCGACATCACCGCCGCGTCCGAGCTGATCGAGGAATTCACCGAGCCGACCGTGGCCATCCTCAAGCACACCAACCCGTGCGGCATCGGCAGCGATCCGGACTTGCGCGAAGCCTGGGACAAGGCCTTCGCCACCGACAAGCAGGCCCCCTTCGGCGGAATCATCATCACCAATCGCCCGCTCACCGAGGCCCTGGCCAGGGCGATCAGCGAGATCTTCAGCGAGGTCATCATCGCGCCCGAGTTCGAGCCCGACGCCCGGGCGCTCCTCCAGAAAAAGAAAAACCTGCGGCTCATGCGCAAGCTCGCCCGCTCGGCGCGGAAACCTGGCGACGAGGATCAGCTCATCCGCTCCGTGGCGGGCGGGGTCCTCGTCCAGAGCCGTGACATGTCGCCGGAAGACAAGATCGAGGACCGTGTGGTCACCGCACGCAAGCCGACCAAGGCTGAATTGGCCGCCCTGTTGTTCGCGTGGCGCGTCGTCAAGCACGTGAAATCCAACGCCATTGTCTATGCCGCGCGCGACCGCACGCTCGGGATCGGCGCCGGGCAAATGTCGCGCGTGGACGCCAGCCGCATCGCCATCTGGAAAGCCGCCGATGCCGGTCTCTCGCTCAAGGGCAGCGCCATTGGCAGCGACGCCTTCTTTCCCTTCCCCGACGGCCTCATCGCCGCCGCCGAAGCCGGCGCCACCTGCGCCATCCAGCCGGGCGGCTCCGTCAAAGACCCGGAAGTCATCGCCGCCGCCAACGAACGGGGCATGGCGATGATCTGCACCGGCGTGAGGCACTTCAAACATTGAGCGTCAGGAAATGAGCGCCAACGCCGTCCCCACTCCCTGTCATCCTGAGCGAAGCGGGGATTCGAGGCTTTGCGACTCGAGGCTCTGCGAGAGGTCCATGGTGCAATGGGGACAAAAGTCTGTGGTGCCGTGGAGACAATCATGGGCGCAGTCGAAGCCGAAGGCCCTGAGCTTGCCGAAGAGGATCTCCAATCTCCGTGGGTTCTCTTGCGGAGCCACTGCGAAGGCTTTTGCAGATGCATGACACGCTAAAGCCGACGAGTATTGCGCCTGCGGCGTGACGCGCTGGCGATCATTTGGGCCCCACCTTCCTCTCCGCCACTCGTCTCCCTCCGAAATCCCCATTTTAATTTCCTTGCGGCAATTGGAAAACCGCGCAAAGAAAAGCGTGTCGGTTGACACAAAAATTTCCGCGTCCCTCAAGCAAGGAAGCGGAACGTCGCCGGCAAAAACAATGGTGAGGTGGCTGAGTGGTCGAAAGCGGCGCTTTGCTAAAGCGTTGTACCCTTTAAAAGGTACCCAGGGTTCGAATCCCTGCCTCACCGCTCCTCCATCCGGGAGCCCGCGCATTTCTCCTATCGCCCCCTCGGCGTGAGTCCGCTACGTTCCCGCTCACACCACCATGAAACGAATCGGCATTCTGACCGCGGGCGGCGACACGCCGGCACTCAACGCCACCATCCAGGGCGCGGTCGCACGCGCCAATCAACTCAAGATCGACGTCATCGGCCTGATCAAAGGCTTTAACTGCCTCTTCAATCCGCGCGTCCCGCACGTGCACCTGAATCCGCTTTACCAGGAAATCCCGGAGCTCGATCCCACGATGGGCGGCACGCTCATCGGTTCTTCGCGCGACTTCGTCGATCCGGAAAAAAAGGACGATCTCGATCTGGTCGTCTCGCGGTTGGGCCGGCTCGGGATCGAGGGACTCATCTGCGTCGGGGGCGACGGCACGCTCAATGGCCTCCAGCCGCTGGCCGAACGCTTGCCCACCGTCCTCGCGCCCAAGACCATCGACAACGATCTCGGCCTCAACTACGCCAGCGAGCCCGATGAATGGGCCCGCGTCAGCGATGCCAGCGCCCGGGCGGGCTACCGCTACAAGCGCACGCAATCGAGGGTCGAGGTCGACCTGGAACACATGGTGAACTACGTCACGCCAGGCTATGCCACGGCGGTTTTCGTTTCCGCCAGCGGTGTCGAACGCCTGCGCACCACGGCGGAAAGCCATCGCCGCATCGCCATCATCGAGGTGATGGGACGCCACTCCGGGTACATCGCCCTCGGCTCCGCTTATGGGCAACCGGACATCGTCCTGGTGCCGGAAGTTCCGGTCGATCTCGAAAGCCTCACCGAGCGGGTGAAGCACATCTACGATCTGCAAAAGAATGTCGTCATCGTCTGCGGCGAGGGAATCGTCGACGCGCAGGGGCACGATCTGGGCGCGGAATCGAAAACCACCGACCCGGCCGGGAACGTCGCCTTGAGCGGCGCCGCCGAAGCGCTCCGCGCCAAACTGGTCCAAATGATCGGCGACCGGTATTTCCAGCTCTACCGGCGCGGGGAATCGGCCCGTGAAGCCATCTTCACCCGCAAAGTCGGCCACACCCAGCGCGGCGGCCGGCCCATCCTCTTCGATCGTTTTTACGCCGCGCAGCTCGGCGCCAAAGCCGTCGAGCTCCTCAGCGAAGGCCGCAACAACGCCGTCTCCATCCTGCAATACAACGAATCCAAAGGCTTCCACGTGGAGGGCTACGACGCCAACCGCTTCCGCGACCGCTGGGGCCTCATCCACGCGCGCCAGATGCACCCCGCCTTCTACGACGCCAAGCTCATGAAACCTTCCCGCATGGGCATCGAATATCTCCTGCCGATCTTCACCAACGCCATCGGCGAAGACGACATGGAATACACCCGCCAGACCCTCTTCGCGGCCGGCAATCTTTCGCAGCCCTATCACTCGATCAATACCGACATCAACAAGCGCATCCGGTTTCTGCAGCCGGAGGATGCCAGCGGGTAGCGAGCAATCCTGCGGCTCCTGGACAATGCGGGCGGTCGATCGTGTTGTCCCAACGCGATGACAAAAAAACGCGGCTCCGCCGCCCATTTGTCCCCATCCTCTTAGGGACAAGTCGATCCACCTCGGAACGAGTCCCGAGAGCCTCGCCGCACATTGAATCGGGGTACGGCCCCGATTTTGCTTTTCCCATGGGAGCGGCCTTTGCGCTGCGCCTATTTGAACCCATCTCCCAGGACATGACACCCAGATCCGTCCTCGAAATATCCCTTTCCAGCCACGGACAGGAAAGCTTCGGGGAAGTCATGCAGGAAATCGTCGCCGGAGCGGCCCCCTGTCCCGTGGCGCTGGGAAACGGACCAGCCGTCCCTGGCGCTGCGAAAACCCCGTTCTTCGGGCGCTACCGTCCCGAGCGCGAGCTCGGACGCGGCGGCATGGGCGTCGTCTGGCTCGTGCAGGACACGGTGCTCGATATTCCCGTGGCGCTGAAGCTCGTTCCCGAGATCATCGTCCACGACACCGAGGGCATCGTAAACTTGAAGAAAGAAGTGCTCCGCGGGATGGCCCTCGCCCACCCGGGGATTGTGCGCGTGCACGGCTTTGAGCAGCAGGACAAGATCGCGGGTATCGTGATGGAACACGTCGATGGCGAGTCGCTCGCCGAAAAAAAGGTGCGCCAGCCCGATTTCTGTTTCGACGTCGAGGAGGTGCGCCCCTGGCTCGAGCAATTGTGCGCCGCCCTCGACTATGCGCATCACGAAGCACGTATCGCGCATCGCGATCTCAAGCCCGGCAACCTCCTCCTCACTTCCGCCGGGCGGATCAAGATTGTCGATTTCGGCCTGGCCTCGAGTCTCAGCGAGACACGCAGCCGCATCTCCGTCCGTCTGGGCGTTTCCGGCACCCCGCCTTACATGAGCCCGCAGCAGCTCATGGGTCAGCAACCCACCCATCTCGACGATCTTTATTCCCTGGGCGCCACGCTCTACGAGTTGCTCACCGGGACCCCGCCTTTCTTCCGCGGTGACATCGTGGCCCAGGTTCTGCATGAGCCACCGGCACCGCTCGCGACCCGGCGCGCGGAACTTGGGATCAAGAATCATTCTCCCATCCCGCCGGCGTGGGAGCGTGCCATCGCCGCCTGCCTGTCCAAGGATCCCGCGGCGCGTCCTCCCACCGGAGCGGCGATCCTGAAAATCCTCCATGGGGCCGGGAACAGCGCCGCGAGCCACGATCCGTTCCGCGGCGGGCAGGAGCACCCGCACCATGGCTCCAGCCGCACGCATCCCGCAAAATCCTCGCACGACTCCGCAGATTCCAATGGCGGCGCTGCCGAAATCAGCGGTACCCCGGCGGAGATGGACGCGACACCGGCACTGCGTCTGGCGCCCGTGCCATTCGCCCAGCCGGATTTGCAGATCGCACCGCCACCCGCGCCCCCCGAGACGGTCCAGCGCGTCTACCCGCGACCGGTTCCCCAGCGAGCACCCCAAAAAATTCCCCTGCGGCCACTTCTCGCCGCCGGCGCATTTCTTGTCCGCAGCGTGGCGGTGGCAATCCGCGGCCTCGCGGACCTACTCATCTCGGTCTTGCGACCCCTGCTCAAGGTCGCCGCGGTCATCGCGGTGTTATGGGGGCTGCTCCATTTAAAACAAAAGTGGGATGCCGGAGCCGCCGAGCGACAAGCGGCTGCCCTTCGTCAGGCACAGCCGGCCGACGCCCCTGCCCCGCCAGTTCCCGCCACGCAAGTGGTCTTCCTTCCACCCCCTCCCCCGCCGCCACCACCGGGACCCGGCCCGGACTTCGGCCCCCAGGCCGGCCGGCCCCCGGGTCCAGATTTCGGCCCTCAAGGCGGACGGCCGCCGGCTCCCCCAGCTCCGCCATCGCATCCGCCACGGCGCTAAAACGATCTTGGATGTAGGAAGAGTTCTGGGGCTCTTTGGCTCCAGACAGAAAAATTCGGTTCCGAAGAGATGAGCCATGAACGGGTTGAACCTTGCAGCAACCCCTCGCCCTTTCTCGTCCCCCGTCTCCTGGTCATGAAGCACCTCCCGCATTCGTTCCTCTTCACCGCCCTCATTAGTCTCGCGACGGCCACCGCCCCAGCGGCGTCTCCTGGGCCCTCGGGTGTCCTCGGACGTCCCGCGATCTTCGAAACCAAATCGACCGCCATGGCCGCGGCGGCCGTGTTCGCCGACCCCTCCAAAGGCGACGATTCGCAAGACGGCAGCGAGGCGCACCCATGGCGCACGATGCAACACGCCATCGAGCAACTCCGCCCCGGCCAGACGCTTTATCTGCGCGGCGGCACGTATTTCGAGCATGTTTACTGCAGCCTGCTCGGGACCGCCGAAAAGCCGATCACGATCAGCGGTTATCCCGGCGAAGTCGCCATCCTCGATGGGGGCATTCCTGCCTTCGAAACCGACCCCGCCACCGCTTGGGAACCCGTGGAAGGTGGAGCGCCCGGTGAGTTCCGTTCCACGCGCACTTTCCCTAACACGCGCGATCTCCTGGGCCTGTTCGCGGATTCCAATGCCGGCCTCCAGACTTATTGGCATGTCGAGGACTTCCGCGCCGTGAACGAAAAATGGCTTCGTGATCCCGCCACCAAAAAAGTTGCTCCGATCTATTGCGGGCCCGGCGTGTGGCAGGATCGCGAAACACAGCGCCTGCACATCCGCCTCCAGCACACGCACATCAATCATCCGCGGGTCAAGAACTACACCGGCGAGACCGATCCCCGGAAAACGCCCCTCGTCATTTCCGCCTTCAATTCCGTGCCCTTGAAGCTCGACCTCTGCCAGCATCTGCGCTTGCGGAATTTCATCATCCGCGGCGGAGGTCTGAACACGCTCTTGCTGGCCATGGCGGTCCACGTGGATTTCGAATACGTCACCATCCACGGCGGATGTTATCCGATCCACTCCAAAAACTCCGGGCCGCTCACCCTGAAAAACTGCGGCGTGTATGGGTCCATCGCTCCCTGGATGTTCTACGATGAAAACGCCCTGCAAGCCGGCGGTCCCGAGCACCACGATCCCTTCAATCCGGAGGGACCCACGCAGGTCGCCAGGAACATCTCGCGCCTGCCGACCCACGCCCTCGTCGTCACCGAGGGCTTCGAGGAATCGCAGATTTTCGCCCACCCCTTTAACAATAATTGGGACGTGAGTTACTGCAATTTCGCCGATTCGCACGACGGCGTCTATATCAACGGCTGGAACATGCGCTTCCACCACAATTGGCTGGGCAACATCCAGGACGACGCCACCTATCTCAGCAGCCCCACGCCGTTTGTTTGCGATAATGTCTATGTCTATAACAATCTTTTCACTGCGTGCACCACGGCCATGGGATTTCACACGCGCGGCTGGGCTCCCGGCAAGGTGTTCATCTACGGCAACGTGGTGGACCTGCGCGCGGGCAGCAATTATCAACGCGCGACCAATGGAGATCCCGAAAAACCGAATGTCATCTCCGGCCATTTTCTGAACTCCCACGGACGCGAGGTGACGGGCATGGAATCCATCTACATTTACCACAACACCTGCATCCTGCCCGTCCATTCCTATTCAGGTTTTGCCGGGACCGTTACCATGCGCTTGTGGCCGGAGTCGCGGCGCGAGGCTTGCAATAACATCTTTGTCCACATGGGCATCCCGCAGAGATTCCAGCGGGTGCCTTCCTTCGACTATGGCGTGCAGACGTTTGCCATGGACGGCAACGTGCATTGGTCCACCGTCCAGCCCGACTTGCGGACCGAGGACTTCCTGGCCACCATCCGGGCACATCCCGAATCCCTCAAGCGCGTGGCCGAAGGCAAGACCGGCTTCGAGCAGAATTCCCGCGTCGCCGATCCGGGTTTCGTGTCTTTCAGCGACCGGGACGATGTGGATGCGGATTTTGCGATCCGCCCCGATGGCGCCGCCGCCGCCAGTGGGGTGCCGATCAAGACGGAAGTCGTAACGCAAAAAACGGCCGCCGGAAATTGGGTCAGCACGCCGCCAGCCGGCGAACTGAAGCTGCCGGATTTCGAAGTCTATGGGAAAACAGCGGGCGCCATCCCGGTGGGGCGCGAATGCTTTCGCGTTGGGATCGAAGGGAAGATTCGCCCCGGCCAGGCTCCGGCAAAGCTCAACAAACCCGAAGTATTCGACGCGCCTCCCGTCACGGGCCAGCCAGTCACCCGGTGAACCGAGCATACGCCTGGCCTGCCATATCATTCAGGGCGATTAGCCAGACGAAAGAGGACGCATCAAACAGATATAGGGTGATGTCACGGGTCGCGTCCCCCTTCGGTTGTCATCCTGAGGACCCAAAGACGAGGACGTGATGATTAGTGCGGGGATGACGTGTCGCGCGCAGTGGAGCCCAAGGAGCGGCGGTTTCCCTACCGCCGACCGTCCAATCGCGGCGGAGCCGCCAAGCTTCGTGGCCTTGATCTCCAACAACTTACAAATCACGTCATTAGCAGCTTGCGAAGGACCTCTGATCTCTGCCTTTCCTCACCAGCCAGATTGCAGATGCCCGGAGGAGATCACAGGTCCTTCGCTTCGCTCAGGATGACAGCCAAGGGGGTGTCCGACACTTGGCAAAAATGCCAACTGGCTGGCACCGTCTGATTCTTTCCCCGAACTTTCGTGGCCACGCCAGAACGCGGTTCGCCCGACCGGCAAAGCCGCAGTATTATTTACACCGTTCTACCCGCGGTGTGTTGCCACCAGTGAGTCTCGCCGCTTACACTCCTGAATCCCCGGAATAATGCACAGAGTCAGCGCCATTTTCTTTCTCGCCTTCGCGGCGCATGCCACCGCCGCGGCTCCCGCCGCGCCCAGCAATCTCGATCAGCTAACACTTCGTTGCCGCGTCACCGCCATGACTCCGGAGGTCCCGGTCCGCATCGTCTGGCGATACGGCGGCGAAGGCCAGGGCGGCGCCGTCATCGAAGGCGAATTCACCCGCCTGCGACGCCAGGGCCCTGCCGTCCCCAAGGAATTGCTGGCCATCGGATCCGATGGCGTAAAGCCGGAAAAGATCGACGACCTGCTCGGCGACGTTCTCAAGAAAGACGGCAAGGCCAAGCCCACGCAAGTCACGGTCGAGGGCAAATCCTACGAATACGTTTACCTCCAGCGAAATGCCTGGTCGCCGCCACTCGCCATCTCGCAAATCGCTCCCGGTCGCAGCCGGCCCGGCGTCATCACCGTCACACTATTGCCCGCGACCGGAACACCGGTCGACCAACTGCGCGAGGTGATGATGGAGTTCGAACTCAGCTACCGCGGCAAAGTCCTCAAGACCTTCTCCGAAGCTGGGCCGATGGGCGCCACGGCCGGCATCGCGCTCGGATTGCGCTCGCTGCGCGATGGCGTGGAGCCCACCGATCCCGGGTTCCTCAACGAAGTGTGCGGACTGGCCGAGTATTCCTCGCGCCGCGCCAGTGAACTGGAAGCGCTCCCCTGGGCGCAACGGCCCACGCCGCGCAAATACGCCATCATCACGGATTGCTCGGGCTACGGCACAGGCGCCGGGCGCGGTGTCCGCACCACGAATCTCCGGGTCATGGAAAACGAGTTCCGCACCTTGCGGCAGCTCGGCGTCAACGGCCTGCGCTCCGCCCCGGCCAGCGTGATCGAGATGGCCAATCGTCACGAAGGCTTCGCCGCGCAATTCACCCGTGCGATCATCTCGCGCAGCATGGGCTATCCGGTGCCCAACGTCGACCGCGATGAAAAGACCGGCTGGGTCACTTCCGCCCCGGAGGGCGCCGGCGATCCGTATTTTCCGGGGACGCAGGATCGCGCCCGCCCGCAGATCGAAGAAACGGTGGACAGGATGCTCCAGTTCCGCGGCTTCGACGAAGTCTGGGGCCTGACCCACGACGAGATCGGCTGCATTTTCGATCTCGCCCCCGAGGGCAAGAAGGTCGCCTACCTTTCTCCCTACTGTATCGAGGCCTTTCGCAATTTCCTGAAACAGCAGGGCGTGACGCCCGCGGACTGCGGCGCCAGGACGTGGGAGGAAGTGGACCCATGGACCAGCACCGGCCCGCGACCGCTCGATTGGCAACAGACATTGGCCCAGCAAAAGGAAGCCGTCTATCAAAAGGCCATCGGCGGCAAAACACCCCCGAAAGGCGAAGCGACGACCGAAGCGGACGACGTGCTGGACGATCTCGCACGCCCCCCACAGCCCGCGAAGGGAGCGCCGGGCGCAACCAAGGCGCCGACCAGCCGCGTGCCCCCGCGCGCCGAGGCGCTGCTTCAATACTACAGCGCGCTCTTCCTGAACCATGCCAGCGCCACGGCATTCACCCCGCTGCGCGATGCCCTGGCCGCGGCCAACACGCGCCGGCAAACCGCCCTCACCAAGGCCAACGCCGGCTCCGATGCCGCCCATCAACCGGTGATTTTGTCCTACGCCCTGCAAGGGCAGACCTTCCTTCGCCGTCACAGCCTCGACTTCTTCGAATTCTACCGCCACGCCGATAACGCGTTCGTCTATGAGACCTCGCACACGAATCGGCTGACGCAGATCTTCGACAGCTACATCTGCGACATCGGCCGCATCCTCACCGAAACCGAAAAGACGCGCTTCGGGATCTACGTCAAACCGCACCGGGGATCAGGCAACCAGCGCGCCATGTCCTTCGCCGCCCGCGGCGGCACGATGCTCTATTGGTATACCTATGGGCCAGCCTGGTTCAAAGGCGACTCCTTCTCGGAGAACAAGGAACTGCTCGAAAACGCCAGCCGCTTTTCCCGCATTCTCGCTCGCGCCGAAGACGTGATGTACGGCGCGCGCTGGGAATACCAGCCCGTCGTCGCCATCGTCAAACCCCGCACAACCACGGTCCTCGGCGGCCGCATCGACGATGCGCTCTGGACCTATGCCGCACTGGCCCATGCCCATGTGCCCGTCGATCCGATCGACGAACATATGATCGAGACCATGGACCTCTCGCGCTATCAGGCCATCTACGTCGGGGGTGAATACATTCGCCGCGCCTCGGCCACAAAGCTGGCCGAGTGGGTCAAGCGCGGCGGCTCCCTCTACACCGCTGACCAGGGGATGTCGTTCGACGAAGCCCGCGAACCGCTGCTCGACGTGCTCGGTCCAGTATTCGGCGTTCAGGCCCGTGGCGCGTGGGAGGCGTGGGACACCGCGCATCCGGCACCCGGCGGAGCCACATTGACAGCAACTGGCGAATACGCCGGCGATTTCACCCCGACGGCGCGCGAGACATTGCAGCTCGCCCCTGGCGCCGAGGCCATCGTCCGCTTCGCCGACGGGCACCCCGCCGTAGTCCGCCACCGTTTCGGCCAGGGCACCGCCCAACTCGTCGCCTTCCCCGCGGCCGTGGAATATGGACGGCGCCTGGCCCGCAGCACCCCCGAGGCCCCGCTCGACATGGAGCGCAACGCCGATCCCGCCTGGCGCCATTATATCGTCGGCCCCGCCCTCGCCTGCGCCCATCCACCCGTCGAGGTCTCCCACGCCAACGTCGAGGCCATTCTGCTGCGCCACCCCCAGACCAATCGGCGCGCGATTCCGCTCATCAACTGGGCCCACGCGCAGGCCGCCGAGAGCCGCCTCCGCCCCCTCTCCCTCGAAAACGTGATCATCACGCTCACCTCGAAAGAACCGGTCAAAAAAGTCTCCTCCGCCTGGCTGGATCGCGAGCTGCCCATCGAGCGTAACGGCGACCGCCTCAAAATCACCCTGTCTCAACTCGCTGATTGCGACGTGCTCCTACTGGAGTAGGAGCCTCTTCCATCCCGAGACCCCGAGACGAAGGTCCGTCATGATCAGTGCGGAGATGACGCGGCGCATGACGCTTCGTGGCTCCCGCTGCCCCCAACGGGAATCCTTCCATCGCGCCGAGCCCGCTCCTCTTTGGCGCTTCGTGCGCCGTCGAATTCACGCTGAGGGCAGCGTGAGGCACCAACATGGCACGGCACATGCATACCCACTGGAATGCGTATTTATACGGTATTCCCCCTTGACGACCTTCGCTGACTTCTGCGACAACCCATTCGATATGGCGACTGAGAATCCATCCCTCGTGCTCTGCCGCGACGCGGTCAACCGCATCTACACGCTCAGCAAGGAAAACTCCGGCGTTGCGGAAGGATTTTCATCGTTCGAAGCCGCCCTCGATCGTGCCTCCACACTGGTGAAGGAGGAAACGAGGCTCACCGTTTGCAACGAGTTTGGGAGAGTGGTTCTCCGGACGAGAGTTTTTCCAAAGCCGGCCCGGCGCAATTTCTTCCCATCCCCTCGTTAGGGAGATTTGGCCAGCATCAAAAAGTAGAAGCGGCATCCTGCCGCTGACCATCGGGAGACTTCTCCCACTCTTCCCCATCAGCCCGCGCTCAACCGGCCGCCTCCCGTCATTTCGCCGGCTCGACGATCCGGAACTCCCGAAACCCAGCCCAATTCTCCTTATCTTCGGGACCGTATCCCGCTTCCAGGCCGATCTTCGCCTTGCCACTGCCGGGCAACTCGGTCTCCCCGAGTCTCTGCCACGGCTCGGTCTTCGCACCTCGATACCAGCCGGAAATCTTCGTCCCCGCTACCACCAGCCGAAAATCCACATCCTCTTTGTCGTAAGCCACATTCTGCCCCACCAACTGGCTTTTCCGATCCTTCTTCACGCCAAAGCCGATGACCCATTTTCCACCCTTCAATTCCTTCAGGATGTCCGCGTTGTTGTCGTCATCGAAGTAGTAGATGATTCCCGCCTGCTCGTAAGTGGAAGTGGGCTGATTGTGCAGATGCACCTCGAACGCCAGCGGCCCGCCTTGCGACTCGGGCGGCGTCCGCACCAGGATATTCGTGAGGGTGCGCGCCTCCATGAACAGGCTCACGCCCGGCATGGTGCGGATCAATAATTGTTGGTGATCCTTGTCCAGTTTCCAATTCGTGCGGCTCTCGCGCACCCACGACCAACTTTGGTCCAAATCGCTGGCAAAGTTCTCTCCAAAGAGCACCTTCTCCCCATCGCCTCCCAGCCCCAGCGCCCGGTCAACACGCCCCAGCGACAGCAACAACAGCAGGAATCCTGAAATGACGAGGAGTCGATGGTTTGGCATGACGGATCATTCTTTAGCGGGTACCGTCCGCGTCACTTCCCGGGCGGCCCCGCCAGCGAATCGGCGTAGGGCGCTTCCGTGCGGCGCAACTCCGCCACCAGCACCCCACGCAGCTTCGCCAACCGCTCGCGCTGCGCGTCGTCCGCGGCGAGATTCTTCAGCTCCTCGGGATCATGCCGCAGGTCGTAAAGCTCCTCGATCTCGCCGGCGCGCAGATAGCGAATGTATTTCCAGCCGTCCTGGATCACGGCGTCATACCAGGGGACCTTGTTGAACTCGGCCTTCTGCCGGTCGTCGCGGAGCAGGTTCGTCACAGCGCTCCCGTAATGGTCGCCGGTGTGCTCATACATGCAGGGATGCGGCCACGCGGCGTCCGGTTGGCAGAAGATGGCCGACATATCGCGCCCATGCAGATTCGCGGGAAGTTCGCGACCGGCGAAGCCGTAAAATGTGGCGATGAGATCCACGCTGTTCACCACCTGCGGAGACGTCTTGCCTGCCGGCACTGTGCCGGGCATCGCGACGATCAGCGGCGAGCGGTAGTTGGCATCATACGGCGCGAGCTTGATCCGGCAGCCGTGCTCGCCCATGGCGAAGCCCTGGTCGGCCGAATAAACGACGAGCGTGTTTTCGAGCTGACCGCTCTCCCGCAGCGCGGCGATCATCTTGCCCACGCCTTCGTCCACCGGCGGCACGCACTCATTGACCTGCCGCACCCAGCCCGCGTAATCCTGCCCGCCCTTCGTTTCGGTGTCCCCATCCTTCTCGGCCTTTTCCCCGCCTTTTCCCGACGGGACGATCCGCCCGTCCTCCGACCGCAGCCAGGCCTGCGTCTTTTCGAGGTAGGCGGGCTTGCCCGGCCGCGGCGGCAGGATATCCGCCGGCTCCGGTACCACCGCGCCTTTGTACTGGTCCTTATTTCGCGCGGCCGGCGTCGATGGGCCGTGGATGTTTCCGTAGCAGACCCAGAGGTACCACGGCTTTTGCGCGTCGCGCTGTTCGCCGCGGATATAGTCGCACGCCCACTTCGTATAATTATCCGCGGGATAACCCTCGACCTTCTCCTCCACGCCGTTGACCGCCACGATCTCCGCCTTGTAATAGGCGCCCGCATTCTCCGGATGCTTCGGGCGATTCCAGACGCGTTGATAATCCCAATCGCGTCCCCAGCCGGCGTCCTCGCCCGTGTGCCACTTGCCGATCTGGGCGGTCTGGTAGCCATGCGCGCGAAAGTCCTTGGGCCAAAACGGGCACTGGAGCGGATCATAGGTGCTGTCAGGGTACTTGCCGCCCATGCGCATCGATTCGATCCCGTGGGGCCAGCGACCCGTGAGCAACGCAGCACGCGACGGCATGCACCACGAACCGAGATACGCCCCTTGGAAACGCACTCCGCTGGCCGCGAGCGCATCGAGATTCGGTGTCTTCACCCACGGCCACGATTCGGGGTAGCAGCCGACGGTCTTATAGCTCTGATCATCGGCGAGGATGAAGAGGATGTTTGGCGGCTTGGCCGCAAAGGCGGACGAGCCGAGGAGACCAATGAGGGCGAGGGTGCGGAGAAGGTTCATGACAGGCGGGGAAAGGGAGGCTGGAGAATCGAAGCACGAAATCCGAAACCAATTCAAAGGAATGGGAAAGGGTAAAAAGCGCAAGACGCGTGCGCCTCCGTCCCTTCTCAAATTCCGTCTGTTCGGAATTGTTTCGGATTTCGTGCTTCAGATTTGGCTTTGCGCGGCAGTGGAAGAACTTTTTCCGCTACTCGATCGAATGTTTTCGGACTCTTATCGTCTGACTGCGAAGCGCGGCGTTTCCGAGACTGAGGTTTACCCCCAAACAACTCATCCCACCCATGCCTGGTTCAGCTCATTGGTTGCGCACGTTTCCGCTTTTCATCGCGGTGATGCTGGCGGGCGCGAGCAGCGTGTGCTCGCAAGACGCCAACACTGGTGGGCGATGGCAGGTCATTGCCGATTGCCAGGCGGTGGTGATGCCACAGAAGGCGGCGCTGCCATTGATCCCTGATCTGGGCGACGAGACAAAGATCGAGGCCGCCTGGGCGAAGGTGCAGAAGATGATCGACAACGGCCAAGCCACGCTGTCCGCGAGTCTTTTCGGACGCGGCACGGAAGGCTCGCGATTGGTCGGCGAAACAGTCGAGGAACTCCGCTATCCGACGGAGTTTGCACCGGTCCTCCCGCCTCTCGCGACTCCGCAAACAGACGCTAACGCGGTCCTGAAAAACTGGCCAGTCACAGGCGCTTGCATGAAGTCATTCGAGACGCGGAACCTGGGATGGACGTTGGAACTCGAGAACACGGTGTCGCCAGACGGCAAATGGATTCACGCCATTGTTGGATTGCGTCACACCCGGCTGTTACGCTTCTCGAAAGAGGAAGCTGGGAAATTGCCCACGGGCGTACAGATGTGGGTGTCGCAACCGGTAGTTGCGGTGAGCAATGAAACGTTCCCCCTGCAGATGCACTCCGGTCAGCGGGTTCTCGTCAGCACGCACAAGGTTCCGGACGTCGCGGACACGATGGAACTGGCCGTATTGCGCATCCGCACGGTCCCGGCAGGAGGAGGAGGAAATGTGAATGCGACGGAGGACGTGGCGCGGGCCAACGTGCGTGTCGACGTGCAGATGGTGAGTGTTGCGATGACCGACTCGCTGACCCTGATCCCGGTGTTGCGCGATGTCAGGACCGTGGGAACCGGATGGGATCGTTTGCAAGAGATGCTCGCGAATGGCCGGGCCACGCTCATCGATTGGCCGATGCGGTGGGCACGCAGCCCCCGAGTGGAGAAGCGCGATCGCCCCCCGGACGCCGGCGGTCCGAAGTCGTGGTGGAATGATGGAAGGGCCCTGAGCGAGAATTTGGTGGAAATCCGTTATCCGTGCGATTTCGACCCACCGGGGATCCCTCAGACGTTCTTGACTGGCCCGATTCGTCCCGAGAAGCCGATTCGCCCCGACTGGGAGGAAAACATCGTCCCGAAGAATTTCGAGACGCGGAACACCGGCCCGACCCTGGAGTTCGAGGCGCTGGTCGAAGATGGCGGCCGAATCGTTTCCCTGGATCTTCGCGTGCAACACATTTGGCTCTTCGGTTTCCAGAAGTGGCAACAACAAGCATCACCAATCGGAATCTCCGGGACAGGCGTCCAGCCGAACTTCGTGAGTTCGATCGTGACGACATCGCTGCGCGCGATTCATGATCAGCCGATTCTCGTGAATGTCGCGGTGGTGCCCAAGCCGGAGCCGCACGTGGAGCTATTCATCCTGCGGTCGAGGGTAATGCTGCTTCCCCAGGAAGCAGCGACTCCTCCGCTCGCGGAGTCTGAGGATCGTCATGCTCCCCTCACCGCGCGATCTCTCAACGCTCTTTCATCGAATGTTTTCGACCCCCTATTGTCTGACTGCGAAGCGCGGTGTTTCCGAGACTGAGGTTTACCCCCTAAACAATTCATCCCACCCCATGCCTGGTTCAACTCATCGGTGGCGCACATTCTCGCTCATCATCGTAGTGATGCTGGCGAGCGCGAACCACGCGCGACCGCAAGATGCGAATGCCGGTGGAAAATGGCAGATCATCGTCGATTGCCAGGTGGTGGTGATGCCGCAGAAGGCGGCACTGCCATTGATCCCCGATCTGAGCGACGAGACAAAAATGGAGGCCGCCTGGACGAAGGTGCAGAAGATGATCGGCAACGGCGAAGCCACGCTTTCCGCGAGTCTTTTCGGACGCGCAAAGGAAGGCACGCGATTGGTCGCCGAGACAATCGAGGAACTCCGCTTTCCCACCGAATTTGCGGCGATAACACCGCCTCTCGCGACTCCGCCAAATGAGGCCGCAGAGGTGCTCAAACACTGGCCGGTGGCAGGTCCTTTTCCAAAATCATTTGAGACCCGAAACGTAGGATGGGCGCTGGAATTCCAGAGCGCGGTATCGCAAAATGGACAATGGATTCACGCCGACGTGGTCTTGAGTCACGTCCGGTTGCTTCGCTTCTCGCAGGAGGAGACCGGGAAACTGCCCTCGGGCGTGCAGATGTGGGTCCCGCAACCGCAATTTGCCTCCATCTCGGAAAACTTTCGTCTGCAAATGCACTCCGGTCGGCAGGTGCTCGTGAGCACGCACAAGATTCCTGAACTTGAGAACACCATGGAACTGGCCATATTGCGCGTCCGCACCGTCCGGGCTGGAGGAAATCCATGAGAACGCACCGGATGATTTTCGGCCTGGTAGTCCTCGGCGGCGTTGCCTTACACGACGCGTGGGGAGCGGACGAAGCGACGCCGGCAAACGTGCGTATCGACCTCCAGATGGTCAGCGTTTCGATGGCCGACTCGCTGACCCTGATCCCGGCGTTGCGGGATGCGAAGACCGCGTCAACCGGATGGGACCGTCTCCAAGAAATGCTCGCGAATGGACAGGCTACGCTCATCGATTGGCCGATACTGTGGGTTCGCAACGCCATGGTGGAAAAGCGCGATGGCCCGCTGGGCGCAGGAGGTCTGGAAATGCCACCGTTCATGGGGAGCCGTTCGACAAGCAAGAACGTCGAAGAATGCCGCTATCCCTCCGACTTCGGCCCGCCGCTCGGGCCCCAGACGGTCATCATTCCCCCCATCGGTCCCGAGGAGCCGATTCGCCCCGAATGGGAGGGAAGCCTCATCCCGACAGCGTTCGAGACGCGCGACACTGGCCCTACGCTGGAGCTGGACGCGTCCATCGAAGCCGAAGGACGAGTCGTTTCCGTCAATCTTGCCGCAGAATACGCGCGCCTTTTCGGCTTCAGAAAGTGGCAGAAACAAGCATCGCCAATCGGGATCGTCGGATCAGTCTCAACACCGGAATTCGTGAGTTCCAGAGTGAGGAATCTCCTCCACGTCATTCACGATCGGCCGACTCTCGTGAATGTCGCCGTGGTGCCCAAGCCGGAACCGCATGTCGAGCTATCGATTCTGCGGGCGCGGGTGATGCTTTTCCCCCGCGAAGCGGCGACTCCTCCGCTCGTGGAGTTTGATCGTAATGCAGCCAGCGCGGCGCAATTTTCCAACGAGCCAGCCGGAGCTCCCACAAAATGAAACCATCAAGACCCATGCCGCCAATGCCTCACTCGATTCGTCGTTCGCTCCTCATTGCTTCCCTCGCCATGTCGCTCAGCCTCCGCGCATGGGCCGCCACGGAAGGCGCTCTGGAGCCGCCGGCTTGGGAGATCATCGCGGAATGCCAGATGGTGATGCTGCCGCAAAAGGCGGCCTTGCCGCTGCTCTCGGACCTGGGCGATGACGCAAAAATCGAGGCGGCCTTCACCACGCTCCAGCAGATGATCGATCGCGGAGAGGCAACGCTGGCCGCGAATCTGGTGGCGCGAGGATTGGCCGGCCACAATCTGGCCTCGGAATCGGTTGAGGAACTCCGATATCCCACCGCATTCGACCCGCCGCAATTGCCGACAGATATCCCCAAGGAAAAGCCGGCGGATTTTCTCAAGGCCTGGCCCGTGGTCGGCATTACCCCCACGGCATTTGAGACGAGAAAAATCGGGACCATTTTTGAATTACAAGCCACTTTGGTGTCGCCCGATGGCCAATGGATTTCCGCGGATGCCACGCCGCAGCACGTGCGGTTTCTGCGCTACTCGAAATACGACGGCGGCCTCCTGGCCTCCGGTGAGCACCTGAGCGTGGATCAACCGCTCTTTGCGACGCTCAGGAACACGTGCTCCCTGCGCGTGCACGCCGGGCAGCGGCTCCTCATGGGCGTTCACAAGGTGCCGGGAGAAGAAAATACGATGGAACTTTTCATCGTGCGCATTCGCACGCAAAAGACGGGGCCAGCCAAGTGAAGACTGAGAGCGGATGCTGGGCATCGAGGGCCACGGCGCCACCGTGTGTCGGCGGCAATTATCCAAAGCTGATCGGCAGTTTCGCAGTGCCAAAACCCGAACGGCACGTGGAACTTTTCGTCCTGCGCGCTCACGCAAAACTGTTGCCTCCCGAAACCAATCTCCTCACCCCCGATCCATGAAACAATTCACTACTCTCTTGTTCGCAGCCATTCTGCCGCTGGCCGAAGTTTACGCCGATCCCGAAAACGACAATCGCCCAATCAATATCCGCATCGAGATGCAGATCGTCGCGATTCCCGCAGACGTCGCCGTGCCGTTGGTCGGCGACTTGATGAAGAAGGAGAAAATCGAAGCGGCGAATACGAAGATACAGGAACTGCTCACGAAAGGCGTAGCAAAGCTCATCGCCTGGCCGATCGTGACGACGAAGAGCGGGTATCGCGCGGTCGTGGAGGCGATCGATGAACTGCGCTACGCGACGGAGTACAGTCCGCCCACGGTCAGTTTCACCCCAGCCGCGAACGCTTCGGAGACCGTCAAGATCGAACCCAAGGCGGACGTGACGCACCTGGAAGGCATTCCATCGTCGTTCGAGACACGCAATGTCGGGGTGACGATCGAGGTCGAACCCGTCCTCTCCCCGGACGGAAAGAAGATCGACTTGAACCTAGTCCCGCAGCATATCCGGCTAAAGCG
This sequence comes from Chthoniobacterales bacterium, assembly GCA_038228205.1. Lineage (GTDB taxonomy): Bacteria > Verrucomicrobiota > Verrucomicrobiia > Chthoniobacterales > Chthoniobacteraceae > Chthoniobacter. The sequence continues at coordinate 29,815 of JBBRPL010000075.1, forward strand.
CTTCAACAAGATTACGATCGAGAAGCCCTCGGCCGGCGGAACAACCACCGTCGAACAGCCGGAGTTTGACACGATGAAGGTGACGACCTCGATCACCCTGCGAAACGGCCAACGGATTCTCATGGGAATTTTTCGGACGGACGAACCGCCGAACCATATCGAGCTGTTCATTCTCAAGGCAGAAGCGATCCCGGTGGAGTGAGGACATGCAGAACTCGAAGTTCTCGAGCGCGGATTACGACGGTCAGCCTTGCGTGAGTTCTCGAGAAAATTTCCAACTTTTTTGTAAGAATTCTTGAATAGGGCCGGGAGAGAGTCGTCATACGCTGACATGAAACGTATCGCCCTCCTCCTCTCACTCGTGGTCGCCGCCCTCGTGCTCACGCCGACCGGCGCCTATGCCAAGGATAAACACAAACACCATCATCATGATGACGATCGCGACCGCCACCACCACCATCATGACGATGGCCGCTGGGATGGGGGCCATCGCGACTACGGGCGCGACTACTACGGCGGGTCATCCTACGAACGTCCGTACTACCGTTCCTCCTATTGCGCGCCGGCCTACTATTCGCCGTACCGCGAATATCGCCCCTACGGCTATTACCCACACCATCGGCACAGTGGAGTGCACGTCGTTTTCGGTTTCTAGGGCGGGCGGGGAAGCGGTCTGACCGGGGCTGCGCCGCATCCATGGCGGGCCCTCTCCGGGCGCTCGTTCCAAAAACTCCATTTTGGAACGAGCGCGGCCTGGAGGCATTTCTCGTGCGCTCTTACGCGCACTTTCCTGCCGCCTCTGCCCGCGGATGTTTGGGCTGCGACGGAGCGCAGGCCCTCCAGCGAGCAAACGCGCCCGCTGGGGCGCACCGGCGGCATTAATTCGCGGAACTGTTCCGCGGGGCGTTGGTTATTGATGTCAGCATGAAACTGCTCCGCCTCTTTCCGATTCTCGCCCTGTTGTTCGTCGCCGCGTCGCCCATCGCCCGGGCGGCGAATGTCTTGGAACGCCGCGAGTGGACGGTGGATGGAGTGGCGCGGGAGGCGCTGGTGGCCGTCCCGGCCACGGCGAAATCGGAGCCCGTGCCGGTGGTGTTCGCGTTTCACGGGCATGGTGGCAATATGCAGCAGGCGGCCCGGTCCTTCGGGTATCATTCGCTCTGGCCCGAAGCTCTCGTGGTCTACATGCAGGGTCTGAACACGCCGGGAAAACTGACCGATCCCGAGGGGAAGAAACCGGGTTGGCAACCGGAGATCGGCGAGCAGGGCGATCGGGATCTGAAGTTTTTCGACACGGTCCTGGCCAGCCTGGAGAAGGACTACCGCGTGGACGAAAAGCGCATCTATTCCACCGGCCATTCCAATGGCGGTGGCTTCACGTATCTGCTCTGGGCGGCGCGCGGCGATCGATTCGCAGCCATGGCGCCTTCGTCCGCGGTGCTGGTCAAAAGCCTATCCCTGCTCAAGCCGAAACCCGTGCTGCACGTGGCCGGACAGAACGATGAACTCGTGAAGTATGCGTGGCAGGAGCGCATGATGTCCGAACTGCGCAAGCTCAACCAATGTGGCGATGGTCAGGCGCAGGCCCAGCAGTGGTGCACGCTCTATCCGTCCAAGGTCGGCGCGCCGGTGATGACCTTCATCCATTCCGGGACGCACCAGTTTTCGCCGGAAGCCCCGGCGGCGATTGTGAAGTTCTTCAAGGAGCACCCGGGGAGGTAGGGACAGAAATCAGGAATCAGTGGCGAATAAGTGACAGGTTTTCCCATCCACCCGGTATCATTCGCCATCGCGCCACCGGCACTCACCCATGAACACACCACCCCCTCTATTTCGAGACCAGCGCAAGGCGGACCGGGATCACCTCGGTATGCTGGCCATCTTCCATTTCGTGGTGGCCGGATTGTCGATCCTGAGCCTCGGCTTCATCGCCATCCACTACATGTTCATGCGGACCATTTTTGAAAACCCGAGCATGTTCAAGGGGCCTCATGGCGAACTGAATCAGGGGCCCCCACCGCAATTTTTTGCGATGTTCATCTGGGTCTATGTGTTCTTCAGCGTGTGCGCGGTTCTGGCGGCCGTGGGCAATCTGCTCTCCGGCCTCTACATTCGCGCCCGGAAGAATCGCCTGTTTTCCCTGGTGATCGCGGGACTCGATTGCCTGCAAGTCCCATTCGGAACCGTCCTGGGTGTTTTCACCATCGTCGTGCTGGTGCGCGATTCGGTGCGGGAGCTGTACGAGGCAAGCGAGCAAGCTGAGAAAAAGTAATCAGCAATCAGCGGGGAATCAGTGATCAGTTTTCAATCGCCGAACCGGGGGCGATTCTGAGGACTGATTACTGATTACTTCCCCCTGGCCCGTACCGCGGAAACAATGAACATTTGGCACACAGGTTGCGTCTATCCATGTGCCCATCCATTCGGCGGCAGCGGCGTAAATCCGCGGTAGCTCGGCAATAAACCGATCGAGGTTCGAGTCCTCAGCCGCCGACATTTTCTGAAGTGCTCAGTCTCGGGAGTGCTCAGTTCACAGTAGTCCGCAGCGGCGCGCACTTCGCATTCGCAAACTGAGCACTGAGCACTGAGCACTACTTACTGCCCGATCACGCCCATCAACACCGGTCTCTTCCCCGCCTTCTCAATACTCGAGACGAAGGCCACCTGCACCTTATCGCCGTCGAACTGGCACGTGACGGTGTCGTGGTGCGGCGTCTCGTAGTACCGCCAGGTCATCTCGAAAGTGCGGTCATCTTTCCATCGGCCCATCGCGGCGACCGGGTGATCGGTGCCGGGAGGCGGAGCGCCACCGGAAATGAGGCGAGGCGGCGTGCCAGGCAGATCGGTTTCGCCGAGCGCCCAGGCTTCCACGCCGCAGGTGACGGGATGCTCGTCCTGGCCGGCGCGGAAGGTCACCACGCAGGCGTCCTTTTGAAAGTCGAACGAGACCCCGTCCAGGCCGAGCGTATTGGTCTCGATGCGGAAATTTTTACCGGAAACGCGAGCGGCGGCAGGCGAAGTGGGCTTTCCCTCGGGCAGCGCGAGGGCGAGCGAAGACAGCGTTTGCTTGAGGCGGGTCTGCACCGCGGCATTGGCCGGGAGCGGGGCGGGCTTCATGGCGGGGAGCAGATGCTCCCACACCAGGTCGAGCTGGCCTTGCATGTTCGAGCTTTCGCTGGTCATGGCGAGCACGGCGTCCTGCTCGGGCAGGACGATCGTGTACTGTCCAAATGCGCCATCGCCGCGGAAGCCTTTGTGGGTACAGCGCCAGAATTGGTAGCCGTAACCTTGCAGCCAGTCGTTTTTCTCCTTGGGTCGCGAGGGCTTGGCGGGATCGGGCTGCTGAATGTGAAATTTGGTCGCCTCGTCGATCCACTCGGCGGGGATGATTTCCTTCCCCTTCCACTGGCCTTTTTGCAAAAGCAGTTGCCCGAATTTCGCGAGGCCCTCGGTCTGGATGCTGAGGCCCCAGCCGCCCGTATTGATGCCGCGCGGGCAGGTCTCCCACGTGGGCTCCTCGATCTCGAGTGGTTCGAAGAGCCGCGGGATGAGATAATCGAGCACCGTCTGGCCGGTAACTTCGTTGACGATCGCCGAGCACATGTAGGTCGCCGCGCTGTTGTACATGAAAACGCTCCCGGGCCGGTGCGTGATGGAGTGGGCGAGAAAGCTGCGTACCCAATTCTGTTCCTCCACCATCGCGTGGGTCGGCTCCATTTCGCTACCGACCGACATCGTGAGCAGATCCTTGATCCGCAACGCGGCGAGATTCTCGCTCACCTTTTCGGGCAGATCCTTGGGGAAGAAGGAGACGACCGTATCGTCGACGGTGAGCTTGTTTTCCGCGGCCACCAACCCGATGGCGGTGGACGTGAAGCTCTTGCTCATCGAGTACATGGTGTGCGGCAGCTTCGCCGCGTACGGCGCCCACCAACCCTCGGCGATGACCCGCCCGTGCCGCGCGAGGATGAAGCTGTGCATCTCGTGCTTGTTCTTCGCCAGGGCCTCGATGAAGGCCAGGATGCCAGCCGAGGCCACCCCTTCCGCCTCCGGCGTGCTGCGGGTGAGCCCGGCGGCTTCCTCCGCCCAGGCGGTCTGAAAACTGGGCGCGGCAAAGACGAGAGCGCCGGCGCCAAATCCGAATTGCTTGAGGAATGTTCTGCGGGTGGGAAACATGGTCGAGAGGGTGGCGCTATTCGCAGGGGAAAGACAAGCGCTTGTCGCGGCTGATCGCCGCCCCTCCCCTCTCCCTCTTCATCTTCATCCCCACCATTGCGACGAACCGTGATTGCTGGTTCCCTCTCGACCATGCGTCTCTCCCAGTTCCTCCCGTGCGCGGGCCTCCTGTCCGCCATTGCCCTGCAGGCCGCGGATTATTTTCCCCCACCCGACAGCCAGGGCGGCTGGCGCACGCTCACGGATCCAAAAGAGATCCGGGAAAAAGCCGGCATGGACCTCGACCGCCTCGAAAAAGCCTACACCATGACCGAACGGAGCACCCCGAATGGCGGCCTGCTCGTCGTCCGCCATGGCTACCTCGTGTTGGAAAAGTATTTCGGTCGCGCGAGCCGCAATGCCAATCCCGACATGGCCTCCACGGGCAAGGCCTACACGAGCATCGCCTGCGGCGTCATGCTCCAGGAATTTCACGACAAGATCCCGCAGGGCCTGGAGACAAAAGTCTTCACCGAAAAGTTTCTCCCCGAGGCCTTGCCGCTCGATGACCCTCGCAAGGCGGACATCAAGCTCGGCCAACTCCTGTGCATGAGCGCCGGGTACTGGGGCGAAGGGCAGACGCCAGTTGGACTCGTCATGGGCAAGGTCACGCCGCTCAAGCCCGTGCCCGGCCAAAACATCCGCGACCTCGACCTGTCGTCCTTGCGCGTGCCGCTGTGGACCGATCCCGGCGCGGGGTATTCGTATTCATCGCCCTCGCCGCACATCGCCTCGCTCGTGCTCCGGCATGTCACCGGCATGGAGTTGCAGGACTTCATCCGCAAACGGCTCGGCGATCCGATGGGCTGGGAATCGTGGGGCTACTGCCTGCACCGCGGGGACTACGACATGCCGCACGCCAATGGCGCGGGCAGCATTGCGGTCCACGCGACCGACGCGCTGCGCTTTGGCTACTGCCTGCTGCACCAGGGCAAATGGAAAGACCAGCAACTGGTCCCGCCGGAATATATCGAACTCTGCCACCAGCCTTCACCTTATAATCCGCATTCGCCGTTCAGCCTGCAATTCGAGCACAACTCCGACGGGCACATCCTCGGCGCGCCGCGCGATGCGTTCTTCAAGTCGGGCGCGGGTGGCTTTTGCATCTTCGTGGTCCCGTCGCTCGATCTCGTCATCTACAAGCTCGGCGGTAAGGATCAGCAATACGACCCCGCGCTCACCGGCCTGCCGCAGCCCGAGCAGAGCCACGACCGTGATGGCTGGCAGCCGATCCCGCGCACACCCTTCAGCGAAGGGACTTCCGGCGATGCGCTCTGGCGGGTGCTGGAGTTGGTCTCGTGGGCAGCGAGGGACTAGTGGATTTCTCGCTCTCGCTCCTGCCATGACATTTCACAATCGCGCGATCAGGCCCAGATGACGGGGCGATCAACCATCCACTCTCCACGATCAACCGTCGTCTTCCCTGCCCGCAATTTATCGGCGACATTCTCAGCCAGATACAGTCTCATCGAAACATGAATCTCCCCATGCGCTTGCTCCCTGTCTTCCCCTCGCGATTCCTTGCCACGATCGCGGCCTTTGTCCTCGGCTCCGCGCTGATCGCGACGAGCGGGTTCGCACAGGAATCCGGCGCGGCCACCCCGGAAATGGAGGCGAAGTTCATCGCCACCCTCACCAACGCGACGCTGAAAGGCCGCTTCTGCGGCGTCAAGGACGGGCAGCTCAGCCCGGAAAAAGAAGACTCCTACACGATCGCAAGCGTGACCAAGCTCGGCGGGGATAAATGGACGATCAACGCGCGGATGCCCTACGGCGGAAAGACGATCGAGCTGCCGATCCCCGCCATCGTGAAATGGGCGGGCGACACGCCGGTCCTGATTCTGGACAAGGTGACCATGGGCACCGATCGCGCATATTCCGCGCGGGTAATGATCTACGAGAAGACCTACTCCGGTTGGTGGACGGCGCCGGACCACGGGGGCCTGCTCACCGGCGTCATCGTCAACGGCGCGAAGTAAGAGTCACGGCATCTGAACACACCCTGGAGGGCTGCGCTCGGTCGCAGCCCCATCGTCAGAGGCGGGGTCGGCAAAGCCGGCTCAGCCGGGCTTCGGCTCCCACCCGGGGCCGTGGGCGTCGGTGAAGACCATGGACAATAGATGCAAGGTTTCCCGCAAATGCGGACCAGCGTTGCCCGGGATGTACGCTAGACTGTAGCCATCAAAGACGATCGCCATGACCACGACTCTCTCTCCCACCGAAACCCATCGGCGCATCATCAGCGGCGAAGCCGCCGATCTTCTGGACGTGCGCACTCCCGCGGAATTCGCCGCGCAGCACGCGGCTGGCGCGCGTTCGTTGCCGCTGGATCAGCTCGATGCTTCCGCATTTCTCCGTCTTCGCGAGCACGCCGGCGCCGGAGAAAGGCCCGTCTATCTCCTCTGCCAGAGTGGCAAGCGCGCCGCGATGGCCGCGGATAAATTGGCCGCCGCAGGCTGCACCTGTGCCGTGGTGGTGGACGGCGGGACCGCCGCGTGGGCGGCCGCGGGTCTGCCCTGCGAATCGACCGGTCGCGGCGTCATCTCGCTGGAGCGCCAGGTGCGGATCGCCGCCGGGTCACTCGTGCTCGCGGGGGTCGTGCTCGGCGGATTCGTCCATCCGCTCTTCATCTGGCTGTCCGCTTTCGTCGGCGCGGGCCTGATCTTTTCCGGCATCACGGACTTTTGTGGGATGGCCTTGATCCTCGCAAAAATGCCGTGGAATCAGGCGCGGTGATTGCGGGAGAGATCAGATTTCATGCGGGTGATACTGAGAACTGAGAACTGCGCACTTCTCCCTGACCTCTGACCCGGGTCGGTTACCGGTTGGCGTGACGGCACACGCCGTGTAGCAATGGTGGGCATGAAGTTCCTCCCCTGTGCCCTTCTGTTTACTCTCCCGGTCGTCGCGTGCGCCGCCGGCGAACGCATCAATCAGGACGGCCGCCCACTCGGGCCCTTGCCCGTCGTCAAGGCGCCCCTGCTCTTTAATACGCCGGAAGCGGACGCGATCGTGGCCACGATGCAGATCATGCCCGTGGACAGTCCATGGAACGAGGACATTTCGCGCCGACCGCTCCTCGCCAACTCGGACGCGATGATCGCCCAGATCACCGCCGACCTCGCTCCGAACCGGAGGACGCTGCGTCCGTTCTTCGAAATGAACTACGTCCTCGTGCCCGACAGCCAGCCGGCGGTGCCGATGACGTTCGACAAGTACTCCAACCAATCCGACCTCGATGGCGGCACGGCCCCGGTGGGCATGTATCCCGTTCCGGCGAACCTGCCCATCGAGACCTGGCCGCGCGGCACCGGCGCGCTCACGCTCGAGCAGTGGCAGGAGGACGAGAAAAAGAAAGGCGGCGACCGGCACGCGATCATCGTCAAGCCGGGCGCGGGCTTCATTTGGGAAACCTGGCAGGCGCGCCGCGAGGGCGCCGCGTGGCACGCCTCGAACGGCGCGAAGTTTAACCTCGCCTCCAACAGCCTGCGCCCCGCCGAGTGGACGAGCGCGGACGCCGCGGGCCTGCCCATGTTTCCCGCCCTCGTGCGCTACGATGAATGCCAGCGCGGCGCCGTGGAGCATGCCTTGCGGCTCGTCGTGAAACGCACCCGGCTGGGCCACATCTACCCCGCCACTCACGATGCCTCCGTCGGTCGACTCACCGATCCGAACATCCCGGCCATGGGCCAGCGCGTGCGGCTCAAGGCGGGCTTCGTGGTGCCGGAGAATTGGGCGAAGGAAGAAAAGGCGGTGCTGTATGCGCTCAAGAAATACGGCGCCATCGTCGCGGACAATGGCGGCTTTTTCTCCGTCTCGGTTTGCCCGGACAATCGCTTCGCGGAAGGTTGCTTCGATCACCTCTCGAAGATCGGGCTCGACAACTTCGAAGTCATCCAGACCACCGGCCCGAACGAAGGCCCACGCGCTCCCGGCGCCCCGCGGCCGACACCGGCACCGGCCTCGAGATCCAAATAAGCGCGCCCACACCGAATATGGCGCCACGGAAAGGCGCGAGTCGGCGCTGGCGTTTTTGGAGTGCTCCGCTGCTGAGGAGAACGCCAAGACGCTGACGCTTGGGCTCAGCGCGCACCCTGTGGGATAAAGGAAAAATGTCCGCGCACCGAAAGTATGCCCTTTGCCTGATATTATTTTTCATAATGGCCATAAATTGGTACACACTCTGCGGCATCTTGACCGCATGAAGTTCCTTTCCTGTGCCATTCTGCTTGCGGTTCCCGTCGTGGTCTTCGCCGGCGGTGAACGAATCAACCATGCGGGCCGGCTCCTGGGGCCGCTGCCGGTGGTGACGACACCCCTTCTTTTCAATACGCCGGAAGCCGACGCCGTGGTCGCGGCCATGCAGATCATGCCGGTGGACAATCCCTGGAATGAGGACGTTTCGAAGCGGCCGCTGCTGGCCAATTCAGGCGCGATGATTTCCAAGATCAGCGCCGACCTCGCGTCGAGCCGCCGGACGTTGCGCCCGTTCTTCGAAATGAACTTCGTCCTGGTCCCCGATTCCCAGCCGGCGCTGCCGATCAATTTCTTCAACTACTCCGACGAATCCGATCTCGACGGCGGTACTGATCCGGTCGGCCTCTACCCGATCCCGGCCAACCTGCCGGTGGAATCGTGGCCCATCGAAACCGGCGTGCAGACCCTTTCCGAGTGGCAGCAGGATGTGAACGGCCTCGGCGGAGATCGCCACAGCATCATCGTCAAGCCGGGAGCCGGCTTTCTGTGGGAGACGTGGCTGACGCGCCTCGTCGGCACGGCCTGGGAGGCGTCGAATGGCGCGAAGTTTAACCTGGCCTCCAATGCCCTTCGCCCCGCGGGATGGACCAGCGGTGACGCCGCGGGCCTGCCCATGTTTCCCGCCCTCGTGCGCTATGACGAATGCGAGCGCGGCGCCGTCGAGCACGCGTTGAGGCTCGTCGTAAAACGGACGCGTCTCGGCTATATCTACCCCGCCACTCACAACGCGTCGGCCGGAAATCTAACCGACCCCAACACTCCCGCGATGGGCCAGCGCCTGCGGCTCAAGTCCGGATTCGCCATCCCGGCGAAATGGACCACGGAGGAGAAAGCCGTCCTCGTGGCACTGAAGAAATACGGCGCGATCGTCGCTGATAATGGCGGCTTCTTTTCCGTTTCCGTCTGTCCCGACAATCGCTTTCCCAGCGGCTGCTTTGATCATCTCTCGACAGTGGGCATCAACAATTTCGAGGTCGTTCGCGCCACCCGCGCCACCGAGGGACCACGCTCGCCCAACGCTCCCGCCGCCAATGCCGGTCCCGATCAAATCGTGGCCTCAGGCGCCCGTGTCACGCTGACGGGCACGGTGAAAGGGACCGGCACGGTCAAGTGGATTGCGATGGCGGGTCCAGGGGTCGTCAAGTTCGGCAGCCCGGCACAGGCGCACACCACAGCCACATTCACCCTGCCCGGCCATTACATCCTGGCCCTGAGCGTGACCGATAACGTCCACGCCGTAGCTCACGATGCCGTGGCGATCGACGTGCTCCATTGAGAGGGCAAGGACACGCCTGCCAACGAGACGGCCCCTCCGCTTCCACCGTCATTCTGAGGGAGCGAAGAACCTGTGATCTCTGCCTTGCCTCACCAGCCGCTACTTCGTGAACACGATCTTCCCGTCCTTCGCGTCCGCCTTGATCGCGTCCCCTTCGCGGAATCTCCCGGCGAGGATCTCCAGCGAGAGTGGATCGAGCAGTGAGCGCTGGATGGCGCGTTTCAAGGGGCGGGCGCCGTAGACCGGGTCGTAGCCTTCGTGAGCCAGGTGGATCCTGGCCGCGTCGCTGAGACTCAGCGTGATCTTCTGCGCGGCGAGGCGCTTCACCAGACGCGCGGTCTGGATCTCGACGATCTTCGCCAGGTCTTCATCCGCAAGGCGGTCGAAGATGACGACTTCATCGATGCGATTCAGGAACTCGGGGCGGAAGTGGCCGCGCAGGGCGTCCATCACCCGGGCTTCGCGCTGCTCGGCGTTATCCGTGGCGTCGAGGATGTACTGCGAGCCGAGGTTGCTCGTCATGATGATGACGGTGTTCTTGAAGTCGACCGTGCGGCCCTGGCCGTCGGTGATGCGGCCATCGTCGAGGACCTGGAGCAGGACGTTGAAGACGTCGGGGTGCGCCTTCTCGATCTCGTCGAAAAGCACGACCGAGTACGGCTTGCGGCGCACGGCTTCACTGAGTTGGCCGCCTTCCTCAAAGCCGACATACCCGGGCGGCGCGCCGATGAGCCGGGCGACGCTGTGCTTCTCCATGTATTCGCTCATGTCGATGCGGATCATCGCGTTCTCGGCGTCGAAGAGGAATTCCGCGAGGGCGCGGCTCAGCTCGGTCTTGCCGACGCCGGTGGGGCCGAGAAAGATGAAGGAGCCGATCGGCCGGTTCTCGTCCTGCAGGCCAGCCCGGGCGCGGCGCACCGCGTTGCTCACGGCGGTGATCGCGGGGCGCTGGCCGATGACGCGCGCGCCGAGCCGCTCTTCCATGTGGATGAGCTTTTCCCGCTCGCTCTCGCGCAGGTTGGAGACCGGGATGCCCGTCCACGCGGCGACGACCTCAGCGATGTCCTCGTCGGTCACTTCCTCCTTGAGCATCTGGTGTCCGCCCCGCTGCATCTCGGCGAGCCTGGCGTTGTGCGCTTCGATCTCCCGCTCCGCGGCGGGGATGTGGCCGTACTGGATCTCGCTGGCCTCGGTGAGGTCGCCCCGGCGCTGCGCGCTCTCGAGATCGATCTTCAATTGCTCGAGCTGCTGGTTGAGCTTGCCCGACTCGTCGATCACCTTCTTTTCGCTCTGCCACTGCGCCTTCATCCCGGAGGATTTTTCGCGCAGGGCGGCGAGGTCTTTTTCCAGTTTGGCGAGGCGCTCCCGGCTCGCCTCGTCCTTTTCCTTCTTCAACGCCTGCCGCTCCATCTCACGCTGCATGATGTCGCGCTCGATGACGTCGATCTCCGTGGGCATCGATTCGAGTTCGATCTTGTGTCGCGAAGCTGCTTCGTCCACGAGATCCACGGCTTTGTCGGGCAAAAAGCGGTCGCTGATGTAGCGGAGCGAAAGCGTAGCGGCGGCGACGAGGGCGGCGTCCTGGATCGTCACGCCGTGATGGGATTCGTAGCGTCCCTTGAGGCCTCGCAAGATGGTAATCGTGTCCTCGACGCTCGGCTCATTGACCATCACGGGCTGGAAACGGCGTTCGAGCGCGGCGTCCTTCTCGATGTACTTGCGGTATTCGTCGAGCGTCGTCGCGCCGATGGTGCGCAGTTCGCCGCGCGCGAGCTGCGGCTTGAGCATGTTGCTGGCATCGACAGCACCTTCGCTCGCGCCCGCGCCCACGATG
>JBBRPL010000076.1:0-41070 GCA_038228205.1 Chthoniobacterales bacterium
GCTCAAACTCTCCGGTGCCGCCTGGCTGCCGGCCAACGCTGAGTCCATCGCCCAGTTGCGCGTCCTGCGCTCCAACAACCAATGGGCCCAACTCTGGCCTCTCGCTGCTTGAACCTTTGGACCGGGTTTGAATCACGCCCCGTTGCGCCCGGAAACGAGACCGCAAAAAAGTCCCACCGATTTCCCATCGACCCGGTTCGGCGGCATGAGGTATCTGCTCGCGGCATCATGGCAACTCCAGATGAGCATCCTCCCATCAATGTCCTCGAGCGGAGCCGGGCCGACTGGAATGGGGCCCACCGCGCCGGCTGCCGCTGGTGTATCCCCGTCGATGCCGGCGTCATCGCCCGTGCGCGCAGCGGCGATTGGGAGGTCATTCTCACGCCCAACATTCCGGTGCCCCGGGCGTGGTTTGGGGAGGTGACCGGGCGCGACGTGCTCTGCCTCGCCTCGGGAGGCGGCCAGCAGGCGCCCGTGCTCGCGGCCGCTGGAGCGCGGGTCACGAGCTACGACCTCTCCGATGAGCAACTGGCCAGAGACCGCCTCGTCGCCGAACGCGAAGTGCTTCCCCTCACCTGCATCCGCGGCGACATGGCCCGGCTCGAGGCGCTGCGTGACGCCAGTTTCGATCTCATCTTTCACCCCGTATCGAATCTCTTCGCGGAAGACGTCCGTGCCGTCTGGATGGAATGTTTCCGCGTGCTGCGACCCGGAGGAGCCCTGCTCGCCGGATTTATGAACCCGCTCTTCTTCCTCTTCGATCACGATGAAATCTCGGAAAGCGGCCGGTTGGTCGTCAAGTATCCACTCCCCTACTCCGATCTCACGAACCCCGACCCCGCCGCGAAGCAGCGCTGGCTGGAGAGCGGACGCCCGACCGAATTCAGCCATTCTCTCAATGCCCAGATCGGTGGACAACTGGCCGCTGGCTTTGTCCTCACGGGGTTCTACGAGGATGACTGGTCGGAAGACGTCACCCTGGTCCACCGCTATTCCCCCATGTTTCTCGCCACCCGGGCATTGAAGCCCATTTCCTCCGCAAAATTCGTGTAACCACCAGGGGCCTTTCGCCCATCATGCAGGCAGACACTCCACGCGCCCATGATTCGCACTATCCTCGCCCTCGCAGCCGCCCTCTTCGCCGCCACCCGGCCTGCCTCCGCCGATGATTTCGACTCCGCCGGCGTAAAGATCCACTATGAAATGCAGGGCAAGGGGGAACCCGTGATCCTGATTCACGGCTTGCACGCCAGTGCGCGGATGAACTGGGGCGCGCCGGGCATCATTGACGACCTCGCGGAGCATTACCGGGTCATTGCTCTCGACTGCCGTGGCCACGGACAGTCCGACAAACCCGCCGCCGAGGGCGCGTACGGTGTCCAGATGGTCGAGGACATCGTTCGACTGATGGATCACCTGCACCTCCCCACGGCCCACATCGCGGGCTATTCGATGGGCGGCATGATCGCGCTCAAATTGGTGGTGCTCCACCCGGACCGCGTGCGTTCCGTTACGCTCGGTGGGATGGGCTGGCTCCAGGAGGGCAGTCGCCTCCAGGATTTCTGGGCGCAAAGCGGGCAGCGGGGTGCGCTCGGGGGCAACCCCGCCTTGATGCACGGCTTCGCGGAATTCGCCGTCACCGCCGCACAGGTGAAAGCGATCAAAGCGCCGATGACCGTTATCGTCGGCGAACGCGACCCGTGCCGCACCCTCTATGTCGCGCCGCTTCTCCAGCTACGGCCCGACGTGCCCGCACACGTCATCGCCGGCGCCGGCCACCTCGCCTGCGTCACCAAGCCGGAATTCAAGAGCACCCTGCGCGCAACGCTCGACCACGCGGGCGGCAGGCCCGGTTGATCAATCGTCGTCACCCTTCTTCTTTTCCTTCTGGGTGAAGACGAACGCCGCCCGGCGCGGCGCCGGCATCGATGAATTCGCCCCGCGCACGGAACGCCAGATGACCTCGTTGAGCAGCAGGTCATCAGCCGCATCCTCCTTGGTGAAATCCATGCGCAGGCTCGCCTTGCCGCCCCAAGCCGTCTTCATGTTCCGATCTTCGAGATTCACTGTCACGGGACGAGCCGTGTAGGGCGTGACGTCGGGCGTCGCCTGGAAACTGGCAAACATCGGCATCGCCGTGGCGTCGAACTGGCTCATCGGGGCCAGCCCGAGAATGAGTTCCATCGTCCGCAGCATGCTGCTCGTGGAATACATCGTGGAATCCACGCTGCCCCGCCGGATGTAGGGGCTCATCGCAAAGGCGATCGTGCGATGCGCGTCCACATGATCGGAGCCGTTTTGAGCGTCGTCCTCGATCACGAAGACGGCCATCCTGGACCAAAACTTCGACTTGCTCAGGCCTTCGATGACGCGGCCCAGGGCGAGATCGTTGTCCGCCACTTGCGCAGTGGGAGTGTGTTTGCCGGGACTGGTGCCGCTCGTGTGATCGTTGGGAATACGCACGATCTGGAGGCGCGGCATCTCTCCTTCGCTCTCGAATCTGGCCAGTTCCGCGAGGAAGCGATCGGCCCGCTTCTGGTCGAGATAGTCGGTGTCGAAACTGCGATAGAGCGGATCGATATGGCCCTCGAGAGCCTTCGTCTTGGCCCGGCCCGGGTCGCCCGCCTTTTTCCCGTTCGCCACCCACTCACCGTAGCTGCGATACGTCACTCCCATTTTCTTCGCCCGATCCCACAAGTAGCCGCCCGCGGGCGTGGCGATAGGAAAACCGCCCTCGCTGGGATAGGGGAACTTGTTGCTCTTGTTGTGCCCGTAGCTGAGCGGCCAGTGTTTCTCGACAAAGTCGGTCGCATAGGCACCCATCGACCATTCGTGCCCGTCGGCGCTGACTTCCGCGTCCACATAGAGATTATCCAGCAGTACGAACTCGCGGGCCAGCGCATGGTGATTCGGCGTAATGGCCTCCGGAAAGAGGCAGAGTGATGGATCGCCATTGCCGCCTTTCATATCGCCGAGCACCTGATCGTAAGTGCGGTTTTCCTTGATGATATAAACGACGTATTTGATGGGCGACGGGTCGCCCGGCTTGCGGGGAATGGGATTCCCCTCGGGTGGCGCGGCGGCGAGCTTGCGCTCCGTCTCGGGCAGGCACTGATACGCCTGCGCGGTCCACGCCTTCATCTGCGCCTCCAGTTTCTCTCCGGCTGGCAGCGGGATGATGCTGATGGTCCCATTGAGCAGATCCCCGATGTACTGATGCGCGCTGGCCGGACTTTTCTTCCCCGGGCCTGGTCCCAGGGGATTCGGGCGCGAAGTCTCACCCTTGCCATTGGCCACGTAGAGCGTTTGCCCATCCTTGCTCACGCGCACGCTGGTCGGGTACCAGCCGACCGGGATAAACCCGAGCGAACGCGCCTTGCCCGGCGTGGTAACGTCGAAGACGGCCACCGTGTTGATATTGGCGTTGGCGACGAACAGCCGCGTTCCGTCGGGACTGAGGGCGAGGCCGTTGGGCGTGTTGCCGGGCGGTGCATTCGGCGTTTGTTCAGCCATGAGCGTTTCGACCGTTCGGCCGTCCGCCGTTTCGAGCACGCTCACGGTATTGCGATTGGCATTGGCCACGTAGAGACGCTTCCCGTCCTTGCCCAGCACCATCTCGTTCGGGTGCTCCTCGGTGGCCCAACGAGCGGTGACTTTGAACGTCTTCGCGTCGACGAGGGCAATACACGCCTGCCCCCACAGCGAAATGTAAACCCGGTCGCGCTTCTCATCGAGCAGGCAGGCGTACGGAAACGGCGCCTTCGGATCGGTGGTTTCGAGGAGTTGGTTGGCCCGCTTGGTGATCGAGGGATCGTCCGTCGTCGCTGGAAGAACCGGCGCAGCCAGTGCCGTGGCGCCTTCGGGCAGAAGGGAGAGTTCGGTGAGACCGTCGCCGCCCGCGGCGATATTGATTCGCGAAAGGCTCTGGCCCCAAAGGTTTGCGACGTAGATCTGCGAACCATTGCCGCTGATCGCGAGACCGCAGGGAATCCCGCGCTGTTTCACCTCGCGTAGTGCATGGGTCGCAGGCTGATCCAGTTGCCCGTCGGTGAAGTGAAAATCATGGATGACCTCGTCCGACGACCCGGAGCAGAAAAGCCGGGTTCCATCCTTCGAGAAAGCGAGGCCGTAGAAGGCCTCTCCCAGCTTGGTGCGAGAAGCGATCGCGCGGGACGTGAGATCGAGGATGACCACCTCGTGCTGGCCATGGCCGCAGTGCAAAACCGCCGCATATTTTCCGCCAGGATGGAGGGCGATATTCACCGGAAAGTCGCCCACCGGAATCTGCTGCCCGACGGGCCGCAGGCTCCATTGGTTGGGCAGCAGGACCGAACCGTCCGGCCGTTGACCGGGAAGATCGGCCGCCCGCACGGCGAGGACGTGAAACGCGAGAAGACCGGCCAGCGACAGGAAACGCATGACAGGCTTATCGCGTTTCGGCTCCGCAGGTGCAAGTCACCCCGGGATCGCGCCGCATTTTCCGAAAAAGCGTGCGACACCGCTGGACCGCCGCTACATGCCGGTGGACTAGTTCCCCCCGCATGCGCCCCCGGATCCTGCTCCCAGCCTTCATCCTTCTCACCGCCCCCCTGCTGCACGCCGAGGACTTCCAGGGCGCCAATCACCCCGTGCCCTACGACGAGGAAACCATCTTCTATAGCAAAGCCAAAGCCGGCGGGCCCGTGGCGGAATTGCAGGAAAAACTGGAGCGCGGTGCCGTGCGGCTCCGTTTTGACGATCAGCACGGCTATCTCCCGGCGCTGCTCGACTACTTCGGCATCCCCAAGTCATCGCAGATGCTGGTTTACTCCAAGACTTCCGTCCAGCGGGCCTACATCACGCCGGCCACCCCGCGGGCGCTGTATTTCAATGACGACGTTTACATCGGCTATGTCCCCGGAGCGCCCATGCTGGAAATCAGCGCCGTCGATCCCAAACTCGGCGGAGTCTTCTATCATTTGGACCAGGAGCAACTGCGGCACCCGAAATTTGTCCAGGATGCCAACTGCCTCCAATGTCATTCAGGACCGCGCACCATGGGGGTGCCGGGCCACGTCATCCGGTCCGTGGCGACGGACCCCGATGGCGAACCCCAATCCGGCAACGAAGTCTCCTCGGTCGATCATTGCACCCCACTGGCCGATCGCTGGGCCGGCTGGTACGTGACCGGAACGCTCGGTTCCCAGATGCACCGGGGAAACCGCGTGGCAACAAAACCACCCGAAGAACCCGCGAATACGCCGAACGCGGACGACAGCTTGCAAAACCTTCGGTCCCTGGTCGACGTGACCCCTTACCCGGAGCCGGGCAGCGATGTAATCGCGCTCATGGTTCTTGAGCATCAGGCCAAGATGCACAACTACATCACGCGGCTGAATTACGAGACGCAGATCATGATCGAGCGTTACGGACACATCCGTTACTTGAAAGAGCAGGAAACCGCGTTTCTCCGGTATCTGCTGATGATCGAAGAAGCGCGCCTCACCGACCCCATCGCGGGCACGTCCAGCTACGCGGCGGATTTTCAGAAATCCGGGCCGCGCGACCGGCTGGGACGCAGCCTGCGCGACCTCGACCTGCGGACCCGGCTCTTCAAGTATCCGTGCTCGTTTCTCGTCTACAATCCGGCTTTCGACGCCCTGCCCGAGCCGATGCATGCACGCCTGCTCCAGCGGCTTTACGACATCCTCACCGGGCAGGACTCCAGCCCGGAATGGGCAGCCCTTTCCCTGGATGACCGGGATGCCGTTCTGCAAATCCTCCGGGAAACCAAACCGAATCTGCCCGAATACTGGCGCACCGAATAACGCCGCCCGCCCCTACTTTTTCGCCGGTTCGACCTTGGTTGCCCTTTTGGCGATCGTATCGAAACCGGACGTGCTGCTCACCTTGATGAGTTCCTTCCCCTCCACGAACACGGAGACCTGCCACTCAATTTTATCCTTCACCACAGTGGTGCCGTCACGCATGCCTTGGACCTGCGCTCCGCCGATCGTGACGTCCGCAGCTTCGGCGGGCCGCAGCGCCTGCAGCTTTTCCGTTCCACTCGTACTTTCAACAGTGTTGAAGGAGTACTTGCGAACGAGAATCTCCCAGCGCACCTCGCCCGCCGGCAGGGGCTTGAACGAGGTATTCTTGATCGAGACCTTTAGAGCCTCGGTGCGGTCAATGTGCCCGGAAGTATAGTAAGTCGCTCGCTGGTCTGCCCGGTCGAGAGTCGTCTTTGCCACGGTGAGCAAAACGCCGTTCTTCTCGTCTGCCCGGGAAAGCGAACCGCAGGTCAGCATCATGACCGCGACGGGAAACCAAAGAAGGGAGTGACGCATGGGCGAGTTGTACCAGCGACCGGCATTGGGTCAATCGCAACCGCCGATACGTTGCCTCGCAACAATCAGTAAAAAATGGCCAGTGATCCGTGAAAGCACGCCTCCTACCACTGATTCCCCCCTCCGGGTTTGACAACCCCGCCTCCGCTTCCCAGCTTCCGCCCATGACTGCCACCGAGGCCTGCGTCGCTCTCAACATGGTGCCGAACCTCGGCCCCGTGCGGCTGCGTCGTTTACTGGAGGTCTTTGAAACGCCCGAGCAGATTTTGCGAGCCAGGGGCAGCGCCTTGAGGGCGGTGGACGGCGTCGGGAGCGAGGTCGCCGAAGCGATCGCCACATGGGAACAGCACGTGGATCTCGCGGCGGAACTCGCCCGGGTGAAGGAGTTTGGTGCGACCGTGATCACCCAGGAATCCACCGAGTATCCGGCGCCGCTGCGTGAAATCCACAATCCGCCCATGGTCCTCTACGTTTGGGGGACCCTCACGGCCCAGGATCAACGGGCCATCAGCGTGGTCGGCTCCCGGAAGACCAGCCACTACGGCCTCGAGAGCGCCAAGAAGCTGTCCTACCAGCTCGCTTATGCGGGTCTTACGGTCGTCAGCGGACTCGCCCGCGGAATTGATACTGCGGCCCACCAAGGCGCCCTTGCCGCCCAGGGCCGCACCGTCGCGGTCATCGGATCTGGCCTGATGGACTTGTACCCGCCGGAGAACATGGGGCTCGCGGAAAAGATCGCCGCCTCCGGCGCGATCGTCACGGAGTTCCCCATGACCTTCCCACCGAGCCGCGAAACCTTTCCCTATCGCAACCGTATCGTCGCCGGTTGGGGCTGCGGGCTTCTCGTCGTCGAAGCTGGACTGAAGAGCGGCGCCCTGATCACTGCCGGTCAAGCCCTGGAGCAGGGGCGGCTGGTTTACGCGGTCCCCGGCCAGATCGACCGGCCCACCGCCGCCGGGTCAAATCGACTCATTCAGCAGGGCGCCAAACTGGTCACCGGTGCGAGCGATATCCTTGACGATCTTTATGCTCTTTTCCCTGAACCGCGCACCGCGCCGGCGGCTGCGATTGCCACCGGTCCACTGTCCGCGGAGGAACAGGCTGTGCTCTCGACGATCGATGTGAGCGAAACGCCGTTGGACGATATCGTGACAAAATCGGGCTTGCCGATGCCCAAGGTGGCGTCCACGTTGCTGGCCCTCGAAATGAAAAGGCGGGTGAAGCAACTCCCTGGCCAGCAGTTCGTGAAGCTTTAAGGTCCCCCGTTGTCCCATGTCCAAAACCCTCGTCATCGCCGAAAAACCCAGCGTCGCCACTGATCTGGCCAAGGTTCTCGGCGTAAAAAAGGACGGCGACTATTACGAAAATGACCGTTATGTCATCTCGTCAGCCGTCGGCCACCTGCTCGAGTTGGCCGTCCCCGAGGAGGAGGAGATCAAGCGCGGCAAGTGGACCATGGAGAAGCTGCCGCATCTCCCCTCGCACTTCGCTCTCGCCCCCATCGAGAAGAATGCCAACCGCCTTTCCGTCCTCCGGCGGCTGATCAAGCGCAAGGACATCTCCGATCTCATTAATGCCTGCGACGCCGGCCGCGAAGGCGAGCTGATCTTCCGCAATATCGTCCGGGCCACCGGCGCCAAGCAGCCCATCAAGCGCCTGTGGCTGCAATCGATGACGGCCGATTCCATCCGCACAGCGTTCAGCCAGTTGCGCAGCGACCAGGATTTGCAACCCCTGGCCGATGCCGCCACCTCCCGCAGCGAGGCCGACTGGCTGGTCGGGATCAATTCCACCCGCGCGCTCACTGCGTTCAATTCCCAGGGCGGCGGCTTCTCGAAGACCACCGCTGGCCGCGTTCAGACGCCGACCCTCGCCATCCTCGTGGAGCGCGAGGAAAAGATCCGCGCCTTTGAGCCGCGTGCCTATTGGGAGGTTTTCGGCGACTTCGGTGTCGCCGCCGGCAGCTACCGCGGCCGCTGGTTCGACCCCGCTTTCAAAAAGGCGGGCGAAGAGGAAGCCCGCGCCGAACGCATCTGGGACAAGGCCAAGGGAGATGCCATCAAGGCCAAGTGCGAAAGCAAGCCCGGCATCGTCGAAGAGGAGAAGAAGCCCGCGAGCCAGGCGCCTCCCCTGCTCTACGACCTGACTACCCTCCAGCGGGAAGCCAACGGCCGCCACGGCTTCCCCGCGAAGATGACCCTGCAAATCGCCCAGGCTCTCTACGAGAAGCACAAGGCGCTGACCTATCCGCGAACGGATTCCCGCTATCTGCCGGAGGATCACATTGCGACGGCAAAAAATGTCATGGGCAGCTTTGAGGACCGCTCCCTTTCCGTGCATGCGGACAAGGCGTTGCGGCAGGGCTACATCCATCCGAACAAGCGCATCTTCAATAACGCCAAGGTCAGCGATCACTTTGCCATCGTCCCCACGGGGACCGTGCCGCACGGCATGAGCGAGATTGAACAGAAAATTTACGACCTCGTCGCCCGGCGTTTTATCGCCGTGTTCTATCCTGCGGCGCAGTTCGAAGTCACGACGCGCATCACCACCGTCGAGGGCGAGAAATTCAAGACTGACGGCAAGATTATCATCGATCCCGGCTGGCTCGCGGTCTATGGCAAACAAGCCGAAGGCGAGGGTGAGAATGACAAGGCGATCTGCGCCATCGCCGCCGGCGAGACGGCGAAAACGGAAGCGATCGAGGTCAAGGAAAACGTCACCAAGCCGCCACCGCGTTACAACGAAGCGACGCTCCTTTCCGCCATGGAAGGCGCTGGCAAGTTGGTGGACGACGAAGAGTTGCGCGAAGCTATGGCCGAACGCGGCCTCGGCACACCGGCCACACGCGCCCAGGTCATCGAAGGTCTGATCTACGAAGGCTACCTCATCCGCCAGGGCCGGGACCTCATCGTCACCGCCAAGGGCATTTCACTCATCACTCTCCTGCGCAACTTGCACGCCGAGGCGCTGACGAAACCTGAGCTTACCGGGGAATGGGAGCACAAGCTCCGCCAGATGGAGCGAGGGCAGCTTTCGCGCGGCACGTTCATGACCGAGATTCGCGGCCTGACGACCGAGATCGTCAGCAAGGTCCGAGGTGGCATGGGGCAGGAAGTGCGCGGCGACTTCAAGAGCATCGAAGCGAAGTGCCCGAAATGCGGCAATGGAACCTTCAAGGAAAGCTTCAAGGCCTACGAGTGCACCAATCCCGAGTGCAAGTTGATCGTTTGGAAGACGATGAGCGGGCGTGAATTCGAGCGCGACGAAGTGGCCAAGCTCATCAACACGGGCCGCGTCGGCCCGCTGGAAGGGTTCCGCAGCAAACTGGGGCGCGCCTTCAACGCGGAAATCATTCTCAACGAAAAGACCGAGTGGAAGCAGAAATTCGACTTTGAGGATGACAACGGAGAAGGCGGCGGAAAAGCGATCGACCTGACGCAGGCCAAAGCCCTCGGTGAAACGCCGCATGGCGCGCTCTACGAGACGGAAAACGCCTTTCTTTGCGTGCCCGCGAAGGAAGGCGCCAAACCGATCCGCATGGGCAAGAGCATCTGCCAGCGCGCCATCCCACCCGAGCAAGCCGTGAAGATCTTTCGCGATGGCAAGAGCGACCTGCTGCCCCGCTTCATTTCGAAAAAGGGCAAGCCGTTCTCCGCCTACCTCAAGCTGGAAGGGGCGAAAGTCACCTTCGAGTTCGAGCCACGGAAGCCCAAGGCTCCTGCCGCAAAAAAAGCCCCGGCCAAAGCTGGCGCGTGAGCCAAGTAGAAGCGGCATCCTGCCGCTTATCGTCTCCACCCAAGCGGCAGGATGCCGCTTCTACTTTCCGCCGCCCGCCGCCTCGCTCGAGACAACCGCACTCACAACCCGCTCACGGCGTGCTCGTCGAGAAATAAACCGGAATACGCGCATCCACCGCCTGCTTTTCCTCGGCGTTGAGTTCCGCGTATTTCTTTCCGGCAAAAACGCGCGCCAGGATCTCCCTGGGCTCCATTTCCGGCTCCGAACTGAAGACCGGCCGACACTCCATCGGCCAGTCTTTCAGTGGCAGTGTCCACCGGATCTCCCCCGCCCCCGTGCGCCATACGGCACGCAGCACCGCCTTACCGGAATCCATCCCGGCAATTTCACCCCGCTCGATCTGGAACGTCGTCACACCGAGTCGGAAACTCCCACTGACGATCGTCAGCGGCCCGTCCTCCGGCGCGGCTACGGCCTCGATCACGAGATCGCTCGGAAAATCCGCCGCTTCCTTTCCATAGAGCTTTCGGGGATCCAGAAACGTTGCGAGATCGAGATTCTTCACGTGCAGGGCGTGACCGCCATCCGCTGTCGTCGCGATCTCCACTTTTCCGTCCGCCGTGCTGAAATGGAATGCGGGGGCCTTCACTTCCGGGACGAAGGTATAGTCCAGAGTGAAGTTGATCGGCTGAAGGATCGCCGGATGGAGCAGAGGTTGCATCGTCCCGGTCAGCGTCTTCTGGAAGGTCACGCTCCCGTTCCCCATCGGCAAAGTCCGTCCCGGAATCGTGTGCACCGTCAGGCGATCGCTTTCCACCACCAGTTCTCCGGGTTCCACGGATTTCTTCGTCGCCTTGAATCCCGTCCACGAAACCTTCGGGATCGAGAGCCGGAATTGCGAGTGGCGGTTGGTAATCAACACGTCCTCGATCAGGACCTGCTTGATCTCGAAACTTTCCATCCCGAGGTCATTCGCGGGCGAACTGGAACTGCCGGAAGACCTCGAACCATAAGGCCTGCCGTTCGTCGTCGTGGAGGTCTTCGAGCGCGTAATCGGTCCAAAATCCGCCAGGTCGATGTGAGCCTTGCGCACCCCCGCATCCTCGATGATCACACGCTTCTTCGCACTCGCATCCGCGTAACCGTTATATTTGACACGCAAGTCGAGGATTTCCGAAGGATTCGCCGGGTCGTCGCCCCACGTGATCGATTTCACACTCGGACCCGTCGAGAGATCGCCGGAGATCCCTGTGATCTTGACGTTCGGATTCACCTTTTCAATGAACCCCGCCACCATCCGGAATGGCACCGCCGTCCCGACCGCGACATGCCGTACCAGCAGCAGAATGACGATGAGGAGCGTGACGAAGACAACCAGGATAAACAGACAGCCGTAGCGCTGGAACGACAACGGTCCCGGTTGTTTGATCAGCATCGGATCGGAGCTCATGGAAGGCAGAAAGATGAAGGATGAAGAAGAGTGAGGAAAGATTGATTTTCCATGCCCTCCCATCGTCCTCCCGGGCCCTTCACTATCTTCTTCATCCTTCCTCCTTCCTCCTTCATCCTTCCCCCCATGGACCCCAAATCGCGCACCTTTCTTTTCGAGCTCCTCAACACCCCCAGCCCCACCGGATGGGAAACCGGCGGCCAGCGCGTCTGGGCCGATTACGTGCGCGGCTTTGCCGACCACGTGGAAAACGACGCTTACGGGACCGCCTGGGCCACCCTCGAAGGCGGCGATGGAAAGAAGACCAAGCGTGTCATGCTCGAGGCGCACGCCGACGAAATCGGCTTCATCGTCAAACAAATTTCCAAGGAAGGATTTCTCCGCCTCGACCGCGTCGGCGGGAGCGACACCGCCACCGCACGCGGGCGGCGCATCCGTTTCCTTGGGGAAAACGGCCCCGTCATGGGAATCATCGGCAATACCGCGATCCATCTCCGGCGCGATTCCTTGGGCGACGAAAAAGCGCCGAAGATTCATGAACTCTACGTCGACGTCGGCGCCTCCAGCGCCGAGGACGTGGCCAAACTCGGCCTGCGCGTCGGCATTCCCGCGGTCTATGCCGACGGTGCCGAGGCCTTCGGCGAAGATCGCATCGTGGGCCGCGCCCTCGACAACCGTCTCGGCGGTTTCATCATCGCCCAGGTCCTCGCCCGACTCGCCAGGAAAGGCCGCAAGAAACGGCGTTCCACCGTCATCGCGGTCAACGCCGTGCAGGAGGAGATCGGCGGCCACGGCGCGCGCATGGCCGCCTACCGGCTGAACCCCGATGTCTGTATCGTCCTCGACGTCACCCACGCGACCGACACGCCCGGAATCGAGCACGCCGTCCATGGCGACATCAAGCTTGGCGCCGGCCCCACCATTACCCACGGCACCTGCAACCACCCCCAGGTCATCCAGCGCCTGCTCGCCGTCGCCGAGGCCGAGAAAATCCCCATGCAGCACGAGAGCAGCAGCCGCTACAGCGGCACCGACACCGACGTCATCTTCAACGTCCGCGAAGGCATCCCCAGCGCTCTTATTTCCTTCCCGCTGCGCTATATGCACAGCGTCGTGGAAATGGCCGACCTCGCCGATGTGGAAAAGACGATCGCGCTGTTGACCGCCTTCGTCGAATCCGTCACCAATCGCGACGATTTCACGGTGAAATTGTAGCCCGCTCGCTCCCGATTTCGCGGAGTCCGTTTCCCTTCCCCCCAACCCCATGAACGACATTTTACGTGCCGCCCGGCACGCGTCCCGCACGGCCCTCGTTTCGGCTCTGGCCCTCGCCAGCCTCGCCCACGCCCAAGATCCCGCGGTTGCCCCCGGCGACATCGAGTCCGTCGAACTCGCCGGCCAACTCATTCGCGAATGTACGCTGCCCGGCCACACGCGACTCGATGACGTGGTGCCTCGCAGCGCCAACGCCATCCAGCTCAGCGCCACGCGTTGGCTGGTGCTCTATGGAACTCACGGCTACCGCGGCGTCGACGATGAGCGCAGCATTATTTACCAGGTGCGGCGGGATGCGCCGGACGGCCCCGTGTTGAAGGAGGCTTTCTTCGCGCGCGGCGAGATGGATTGGAAGGTGCCTGGCTTGCCGCCGCTGGCGGAGGGAAATGTTTACTACAAACAGCACGGACACATGGTCGCGTTCGGCGTCCCAAAGGGCGCGCTCATGGGCGGCAAGCCCGCACCGCATGCGAATCTGTTTGTGGCCAAATGGCGCGTCTCCGCCCGGCCGATCAATCTTCAGACCGGCTTCATGACCTTCGAGGGACTCGATCGCACGATCGGTCAACGGGTCGAATGGGTGCAGTTTCGACTGAACGATCGCGACGACGATATCGAGATCGTCCAACCGGTCGCGCGCCTCCGGCAGAAGGGATTTGAGACCGGCGATGCCTTTTGCAGCGCAAACGTGCAGCGGATGAACCAAAGCTTCTGCGTGCCCATCCCCGCCAATGGCGATTTCACGGAATGGGCCGACGCTAATTTTTTCGACGAGAATCGAGTCGCCGCGCTCAAGTATCGGTTCAACCCCGAGAGTCATCGCTACGAATGGATCGAGACCGGGTCGATGGTGGGCGGCGACCCGAAGCGCACCCTCGGCGAACCGAGTCTCGCGCGACTGGGCGATGAATGGTTCGTCGCCGCCAGGGGGATCGGCGAGATTGGCTGGGCGCGGAGCAAGGACCCTTTCGCCGCCTGGTCGCCGCTGACCTTCACCAACGATCCTCCCGGCCACGTGCCCCTGACGGTTTACCGCTGCGCGGATGGCGTGTTGCGCTTGTTCTGCAACGACATCCGGATGAACGCAACGCGACACATCCGTGACCCGCTCTTCTGCTGGGATGTCGACGTATCGCACGGCTTCGCCACCTCGAATCGTCACGAAATATTCTCCGTCGCGCTCGCCAAACTTCCCATCCGGACCGAGTCGAACGCGAAGGTTGATTTTCCGCACCTTTTCCCGCTGAACGGGCGCACCCAGATCGTCGCCCACGGAGTCAGCATGCGGGCGATGAATTTTCCGACGGAGCGGAGTCCTGACATCCCGATCCAAAACGCCGCGGAGAAGGACGCGGCGGGTCTCTACTATACCCGCATCACCTACCGCAAAGCACCACCGGCGCTGTGGAGTTTTGGCCCGTAAGACATTGCGATAGCGCGCCGGACTACGCAGAGTGCGCGCCATGCGAATGGCCCCCCTCCCACTCCGCTCCCCCATGAGCAATCACAGAACGGCAGTCATCCTCGCCGCATTCGTCTGGCTCGGCGGTGGATTCCTCACCGCGGCGCAGGCCGATGTCGAACCGGCTTCCATCTTCACCACCGGCATGGTGCTGCAACGCGAGCAGCCAGTGCCCGTCTGGGGCAAAGCCGCGCCCGCTGAACCGGTCACTGTGGAGTTCGGCGGTCAGAAGGTCGTCACCAAGGCCGATGCCGCCGGCAAATGGAAAGTCTCGCTCAAAGCAATGCCGGCGAATGCCACGCCGCAGGAGATGACCATTACCGGCGCGGGCGCGCCTCTGGCCCTCAAGGACGTGCTCGTGGGCGAGGTCTGGCTTTGCAGCGGCCAATCCAACATGGGACTGGAAGTGCGCAAGGCCCTCAACGCAGTGGAGGATATCGCGAAGGCAAACTACCCTGCCATTCGCGGGTTCATGGTCGGCGCCACTGCTTCCACCGATCAGGGCTACCCCATCAATCCGACCATCGCCCAGCAACGCTACGCGCTCACGCCGCAGGAGAAATGTGAAGGCGCCTGGAAAGTGTGCACGCCCGCGAACGTCATCAACTGGTCCGGCGTCGGCTTTTTCTTCGCGCGCAACATCCACGAGCGCCTTCATGTGCCGGTCGGCATTATCATGGCCTCCTATGGCGCAACGGCCATCGAATCATGGATTGGCATCGAAGGTCTCAAATCTATCCCCGCCTACCGCGAACGAGCCGTCTCGTTCGAGGATCTGGCCAAGGCGTTCATCGCGAATCCGGACAGCTACCCCGGGTCCCTCGAAGCCGAAAAGGCGCGACTCGCGGAAAAATCCATAATTTGGTTCGCCCAACTCGACGCGGAGGAACCTGGCCTGAAAAACAAATGGATGGCGCCGGATCTCGATACCTCAAAATGGGCCACCGTGAATCTGCCGGTGAGTCCGGCTGACAATCCGTTGGGCGAAGTCGTGGCCTCGGTCTGGTTCCGCAAGGATGTGACGATTCCTCAGGACTGGATCGGCAAGGAACTGGAACTGCATCTCGGTCTCGTGGACGGGACCGATGAAACCTACGTCAACGGCGTTCGCGTCGGTCGCACCTGGTTCGATGCCCCGAAGTATTGGAGCGTGTCCCGCGTTTACGCCGTACCCGCCACGGCGGTCACTTCGACCAAAGTTTCTTTCTCGGTCCGCGTCCTGAAACTGGCCTACCCGATGGCCTTCTTCGGTCCCGCCGCGGACATGACGCTGGCGCTGAAAGGCGCACCCGACACGACCCCACCCGTCACGCTGGCCGGCGAGTGGCGCATGGCCAAATCGCAAGCCCTCGAGCCGGGCCGTGAGCCGAAACCCGCACCGCTGCTCGGGCATATTCCCGGAAATTATTATGGGCATCCAGGGGTCCAGTACAATGGCGAGATTCATCCGCTGATCCCGTACGGCATTCGCGGCGCGATCTGGTATCAAGGGGAAGCAAACGCCCCGTTCTATGCCGACTATCGGAGTTTGATGCCCGGCTTGATCAAATCGTGGCGCGATGAGTGGGGCCAGGGCGACTTCGCTTTTGGAATCGTCGCGCTGGCGGATTACCAGGCTCAGCAGACCAAACCGGTCGAGCGCATGGGCTATCATCTCATCCGCGAAGCGCAAGCCATGGCCCTGAGCGTGCCCAACACCTTTCTGGCCACCGCCGTCGGGGTCGGCGAAGGCGCGGACATCCATCCGAAACGAAAACAGGAAGTCGGCCGGCGCCTGGCGTTGTCAGCATTGGGCACGGTCTACGGACAGAAAGAGAAGCCCTATACGGGCCCGACGTACCAATCGATGACGGTAGAAGGATCAAAGATTCGCCTGCACTTTGCCTTTGCGAATGGATTGCACGCGCAGAGCGAACCGCCCGTGGGATTCGCGATTGCCGGCGAGGATCGGGCGTTCTACTTCGCCCAGGCAAAGATCGAAGGCGACACGGTCATCGCGTGGTCCGACAAAGTGCCCAAGCCTGTCGCCGTCCGCTACGCCTGGGCCACCAACCCGGTTTGCAACGTCCACAATAGCGAAGAACTTCCGCTGTTCCAATTTCACACCGACAGTTGGGACCAATCCCAACTCGTGATCCCGGAAGACACCATCACCCTTCCCTCCGGTTGGATTCCGAAGTAGCCAGACGGGTTGCGCCAGGCTCCAGGAGCGCAGGCCTCCGTCCATTGCATTGGTGGATGTCCCGGGCTACCATCGCCATTCCTTTTCACGCTTTACCAGCGCTCGCCCCCGGAGTTGCATTTGGCGAACCGCGAAGTTTCCGCCATTGTCCGCTTGCCCCCATGAAACTGCCCCTCGCCCTCGCCCTAACCTATCTCGTCGCCTTTACCGTTTTCGCCGAGGACAAACCGGCGCCGAAGCCCGCGCCGCCGCGCGTGCCCGACTCCGTCGAGTTGAAAGCCGATCTCCCCTACGCGGGAAACACCAACCCCCGCCAGGCGGTCGACCTTTACCTTCCAAAGAAACGCGCCAACGAAATGCCGCTGCCGGTCGTCGTCTACATCCATGGTGGCGGCTGGAGCGGTGGCAGTCGCGCGGGCGGAGGCCTGGTCCAGGCTTACGCGGCCTCGGGAAATTACGCCGGCGTCAGCGTCGGCTACCGCCTTTCTTCCGAGGTGAAATGGCCCGAGCAGATCTACGACTGCAAGGCTGCCATCCGGTGGATTCGCGGGCATGCGAAGGAATACAATCTCGATCCCGATCACATCGGCGTCACCGGCTCCTCGGCGGGCGGGCACCTTGTCTGCCTGCTCGGCCTCACTGAGGGCGTCAAGGAACTCGAGGGAAATATCGGCGAGTTCACCAACCTCAGTTCGCGTGTCACGTGCGTCGCCAATTATTGCGGCCCCACCGACATGACATCCCCGCTCATGCAGGGCGACGCGGCGCTGACCGATGATCCAGCCGTCGCCGGACTGCTCGGTGGCAGCCTCAAGGCCAAGGCCGCCGAAGCGAAGGCCGCTTCGCCGCTGACCTACATCCACACCGGCTCGCCGCCCTTCCTCACCGCCCACGGCACCAAGGATATGCGCGTCAATTTCACCAACGCCACGCGGCTCCACGAGGCCCTCACCAAGGCGGGGTCACCTTCGATTCTTCTCGCCATGACCGATGCCGGCCACGGCTTCGGAAGCCCGGAGCTCAATATTCGCGTCCGGCAATTTTTCGACATGCACCTGCGCAACATCAAGGCGGAGATTTCCACCGAGCCCATTCCGCTGCCTGTTCCGCCCGCTCCGGCCGGCAAGTAGCCGTTCGCGCTTTGAATTGGAGATTCGTCCGATGAGTCCGCTACTCGCTCCGGTCCTGCTCGATCGCGTCGTCTTCGTGGGTACATGGCCTTGAGCACATCTGCCCCATGAGCCACTCCCCAAAGCTGTTTCCCTGGATCGGATCTGTCCTCCTGGCTCTTCTCTTAACCCCGGATCATGGATCGGCGCAGCCCGCGGCCACGACGCTCACGCAGCCGGGCAGCGCGGTGATCAGTTGGGACGGCGCGCCGGGGATTTCCATCAACAGCCTGGTCGGAGCTGACACGTTTTACGGCGCAGGTGTTTTTGGTCAGGCCACGGTCGTCGCGAATGTCGAGGCTGGCCTGATCTGGAACGGCCATGAAACCACTTCGACCCTCCAGGACTTCTATACCGCTCCGGGCGCCGCGGGAGAATTCGACATGCATGCCACGTGGGTGGGTTCGGTCCTGGCGGGATACAATCCCAGCGCCGATCCGAATAACTATCCCTACTACCAACTCGGCATCGCTCCCCTCACCCAATTGAGTTCCGGCGCCATTGCCACGAGTTGGTCGGATTCGGGGTCGTTCGACATCACCGCCAGGACGCTCTACTCGGCCTACAACCACTATTTTACCAGCACCTGGACCCACAATATCAACTATGGGGGGATTACGTTGGGTTTTACTGGTCCCACCGACGTCATCAACAGCAGTTGGGGCTTCAGCGATCCCACGGGGGTCGACCCGATCACCATGGCCATCGCGGGCTTCGCCCGGGCCAATCCTCTCACCACGATGGTCGCCGCCGCAGGCAACGCCACGACAACCACGAATCCGACCAACAACGTCGGCGGCCCAGCCTCGGGCTTTAACGCCATCTCCGTCGGAGCGGTGGGCAACGGGACGAATGTATTTCAAACGATCGCGGATTTCAGCAGCCGCGGACCGCAGGACTATTACGATCCCGTGCACGGATCGGTCCCGGGCGTCCGCGCGCCCGTGGACATCGTCGCCCCGGGAACATCTCTCGTGTCGGCGTATTACGGCGGCCAGACAGGAGGGAATGGGGTGACCCTGGCGACCTCGCAGCCGGATGCTTCAGCAGGGGCAAATGACTTTTATAGTCTGGGCCTGGCCGGGACCAGCTTTGCCGCGCCGATCGTCGCTGGGGGTGTCTCGCTCTTGAAGAGTGCCAGCTACCTCATCGGCATGGACGATCCCTCGCGCGACAGCCGTGTCATCAAAGCCGTGCTCATGAACTCCGCAACCAAGCTGCCCGGTTGGGACAACGGTCAGCACCTGGATGGCGCCGGAACCATCGTGACGACGCAGTCCGTCGATTGGACCCAGGGGGCGGGGATGCTGAATCTGGATCGCGCGTTCCAGCAATACCTGCTGGGCACCCGGGACGTGCCGGGAACGGGTGGGGGCGCCATCGCCGAGACGGGTTGGGATTTCGGGTCGATCGCGATCAGTCCCACGGCGGGGCTCATGGCCCACAATGATTACCCATTCACTTTGACCCTCCAGAGCGGCAGCACCCTCGATGTGACGTTGACGTGGTTCCGCAACTTCGGGCTGCCGGCCTTTACCGACAATGCCGATCCCAATCTCCAGACCCTCGAGACTCAGGATCTCGGTTTCGCCAATCTCGCCCTGGAGATTTGGAACTTCGATTTCACCAAGCTCTACGCCACCTCCTCGAGCCTCTACAACGACGTGCAGGAGCTCGAGTTTACGCTGCCCGACACGGGTCAATACGAGATCCGGGTGACCTATCCGAGCCAGATGTATGGGACGCCCGTCGAGGAGTCCTACGGGCTGGCGTGGGATGTGGCGCCCGAGCCCGGGTCGTGGGGGCTGCTCTTGATCGGTGTGGTCTGTCTGGGCGGGTGGACAAGAAGCCGGAGGCCGGAGATCCGACCTACACCAACTCCTTGACGACACCGCTCGCCAGGCCGCCCTGGAAGTCATCCGGCAATTTCATGCCGACACGATCGACAACGGTTTTCCAGACGTTTGCCACGGGCACGTCCTTCTGCACGAGATGGCCCTGATGCTTCAGGCCCAGCGCGGAGCCGCCGCAGAGGATGAGCGGGAGGTGTTTCGAATCGTGCGCGTTCGGACCGCCATTGGTCGTGGCCCAGGCCGCCATCGTATTGTCGAGCAATGTCCCCTCGCCTTCCTTCACGTCCTTGAGCTTGCCGAGGAAATAGGCCCACTCCGCGAAATAGAGAGCGTCGACCTGCCGCCATTGCTCGATCTTGTCGTCCTCCTGGGCGTTGTGCGTCATGGTGTGCAGGTCCCATTTGCTCTTGGTCTGGTAGCCGTAGCACCGGGCTTCGTCGCCCTCGGAGCGGGGAATGTGGCTCACCGCGCGCGTGCTGTCGGTCTGGAAGGCCAGCGCGATCATGTCGAACATCATCCGGGTGTATTCCGAATAGCCGCGTCCGTCGCTGGCGATGCGATCGCGCGGCGAACCCTGGCCGAAATCGGGGCGCGGCACGGTGGGCTTGGGGCGGTCGATCCATTCCCCCTCCACCTTGATGCGTTCCTCGAGGTCGCGGATGCTGGTGAAGTATTGTTCCAACCGGTCGCGGTCGGCCGCGCCCACCTGGCGCTGGAGCGCGGCGGCCTGTTCCTTGATGGAATCGAGCAGGCTGGCCCGCTGGGCCATGGCCTGTTTGGCGGCGGCCAGGGTCTTGTTGTCCTCGCTCCCAAAGAGTTTTTCAAAAAGCACCTCGGGCCGATTCTCCGGCGTGATCGGCGTGTGGTTTTTGCTCCACGACAGGGTGGTCGGGAAAGGCCCGCCGAAGCCGGTCTCGCGCGCCATGCCAAGCACGAGCGAGGGAAAGCGCGTGACGCTGCCGTGATGCATGGCCAGTTGCTGATCGACCGACATGAGCGTCTTGGCATTGCGCACCGTGTTGACGCCCGTGAGCAGGCAGCAGCAGGAGCCGTGGCCGCCGGTGAAGGACGTGAGCTCGGTCATTACCGTGAAATCGTTCTTGAACGGGGCGAGCGGCGCCAGCGATGGCGTGAGCGTGTAGTCCCTGCCGGTATCGGGAGGGGTGAAACCCGTGATCTCCACACCAAGGCCCCAATAGGTGAACATGGCGCGGCGCGGAATCTCGTGGGCCGCCATCGAGCCGGCGGTGGTGATGGATTTCGCGTTCTCACTCATGGCTTCGAGCCACGGCAGCGCGACCATGGCGCCGATGCCTTTCAAAAGTGTGCGACGGGCCATGCGCCAATTGTTGGTTTGAATGTTCATTTTCTTTCTTTCGAGCAGTGGGGCCGTGGCGGTGAGTTCCTGGTTCTTAGTTCTTAGTTCTTAGTTTGGCCAGTTCTTAGCTCTTATCTTGGTTCGCCGGAATCCTTGAGAGCGCTCCAGAGCGTTCCGACGAAGAACCAGGAACCAGGAACCAAGAACCTTTTAGAAATCATTTCGTCTGAAAATAAGTGCTGGCGACCGTGGCCTGAATGATCTCTTGCAGCCGATATTCATTCTTCGCCGCGTGGGTGGTGATTTGCTCGACGGTCAGATGATCCCCGTAGCCGATGGGCCGGCCAAGCGCGTAGCAGAGTAACTTCTCGGTGAAGCCTTTGACAAAGGTCTCTTTCCCGGCCATGAGCGCGGCTTTGAAGTCCTGCACGGTTTTGAATTCGCGTTCGCCCGGAAGCTGGCCGCTCACGTCCAGTTCGGGTGAACCTTTGTCGCCTCTCATGCCTTCCCCGTTCTGGCGGTCGCGCCACATGCCGATCGCGTCGTAGTTTTCCAAAGCGATGCCGAAGGGGTCGACCCGGCTGTGACAACTCGCGCAGTTTTCCGAGAGGCGATGTTCACTGAGCCGCTCACGGACGGTGCGGGGTTTCTTGTCCTTGAGGGCTGGGAGGTCGCCGGCATTCGGCGGCGGCGGCGGCACGGGCTGGTTCCAGAGCGTGTCGAGCACCCACGTGGCGCGGCGCACCGGCAGCGTGCGGGTCCCGTCGGCGAGATACGTCAGGATGCCCGCCATTCCCAGCACGCCTCCCCGCCGGTCGTCGGTGGGCGCGGGCACGCGCCGGAAGTCATCGCCTTCCACGCCCTCGATCCCGTAGTGCCTGGCCAGACGCTCGTTGACGACCAGGTAATCGCTGTCGAGGAAATCGGTGATGGGCAAATCCTTCTGGAGCACCTCCCGGCAAAACTCGAGCGGTTCGCGCCTGGAACTGTCCCGCAAAGCATCGTCGTATTCCTTGTAGAAAGCGCGGTTCGGCGGGTTGCCGTTTTCGAAATTGCGCACGCTGAGCCATTGGCCCGCGAAGTTGCGGACAAACTCCCACGCCCTGGGGTCGGCGATCATCCGTTTGACCTGCGCCCGCAGCACGGCGGGGTCGCGCAGCTTGTCGTCTGCCGCCAGGCGATACAGGTCCTCATCCGGCGCGCTGCTCCACAGCAGATACGAGAGCCGGCTGGCGAATTCCCAACCGTCCACCCGCTGCGGTCCCGTCGCCGGCTTGGCCGCGAGCTGCGAGGGCATCGCCTCGCTGCCGAGATACAGAAACTTGGGCGAGCACAGCACATTCTTTACGCCCTCGCGCACCGCCTTGGTGAATGACAGGTTCCGTTCGGCCTTGGCCTGCAGGGTCCAATTCACCACGCGGTCCAGTTCCTCCGGCGTGACTTTCCGGCGGTAGGCCAGCGGCAGGAACTTCCCGAGAATCTCTCGCAGGTAGCCGTCGTCTTCGCGGTCCTCGCCCGAGAACAACAGGTTCTTGCGGCCCTGGGGCGGCCAGTCGACGATCGGCCCTTCCCATTCCATCTTGCCGAGCCACAGCCGGGGGCGTTTGGGGATGTCGAGCTTCGGGTTATAGACCCAGTAGGGCCCTTCAAAATTTTTCCGGTTGTCCGTGGCCGCCGCGATGGTGTCTTCCAGCTTCTTCTTGAGCTTGTCGATGTCTTCCGCGGGCTTCTTTTCACTCTTGGCCCTCGCGATGTCGCCGCCCACGGTGACCTGCTTCCACTGCACGTCCCAGTAGAGCGGATTCGAAATGACCGCCTCCTTGCGCTCGCCAAAGTCCCAGGTGACCCGAAACTGCCGATTCATGCCCGGCGGACCGATTTGCAGATACATCAGGAACTCGTATTCCTTCGGCGCATCGAGCGGCGCATCGATGACCATGGTTTTTGCCACCTCGATGGGACTCGCCTCGCCATACGTTACGGTCAACCGCACGTCCTTTTGCGCCTCCTGGTCCTCTCCCTTGAACGCCCCGGCCCGCACGCGAAAGCGATACCAGCCATCCCGCGTCACGCCCTTCCTAGCCCAATCATTGGGGAAGAAACGGCTGCTGCCGAGGTACTCGATGCCGTCATTCTTTAGCGTCCAGTCATACGGTCCGTGTGGCACGTAGCGCCGGTCCTTCGATCCCCATTGATCGAAGTTCGGCTGCGGGATCCAGCTCAGCGGCTCCGCAAGTTTCCCGGCGACCCCCGGCACGTTGGTTTCCACGATCGCGCCAGACTCATCCTTGTAGGCCGTCATGAGCCCGTGAACGTACTTTTCCGCCGTGCCGTCGTAGGTCAATTTCTGGACCTTCGGCTGCTCGTTGAACAGTCCATCATCGAGCACCATGTCGGCCACGGCCATGTAGCGATCGAGCTGCCCATCGTCCATGAAGAGGCTCGCCGCCCCGCGATCGAATCCGCCGACTTTGCCGTCCGCGGGCAACTCCTTCTCGATGCGCCGCGCAAACCCTTCTTCCAGAGAGAAAAGATCGCGCACCGTGTTCGCGTATTCGACGCGATTCATCCGCCGCATGGGCACTCGACCGCCGGCTCCCTGCGCGGCTTTGGTCGTTTCGTCCAGTTTCTGCGCCACCCACGAAGCCACGGCGAAGGCCTCTTTGGCATCTGGCCGGGGCTTCTTCTTCGGCGGCATTTCGCCGGAGTTGATCTTGTCCATCACCTCTTTCCACTGGCCTGCATTGTTGCCCGCCGTGAAATCGGACGTTAGCAAATCGATACGAAAGCCCGCCCGCGCCGAGTCCGCATCGTGGCAGTCCACGCAGTGCGACTCGATGAACGTGCTCGCCATTTTCGGCAACTCAGCGCCGGCGTCGGCGCGCCAGGGCAGCAAGAACGGCCACAGGAAACAGATCGCGCGGCTGGTGAAAAGAGGGAGGTTCATTCGAACGGTTTGGACGTAGTGGATACTCTGTTCGCCCGACGATCGCATTCTGGCAAGCGCATCCCACTGCTCAATGACCCTGGATCGGGGCGAAATCTTAAAGCTCATCGCCGTCGTCTCTTCCTGGTCGAGCACGGGGCATTTTTGCTTTTCGTGCTCGCATTTTGCCGCGCTTTCGCTGGCCTGCACCCGTCATCTGAAACCCGCACGAGTCTTCCAGCCGTCCCATGTTCAAGAATTATCTTCTGAGCGCGCTTTCCATGAGTGTCGCCGGAATGAAGCGTTGCGACATCGGGGGCTGCGACGAGCCGCACGCCCCAGCTTCTAAAAATACTTCGCGGCGCGACTTCGAGGGCATATTCTCCTCCCGATATGCCCCCTCTGGACAAGCCGACCTCCCTGAACCACACGCCGTCGGAAAAACGAGTTTCCATGATCGCGTCGCGCAGCCTCCCGACGCGAGTGAAGCCAATCAAAAGAGGAGACTCTGCCTGGTTGGCCTGCCTGTTCGTAAGTCTCGCGACCAGTGTCGCCAGGCTGGGTGCCGCCGAGAAAGATGCGAGCGGATCGCCGCCTCCCCCGATAGTCGATTTCTCGGTTAAACTGGATACGGTCACTTCGGGCTTCGATGGCAAGACGTGCTGGGTGGCGCCCCGCGTCGGCGTGGTCCCAGGCCCCAGCCCGAGCATCGTCCTCACCATGCAAAAGCTGCTCCTGTCCGGAAGCGATGTTTTCTACGCGATGAATGAGATGCGCTCCGAGGACTTGGGCAAGACCTGGTCTCAGCCCCTCGAACACACGGCCACGCTGGGCCGGCGGAATGAACCCGACGGCGTGGAAATCGTCATCGGGGATTTCACTCCCAAGTGGCACGCCGCATCCGGAAAACTGCTCGGAACCGGGCCCAGTGTTCGTTACAAAAAGAACGCTTCCGGGGCGGACGTGAAGATCAACCAGAACGCAGCACCCTCCAGGACGGGCTATTCCGTCTATGATCCGCAGCAGCGCACATGGACGCCATGGGACATGATCGCCATGCCGGAGGATCCGAAGTTCTTCTACGCCACCGTCGGAGCGAGCCAGCGGGTGGATCTCCCAAACGGCGAGATCCTGTTGCCCTTCCACTTCAAGACGAGTGGAGAAAGCCCCTACTACACCGCCGTCATGCGTTGTTCGTTTGATGGCCGGCGACTTTCCTACATGGAGCATGGCGATGAGCTCGCGCGACCGGTCGAAGCCGGAGTGGAATACAAACTCCCCGGCGGCCGACAGTCGGGCGTGTTCGAGCCCTCCCTGACCCGCTATCGTGGACGCTACTATCTGACCATGCGCAACGACCGCGCAGCCTATGTGGCTTCATCGGACGACGGGCTCCATTACGGGCCGGTCCGTCGCTGGCGCTTCGACGACGGCGGCGATCTCGGCAGCCAGAATACGCAGCAGCACTGGGCGGCCCATAGCGAGGGATTGTTCCTCGTTTACACCCGGACTGGCGCGAATAACGACCATGTCTTTCGCCACCGCGCGCCACTCTTCATCGCCCAGGTGGACCCCGAGAAAATGCAGGTGATCCGCAGCACCGAACGTATCCTGATCCCCGAGCGCGGCGCCGGTCTCGGCAATACGTTTGGCGTCACCGAGGTCAGCGAGAGCGAAACGTGGGTCACCACGGCAGAGTGGATGCAGGGCCCCAAGGGGATTCTTGAACCCGGCAATAAATACGGCTCGGACAACAGCGTCTACGCGGCCCGCATCCTATGGAAGACGCCCAATCGGGCGCTGGACAAGTGAGGCCCCGGGAATGTCTCAAACCTCCGCGGAAATAGAGCAGTCGTAGAGATCGCTCAATCCGCGTGGTAGCCACGCCACACCCACACCAGCGTATCCGCGAGCGTCTGCTCGAAAACGCGCCGGTCGCAGTGTCCCGTGGCCTGGCTGAAGACGAAACGCTGGTGGTACCCTTTGGCCTTGAGGGCCGCCGCGGTGCGCTGGCCCGCCATCACCCAGTTGTGATGCGACTCTTCCGTGTCGGTCGCCCGGATATCCTTCTCGGAAACGTGAGTGAAGATGCGCAGGGGTTTCACTTCACTGTTTTCGATCAGCTTCATCCCGGAGTGATATTCCCACGCGCCGAGCGGGTACTTGGCCTCCTCCGGCGCGTCGTCATCCTGCTGATCCACGAACGTGCCGGAATACGCGATGACGCGGCGGAACCAGTCAGGCCGAAACCACGCCATGGTGATGGCCGCCGCACCGCCGGAACTGCAACCGATCACCGCCCGGCCCCAGGGATTGTCCGTCAGGGCGAGCTTGGGATAGGCGGCCTTGATATCCGCGTTGCTCAGCACGGCGGGCAGGACCTCGTCGTGGATGAACCGCGCCAGTCGATCCGACATCGTATCGTATTCCAGGCCGCGCTCGCTTTTCTTGCCGTCGTTACCCCCGTTCTCGACCGCGATCGCGATAAACGCCGGCAGGCTGCGGTTCGGATCCTTGGAAATCGTCAGGTTGTCCAGCGCATTGCGCACCAAGCCCAGCGACCCCGGGCCATCATGGATGATGAGGAGCGGCGCCTTTGTGCCGTCCTTGTAAGCGGCGGGCACATAGACCGTGATTTTGCGATCCTTCCGCACGGGTTTCTTTGCGGGATCGAGAGTCTTGTCGTCGCCCGGGAAGATCTTGCTGTTCGCCAGCGGCATCAGGAACTCGAACGACTTGCCCTTGGGATTTCCGCGATCGGTCAGATCGGAATCGACCTTGTACTCCGGACCGATGGTGACGGATCCATCACCGTCCGCGCCGGGATTTTCGGTATAGGTGTCCGCCGCCCGTGCGGTGACAGCAGTGAGCACGGCGAGGAGGACGAGTGGGAGCAGATGAGAGGCGGGGCGCATGTCGGGCATATGGTGGGGAGAGTTCGCGGGAAGGTACGGAGGCGACAGGAATGGCGGCAAGGCGAATCCCATCGGCGCTGAGCGCCGGATATTTTGACACGCTCCAAAGTCGAACGACAATCGCAGCGCCCATCGTCTCCCCTGCCCCGCCATGCCGACCTCACAAACCGCAAAATCCATCCGAGTTGGCGGGCTTGTCATCATTTCGATCCTCGTCATCCATCTCCCGGGAAAATCCCTCGCCGGAGAAGAATCGGCCGGCAACTGGCCGTCCTTTCGCGGTCCAGGCGCGAGTGGCGTGGCCGATGGAATGGACTTGCCCGACAAATGGGACGCAGAGACCAGCGAAGGAATCCGCTTCAAGGTGGAAATCCCCGGACTCGCCCATTCGAGTCCTGTGATCTGGGGCGATCGTTTGTTTGTCACCACCGCGGTGAGCAGCGAACCGGACGCCTCGTTCAAGCCCGGCCTCTACGGCTCGGGCGAAGCATCCGCGGACCGGTCGGTGCAGGAGTGGCAGATCCTTTGCCTCGACAAGAAGGCCGGGAAACTCCTCTGGCAGAAGACCGCGACGAAGGGCAGCCCCAGGGACAAGCGCCACATCAAATCCACCTATGCCAACTCGACACCGGCCACCGATGGAAAAGTGGTGGTCGCTCTTTTCGGATCCGAAGGTCTGTTTGCCTTTTCGGTCACGGGAGAGTTCCTTTGGAAAAAGGATCTCGGGCGGATGGATGTCGGAGCCTATGACCTTCCCAGCTACGAATGGGGTACCGCCAGCTCTCCGATCATCCACGATGGCAAGGTCATCGTGCAGTGCGACCAGCAACACGGATCGTTCCTGCTCGCCGTCGATTTGAAGACGGGCGAGACGCTGTGGAAAACCGAGCGCGACGAGCTTCCCTCGTGGGGAACGCCGACCATCTATCCGGGGAAAAGCGGTCCGGAAATCGTCGCGAACGGCTCGAATTTCATCCGGGGTTACAATCCCGCCACGGGTGCGGAGCGCTGGCGCCTGGGCGGCAGTTCCAAGATTACCGCGCCCACGCCCGTGTTTGGCGACGGACTCATCATCGTGGTCAGCGGCCGCGCACCGGAACGCCCCATCTTTGCCATCAACCCGAACGCCGAGGGCGACATCACCCTGCGCGATGGCGCCACCAGCAACAAGTTCGTCGCCTGGAGCAAGACTCGGCGCGGCGGGTACATGCCTACGCCGCTCATCTACCAGGGCCACGTCTACGTCCTGAACAACGACGGCCTCCTCGGTTGCTACGAATTACAAAGCGGCCTCGAACGCTATCAGGATCGGATTCCGCATCGCTCGTTCGGATTCAGCGCATCGCCGGTGGCTGCCGACGGGAAGATCTATCTCGCGGGAGAGGACGGCCTGGTTTTCGTCGTCCAGGCTGGTCCCATATTGAAACTCGTGGCCACAAATCCGATGGGCGAACCCCTCATGGCGAGCCCGGCACTCTCGGGCCACGCCATGTATCTGCGGGGCAGCAGGCACTTGTTTGCGATCGGACGAAAATAGAGGTTTCTAGTTTAAGGTCTTTGGTTCCAGCATGGGACCGGAACTCGCCGCACCGCGCGCGGACATTCAAACCTTCAAAATTAGACCGGAAACCTTAAACCTCCCTCCCCCATGCCAAATTTTGCGTCTCGCCTGGTTCTCGCCGTATTTGCCGTCAGCCTTGTTAGCATCAGCGTGGTCAGACTTCCCGCGGCCGACACCGTCGAGGAAAAGCTCACCATGCATACCGATTGGAAAGGTGAGCGCATCGAACTGCCGCCGCGCTTTGCCCCGGCGATGACGCTCAAGGGCATCGAGGAAATCCGTTTCGCCCCCGGGATGTTTAGTGCCCAATCCGACTCGTTCTTCACCTATGCATTTGTGTTCTCAGTTCCGAAAAGCCAGGAACTGACGCCCGAGGTGATTCGACAGGAAATGCTCGCCTACTATCGAGGCCTGTCCGAAGCCGTTTCAAAAGGCAAGGGTCGGCCCGTCGACGGCGGCAAGTTCACCTTCACGCTGGCGCCTGACAAAGAGGCAACTGGAACTCCGGAGAAGATTCCCGCGTCCACAAAAGTCAGCCAATACGCGGGCGAACTGAATTGGGTGGAGCCCTTCGCCACCGGGCAGGCCCAACTCCTGCATTTCGAAATCCAATCCTGGGCTGATCCCACCACCGCGAGAAATTATCTCTTCGTCTGCGCGTCGCCCAAGGCTCGCGCGGAGACCGACACTGTGTGGAAAGAGTTGCGGCAAATCCGCCGCAGTTTTGAGGTTACGGGACGCTGAAACGGGTCATTTCACCCGCGTCAATTCCGTGCGAAGGAACTCGATGAACTCCTTTTCCCCTGCCGCGTACTGGCCGGTCGGATCTTTGGCAAGAACTGCTTCGACGCGGCGTAACGCTTCCGTGAGTGCCGTCCGGCGAAGTTCTGGGAGGCTGAGTTCCCGGTGCTTGTCGAGCCACTCTCGGATATTTCGCGGCGTCAGAACTTGAGCTTATGGACTGACACGCGTGTCGCGATCCGCGACACGACGCACCCTCCACGGTCGGTCGCTTCAGAGTAAACGCTGCGTGGCACGCGGATAGCGGTAGATCGGGAAACGTAAAATCCGATTTGCTTCCACTGCCATGATCAAGCTCGCCATTCTCGCTCTCGTTCCCGCGCTGGCTGCGACTTTTTACACGCAACAGCCGCTGTCGTCGCCTACCCTCGTAAACTTGCGTGAAAGCGGAGCAGGAGAGGAGCAGGATCGGCAATTCCTGGCCTCGCTGAGCCTTCAGGAAGCCTCCCGCAACATCGCGAATCGTATGGATCAGCAATTTCTCGCGAATCTCCAGGAGCAAGATCGCCTCGCCGCGGCGGCGGGACGGGAGGAAATACCCGTGATGCGCGCGATTCCCATCGAGCATGCCTTGCCAGCCACTTCAACCCCAATC
Source organism: Chthoniobacterales bacterium (assembly GCA_038228205.1). Taxonomy (GTDB): domain Bacteria; phylum Verrucomicrobiota; class Verrucomicrobiia; order Chthoniobacterales; family Chthoniobacteraceae; genus Chthoniobacter. The sequence continues at coordinate 29,575 of JBBRPL010000076.1, forward strand.
GACATGCCCGAGGTGCAGAGGGCAGTGGCCGTCGCTTCTCCCACGAATCTCCGGAATGCGTTTCATCAGCCGTTTGTGACGATGATCGAGCCCGAGGTGCGCTTGGCGACTGCACTCGGCCAGCGGAGATAAGCGGTCGCCCAGTCGCGAACGGACTCAGTCAGTCCCGATCACCGGCCGTCGAGGCGGGCGTCAGCCACGGTCAACCGGCCAGCCCTGACGCCCTCGTTATTCGCCATCCTTGGGCCGTCTTTCTTGCACGTGTTATTCTCGCCGTGCAGCACCCATGGCCCACGCGGCACGTCCCTGCTGTCGACAAACTTCCAGTCCGTCACATCGGTGCTTTGAAGACCCAGATAATCGCGCAATGCCGGCGACACGTCGAGTCCGGCGCCCTGGTTGAGGTTGGGCTTCGGTCGTTCGTTCCCGAAAACGTACTCCCAGTGATCCGTGCGGAAGGGGCCACAGTCGCTCCATTGCGCGTAGGCCACCCGTCCGGTCCGGCTGCGAATCTCCACCCAACGATTGTGGCAGACCGACTGACCCTCCTTTTCAAATGCTTCCCTGAACCAGGGAATGACGCGGCGCGCCTCCGGTTTGGTCGCCCCATGGGTCACGTCGTTGTAAGGCAACGCGCAGTAGAAAGGATTCTGCCGGGGCGTAAAAGCCACCGGGATAAAGTTCCGCCGGCGATCGGGATCCGGATTGTCGTAGCCCCCATAGCTCCGCGCCCATGCGGCGTCCCACGAACTCGCGTAGTTGGGAGTGAAATTGTGTCCACTCGCCGGTTCCCCCACCCAGAAGACGGTCGTCACGATCGCGCACTTCCATGGATAGCGAGACGGCCCACCATTATTCTTGGCCGCAGCGGCCGTGGTCACCGCGGTTGTGGACGTAATGCGCAGGTTGCCGAGTGATCCCGAATCCACGGGATGACTTGCAGTCACGGGATTCTTCTGCGCGCGTGAAGCCGATGCCAACGCTTCGGGCGATGGACCGGTCGGAGCCGTTTGCTTCCGCGGGGTAGGCGTGCTCGTCGGAGTTGCCGGTTTGCTGGCCGCCACCGTTTTGGGAGCGGGTGTGGCGGCGACAACAACCGTCTTCACAGGAGCGGGCGTCCCCTGAGCCTTCGTCGCCGGCGGGGCCACCGATGGTTTCACCTCGGCGATCCTATCGCCGGAACCTGCTTTTTTCCCAGCCTCGCTCGCGGCGGGCGCCCTGGCCGTCGTGTCTTTGGCGGTGGCTGCGTTTCCTTTGGAAGAGCCTTCCTTGTTGCCCGCTCGGACGTCGGGAGCAGGGGTGGCCGCCGAAGCGACCGTCTTCGCCGGAGCAGGCGTCGCCTGGGCCTTCGTCGCCACCGGGGCCACGGTAGGCTTTACCTCGGCGATCTTGTCGCCAGGACCCGCCTTTTTGCCGCTCTCGCTCGCTGGGGACACTTTGGCCGTGGCGTCTTTCGCAGCGGCTGTGTTTCCTTTGGAAATTCCTTCTTTGGCGCCCGCGCGTGGATCGGGAGCAGGTGTGGCTGAGGACGCCACCGTCTTCGCGGGAGCAGGCGTCGCTTGTGCCTTGGCGACGGTCGCTTTCGAGGCGGCATCTTTGGCCGCCTGTGGATTGGCAGCGGAAGTCACCGCCGAGCCCGCCACCCTTGGCGTCGTCTGCGTCGTCTTCCCGGCCTGCGCCGTCGCGGATGACGTTTCCTGCGACTTCTCACCGGAGGCCACCTTTCTGTCCGCCTCTTTTCCGGTTGTCACTTTGGCCGTCGCTGCGGTTGCGCTCTCCCTGGCGGTGCTGGTCTTCGAAGCGGTTTCCTTCGCCGTGCGCGAATCAGCCGTTGAAGCGGGCGTTGCGGCAGAAGAAGCCACCACTCTTGAGCCAGCCGCCGGCGCTCTGGGTGCCTGCGCCGCGACCGTTGGCGTTCCGACGCCCTTTTCGCCGGAGGCGACTTTATTCGGAGACACCGCATCATTTTTCGCTGCGGCCGTCTTTCCGGTCCCCTCCTTCGCCTTCGCCGCGGAATCTTTGGACGCCACTTCTTTGGTCACGATACGGGGTTCCGAAGCAGCAGGCGCCGATGGCGGTTTTGGCCTGGTCGTCGCGATGGACTTCTCACCCACGCTCTTCGTGCCCATGGCATCGGCGGAGTTCCCCTCGAGCGGGCGCAGTTCCGGCGCGCGCGCTTTCAGAAATTGTAACCGCTTCGCATAGTCATCCGTCATTGCAGATGTCGCGCCCGAGCCGGGGGTCGTCGTCCCGGCAGGGGTCTGCCCGAGCAAGGTAGCACCCGCGAGAAATGTCGCAAAAAGCAAAGGCACCAGAGATACCAGCCTTGGGCAAGGTCGTAACTTCATTCGTCGGGGAATGCGCGGCTTCTATCAGGTTCCACAGAGAGCACAAGCCTTTCTCTGTGAGAACATCCTCAGAGAAGCAGCCGGTCCAGTGCCGTCGCACTGAAGCCTTCCACCTTCTGATCCCCCACCATGATGAGCGGCACGCCGTTTCCCCCGAGCTTGCGATACTCCTCTTTGCCGGAGATCGACGTTTCCACATCCACCTCCCGGTAGGAGACGCCTTTTTGCGCCAGGTACTGTTTGGCCTGCTTGCAGTAAGGACAGTGCGCAGTCGTATAGATCACCACCTGCTTGCCCGTCCGGGCTTGCGGAACCGATGCCCCCGGCGTGCCCCGGGGCATGGGCGCGCCACCCACCAATACCGCGGCCCGGTCCGCCAGTGCGAGCGGCCAGTCCGGCCGGGACAAAAGGGCCGGATCCGTGAATAGCGAGTCCTTGTAGAGCGCCACGAATTTCTTATTGAGTGGCGAATTGGCGATGGCGAGTCCCGGATACAGCGCTTTCGCCCGAGCCTGCGCCTCGCGGGCAGGGTGAGGGGTGCCAGGAGGAGGTAAATTCCGGGTCGATGATACTGCCTCCTGCCTGCCGCCAAACTTCGCCCACCATCCGCCGAGGTCGTCCCGGTTCATCCAGCCCGCAACCAGCGCGCCAACCGCGAGTAACAACGGCACAACATTTTTCATGCTTTCGCTATGCAATGACGTCCCGCAGCAAGTGTCCCCCCACATCCGTCAGCCGAAAATCGCGCCCATTGTAACGGTAGGTCAGCTTCTCGTGGTTCAGCCCCAGCAGATGCAGAATCGTCGCGTGCAAATCGTTCACGTGAACTTTGTTCTCCACCGCCTTGTATCCGAATTCATCCGTCGCCCCATAGTGAAACCCGCCCCCGCGCGTCCCCCCTCCCGCCATCCACGTCGTGAACGCATGCGGATTATGATCGCGCCCGACCGTCCCCTGCGCATCGCTCGTCCGGCCAAATTCCCCGCCCCAGATCACCAGCGTCGAATCCAGCAATCCCCGCGATTTTAGATCCGCGAGCAGCGCCGCCGCCGGCTGATCCGTCGCCGCCCCGCAGGAGCGATGATTCGACTCGATGTTGTTGTGCCCATCCCACGGCACGTCATCGACTGACCCGTCGCCGCTCGCACCCCGCCCCGCGAAAATCTGGATATAGCGCACGCCCCGCTCCACCAATCGCCGCGCGATCAGGCACTGCCGGCCAAACGTCTCCGTGTTCTTGTCGCCGATCCCATATAACTTCCGCGTCGCCTCGCTTTCGCTCTGGTAGTCGAGCGCCTCGGGCGCGGCCGTTTGCATCCGGTAGGCCAGCTCAAAGCTGTTGATCCGCGCCGTCAGATCGGCCTGCGTCGGCCGCGCATGCGCATGCGCGCCGTTCACGTCGCGCAGCAGATCCAGCGCGCTCCGCTGCTGCTCATCGGTCTCCTCTTTCGCCCGCAACAAATTGTCGATCGTCTCCTTTCGCCGCGCATCCAGCGCCAGCGCCTGATACGTTTTCGGCAGAAATCCCGCCGACCAAATCTGGTCGTCACCCCGCGGCTTGCGATCGTGCATCACCACGAACGCCGGCAGATTCTGGTTCTCCGTCCCGAGCCCATACGTCACCCACGCGCCGGCGCTGGGACGCCCCGGCACATTCGTCCCGCACATGAGCTCGATCGCCGCCGGCGCGTGATTGTTCCCCTTGAGATAGCACGAGTGGATGAACGTCATGTCGTCCACGTGCCGCGCAAGATTCGGAAAGATATCCGACACCCAAGTCCCGCTCTGGCCATACTGCTGCCACCCGAACGGCGATTTCAGACACTTCCCGCTCGTCTTGAAGAATCCCGTCTGCGGATCGCTCCCCGGCAGCACCTGGTCGTGGCGCTTTTGCAGCTCCGGCTTGTAATCCCACGTATCCACCTGCGACGGCGCGCCCGTCATGAATAGCCAGATTACCGCCCGTGCGCGCGGCGGAAAATTCGGCGCCTTGGGAAGCAGAGGATCGGCGCCGGTCGTGGCGGCGCGGCTCTGTTCACTCAGCATCGCCGCCAGCGCGAGCGATCCGAACCCGTGACCCGCCTTTTGCAGAAACTGGCGGCGCGTGGGCAGACTGAGTTCCCCGGGGGTATGATGGCTGAACATGGAAGTGGAGTTTTGGAAAAGGAAATGAACCTGGTTGGCTAGTCGACGTAAATAAACTCATTCGTCGCCAGCGCCACGAGACACGTGGCCGCCAGCGCTTTCTCAGCGGCCACCTTCGCATCGGCCCCGCCGATCAACTCTTTCTGCCGTGAAAAATATTCGCCGAATTTCGCGCGCTCGGCATCCGTCGGCATCCGCGAAAACGCGACCTGAAACAGATTGTCGATCGCCGCTTCCGGCGCGCCGCCCTTCGCCAGCACCCGCTTCGCGAGCCGTCCGGCGATATCGCGCACGAATGGCGAATTCAGCATCGTCAGCGCCTGTGTCGGCAGCGTGGTCGCCCCGCGATCCCCGAGGCTGCGGGTCGCGTCCGGCCCGTCGAAGAGCGTCAGGAATGGGATCAGTTCGCTTCGCTTCACCCGCAGATACACACTCCGCCGCGCCGATTCCACGACCGCTTCGCCTGGCCCGAACATCTTCGGATCGAGTTTTTCTCCGACGCTCAGCAGGGCATCGCGAATCGCCTCCGCCTCCAGCCGGTGCGCCGGCCGCTGCCACAGCAGCTTGTTGTCCGGATCGATCTGCTGATTCTGCGCATTGGCTTCCGCACCTTCCTGGTACGCCGCGCTCAGCATCATCAGCCGATGCAGCGGCTTGAGTTTCCATCCGCCCCGGATGAATTCGCCCGCGAGAAAATCGAGCAGCTCCGGGTGCGTCGGCCGCGTGCCCTGCGCCCCGAAATCGTTGGGCGTGGTCACCAACCCTCGCCCAAAATGATGTTTCCACACGCGATTCACGATCACCCGCGCCAGCAGATGTCCCGCTCCGCCGTCCGCATCTGCCATCCAATCCCCGAGCGCCACGCGCGGGTCGCGTTCCGGCGTCGCCAGCCAGCGGCCCGGGTCCGTCGTGGCCAGCACCTGGAGAAATCCCGGCGCCGCCTTGCCCTCCTTGTTCCCCACGTCCCCGCGGCGAAGCAGGAACACATCCCGCCCGCCATTCATCGTCGTGTAAACTTCCGTCAGCTTCGGCCGGGGGATCTGCCGTGCATGGGCCGACACCGCCTCGAATACCTCTTTCGCCGAATCGTCGAGCCGGCTCAGCCAGCGCACGGCATCCGCCCGGTCCCCATCGGTTAGCTTTGCCTCGAGCATCGCGTGCATCTCACGCGCGTGCTGAAAGTCCATCTCTCCCGCAAACGGATCAGGCCCCGCGGGCGTCGGCTTGTCGGGCACGACCACCGGAGCCTTGTCGACGGCCACCGTCACCTTCGTCGCGACCGTCGTCGTCACTGTGGCCACCGTTGGGGCCGCTGGGGGAACCGGCACCGGCGCCGGCGTCGCTGCGGGAACCGGTTGAGTGCTCATCGCCAACCGCAGCCGTCCGATCCCGTCCGTCCGAAAATCGACCCGGAATGTCAAAACCGTCCCGCCCTCGAATCCCGGAAACCCGCCCTCGATCGCGAAAATCGCCGCATTCTCCACGCCCGGATTGTCCTTCGCCTTCCAGCCCGACGCCGGGTTCCCGTCCACCGCATTCGCCACCGGCGTCAACTTGTCCCCGAAGCGCGCCTGCGGCGCCACCAGCTTCAGCTTCACCGGTCCCGAGGTATCGCCGGCCTTCAGGGGCGACGCCGTCACGCTGAATTCCGTCATGTTGAAACTGCCATCCGCCGCCAGCCCCGGTCCCGATTTCGGCAACTTCTTATCCGGGAACGCATCCAGCCGCACCGCCGTCAGACCCTTCTGAAACGTATGGGCCACGATTGTGTAAGCGATGTCGTTGGGGTTGTCCGTGCCCTGCGCCCGGCCCGGACGCGTCTGAAGCGCCTTGAACCGTCCGGCAAAAGCCACAAACCCGTCCGCCTCGGCGTCCAACCATACCTTGTCTCCCCGCGCCTCGACCACATCCAGCGACTGCCATCGCGCGTCCGCTGCCGGCTTCGCCAGCTCGTCGCCGCGCCACTTCGCCAGACGCGTGGGCAGCGCCTCCGCCTCATACTTCCTCAGCGCCGCGACCAGTGGCGCGTGCGCCGCCGCATGGCCATCCACCGCCGCCTTCGTCACTACCGGGTCGGCATCCACCAGTTCCACCCCCTGCGCTGTGGAGGCCAGCGTCGCCGCCAGCGCATAATAGTCCGCATGCGGAATCGGATCGTACTTGTGCTCATGGCAGCGCACACACTCCACCGTCAACCCCAGCATCGAACTGCCGATTGTCGAAAGCATGTCATCGAGCTGATCATAGCGAATCCGCTCCTCCGTCTTCGCCGTGATCTGCCCCGGGTACGGCCCCGCCACCAGGAATCCCGTCGCCGATTCCCCGTCATAACTTCCCGGCGCAATCTTGTCCCCCGCGAGCTGCCACCGCACGAAATCGTTATACGGCATGTCCTCGTTCATCGCGCGGATCACCCAGTCGCGATAGTGATACGCCCCGTTGCGATACCCATCGAACTCGTATCCGCCGCTCTCCGCGTAGCGCACCAGATCCAGCCAGTGACGCCCCCAACGCTCCCCGTAGCGCGGACTCGCCAGCAGCCGATCCACCAGCCTGGCAAAGGCGTCCGGCGATTCGTCCTTCAGAAATCCATCCAGCTCCTCCGGCGAAGGCGGCAGCCCCGTCAGATCGAAATACGCGCGCCGCGCCAGCTTCTCCCGGCCCACCGGCGCACTCTGCGTCACCCCCGCCGCTTCCTGTCTGGCCAGAATGAACCGATCCACCGGCGACCGCACCGCCGCCCCATTCTTCACCTCGGGCAGCGACGGACGCGCCAGCGGCTTGAAGGACCAAAATTCGCGCCCCTGCGCCAGATTGATCTCCCGTCCCGCGCTCCCCTTGGGTCCCGTCCGCGGATCAGGCGCCCCCATCTCCACCCACTTCGCAAAATCCGCGATGATTGGTTCCGGCAGTTTGTGCTTCGGCGGCATCTCCACATCCGGATCACTCCACCGCACCGCCTTCACCAGCAGGCTCGCGTCCGGCTTCCCCGGCGCTACCGCCGGTCCCGTATCCCCGCCCGCCAGCACCCCTTCCCGCGAATCGAGAAACAGCCCCGCTTTGAGCTTCCCCTCCGCCTTGGCCGCCACCGAGTGGCACTTGTAACAGGAATCCGCCAGCACCGGCCGAATCTTCTGCTCAAAAAAAGCAACCCCCTCCGCCGAAGGCGCAACCACTTCCGCCCCAAACCCCGTCCGCATCATCGCCATCCCAACAATCACCAACCCCGCCCCAATTCGAAGCGACGAACCCTGGGCCAACGACTGGCGACGCTGAAAATGCCCCCGCACGGCGGCGAAAGCGTTCTGTGGTTCATCTGGGGAAGACATGTCGGCAAAGAGAAGCATAACGGCCAAGGATCATTAGCAGCGATTTTCGCCCTTCAAAAGGGAGGATCCGCAAAATCCTAAAATGCGCACATTCCCCGCACCGCGTCTAAATCGGCCAACCGGAAGGCGGCCGTTTCCGAACCCGAAGGGTTCACAGCCATTAGCCGGGGGTTGAGCGAGGCACGAGCGATACCCCCGGATCACATCAAAAAGCGCGCCGACCCCGGCAGGGGTCGCAGCCCGGGCAAACCCATTCACCACTCCCTTCCTTCCGCCTCTCCCAACCTCGCGACACAGGACGGCCCGAATCCCCTCGCGAATCCTAAATCGTAAATCATAACTCATAGATGCTTCCCCTCCCGCGCCGAACCTTCCTCGCCCTCACCGCCGCCGGCCTCACTTCCCGATCCTTCGCCGCGGAGCCACAACCCTCCCCCGCGCTTTCCGCGGAAAACGCCCTCTCCCCCCTCAAGAAAAAACTCGCCGCCGGCCAACCCGCCATCCTCCTCCTCATCTCCGACAGCACCGGCTACCGGGACACCTCCGCCACCCGCCGCTTCATCCGCTGGCTCGCCTCCCAATATCCTTCCTATCGCACCACGGAACTCTACTGGGCCGAATGGCAAACCAGCGCCCCCACCGGCCCCCACCGGCCCCCGCAACTACGGCGAAACCCCCATCGTCATCTCCGACGGAAAACCCACGGCAACCAACCAGGCGCCCACCTTCACCATCCTCAACGCCGTCCTCCCTGGCGCCTTCGCCCAGGCCATGATCGACGGTTCCCGCTGGACCAACATGCTCGCCCCTCTGCATGGCGAGCCCCCCGACCTCATCCTCTGGAACCACGGCCACAACCATCAAGCCGCCCTCGCCCCAAAAGATTTCCCCTACGGCCGCGGCACCTTCCTCGCCCCGCTCGGCCGCATCGGCCTCGAATTTCCGAAAACTCCGCAAGCCGCCATCCTCCAGAACCCATGGCGGGACAACGACGGCTACGAGCGCGTCCGCGATTGGTGGATCGCGACCGCGGAAGCCATGCCCGCCCTGACCCTCATCGATGGCTATTCCCCCTACATCGCCCAAAAGAAAAGCCCCGACCTGTATCAGGACAACGTCCACCCCAGCCCGCGAGGCTACGAACTCATCTACCAGCAGCTCATCTCCGCCTGGGAATCCACCAAGCCGCAGGAACAGGAAAAAATTGCCACCACCTGCTGGGCAAATCTTGTCGCCGAACCACCCCTCGTCGCCAACGGCGACCTCCGCGACTGGACCGCCGATCTCCCCACCCGCTGGCGCCTCATCCACGGCGCCCTGGCGCGCAAAGACTCCGAACACACTTTTCGCGGAGCCCCCTGGTCGCTGGCCCTTACCGGCGTCACCCAGAACGACGGACTTCAGGTCAGCATCACGGGCGACGCCCTGGCCCGCGTCCGCGGCAAAACCATCAGCTTCGCCCTCCTCTGTTACATCCCGCGCGAGGCCGACCAGGACATTCAGGTAAAGTTCACCACCAATTCCAGCGACCGGGTCACCGGCTCCATCCAGTTCGCCCGGGAAAACTGGAAATGGATCGTCATGGCCGGCTGCGAAGTCCCACCCGACGCGACCCTCGCCTTCGTCGGCATCTTCCGCTCCTTCGCCAAACCGCCGAACGACATCCCCTTCTACATCCAGAAGCTCGTCATCGTCGAAGGTGGTAGTCCCACGGGCGGCATCTAATACCGTACCGCAGGCGAGGCGGAGGGAACCTACACTTGGAGGGCCTGCGCTCCGTCGCAGCCCACTTCTTCTCCCCCGTCGCCCGCCAGATATTGGGGTGGCAACCCCGCATGCCGTACCGGCCCTCCAAGTCAATGACTTCACCTCCGATCTCCCGCTCCCGCATCCCATCGTCCACTTCGGCGCCGACGGCGGCCAAGGCATCGTCAAGAACAACACCATGCGCTACACCGGGGAAAAATCCACCGTCGCCGCCGGGCGCAAAATCACCCCCGACGGTAAGGACGAAGCCGAAGTCGCCGGCGCCGAGGAAAAGCTCCAGAACATCCTCCCCGCCATCTCCAACATTCCCGGCCCAAAATCGATGAGCCTCCTCATCATCGAAGGCAACATCATCCAAGGCTGGACCACCGACGCCATCGCCCTAAACGCCGCCCAGCCCCCCAACCAGCCGCCCGCCAATCACCCTCCAGAACCCCGCCCCGAAGTAGCCGCTCCCCCCACTCCTCCCCCAGCCCAGCCTCCATCCTCTTCATCCTTTCCCCAGCTCCGCCTCATCGTTCGCGGCAACAGCCTCGAAGGCGCGATCCGCCTCACCGGCCTCCCACAGTCCTACCACGGCCTCCTCACCGACAACCTCAACCTCCAAACCCTCCTCCCCGTCCAACCCATCATCGTCCCACAGGAACCTGCCGTAGAGTAAGCGTTCCCACGCCACCTCCAGCCCAGTTACCCCCTGATCGTTCATTTGTCCCAATAACGCATAAGTGACAGCGCGATCACGTCTATCCGAAGAGGTCAAAATTTCAGAGCGTCAGGCTCTAAAGCATTTACGACTCCGGAAGCGAAAATTCAGAACCATGACGTCCGAGGCCGTACTCGCATCCGTCGAGCCTCCCCGCCGAGCGGGTATCGGCCCATCTTACCACGCCCTTGCACGTCGTCACCCTGTTATACGGTTATACGAGACTCAATAGTAGGATCGTGGTCATCGAAATCGTTCGTCACCGTGATCAGCAATTTGCCCCCCTTCACCACCGGGAACATTCATCAACCTCTTGAGGATTGGAACTGCATGCGGAAACAGGAGACGCATTCTGATAAAACTGATAACGGGTCTCTGCCATGCGTGCTCTTTCTGGCCCTTAATCGCTACCCTTTCAAAGAAATCTCCGATTGCACCGTGAACGACCCGATTTCGTTCCGATCCGCACTCCCGCAGCCGCCGTGCGAATTCCAGAATCAACTCTCGTTCATCGAGTTTCGAAAGCATCCGACTGATGCTCTCTTCCAGATAAGAAGCCATCGAGCCCATCGTCATGTTCTCTTCGCTGGAAAGACTATTGTGACGCACTCCGAGACAACCGCGAATCCCTGCTACGATATCAGCCTCAAAGCTCTCTCCAAGTTGTTCGATTCCCTTTCTCAGCACATCCCCCAACTTCTTCGCCGCACCGGAATTATCAATCGGCGTCATCTCTTGAATTATGTTCTTCCGCATAGGGCCATCCATCGAAAAAGCCCATTTTTGAATCACATGGCGCAGTATGAATAGCTTCAATTTGTTGTCCGAAGCCACTTCCTGCGCAGCCCTGCTAGTACTTTGCTCTCGTTTCCACGCCACCTCCAGAATACTTCTCAATTCGTTTTCACACAACGCGTAATGACGGGTAAGAAATGCCATCAATTGCTCATTGTCTGCAAATACCACCCACTTATATAAGTATCTCAAATCTTTTATGTATGGCCACCACTCGTTATGATAGGAAAAGACGTAAGCTAGTTCCTTGCGAACATTGTTCACGAAAGGGTGTGCCGTTCAATGGATGTAGTGTGTTAGTCACTCAGGGGGAAAACCGTGTTTATCGAAGTAAGTCCAAAGGGAAGCCCAGCGGGAAGTGGAAAGCAAAAGGGCGCGCAAAGTGAGCACCGTATGGGCGCCGGAACGA
>JBBRPL010000077.1:0-39354 GCA_038228205.1 Chthoniobacterales bacterium
CGCCACCGTCTCCGCCAACTGGGACACCACCATCGGCGAGATCATCGCTGACGCGATGGACAAGGTCGGCAAGGACGGCACCATCACGGTGGAAGAAGCGAAGAGCATCGAAACCAGCCTCGACGTGGTCGAGGGCATGCAGTTCGACAAGGGCTACCTCTCGCCCTACTTCGTGACCAACGCCGAGTCGATGGAGACCGTCTTCGACAACCCCTACATCCTCATCCACGAGAAGAAAATCAGCTCCCTCAAGGACCTGCTCCCCGTGCTCGAGAAGACGGCGAAGACCGGCAAGCCCCTCCTCATCATCGCGGAAGACGTCGAAGGCGAAGCCCTCGCGACCCTCGTGGTGAACAAGCTCCGCGGCACCATCCAGGTCGCGGCCGTGAAGGCTCCGGGCTTCGGCGATCGCCGCAAGGCCCTCCTCGAAGACATCGCCATCCTCACCGGTGGCCGTTGCATCACCGAAGATCTCGGCATCAAGCTCGAGAACATCACCCTCGACGACCTCGGCAAGACCAAGCGCGTCACGATCGACAAGGAAAACACGACGATCGTGGAAGGCGCCGGCAAGCAGGCCGACATCCAGGGCCGCGTCGCGCAGATCCGCCGTCAGATCGAAGAAACGACCAGCGATTACGACAAGGAGAAGCTCCAGGAGCGCCTCGCCAAGCTCGCCGGTGGTGTCGCCGTCATCAATGTCGGCGCATCGACTGAGACCGAGATGAAGGAAAAGAAAGCCCGCGTCGAAGACGCCCTTCACGCGACCCGTGCGGCCGTGGAAGAGGGAATCGTCCCCGGTGGCGGCGTCGCCCTCATCCGCGCGCAGAAGGTCCTCGACGGCCTGAAGCTCGAAGGTGACGAAGAGATCGGCCTCCAGATCGTGAAACGCGCGATCGAATCCCCGCTCCGCACCCTCGCCGACAATGCCGGCCAGGAAGGCGCGCTCATCGTCGCTGAAGTCAAGAAGCGCAAAGGCAACGAAGGCTACAATGTGGCCACCGGCGTCTACGAAGACCTCATCAAGGCGGGCGTCGTTGACCCCGCCAAGGTGACCCGCAGCGCGCTCCAGCACGCGGCCTCCATCTCCGGCCTGCTCCTGACCACCGAAGCGGTGATCACCGAGCTGCCCGAGAAGGAAAAAGCCGGCGGCGGCGGCGACCACCATGGCCACCCTCCCGGCGGCATGGACTACTAAGTCACGGACTTAAATAACGATCCGTTAGCAATTAACACCGCCGGGTTCCGCAAGGAGCCCGGCGGTTTTGTGTTGCGGCCGGAAAAACGGGCTCGCCATCGCGGGCCCGCTGGACAACAAGCAGCGTCCTCGTGCTTTTCTTCCTTCACTAACAATGCCCCCAGCGCTCATCGCGGAAAAAGATTTTGCCGGCCAGCAGGCCGTCGGCCAACGCACCCAGCAGGAGGACGCCCATGCGTTCTCGGCGATCCCGGAGGGTCCCGGCGCGGCCGCCGGATTGCTCCTGGTGGTAGGCGACGGCATGGGTGGGCATGCCGCCGGAAATCGCGCGAGCGAAGTCGCGGTCCGGGCTTTCGCGGAGGTTTTTTGCGAGGGAAGCGTGACCATGGACGCGCGTTTCGAACGAGCCCTGCTGGCGGCGAACGCAGCGCTCGCGGCGGCGGTCGAGGCGGATCTCGCCCACCTCGAAGGCATGGGCACGACGCTGGTCGCCGTGGCGGCGACGCCTCTCGGCCTGGAGTGGATCAGCATAGGCGATTCGCCGCTTTATTTGTTCCGGGAGGGCGCTCTGCGGCGGGTCAATGCCGACCATTCCTTTCGCCCGTTGCTGGTCGAAATGGTGGGGAAGGGCGAATTGACCGAAGAGCAGGCGGCCACCAGTGCCTTGAAAAACCGCCTGCGCTCCGCGCTGATCGGCGGAGACATTGCGCTGGTCGATCGGTCCCCCGTGCCGCTCCTCCTGCTCGAGGGCGACATCGTGCTCGCCGGCAGCGACGGGTTGCTTTCGCTGCGCGACGAGGATCTGGCCGTGATCCTGCGCCAGTATGCCCTCGCGGACGCGGCGCCCCTCGCCGCGCGGATTCTCGACGCCGTGCTCGGGGCCAAGGCCCCCAAACAGGACAACATTACGGTGACGATTTTTAAACCGCCCGGCGCCTGGCTGCGCTCCGGGGCCGGCCTTTAGCCGCCTATGACAGAATCTTCCGTTGGCGCAGGCGTGTCTCCTGCGCTATTCTCCGCGCCCTTCCGCACCTTCCATGAAAGCTCACGACCTCATCTACCTCGATAACAACGCGACCACCCGGGTCGATCCCGCCGTTGTCGAGGAGATGCTGCCGTATCTCACCGAATTTTACGGCAACCCGTCGAGCGGCTACCGCTTTGGCCAGCAGGTGGGCAAGGCCCTGGACAAGGCGCGCGAGCGGGTGGCGGCCCTGCTCGGTTGCGAGCCGGGGGAAATCATCTTCACGAGCTGCGGCACGGAATCCACGAACGCGGCCATCAACTCCGCGCTGCAGATGGATCGCGACCGGCAGCACATCGTGACGACCCGCGTCGAGCACAGCGCCACGCTCAAGCACTGCGAGACGCTGGCCAAGCGCGGGCATGAGGTGACCTGGCTGGGCGTCAATGAACACGGGCAGATCGATCTCGCGGAGCTGGAAAAATCCATCCGCCCCGACACGGCGATCGTCTCCGTGATGTGGGCGAACAACGAAACCGGCGTCCTGTTTCCGACGCACGAGATCGCCGAGATCGTGCGCAAGAAGCACGCGCTGTTTCACTCCGACGCCGTGCAGGCGGTCGGCAAGATCCCGCTGAACCTCGCGGAATCGAAAATCAATTTTCTCTCCCTGTCCGGGCACAAGCTGCACTGCCCCAAGGGCGTCGGGGTGCTCTATGTGAACCGCCGCACGAAGTTTGCGCCGTATCTGATCGGGGGCGGGCAGGAGAATGGGAAACGGGCCGGCACGCAGAACGTCGCGAGCATCGTGGCGCTCGGCAAAGCGTGCGAGGTCGCCGGGCAGAATCTCGAGCACGAGACGACGGTCGTGCGCGGGTTGCGCGATGCGTTTGAGAATGGGGCGCTCGAAAATATCGAGGGAACTCAGGTCAATGGCGACGCCGAACGGCGGCTTCCGAATACGTCGAATCTTTCCTTCGATGGGATCGATTCGGAGGGCGCGCTCATGCTCCTCGATCAGCATCACATTTGTTGTTCCAGCGGCAGCGCGTGCACCACGGGGAGCGTGCATGCCTCGCACGTCTTGAAGGCGATGGGGTATTCCGACGAACGGGCGCGGGCGAGTTTGCGGTTTTCGTTCGGACGGTTCAATACGGCCGCGGAAGTGGAGAAAGCTTTGGAGGTTCTGCCGAAGGTGGTCGCGAAATTGCGGCGGATTGCGGTGGCGGCGTAAATCGGCACCTGACGGGATCGAAATCCGAAGAGATCAGAACCGGAGGGGATGATCCGAACCCGGAGGGGACGATCCGAACCCGGAGGCTTCACAGCCATTAGCCGGGGGTTGAGCGAGGAACGAGCGATACCCCCGGACTTCGTTCAAATATCGATCTCACCCCGGAGGGGTGGCAGCCGACGGGTGCGTTTCCGAACATAGGGCTGCGACCCCTGCCGGGGTCGACACGTTGTTTGCTGTATTCCGGGGGTGTCGCTCGTTCCTCGCTCGACCCCCGGCTAATGGCTGTGAACCCTTCGGGTTCCAAGGCAGGTTCACGCCATGTGAACCCTTCGGGTTCCAAGGCAGTTCATACCATGTGAACCCTCCGGGTTCGAAGGCAGTTCATGCCGGCTCTTTGGGGACCGGGAAGACCCACTTATGGTAGAGGAAAAATTTCAGGCCGCTGAGGAAGAACTGCGTGGCAACGACGTCAAGATCGAGGGGAAAGTGACCGACGTTGAAGGAGAAATGCCAGTTGTGGTGTTTGAGCAGGGCGAGCAGGCCCGAGGAGAGCGCCCACATGCAGGCCACGGCTCCGATATAGCGGGGCAGGGCGTCGCGCTTGCGGGCGTGGGTGCGGAAATTGATGAAGTAATTCCAGAGGAAGAAGAACGTCGCGCTTACCCCCATGCTGCATCCGGCGATGGCCAGGGTGGATAATTCGGTGTGAGCCTTCAGCCATTTGAACGGCGTCGAAATGAGGAGGTAGTTCACACCGGAGCCCGCCATAAACCAGAACAAGCGCATGCGGAACGCTTGACGTGGTTTGACGTGATCTTCCGGTGTGAGTTCCTTCATCTGTGTATCTAGCGTGAATCGGGGGACGTAAAACAGAATGAATTGCGGGTTGCGCACCTTTCCTCGCCCGCGAGAGAATCGACCCGCTGCATGCCATCCACACCCACTGCCCACCCTCTGCGCGTCGCCGTGACCGGGATGGGTGTGGTCAGCCCGCTGGGGCAGGGCTTGGAGGAAACGGGGCGCGCTTTGCGCGAGGGGCGCGACGGCGTACGGCCGGTGACGAGTTTCGACGTCAGCAAGACGCGTTGCCAGACGGCCGGTCAGGTGTCGTCTCCGCTTTTGTTATCGGTGTCGACTGGCGAAAAAGCTCCGGGGCAGCGCCGTCCGCTCCATCCGGCCAGCTTCATGATGATCGCCGCCGCGCAGGAACTTCAGCGGGCCGATCCGGCTTTTGCTCCTGAATTGCTCGTCATCGGGACGACGAGTGGCGGCATGAGTTTCGGCGAGCAGTTTTACCGTATCCAGGTGGAAAAGCGCCGGCCGCGGGAACGCGCGGCGTGGCTGGCCAACTACCTGTCGCACAAGGCGGTGCTCGACGCCCAACAGGCCGGCGGCTGGAGCGCCCCGAGCCAAATCATCGCCAATGCGTGCGCGTCAGGGACGAATGCGGTGGGTCACGCTTTTCGTCTGGTGCGTTCCGGTATGCACCGGCGTGTGCTGTGCGGTGGGTACGATGCGCTTTCCGAGATGGTCTTTGCCGGGTTCGATTCCTTGCAGGCGTCCACGCCGGAATGCATCCGCCCGTTTGACCGGAACCGCACCGGGCTCGTGCTCGGGGAAGGCGCGGCGCTGCTCGCGCTGGAGGAAATGGACAGTGCCCGGCAGCGGGGCGCGAACATCCTGGCGGAGATTACCGGCTACGGGATTTCGACCGACAATCATCATCTGACGCAGCCGCATCCGAGCGGGATCGGCCCTCGGCAGGCCATGGAGCGCGCTTTGGCGGATGCAAATCGCGAACCGGGCGAGGTCGATTATATCAATGCGCACGGGACGGCGACGGCATTCAACGACGCCACGGAAGGCACGGCGATCGCGCAGCTTTTTGGACACGCGGTGCCGGTCAGCTCGACAAAATCGATGATGGGCCACGCGCTCGGCGCGGCCGGGGCGATCGAGGCGGTGTTTTCGGTGCTCGCGTTGCGGCTGCAATTCCTGCCGCCCAATATTCATTTCACGGAGATCGACCCGGCGTGGTCGCTCAACATCGTCGCCAATACCGCCCGCGAAGCGCGGGTGCGGTGCGTGGTCTCCAATTCGTTCGGCTTTGGCGGGACAAATGCCAGCATCGTGATCGAGGAGGTTAAAGGGTGTTGAACGCAAAAGTTGCCGGTTTGGGCTGGGTGACCCCACTGGGGATAGGCCTCGATGAAGTGTGGGCGCGTCTTGAACGCGGAGAGGTGGGTGAACTCAAGCCTTTGCCGAATCCGGAAACCGGGCGGGCGCATCAATACATGCCCGTCCCGCTGAAGCTGGTCGATTCGGTCAGCCGCAATCCGCGGTTGCGCCGGTCGAGCGCGATTAGTTTGTTTGCGGTCGCCGCGGGCTTGGCGGCCATCGAGGATGCGGGCTTGAAAATGACGCCCGAGGTGGCGGCCCGCACGGCGGTCGTCTTTGCGATCAGCGACGGTGGCGTGCTCTACACGCGGAAGTTTTACGAGCAGATCGTCAAGCAGGGCGCGAATGTCGCCAGCCCGCTGCTGTTTCCGGAGACGGTTTACAATGCGCCGGCCAGCCATCTAGCCGCGCTGCTCGGGGTGGATGGCGCGAGTTATACGCTGGTGGGCGATGCTTCCGTGGGGCTGGCCGCGTTGCATTTCGCCGCGCAGCTTTTCGCGCTGGGAGGGCTGGATCAGATCGTGGTCGTGGGGGCCGAGGAGTGCGACTGGATTTTGTGCGAAGCCTATGCGGACTGGAGGCTCGCGGCGACGCCGCTGGCTGAAGGGGCGGCTGCGGTGGTGCTGCGTCGCGAAGGGCGTTGGAATCTGCGGACGCATCCGGGCGTTTCGTTTTTCCGCAGGCGGGAGGCGCAGGCTGCGTTGGAACGGGTCTTCCCGGCTTTTGCGGACTGCGGTCCCGCCGATGTGGTTGTGGGTTCGGCGAACGGCACTTTTATCGATCGGGCCGAAGCGGCGGGGCTGGCGGGGTGGTATCCGGGGGTGCGCACGTTGATGCCGAAGCAGGCCTTCGGCGAGGCGCCGGGCGCGAGCGCGTTGCTTCAGGTGGTCACGGCCGCGCGGGCGCTGGAATGTGGCGGGTTGCGCCGGGCGGTGGTGCCTGTGGTGGGGCTCAATCAGCAGGCTTCGGCTGCCATTCTCGAGCGCGAGTAGTTGTGGTGCCCCGGTGGGGGGAATCTCCAGGAGGACGCGTGACCCAGGGGCGACGCTCGTCCCTCGCTTTGCCCTGGGCCGGCTTGTTTTTGGGCCTTCGGTCCAGGGCTACTTGGCCGGAGGTGGCACGACGATGATCGGCAGGCGGGTGTCGTGGCGGACGGCGTCGATGGTGCTGCCGTGGATGATGTCACCCACGAGCCGATGCCCATGCGAGGCGAGCGCGATGAGGTCGCAGCCCTCGGCGTCGGCCACCTTGACGACTTGCGCGGGCGGGTTGCCGAGAGCGAGGCGGGTGCTGACCACCAATCCGGTCTCGCTCCGCAGGCGGGTGGCGGTCGCTTCGAGGTAGCGCCAGTCTTCCTGCATCTCCTCGGATTCGACGAGGTTGAGCTGGTCGAAATTGCGCGCCACCCAGCCATCGGCCACGTGAAGGAGCAGCAGTTCGCTCCTGGTGAGCTGGGCGAGTTGCACGATGTGGAGGAGCAGCGCCTGGTCGGACGCGGTCGTGTCTAGGGCGACGAGGATCTTGCGGTACATGGGGGGATTAGAGGCCGAGCGTCTTCTGCCACGATTCGGGCACAAGTGAATCGAAGAGGAATTTGAGGTTTAGGACAATGATGACGACGGCCGTCACGCCGGCGAGGATCTTGATCCAAGGCGGATTGGCGAACGTTCCCATCTTGACGCGGCTATTGGTGAAGAGCAGCAGCGGGACCACGGCGAAGCCAAGCTGCATCGAGAGAATCACCTGGCTCCAAATGATGAGATCGTTCGTCTTGCCTTCGCCGAAGTAGCCGATCACGCAGACGGCTGGAATGATGGCGATGAGCCGGGTGATGAGCCGGCGCAGCCACGGGGCGAGGCGGACATTGAGAAATCCTTCCATGACAATCTGGCCGGCCAGCGTGCCGGTCAGGGTGGAACTTTGCCCGCTCGCGAGCAGCGCGATGGCGAAAAGGGTGCTGGCCACGCCGACGCCGAGGACCGGGCTGAGCAATTTATAGGCGTCCTGAATCTCGGCGACCTCGTGATTACCGCTGAAGTGAAACGCCGCCGCGGCGAGGACGAGGATGCCGCCATTGATAAACAGCGCGAACATGAGCGCAAAGGTGGAGTCGATGGTGGCGAACTTGATCGCCTCGGCCTTGCCCTCGGGCGTGCGGGCGAAGTTGCGTGTCTGCACAATGGAACTATGCAGGTACAGGTTGTGGGGCATCACGGTGGCGCCGAGGATGCCGATGGCGACAAAGAGCATCTGGGTGTCGTGGAAGAGTGCGGCGGACGGCACAAAGCCCAGCGCGACGCCCGCCAGGCTCGGCTTGGCGAAGATGAGCTCGGCGGCGAAGCAACCGCCAATGGTGAGAATGAGCGTGATCACCAGGGCTTCGACGTAGCGGAATCCCCGGTTTTGCAGAAAGAGGACGAGCAGCACGTCGAGAGACGTGATGATGCAACCCCAGACGAGGGGAATGCCGAAGAGGAGCTGCAGGGCGATGGCGGAGCCCACGACCTCCGCCAGATCGCAAGCGGCGATGGCCAGCTCGCAGAGAACCCAGAGCGCCCAAACGACAGGCCGCGGATAGTGATCCCGGCAAGCCTGGGCCAGGTCGCGGCCGGTGACGACACCCAGCTTGACGCACAGATGCTGGAGGAGGATCGCCATCAGATTTGAGATCAGGATGACGAAAAGGAGGGTGTAGCCGTACTTCGCGCCGCCGGCGAGATCGGTGGCCCAATTGCCCGGATCCATGTAGCCGACCGAGACGAGAAAGCCGGGTCCGGCGAAAGCGAGCAGCTTGCGCCAGAAGGAAACTCCGCTGGGAATCGGGACGGAACGGAAGACTTCGGGTAGCGAGACGCCTCCCTCCCGGCGCCAGCCTTCGGCGGGCGCGTGGGGTTCGACGGGATCAGACACAGCGGACATAGTCCAACTCGTCCTAGAACCGGACGGAAAGGCCGGCAAAGGGCTGGAAATCAGGCGCCGATTTCGTGAGGCCGAAGTTGCAACCGCAGTCCACCTGGATGTCGGCAGTGATACTGTAGGTGAGCCCGACATCGGCCTGCCCCTGCCAGGGGAAGCCCGGAGCGGAGCCGACCACGGAGTAGAACTCGAGATAGGTGCCGAGGTGCTTCGTGAGATCGCGGCTGAACGAGACGGAATTCACCCACTCGGTATCGTAGCCGCCCTGGTCGTTGCTGACGAAATCCGCCTCAGTCATCATTCCCATATTCCAGCCGCCCGGCAAATTGACAGACAGCGGCAGGATCACACCCCCTTCGGTGCGGCCGTTCCGAATGTTGGAAGCGTCGAGGGGGAGCTTGACGAAGGGAATGATGCCGAACGCGGTGGGCCCGCCATCGTTGCCCCAGAAATTGATCTTTAGCCGGGTCGTGATGTCCCCAAAACCGGAAGCGCGATCCGTAACGCCGCCCTGGCGGGTGCGGGTGTGGATGTAATTGTCGAGGATGACGTCCAGTTCCACGCGGTTGCACAGGCCGAGGCGCACATTGATCGGGGCGATGGTCCAGGTTTCCGTCCGTGAGCCGTCGGGGCTGTGACGATCGTAGGTGAGATTCACGAGATCCATCTCCATTTGGACGTGGCCGGCATCGACAGTGAAGGGCCCTTCAGTTTGATCGGGACGATCGGAATTCAGATCCCGGAGCTGCGAGCGCGGGGTGGGATTGAAGAGGGAATATCCGGATTTATCAGGCGCCGGTTCGGGAGACGCGGGACCGGCGAGCAGCGAAACGGAGGTGGCCAGGACGAGCCAGGCCGCCGGCCAGGCGGGGGACCCGGGGAGAAAAGAGGGTTTCATGGTTCATGGAGAAAAGCGCATTTCCGGATTCGGTGCAATAACAAAGTTAGTCTAGCCTAACTTTGTTCGATTACTCTGGTTACCCCGGGGACGGATGGGCGAACTCTTGACCGCGCCTCCCTTCAACCGCTATCGCTCCTCCCATGACGCTCGCGAAACCAGACCGCCATGCCTCCTCGACCGTGGAGGACTATCTCGAGCGCATCCTCGAGCTGATCAATATGAAGGGGTACGCCCGGGTGGTGGACATCGCCCAGCGCCTCCAGATTTCGAAGGCCAGCGTGACGAACATGGTCCAGCGGCTCGACGCGGAGGGGTTGCTCAAGTATGAAAAGTTCCGCGGTCTGGTGCTGACCACGGCGGGGGAGGCACTGGCCCAGAACATTACCCACCGGCACCAACTCCTGACGGATTTTCTTAAACTCCTTGGCCTGGACGACGAGGTGATCTATCACGATGTGGAAGGTATGGAACATCACATCAGTCCCCCGACGCTCCGCGCCATCGAAGCGCTGACCAGCCATCTCCAGCGGCAGCCCGCGCTGCTGGCCAAGGTGCGCAAAGTGACCGATGAAAATTGAAAAAACATCCTACGGCGGCTGGGCCAACTGCCTCCGCATCGCCAACGATCACGCCGAGCTGATCGTCACGCTCGACGTGGGACCGCGCGTCATTTCCTACCAGCACCTGCCGGGCGGAAAGAACGTGCTCAAGGCCAACACCGACGAGCTTGGGAAGAGCGGGGAAGAGCGCTTCATGCCGCGGGGCGGGCATCGCCTCTGGCTCGCGCCGGAAGACGAACGCACGTCCCACCCCGATAACGCGCCGGTAACCTGCGACCTTCTGCCCGAGGGGGTGCGTCTCGAGAATGCGGCCGCCGCCCCATGGCAAATCAAGAAGGAGCTAAAGGTGACGCTGGCGCCGGACTCCTCGGTGGTCACGATCGAGCATCGCGCGACCAATGAGGGCGCCGGATCGGCGACGCTGGCGACCTGGGGCGTGACGGTCATGGAGCCCGGGGGATTGGAGATCATCCCGCGCCCGCTGATGGGCGAGCATCCCCGCGACCGGCGGCCGAATCGCCTTCAGGTCCTGTGGCCCTACACCGACACCGCCGACGATCGCTGGCGCTGGGGCCGCGAGTTCATCACCCTGCGGCAGACGCCGCACAGTTCGCCGACAAAGCTCGGCTTGATGCACCGGATGAAGTGGGTTGGCTACCTCACCCGGCACGCGCTTTTCATCAAGACCTTCACCTACGAAGAAGGCGCGACCTATCCGGATTTCGGGTGCAACTTCGAGACCTTCAGCAACGCGCACATGCTGCAAATGGAAACGCTGAGCCCGCTGCGCACGCTCGCTCCGGGCGAATCCGTGGGCCACGCGGAATCGTGGCGTCTCTTCGGCTCGATCCCTGAACCTCATTCGCTGAAGGAGGATGCTCTCGCCGACTGGCTGGAGCCGTTCCTCGGCAAAATGGGTCTGCTTTGAACATGTCACCTCTCACCTTGCGGCGTTTCGCCGCCTTTCTCGTTCCCGTCATCGCGTTGACTTCACTATCGGGATGCGCCACCGCTGATCCGAATGAGCCGTCGCGCCAGGCGATGCTCGCGGAAATCGCCGCCGAGCCGCCCGGGGATTACTACATCGGCCGCCGCTATTACAAGGTGGACTACAAATTCTGGGGCTATATTCGCAAGGCGGGCCAGCCGTGGACGGCGGCGAAAATGGTCATGCTCAATGAAAACCAGAAACTCGCGCCCGACCGCGAATTGGGGAAAATCGGCAGCGACAACAACTACGAATACAAGCTCTACGGCTCGTTTTCGGGCGACACGGTGTATGAGCCAGCGAGCAATGGATTCTATCCGGAGTTTGTGCTCAAGGGCTACGAACTGAAGACGGTGACTCCCGGGAAGATCTTCAAAGTGACAGGGGCGATGGACCCGCAGCGTCGTATCATCGCGCGCCCGTACTGAGCGGCGGGGTCGTATGTAGCGGCGAATTCATTCGCCGAACCACGGGTGGCAGCAGTGCAGATTCCCGCTTGTCCATGAAGCTCCGGGACGTGCCTGCGTGTAGAGTGCGGTGACGTGTCCCGTCAGGGCTCGTCCAGCCCGGAGGGCTGGAAAGAATCGCTCTCATCCCTCCGGGATGGAAGGCACCCGACGTCATTCTCGAACAGACAATCCCGCGCCGCGGTTTTTGGGTCTCGCAACGACACAGCTTGCTCCCGCGCGTCCGCTCCGCTGTCATCGGCCCTTTTCCCTTCCATGCCGCCTTCCGCCATTGATTCTCCTGCGATCTCCGAGGAGGAGCTCCAGGCGTCGATGCGGAAAAATATTGCGGCCGGCGCCTTGGGCACGGTGTGGCTGGTGGCAGTTTATGGGTTGCCGTTGCCGCTCTTCATGGAGGCGATCAAGGCCACCGGGTTTCAGCTCGGGCTCATGGGCGCGGTGCGGCAGGCGGCGATGTTCGCGCAACTGCCGTCGGCGTTCCTGGTCGAACGGCTCGACCGCCGGAAGCGTTTTTGGGCGATCGTGGCGACCGTCCATCGTTCGCTCTGGCTGGTGCCGGCCGTGCTCCCGTTCCTTTGGCCGGGGGGCGGCGCGTATTGGGTGATCGTCTTGATCGTTACGCTCGGGTTGAGCGATGCGCTGGGCAATGCCAGCACTGCGCCGTGGCTGAGCTGGATGGCGGATCTGCTGCCGGCCAGCCGGGCCGGGCGATTCTGGGGCGGCCGCCAGCGGTTGCTCGCGGTCGTCTTGCTGCTCGCGGCCTTGGCTTATGGATGGATTCTGGATGTCACGAACCGCCCCGGATACGGGCTGCTGGGCTTTAGCATCGTCTTCGCCGTGGCGGCGATTTTCGGGGTGGGCGATATCGTGGTGCATTTCGGCGTCACTGAGCCCGTCCCCGTCCGCAGCACGCCGGGCCAGACGCCCTGGCGGCGGATTGCCGTGCCCTTGCGCAACCGGGATTTCCGGCGGCTGACGCTGGCCATGGGCGCGTGGACGGCGTCGCTCGCGTTGCCCGGTTATTTCAACGGCACGCCGGGATTTTTCAATGTCGTCTATCTCCACGAAGCCTTCGGCGCGACCTATTCTCAGGCCTCGTGGCTCGTCCTCGCGTCCGCCTTGGGCTCGGTTCTCTGGTCACACCCGATCGGACATCGCATCGACCAATACGGAGCCCGCCGCGTCGCGACGCTGCTCATGACGGTCGGCCCGCTCTTCACGCTCAACTGGTTCTTCGTTTCGCCGTCGCAGATCCGACTCCCGTTGGTCGGTGCGATCCCGCAACCGGTGGTGCTGATGAGCGTCGCGTCCCTCATGATCGGCGGTTGCTTCGCCGGGATGCAGCTTTGTCAGTTGCGCCTCACTCAGGCGTTCACCACGAAGGCGGGCCGCACCGTGGCTATGGCGGTGCACTGGTCATTTGTGGGCGTGATCGGTTCCATGGGGGCTTTGACCGGCGGGTGGATCAAGGATCACGTTCCGCCCTCGTGGAACGCGCTCACGGTCCCCGGTGGCGCGCCGCTGTCCTATTTTCACGGCATCATCGCGCTCCAGGTGATTCTCGCCTGGGGTGTGGCGCTGCCATTGATGCGGAGCGTGCGGGAGCCGGCCCGCAGTTAGCTACTTCAGCGCTGCCCAGATGCGGTGCACGTCGTCGTGGTCCTCGATGGCCTGGAGGAACTCGCCGACCTCTTCTTTTTGCGCGTCAGTGATTTGCGGAAATTGCTTCGGCACGTAGCCGAGTTCGCTGGTCACGACGGTCCAGCCATTGGCCGCGAGCCATTTCGAGGCCGCGGCGGTGGCGGTGCGATCGGTGATGAATCGCCCGCCGGCGGTCCCCGCCGGGATGTCGTCGTTCTGCTCGTGCGACAGGGGCTCCACTTCATTGGCGCCCGCTTCGATCGCGGCCGCCTCGAGGTCGCTGCCGGCGTCGGGATGGGAGGCCTCGACGAGCCCCACGTGGTCGAAGAGGAATTTGTTGCTGCCCGGCGCCCCGAGTTGCCCTTTTTTGAAAAGCAGCCGCATGTCCGGCGCGGTCCGATTGTTGTTATCGGTCATCACTTCGATGATCACGGGCACCTTGTGCGGCGTGTAGCCCTCGAAAACGACGTGCTCCAGGATGAGTTTTTCGGCTCCAATTCCCGCGCCCTTTTTGATCGCCCGTTCGATGACATCGCGGGTCACGCTCTGGCGGCGCGCTTTTTCGACGGCGGCGAAGAGCCGCGGGTTCCCGTCCGGTTCCGGGCCGCCGAGCTTCGAGGCGACCATGATTTCCTTAACCAGCTTGCCGACCATCTGGCCTTTCTTGAGGCCGGCGACTTCACGTTTTGCTTGGAGCCATTGGCGTCCCATAGGGAGAAATAGGGTAGAGAATGAGTTTGAAAAGGGGAGGGGGGCGCAGCTTGGGGCAGACTCCCCGCCATGCGCAACTGCGCAGTCATTCTCTTTTGTTGCGCCTGCGACCGTTCGGGTGACATCTGACCAAAGCCTCGTTCCTCGCGAGGCCAATTCGACAACGCGGCTGCCGGATGGCATTGAGAAGGAAATCGCCGATAGCGGATTCTCGGGGTTCGGGAACATTCTTTGCGTGATCCGTTGAAAACCGACTCGCAGCTTCGAAGGGAGCTGAATACGAGATTGAGTGTTGCGAAACCCGCTTGAGCACGGCAAAACACTCCCCATGGAATTCCCGAACGAATGCGTGACGGATAGCACCCTGACCGAGTTTTTTGTCGGGGCAAGGCTGATGCGACTGAGCCTCGATCAAGCCGGATGGCGTGCGTCATTGCGAACGATGTGGAAGACGAAACAGGAGGTACATGCACCTCATTTGGCGCTTCACGGGAATCGGCGTAGTCATGAACCCGCTCCTCTGGACTGATCGAGACATGACTCTCAATCCGGGACGCATTGCTACAAGGGAGGGGCTTATCCTTGCCGGTTTATTCCTTTCCAAATACGACGCGGTTGCTCTCAAGAAATTGGGTTTCGATAGCTTCGCGGAAGCCTTCAATGTGATTGGCTATGCCTTGGGAGCCAAGCCAGCCTCGATCAAAAACTATCGGGACGAATTCGATCCCTTTTTCCCCAATCAGCGCAAGGGCTGGCACAAGCGTCCCCTCCGTGAGCACTGCCAAAAGGTACTGGAAGCGCACAAAGACACTGACTTGGAAACCTTTAGCAGCATGGTGAAAGCGTTAATCGGCTACGACGATAACGCGTGGAGTGAACTAAAACTGCAAGATGAGGATCAGTCAGACGATTCGTTTTTCGCCAAGCGATTGATCACGGGTCTGGCGGCAGAACATTATTTCGAGTCGATTCAACCGAGCCTTCCGCAGTTCCAAGGATACACGCTCGAAAATACCACCCGACTCGGTTGCGGATACGACTTCCGGCTGCGGGCTGGTACCGCCAAAGACTTTCTGGCGATCGAGGTTAAAGGCCTGCAGGGTCGGACGGGAAGTCTGTCGCTCACGCCAAAGGAGTACGAGGTGGCGGGCTCAATGTCCGATCGCTTCTACCTCTTCGTCGTGAAGAACTTTCGCGAGTCGCCACTCCACGATATCTTCCAGAATCCCCTCTCAACAGACCTGCAATTTATTAAGAAAGAGCGGGTCATCATCCAAGTCTCGTGGCTTGCAAATATTTAGTGCCATCCGCCCATCCAACTTTATGCTAAACCTCGCCATTGTGACTGACACGGACGCCGACGGCACTGATATCGTCGAAACCAACCACGGCGATAATTTTAAGGCTCCTGACTGGCCGCGAGATTGCGAGTTCCAAATGGTGGCCTATCGCCCCTCGGACAAGACCTGTGAGGTAGTATCAGCGGATGTGTTGGCCGACGATATCGGCCGTGCGATACGGGCGCTTCAGGCGACACGTAAGTTCCGAGGTGATCAACCTGATTGGTACCGGCGATTGGCTCGTTACGCTGTCGGGGCTCCTTCCATGAGAGGCGGGCGGTAACATTATGCAGCCTGTCTGGGGATACCCCGGGCGAGCACACCGACGTCCGCATCGCCCGTTGACTGACGAAGGTGACAATCAGTTGGAAAGCAAGGAGGAGCTTCTTGCGGGTGAGGCCGCCGTTCACGCCCGACACGTTTTATCGTTGGCACATTGGGGGGCCTGCCTGATCTGAATGGCATTGCCCGCCACCACCGGGGGCATGTAGATTCCGCGGCCCTATGTCCACCACGATCGAAAAACACGCTTTCCAGGCCGAGATCGCCCAGTTGCTCGATCTCGTCATTCACTCCCTCTACACCGACAAGGAAATCTTCGTCCGCGAACTGATTTCCAACGCCGCGGATGCCAGCGAGAAGCTGAAATTCCTCCAGACCTCCGGCGCGGAGATTTTTGAGGCCGACGCGCCCTTGAAGATCAGCGTCTCGACCGATGATCAGGCGAAAACGATCACCTTCGCGGATTCCGGCATCGGGATGACGCATGGTGAGTTGATCGACAATCTCGGCACCATCGCGCATTCCGGGTCGAAGGCCTTTCTCGAGCAGCTCAAGGCCAACCAGGGTGACGCGAGCCTCATCGGGCAATTCGGCGTCGGCTTTTATTCCGCGTTTATGGTGGCCGAAAAAGTGACGGTCTTCACCCGGTCGTATCTGCCCGGCGAGTCGGGCTGGCTCTGGACGAGTGACGGCCGCACGGGGTACGAAATCGAGCCGGCGGAAGCGTTGTCGCGCGGGACGAAGATCGTCGTGCACCTGAACGACACCGAGTTTGCGCAGAGCGCGAATATCGAGCGGATCATCAAACACTACTCGAATTTCGTGCAGTTCCCGATCGAACTTAATGGTTCCGCAGTCAATACCGTCCAAGCGCTGTGGACCAAGAACAAGAACGAGATCACGGACGAGGAATACCAGGATTTCTACAAGTACATCGGGCATGACTCCGACGCGCCGCAATACCGCCTGCACTTCTCGGCGGACGCGCCGCTGAGCATTCGCGCCCTTTTGTTCATCCCGCAGAAAAGCTACGAGCACCTCACGATGACGCGAGGCGAGAGCGAGGTGAACCTGTATTGCCGAAAGATCCTCATCCAGCCGAAGGCGAAGGACCTCTTCCCGGAATGGCTGCGCTTCATGAAGGGCGTGGTGGATAGCGAGGACCTGCCGCTGAATATCTCGCGCGAGACGATGCAGGATAGCGCGCTGCTGCGGAAGTTGAACGATGTGCTCACCAAGCGGGTGATCAAGTGGCTGGACGAGGAAGCGAAAGGCGACGCTGAGAAGTACGACAAATTCTTTGCCGAGCACGGCCACTGCCTGAAGGAAGGCGTGGCGAATGACTGGCAGCACCGGGAAGCGCTGGCGAAACTGCTGCGCTTTGAATCGTCCTTCACGGAAAAGGGCAAGTCGACTTCGCTCACCGATTATGTGGGCCGTATGCCCGAGGGGCAGACGGAGATTTACTCCCTGACTGCGCCCAACCGCGAATCGGCCGAGGCCAGCCCGTATTTCGAAGTGTTCCGCGAGAAGAAGTACGAGGTTCTGTTCCTCTACTCGCCGCACGACGAATTCGTGATGGATCACCTGCGCGAGTTCGATAAGAAGCGGCTCGTCGCGGCGGAGAAGGCCGATCTCAAGCTGGACAAGGAAAGCGCGGACGCGCTGAGCGAGGACGATGCGCGCTTGCTGGCCAACTTCATCAAGGAGCGCCTCGGCGACCGCGTGAACGAAGTCCGCAGCTCGAAGCGACTCGTCGGCAGTCCAGCCGTGGTCGTGGACAGCGACAGCCACATCACCTCGAGCATGCGGCGCATGATGAAGATGATGAATCGCGAAGGCGGCCCGAGCCTGGAGTCGAAGCCCAATCTCGAGATCAATCCGGATCACGCCATGATGGTCCGGTTGAGTTCGATCCGGGAGTCCGACCCGGCGCTCGCCGGGGAGGTTGCCGAGCAAATATTCGACAATTCGCTCGTCGCCGCCGGGCTGCTCGAAGATCCGCGCGCCATGCTCGGGCGGCTCAACTCGTTGCTGGAGAAGCTGATTTCCAAGTAGCCGGCCCCTGGGTCGTCCGCGGCACAGCGTTAAACAACCACCGAGCTGACGCCAGTGTTAAGTAGATCGTTCTGCCTAAGAAACACTTGCAGTGTGGGTGGCCTTGTCTGCCCGACATCACTTTCGTGTCAGACTGGCATTGACTTGCCCCGGTCGCTTGTCACAGCCTGTTTGCGGAGGCTGAACGTATCGGCCGATCATCCAACCCCTAATCCCAACCTACCATGAAATTGAATCCCACATTTGCCCTCGTCGCTGCTGCCGCCCTCGCCTTGACGGCCTGCGATAAAAAAGACGCGTCCATCGACGTGAAGACCGATGACGCCAAGTCATCAGTTGAAACGAAAGCCGAAGAAAGCAAGGCGACGGCCGAGACCAAAATCGACGAAGCCAAGCAGGACGCCAAAGCCAAGGCTCCTGAAGCGGCAGCTGCGATCGAGAAAGCCGCCGAAGCGGCCAAGGACGCTGCCGGCAAGGCCGTCGATGCGACCAAAGAGGCGGCTGACAAGGCGGCCGATGCCGTGAAAGACGCGGCCAAGGATGCGGTGAAGGATGCCGCCCCAGCTCCAGCTCCGGCCCCCGCGCCCGCGCCGGCCCCCCCCAAATCCGAATAACCAAGCCCTTTCGGAAAGAATCTCCCTCAAGCCCCGGTCTCCTTCGTGAGGCCGGGGCTTTTTTTGCAAGTTTCTCGTTTCTGGTTCCCACCGCCGGGCCCGTTCCGCAGCAGAGAACTGGAAACGAGAAACCTTAAACCAGAAACTTCCCCCGGGGTTATTCCGTTTTCAGCGGGACTTCGAGCTGCTGAAGGACCTCGAAAACGTGTTCGAGGACACTGCGGTAGTGCTGCTGCACGACGATATCGTTCGTCTCCTTTTTCAACGCGAGAAAATCGGCGAAATCCTCCTGCAACTTCAGCCCGAGCAGGGTCCGGAGCTGGGCGTCCGTGTCGCTCACCGGTTCGCTCGACATCGCCCCCATGCTCGTCGCGAGATCCTCGCTGTGCTGGGTCAGGTCCCGGATTCGCTCCTGGAGTTCGGCGTTGCGCGCCTCCAGTTGCTGGTTGAGCCGGGCCAGTTCTTCCAGCGACGGTTCACCCGTGATGATGGGGCCGGAGGATTTTTCGGGACGCCGGCGATCGTCCTTTTGTCGCGACTTGGCGGTCGCCAGTTCGGTGCGCAGCGAATTCGCGTACGCTTCAATGTTTCGCAACGCCTCCGGGAGGTTGAAATTCCGCGGCACGTTCGCCCCGGCGTTGCGCGGGGTGTAGACCGGGCGCTCCCGGCGCGAGTCGTCCGTGGCTTTTTGCGGGCGCGGCTCATACACCGGCCGTTCTTTCCGCACGTCCCGCTCCCCAGCGTCGTCCTCATCCTCATCTTCATCGTCATCCTCATCCTCTTCGTCGTCCTGATCCTCCTTGTCCTCCTCGTCGTCATCGCCGGCCTCCGGCTTGGTTCCCTCGTCTGCCGGCGGGACCTGGCTCTGATCGGAGTCTTCGGGCGCTTCGTTGGACCTCTCACGGACGTTCGCGGCCTCCCTGGAGGGTTTCAATTGCGCGACGATTTCCTCCGGAAGCTCCGCCACTTCCTTGCGGAGTGCGGCCTGCCATTTCCCGTTCCACCGGGTGACGCCCTTTTTGAACGTCTCGAGGGCCACGGGATCGAGTTTGTCGAGCGGTTGCTGCTCGGCGGCCCATTTGAGAACGCCCAGTTGAGTGACCGGCGGATGCGGCAAGGTGAAGACCGCGAGCACCGCGCAATGAACGAGTGCGTCGATATCGGCGGGTTTCAAGTCCGTCAGGGGCAACTGCGCCAGCCAGGGCTTGCCGCGACCAATGAAGACATTGGCGAAGATCTGCGCTTGTTTCGGGGTGAGCGCGCCAGTTTCCTTGTCCCGTAATTCGCGGGCCACGGCGACCGCGAGTTTCAGCGCGACCGGGACATCGAGCTTGAAGAGCGCCCGAGCGAGGCTCAGGCGAATGCGCCGCGCGGCATCGGTCTCTTCCTTGCCCAGCCCGGAGAGCAATTGCGTGCGGAAGCCGGCCGTCAACTCCGGCCAGATCGTCTCCACGGCCCGAATGCCGACGATCCATGGCACGCGCGGCAGGACTTCGATGGCGCGAGCCACGCCGGCGCGTCCGCCGAGCAGGGCTTCCTTGAGCAGCGTGGCCATGCGGTCCTCATCGGCAGCGGACAGGCGGGCTTTCTGGGAAGCGTCGGCCAGTTGGCTCAATTCATCCGGCTCCGCGGCGCCGGACGCGGCGGCGTCCTCAGGCGCCGCGTCCTCGAGCGGTTCGCCCTCGGCGATGTCTTTGACGATAGTTTCCGGAGGGGCCGCCGGAACGGCGTCCTCCGCCGGCGCGACGGCGGGAGGGGTGGGTGCGGTTTCGTCCGCGGGAGAGTTGGGTTCCATGTGAAAAATCTAATTACTACACAAAGGCGCATCGCCTCCAAACGCGAGGAAAAAGCGGATGGAAGGATTTCAGGAAACGCTCCGCCGCCCGATGGGCGAAAGCGCGGCGGCCCGCGGTTGCTGGTGAGGGAAAAGCGCGGCGGCGACGCGCTGGGTGGCCCACCAGAGCCCGATGGCCGCGATCAAGGCCGAGCCGGGCACGACAATCCATTGCCGGTAGCGCGCGGCGTCGCGGATCCAGCCGGTCAGGAACAGGCACAGCACGATCACCGCAATCTGGGCGCACTCGACCCCGACATTGAACCCGACCAGGCCCACGGCGATCGACGCCTTGGGCAGGTTCGGGCCCAACCCGCTGGCAAACCCCAGGCCGTGAACCAGCCCGAAGGTGAAAATGACAAGGAGCCGCCACGGCGTGTAGCGCGGATGAAAGATATTCTCGAGGGCCACGGCAGCGATGCTGAGGGCGATCACCGGTTCGACGAAGGATCGCGAAACGTGCACATAGCCCAGCGTGGCCAGGGCGAGGGTGACCGAATGCGCGAGGGTAAACGTCGTGATTTGCCAGAGCAATGGGCGAACCGATCGGCTGAGCAAATACAGACCCACCACGAACAGAATATGGTCGAAGCCCTCCGGGAGCACGTGGACGAAACCCAGTTTTACGAAGCTGCCGAAGGACGCCCGCCAATCGTCGGACGAGCCATGGAGCGGCACCGCGCCACTCGCCGATACGCTGGAGGCCGTCCCCGCCAGGCCGGCGAGATCGAGCGTGTAGCTCGTCTCCCCGGGGAAGACCATGGCCGTGCGAGGGTGCATGACCCCGTCCACGAAATTCTGAAAAAAGACGGCCAGCCGCTTTCCCGGCAGCGCGCGAATTCTCCACCCCGTCACCCCTGGGTGGATGGTCGTTTTCCATGAGCCCATGAGGACGACAATGTCATCGTCGTTGATCAGCGGCCGGTGACCTTCTCCCGTAAAGTCACAGACCCACTCCGGTTGGACGCGACCGGCTGGTTCGAAATAAAATTCCAGGCTCTCCCGTGTCAGCTTTTCCGCCAGCCGGATCAATTCCGCTTTGCGCGCGGGCGAAAGTGTTTCGTAGATCTCCTTGGTCAGGGACGGCGCGTTGGCCGGGTCATCGTCGAAGCAGCGCGGATTTACCTCCACGTAGACCGTGCAGGCGCCGCCCGTCTCGAACACCCCGCGCACTGGCAGATCCGGGATCGGATGCGCCTCAGCCAGCCGCCCCAACGCGAGAATGGCCATGGTCGCGAAGATCGCTCGGAGAAAACCGGAAAAATTCATGGAGGGGACGGAGCGACCGGTCTTTCGGCAGGGCGCGGTCATCATGGTTCCAGGGGAACCATGGGAGGCGGTGGCGGCAGTTTCATGGCCCGACTATACCGGTCCACACAAATCACCAAGTTCCGGTTCGTGAAGCCGGCCTTTTTTTGTTGCCCGCGGATCGATCTTTTTCTTTCGCCCCGGTGCGGTGGGGTTGTAGCCTCCGCGCACTTATGGCTACGAAAACCGAAACCCAGGACGAGAGCAAGGTCACCATCGCGCGGAACAAGAACCTGGAACTGGCCATCCAGCAAATCGCCAAGGATTTCGGCGATGGTGCGATCATGCGCCTCGGGGAGTCGCAGCACCTGGACGTAGAAGCCATTCCGACGGGCAACATTCTCATCGACCGCGCATTGGGCGTGGGCGGATTTCCTCGCGGCCGCATCGTCGAAATTTTCGGCCCTGAATCTTCCGGCAAGACGACGCTGACGCTGACGCTGATCGCAGCCGCGCAGAAGCGCGGCGGGCTCGCCGCCTTCATCGACGTGGAGCACGCGCTCGACCCGCAGTACGCGAAGAAACTCGGCGTGAATCTCGATGACCTCCTCATTTCGCAGCCGAGCAGCGGCGAGGAAGCGCTGCGCATTTGCGAGACCCTGGTGCGGTCCAATGCGCTCGACGTCATCGTGCTCGATTCCGTGGCCGCCCTCGTCACCAAGCAGGAACTCGAGGGGGAAATCGGCGATTCCACCGTGGGCGCGCAGGCCCGCCTCATGAGCGCCGCGATGCGCAAGCTGACCGCGCTCATTTCCAAGGCGCGCACGATCTGCGTCTTTACCAACCAGATCCGCGAGAAAATCGGCGTGATGTTCGGCAACCCCGAGACGACGCCCGGGGGCAAGGCGCTCAAATTTTACGCCAGCGTCCGGGTGGACATCCGCCGCATTGGCGCGATCAAGGTCGGCGACGGCACGGTCACCGGCAACCGGACCAAGGTGAAAATCGTGAAGAACAAAGTCGCGCCCCCGTTCACCGAGGCGGAGTTCGACATCATGTATAACGAGGGGATCAGCAACACCGGTTCGCTGCTCGATCTCGCGCTGGAGAAGGGGATTATTGAGAAGCGCGGTTCGTGGCTCAGCTACAAGGGCAACCAGCTTGCCCAGGGCCGCGACGCGGCGAAGGAGATCCTCAAGACCAATGCTGAACTCTACGGCCAACTCGAAGCCGACGTCCTCGCGAAGCTCGACGAGGAGAAGGTCGGGAAGTAACTACGGCAGCGGGCTGGTGGGCAGGATGGCGATGACTGACGGGGTTTCCACCGGCTTGGGCTTGGCGGCTGGCGGGGCCGGCGGCACCGGTGGGCGAGGCGGAGTTTCCGCCGCGATCAGCGGATTTGGAGGCTGGTAGATTCGGACGTAGTCCACCTCAAAGTGGTTCGGGAAGACGGTATTCGCGTCCGGTTCACCAGAAGGACCCTGGCGCGAACTGACCCCATTGCTGAGGATGACGTACATCGGCACGCTTGGCACATAATCGGCGGTCACTGTCTTGCACGCAATCCCATCGACGTACCAGACAGCCCGCCCCTGAGTCCATTCAAGGGCCAGCGTGTGCCAATTATTGATGAAATCGGTTTCGGTGTCGTTGTAGCTGTCCCACTTGGTCTTTTCCATCGTCCCGTAGGCGAGGCCATGATGCATCTTGTGCTGGCCACCATGGTATTCGCCGATGTCGAACTCGGGCGGCCAGTCGGCGTTTTGCGGCATGAGCCAGAAACACGGCCACATGCCTTTGCCGCCCGGATATTTCGCGCGAATCTCGATGTACCCATAGGTGAAGGAGAACTTATCCCGGGATGAAACCAGCCCTTGGGAGTAGTTGAATAAGCCAATGGGCTCGCTACCGGAAATGACGCGACGGTCGGTCCGGAGTCGAAGGAGACCGTCCTGCAGGAGGACGTCTTCATCCATGGTATAGCTCAGGTAGAATTCATTGTGATACCGGGGACCCTGAATACCCGGAAACTCCATCGTCGTGTTCCATTTGGAGGTGTCGAGTTGGCTGCCGTCGAATTCATCACTGAAGACGAGGTGCCAGTCAGCCGGGGGGCTGGCACTCAAGGGTGAAATGGCCGTCCAAGCCAGGACCGCAAAGCCAAGACCGGCCAGAGGGGTGTGGAGGAGTTTCATTTGTATGTTTACTGATGCAATATAGCACATTCAGCAGATTTACTACTAGCTTTATGTGTGCCACGGAAAACGGCGGGCTTTTCAAGTGCCTGCAAAGCCAGTAGGTTACAGAGATGCCGCCGTCTCAAAATGTCTCACTCGCCGTGAATGGCACACTCATGCGTGGCCTCGAATTGAATCCAAACCTGCTCGCCGTTGGCGCCACTTTTCTCTGTGAGGATCGCACCGTGCCGGCCTATCGCCTCTTTTCGATCGGGGATCGGCACCCGGGGATGTACCGGGTCCCAGCGGGAGGCGTAGCGGTGGCGGTCGAGGTCTGGAGCGTGCCAGTCGAAGGTCTGGCCTCCATTCTCATGAAGGAGCCAGCCGGTCTCAGTATCGGGAAGGTGATGCTGGCGAGCGGTGAGGAAACGCTGGGCGTGCTGGCGGAGCCGATTCTTTGCGAAGGACAGCGCGAAATCAGCCAATTTGGAGGCTGGCGCGCTTACCGCGCCGCTTCCGATGAATCTGACTAAAATGTTAGATTTCTCTTTCGTCGCTGCCGAATTGTGATACCTTAAGGTGGCGAGTTTTAGGCAGGTTGCGGCCTTTTCGTTCGGGATCGGACAAGCCGCCCGTGCTCGGCGCAGTGAAATAGACGGGTAATTCACTCTGGGTGCGCTGGTTCCGCACGACCGCACGGCTCATTTGGCATAGTGGATGCTAGAACGCGCCGCGAATCATTTGATCCGATTTCTGGCGAGGGAAGCCAATTGGCAAGTCTTCCATGCGCCAGCAACGCTGACGAGTGCTTCACCAAACGCAGCTTGCACGGAAAAGACTCAAACGCGCGCCAACTCCCCGAGGCCGGTGGTGCGTCGACGGTCTCACTTCCGGACAAGCGAACCACACCACCATCACAAAACAGCGATCAGCAGATATGTTGAAACTCCGCAAATCGATCGTGCCCGTGGCAATTGCCACGGCACTCGCCTGGGCGGTCCTCGGGGGACCTTCAGCCCACGCGCAAGACAAGACACCCGACGCCGCTCCGGCGGCGGCTCCCGCGGCGCCGGCCGCTCCCGACGCGGCGCCTCCCGCCGCAGAACCCCCCAAGGATGCGGCGGCTCCCGCGGCGGCGCCCGCCGACGCAGCCGAAGCGACGCCTCCCGCGAAGATTGACACGCCGGATTCCACAGGGACGACCCTGGCGACCGATAAGATCAACGGTGGCAATTCAGGAGCCGCCATCGATCTCCAGTGGCCTGTCCCGGCAGACAGCCCCGGGATCAATCCTGACGGAAAGGGCAAAGTCACCAACGACGAACTAGTCAACAACGTCGCGCACAACAAGAATTCCATCAACCTCGTCTGGACGCTCGTGACGGGCTTCCTGGTCATGTTCATGCAGGCGGGTTTTGCCCTGGTCGAGACGGGACTGTGCCGCGCCAAGAGCGCCGCACACGTCATGGCGACGAACTTCATGATCTATGGCCTGGGCATGCTCGGGTTCTGGGCCTGCGGTTTCGCGTTCATGTTTGGCAATTACTGGAATGGTCCGGTCCCGATTGGCTGGCAACCGTCGCTGGGCCAGGGTCTGGCGCTCTTGAACCAAGGTTGGACGGTGACCATCGCCGGGCATCCGTTCGGCTTGCTTGGGCTAAAGGGATTTTTTCTAAATCCCTCGGTGTTCGATACCGCCGTATTCACGCTCTTCCTGTTCGAGATGGTGTTCATGGACACCACGGCAACCATTCCGACCGGCTGTATGGCGGAACGGTGGGATTTCCGAAACTTCATCATCTACGGCTTCTGGGTCGGCATGTTCCCGTATGCCATTTATGGCAGCTGGGTTTGGGGCGGTGGCTGGCTCGCACAGTTGGGCCAGAACTTTGCCTTCGGCCATGGCGCGGTCGACTTCGCCGGTTCTGGTGTCGTGCATATGTGCGGCGGCATGATTGCCATCGCCGGCGGGCTGTGTATTGGGCCGCGGCTTGGGAAATACGGGCCGGATGGCAAACCCCGAGCCATTCCAGGGCACGACGTGCCGATGGTCATGCTCGGCACGTTCATTCTTGCGTTCGGGTGGTTCGGGTTCAACCCAGGCTCGACTCTGGCGGGCACCGATAGCCGCATCGCGATTATCGCGGTGACTACCATGCTGGCCGGCGCCGCCGCGTCTGTCGGGACCATGCTGACGTTGTACATCGTGACGGGGAAACCGGATCCAACAATGCTTTGCAACGGGCTGTTGGCAGGATTGGTGGCGATCACCGCTCCCTGCGCCTTCGTCAATTCGCTAGGAGCAGTGATTATCGGCTTCATCGCCGGCATCATCGTCGTCTTCTCGGTTTTCTTCTGGGACCGGACTGCGAAAATCGATGACTGCGTGGGAGCGATTTCTGTGCACGGCGTATGTGGTTGTTGGGGCGTCCTCAGTGTCGGCCTCTTTGCCAACGGCAGCTATGGCACCGGTTGGGGCGGCGTCCACAAGCTCTTTAAGGACGGAGCCTGGACGATCATCAACAACGACGCCTTGCCGGCGACTCTGAAAAAGTACGCGGAAATGACCGGCACGGGCGCCAACGGCGGCTGGACCGACGTAGGTGTGACGGGCATCTTCGGAGGGATGTTCGGCGCCCCCGCGGGCGACATGTCGCAATTTGTGGCACAATTCATCGATGTCGCAGCTTGCGCGATCTTCGTCCTCGGCTTCTCGCTCATTTGGTTCAAGCTCTCGAACCTGATCTTCCCGATTCGCTCGAAGAGGGAAGACGAAATCGCGGGATTGGATATTCCGGAAATGGGAGTGGAAGCCTATCCGGACTTCACCGTTACGGACAAATCGTCACCTCCGGTTGGCTAACATAAAAGCGACCAATGCCACGCACCCGGCCAGCCAGCGCTGACGGCTGGCCGGGCTGTCGGGCATCTCGCGACTCAAACCATGAAAAAGATCGAAGCAATCATCAAGCCCTTCAAACTGGAGGAAGTCAAAGACGCGCTCGCGGACCTCGGAATCGAGGGGATGACCGTGAGCGAAGTCAAAGGCTTTGGCCGTCAGAAGGGCCACACCGAAATCTACCGGGGAAGCGAATACACGGTGGATTTTTTACCCAAGATCAAACTCGAGGTGGTCCTGACGGACGGCCTTGCCGACCAAGCGGTCGCAGCCATCGTCAAGGCCGCAAAAACCGGGAAAATTGGAGACGGCAAAGTCTTCATTTCGACAATTCAAGACGCCGTGCGGATTCGCACCGAAGAAACCGGCGACAAGGCCGTTTAAGCCGCCACCCTGACTCGCGGCGCCGTGGAGTCCGACCCTCCCGGCGCGCGCAATACCCCTATCCCATATGACTCCGACAACTATTCTCCTCCTCATCGTTTCGCTGGCCGTGCTTTTGCTGGGCACCTACATTTGGCGCCTGACGAGCAGCCGCTCCGTTCTCTTGAACACGGTTTTTGGCACCGTCTCCCTTCTGCTTTCGGCGTATCACGCAAGCACTCACCACGGCGTCGAATGGGCCATCATGCTGCCCTTCTTTACGACCATGCTTTTTGGCGGGCGCGCCGTCGGCACGTGGATGCGCTGCCGCAAGGAAGCGGAACTCCGCCTGCCTGCTC
This sequence comes from Chthoniobacterales bacterium, assembly GCA_038228205.1. Classification (GTDB taxonomy): domain Bacteria; phylum Verrucomicrobiota; class Verrucomicrobiia; order Chthoniobacterales; family Chthoniobacteraceae; genus Chthoniobacter. Next base: position 26,936 of record JBBRPL010000077.1, read on the forward strand.
AGCTCATGACGGCGGTAGCCGCTCTCACTCTGACCGCCACGCTCGCCGCCTATGCAACATTGTAGCCAGTGGATGGTTCGCGGGTGCCGGGAATGAGCAGCAATCCCGCCCGGGTTCTTCTCGATCCACACCCCCTTTTCATCCTCCCATTTGCGGCGTTGCTCTTCTGCATAGCGACCCTGCCCCTCTTGCTGCCCAAGTTCTGGGAGCATCATTTCAAGAAGGTTTCGGTCGGTCTCGGCGCGATCAGCGTCCTTTACTATCTCCTCGGTCTCCACGCGCCCGGCCGCTTGCTCGAAACCGGCTGGGAGTATCTCAGTTTCATCGTCTTTGTAGGCTCGCTCTTCACCGTGGCGGGCGGGATTCACATCCGGGTGAAGGGCGAATCCACACCGTCGATCAATGCACTCTTTCTCCTCGTCGGTGCGATCGCGGCCAACCTGGTCGGCACGACTGGAGCCTCCATGCTCCTCATCCGGCCGTGGATCCGGTCAAACCGCTACCGCTATACCAGCCTGCACACGGTATTTTTCATTTTCGTCGTGAGTAATGTGGGCGGGTGCCTCACTCCGGTCGGCGACCCACCGCTCTTTCTCGGATACTTGAAAGGCATTCCCTTTTTCTGGATCACCCAACGCGCTCTCCTGCCCTGGTTGGTTGCCGTGGGTTCGCTCGTCTCCGTCTTCTATCTCCTTGATCGCATTAACTTTCTGCGCGCGCCCAGAAAGGTGCGTGAAATGGAAACCGCGCACGAACAGTGGAAGCTCGATGGCTGGACGAACTTCGCCTTCCTCGCCGCCATTCTTGGGGCCGTGATTTTTGCCCCGCCGGGAGCCCGCGAAGCGATCATGGCTGGCAGCGCGATCGGCTCCTACTTCTCCACCGCCAAACCCGTCCATGAGGCGAACCATTTCACCTTCGGTCCGATAAAAGAGGTCGCATGGCTCTTTGTCGGCATCTTTTCCACGATGGTGCCGGCGCTCGACTATCTGGAAGGGCATGCCGCCGCTCTCGGGATCAATCTTCCCATTCACTTCTACTGGCTCAGCGGCGCACTCAGCGGGGTGCTCGACAACGCACCCACCTATCTCACTTTTCTGGCCGCGGCTTTTGGCCTGCAAAACCTTTCCCTCGATAGCCCCGAAAACGTCGCCGCGTTCCTTGGTGGCCACCCGCTCTACGTGGTCGCGATTTCCTTGGGCTCTGTGTTCTTCGGCGCCATGACCTACATCGGCAACGGGCCGAATTTCATGGTTAAAGCCATCTGCGACCATGCGGGCGTGCATACCCCGAGCTTTTTCATCTATGTGATCAGATTCAGTGTCCCGATTTTGCTGCCGATTTTTGCCTTGGTGGCCTGGCTATTTCTGCACTGACGCATTTTGCGCACCATTTTCCAACGTGGCGGCTTTTGCGCACCGCCAGCTCCGGGTGGCGCTTCCCGCCCGCATCGCTTTTCTCTGTTAATCATTGAGTTCCTAGGAGTGGCATCGCGTTTGCTAGTGGGACGCCGCACCAAAACGCGGCTCGTTTATTTGCCCCGATCGGTCCCCGGTTCCCCGCCGTGGGCTCCACTCGGAGCGGGCGCGACGCGAAGGAAAAACAACATCACCACCAAACACCACCAACGACCCTGCATGAAACTCACCTGTAAACTCTCCATGCTCGCCGCGGCAGCCTTGCTGTCGTGGGCGACTCCTGGAGCACCCCTGCACGCGCAAGCTCCGGCGCCCGCCGATGCCGCTCCAGCCGCCGCTCCAGCTCCAGCCCCAGCACCTGCTGCTGCCGACGCTCCGGCGCCCGCGGCGCCTGCGGCTGACGCCAAGCCCGCAGATGCCGCCGCCCCAGCCGCGGATGCCAAACCTGCGGATGCTGCTGCCCCTGCCGCGGATGCTCCCAGGCCCACCGCTGCGACCCTCGATCAGCGGGTCTCCATGCTCGAAGCGTACGTGACCAATAGCGATCCGTCGGCTGTCATGAAAACAGCGAAGGACGACAAGGGTGACCCCGCTTTCGCGAAGGACTTCGACGCGGCAAAGGATGCGCCGGTTTCGGTCAACTCCGGTCCCGGTCATAATGCGTGGCAGATGACCAGCGCGGCGCTCGTGTTGTTCATGACCTTACCCGGTCTGGCGCTGTTTTACGGCGGCCTGGTGCGGAGAAAAAACGTGCTCTCGGTGGTGGCGCAATGCTACCTGCTCGCGGGCCTCGTCACCATCCTGTGGTGGATCTGCGGATACAGCTTCGTGTTTGCCGACGGCGACAATTCCGGCGCCATCGTGGGAGACTTCACGAAGAACCTCTTTTTCAAGGGCGTAGATAGCGCCCCGAACGGTAACTACAGCTACTGGGTTTCGCAGAATGTCTTCGCGATGTATCAGCTCATGTTCGCGATCATCACCCCGGCGCTCATCGTCGGCGCCATCGCCGAGCGCATGAAGTTCTCGGCCATCATCCTCTTCATGACCCTGTGGATGTTCATCGTCTATTTCCCGCTCGCGCACATGGTGTGGGGCGTCACCGGCTTCATGAATGGCGTGTGGAACCCGAAGGCTGTCATCAAAGCGATGGACTTCGCGGGTGGCACTGTTGTGCACATGACCTCGGGTTGGAGCGCGCTCGTCCTCTGCATCATCCTCGGCAAGCGCATCGGATTCGGTAAAGAAAACATGGCTCCCCACTCGATGGTCCTTTGCGCCATCGGCACGGGCATGCTCTGGGTCGGTTGGTACGGCTTCAACGCCGGTAGCGCCGTGGCTGCCGACGGTGTCGCTGCCAATGCCTTCACCACCACCACCCTCGCCACTGCGGTCGCCTCCTTCGTGTGGCCCATGGCGGAATACATCCACAAGGGCAAGCCGAGTATCCTCGGTTTCTGTTCTGGCGCTGTCGCCGGTCTCGTCGTCATCACTCCTGCGTGCGGCTTTGTGAACTCCACCGGCGCCGTCATTATCGGCGTCGCTGCCGCGCTCGTGCCGTTCTTCTTCGTCGTGAAGGTGAAGGGCTGGCTCGGCTACGACGACGCGCTCGACACCTTCGGCGTCCACGCGGTTGGCGGAACCATGGGTGCGATCCTGACTGGCATCCTGGCGGATCCGACCGTGAACGCGAACATCGCCAAGTCCGCTGTTGGCTCCGCCGCGAATGCGGCGACCACGAACGGCCTGGCCGACGCGATCCTCAACCACAGCGCGGTCATCGAACAGTTGAAGGCCGTGGGTGTCACCCTCGCTTTTGCGATCGTGGGCACCATCGTTATTGCCTACATCGTCAAGGCCGTCATTGGTCTGCGTCCGACGCCCGAAGTCGAATCCGCGGGCCTCGACATCAGCGAACACGGCGAGGAGGGCTACATCCTCTAAGTTCGCTTCTGGTTCCACGGCCGCCGGGGCGCAATGCCCGGGCGGCGGTGAACCGGAACTCGGAACACATAGGATTCCAAACGCATGAAAAAAATCGAAGCCATCATCAAACCCTTCAAATTGGAGGAAGTGAAAGAAGCCCTCGCCGAAATCGGTGTGGAAGGCATGACGGTCAGCGAAGTCAAAGGCTTCGGCCGCCAGAAAGGACATACGGAAATCTACCGCGGTAGCGAATACACGGTGGACTTCCTGCCCAAGATCAAGCTCGAGGTCGTCCTCGCGGACAGCCTTGCCGACCAGGCGGTCGCGGCCATCGTCAAGGCGGCCAAGACCGGCAAGATCGGCGACGGCAAGGTATTCGTCTCGACGGTGGAGGATGCCATCCGCATCCGCACCGACGAGCACGGGGATAAGGCCGTCTAGTTCCGGCTCGTAAATTACACCGCCGGCGGTGGGTCTTTGTGCCTGCCGCCGGCGGTTTTGTTTGTTGGGAAGGGGATAGTGGATGGTTGATAGTGGATAGCCCCGTGAGGTGGGCACGGCGTTTCAGGTTTGTGAAAACGTCTCCCGCTTGACGCGATGTCGGGAGATGTGACTCAACACTGCGCCGTCGAGGTCGAGTCCGGGCTATCCAGGTAGTGACTCAGTTTGGCGAGGGCAGAAAGATCACGGTGGCCCGGGGATGACGTACGGTCCGCGATAGGAATGTGCATCCAGCATCTTTTCGTATTCCACGAAGAATCTGCGGGCTTCCTCGGTGACTGCTGCAAACCGAGAAGGCAACCCGTCAAGGATGTAGGCGTGGATTGAGAAACGCAATTGGTAGCCAGGCTCGTCGGCGGGCACATCGTAACTGATATCCAGCGTGGTGCCACCCAGGACGGATTTGCTGTAGCCAGAATTTGTTCCCTCGGGGTATCCGTGCTTTTCATAGCCTCTGGTGCGGAAAAAGGCGTCGAGTTTTGCGAGAGCTTTGGCTCGCGCTTCCTTGTTGTTGAACTTGTAGAAGACAGTCCTTTCAATGTTCCACGATGGAGGCGACGGCTCCGCGGCCCGGCAAACGACGAAGAGCGCGAACCAGGAAAGAAAGAAAAGCGTTCGAACAAACATAAATCCCGTGGGCTTACCGAATGGAGGCGCGGAGGTGGGTAAAGTGGGTACCCAGAATAGCCGCGAGGCTTCCCCGCTCAAGACTCTAGCAGCGCGATGATCTCGTCCAACGACCGAACTGAGTCACTACCGCTATCCACTTTCACCTCACCACCTCCCTTACCGCCACTCATGCCGCGGGTGCTTCCGCTGCATCTCCTGCTTGATCTTCGGATAGCTTTCCTTCCAGAACGTCGCGAGGTTTTGGGTGATTTGGATGGGGCGGTGGTTGGGCGCGAGGACCTGGATGACCAGCGGCACGCGGTTGCCGGCGATGCGCAATTCGCCCGTCACACCATACAGATCCTGGATGCGCGAGGCAATGGTGGGCGCGGCTTTGGCGTCGTAGATGATCTTCGCTTTGCGCCCGTTGGGCAGTTCCAGGCGTTCCGGCGCGTAGTCATCCACCAGTTGCTGCTGCCCCGGGGAAAGCCACGCCTTCACGGTCGGCCACACGGCGCGCTCCTTGATGTCCTTGTAGGTCGTGGCGCCTAGGCAGATCTGCTCCACCAACATGCGCCGGTCGTCGTCCCCGATTTTCGGCAATTCAAATTCCGGGTACCATTCTGTGAGTTGGTTGAGGCGGAGGATCCATTGGTCCACGGTGTTGTCCCAGTTCTTCAGCGGGCAGCGTCCCGCCTCCACCTCGCGAGCCAGCAACACGGCCGCCTGTTCGTGGGGCACCTTATCCGTTTGTTCGGCGTGGAGCACCAGATCGTGAAACCGCGTCTGCCGCCGCGCCACCACCCGGCGCAGCGACGAATCGAAGAATACTTCCGTCGTTTCCTGGAAACCGTCCGGGAATAATTCCCGGAGCCATTCCTCGCGAATGGCCGTGGCCAGCGTGAGCAGCGTTTCCACTTCGCCCCGGATGGCCACCTCCTTGACCTCACTGGCCACGAGCAGCGGTGTCTTCACCACGCTTTCCCGCGCCAGCACGCCCTTGCGCCCGTGCACGAGCGCGCAGCGCAGCGTGCCCTGGTCGAGGCGCATGGCGACCATGTCGGGGAAACCCGCGAGGACGCAGCGCTGGAGCGTTTCCTCGGACGCCGAACGCGCCGTGGTATCGAGTTTCTCATCGCGCGCGATGTGGAGAAATTGCCCGGCGAGAGCCGCGGCATCGCGCGCGGCCAGGGCATTGATCCCGAGGGGGCGGCATTCGTTCGGATTGAAATGGTGCTGCTCGGCAAAACGATGGGCGCGCATGAGCATGAAGAAATCGCTTTCTTCGATTTCGCCGAGCCGGCTTTCGCGATCCTGCTCCATCTGCCTGCCGTCGGCGCGTCGCAACAGATTGCGCCCCTGGGTCAAGGCGGCGATGAGCGCGACTTCGGGGACACATCCCAGGTCGTGCGCGGCGAGCAGCATGCGCGCGTAACGCGGGTGCGCTGGAAAGGCCAGCATGCGGCGGCCCAGCGCCGTGATCGCGCCGGCGGGGTCCAGCGCGCCGAGATCCGTGAGGAGCGTGAGCGCCCTTTCCAAGCCCCGCGCGTCCGGAGCTTCCAGCCAGCGAAAGGCCGCCACGTCCGCGATCCCGCTGGCCTTCAAGGTCAGCACGACTTCGGCGAGATCGAGACGCTTGACCTCCGGCAACTCCTGCGCGGTCCGGTCGTGATGCTCGCGCTCCGTCCAGAGCCGCAGGCAGATGACCGCGGCGGTCCGGCCCGCGCGCCCGGCCCGCTGGTCGGCGCTGGCGCGCGAGATGCGCTCCGTGAGCAGGGTGTTGATCCCGCGGTAGGGATCGAACCGCGCAATCTTGGCCAGTCCGCTATCGATGACGATGCGCACGCCATCGATCGTCAGCGAGGTTTCCGCGACATTGGTCGAGACGATCACCTTGCGCCGATCGTATTGCGCCACGGCGGCGTCCTGGTCTGCGGGCGGCAATTCCCCGTGCAGGGGGAGCACGAGGCACTGGCCTCCCGCCCTCGTGTTCCGGATCGCCTGGATCGTCCGTTGAATTTCATACGAGCCGGGCATGAACACGAGCACATCGCCCTCGGCCTGGCGGGCGAGCCGCTCGAATTCATCGGCCGCCGCTTCCCACACCGGCGCGTCGCCGAGGGGCTTGTCGAGATATTCAAAGTCGACGGGAAAGGTGCGCCCGCGGGAGGTGAGCAGTTCGCAAGGCGCGAGATACTTTTGCAGCGCGCCCGCGTCGAGCGTGGCCGACATGACGATCAGCTTGAGATCGGGCCGGAACTGTTCCTGGAGATCGAGGGCGCGGGCAAGGGTGATGTCGCCATAGAGATGCCGTTCATGAAATTCGTCGAAGACGATGACGCTGATGCCTGGCAGGCGGGGGTCAGTCAGCATCTGGCGCAGGAGGATGCCCTCGGTGACGAAGCGAATGCGCGTCCGGGCCGAGCACACGCGATCGAGGCGGATCTGGTACCCTACCTCGTCGCCGAGGCGCACGCCGCGCTCGTGGGCGACGCGCGCGGCCAGCATGCGCGTGGCCAGCCGGCGCGGTTGCAGCACCACGATCTCGCCCTGGCCCGCCAGGCCGTGATCGAGCACGATCTGCGGGACTTGCGTGGATTTGCCGGAGCCGGTGGGCGCCTGCAAGACCAGGCGCGAGTGGGCGCGGAGCGCATCGGTCAGGACGGTTTCGAGTTCGAAGATGGGCAGGTCGCGGCGGTTCAAGGGAAAGAGACGAGTAGCAGGATTTTGCCGATGGGACAGGAATTCGCCGACGGGGTGACTTTCCTCGCCGGCTGATGGCGTGTCGCCCGTCGGGGCAGGGGGGAAAGCGGCGGGATGCCGCTTCTACTTTGTAGGGATTCCTGCGAATCCTTTCCCGGAACCGTGCTCATCGCCTTCCACAAGCCTTACGGAGTCCTGTCGCAATTCACGCCCGATGGCTCCCGCCACCGGCCCCTGGCGGATTTTCATTTCCCCAAGGGAGTGTACGCGCTCGGACGTCTGGATGGGGAAAGCGAAGGGCTTCTGCTGCTCAGCGACGAGCCCGCGCTGAATGCGCGCCTCCTTCATCCCACGCGCGGGCATCGCCGCACCTACTGGGCGCAGGTGGAGCGCATGCCGTCGCGCGAGGCCCTCGCGAAACTGGAAGGCGGCGTGCTCATCGGAGGCCGCCCGACATTGCCGTGCCGGGTGTGGCTGCTCGATCCGCAACCGGACGTGCCGCCCCGCATCCCGCCCATTCGCCATCGGAAAAATGTGCCCGACGCGTGGGTGGCGCTGGAGCTGGTGGAGGGCAGGAACCACCAGGTGCGCCGCATGACCGCGGCGGTCGGGCACCCGACGTTGCGGCTGATGCGAGTGAAGATCGGCGGGTTCGAATTGGGCGCGCTCGCGGCGGGGAGTTGGCGGGAGCTGTCGGCCGCGGAGCGGGCGATGGTCTTTGCGGAGCGGTGAAATTTGTGGGGCGCTCGCGCCCCCTCCTACGCACCGCCGAGCCCGAGAGTTGTGCTTGCGCAGCGCGTCCGACGGCGTGAACTCGTGCATGAGCGCGAGGGCACGGTCGCGCGTCCAGGGTAGCGGCGATGTCATGGTGCTGCTACGGCGTCTCGCGCAGCCACTGCGCGACCTGGCGCGCCCAATAGGTGATGATCAGGTCCGCGCCCGCCCGTTTGAAGGCGGTCATTTGTTCCAGCACCGTCGCGCGTTCATCGAGCCAGCCATTGGCCGCCGCCGCTTTGACCATTGCGTATTCGCCGCTCACATTGAAGACCGCCGTGGGCAGGCCGAAGCGTTCCTTCACGCGCCAGACGATATCGAGATACGGCAAGCCGGGCTTGACCATGACGATGTCCGCCCCTTCCTCCACATCGAGCGCCACTTCGCGGAGCGCTTCCCGGGCGTTGGCGGCGTCCATCTGGTAGGTGCGCCGATCCCCGGCCGCGGGCGCGCTCTCGGCCGCGTCGCGAAATGGGCCGTAGTGGGCCGAGGCAAACTTGGCCGCGTAGCTCATGATCACGGTCCCCTCGAAACCGGCGGCATCGAGTCCAGACCTCATCGCGCCGATCCGGCCATCCATCATGTCGCTGGGCGCCACGATATCGGCTCCGGCGCGCGCGAGCGAAACCGCAGTCTTCACCAGCAATTCGACGGAGGCATCGTTCTCGACGTACGCGTCGTCGCCGTGGAAATGGGTGATGCCGCAATGGCCGTGACTCATGAACTCGCACAGGCACACATCCGTGATCACGAGCAGCTTGGGGCACGCGGCTTTGAGCGCGCGGACGGCGCGCTGGACCACCCCGTCGTCCGCGTAGGCCTGCGAGGCGCGTTCATCCTTGTGTGCCGGGATGCCGAAAATGAGGACGGCCAGGACACCGTCGGCATGGGCTGCGATCGCCTCCGCCACGAGGTCCTGCTCCGGGAGTTGGAAGACTCCAGGCATGCTCGCCACGGGGACGCGCGAGGAGATCTTTTCGCTGGCGAAGAGCGGCAGGATCAGGTCGTCCGCGCGCAACGCGGTCTCGCGCACTACCTGGCGCAGGGCGGGCGAGGAGCGGAGGCGGCGGGGACGCTGGGGAAGATGCATGCGCGGCGGGGCCGGGTGAGCCGCGCTCAGTTCTTCGGCAGACCCAGCGGACGATCGGAGAGCTTGGGCGGCGGCGAGGTGTCAGGAACTTGCGCCACGACTTCGTCGCGGTGTGCGCCGACCAGTTGGAGCCCTCCCTCGGCCGACCTGCGCAGGTTTGGGCGGGCTTTGGCTGCCGTATAGGTGCTCTGTCCGGCGAACTGGCCATTGGGCGTGATCTTGGTCAGGGCATAGGACTTGTTGCCGACCAGTTGGAGGACGAAGAGGTTGTTGGCGGAGTCGAATTCCGCTTGCGGCGGCGTGTTGTCCAGCAGCCGGCCGATCGGGAAAGTGCAAAAGATACCGCCGTCGTCCTTGTCCTCGACACGGACGTAGAGCGTATTCACTTCGCCGCGTTGATAGGCGAGCAGGGAAAAGACGCGCATCTGGCCCGCCGCCGGCATGCCTTCCGGGACGCCCGCGACCTTGCGCCAGAGCACGCGGCCTTCCGACACATCGATGTGAGTCGGCCGCGAGGCGAAGAACTTGTCGAGCCCATCGTAGTAGACATTGGCGACGATGCGGAAGGTGCCAGCCTCGCTCAGCTCGTAGAGCTGGGTCAGGTCCACGCTGCGTTTGACCGTTTCGCCGGATTTCACGGTCAGCGGAGGCACCTTGTAGTGGAAGTTGCGCGGGGCCACGGCGCGGTCATTATCCGTGGTGATGCGAAAAGCGAACCACTGATACTGCGGGGTATCGGAGAGCGTAATGTCGTGCCCGGTCAAGTTGGTGAGGATGGCGGTGGCGACCACCGGTTCATGCAGCAGGTGAAACCGTTCCTTGATCGAAAGACTGATGGTGATTTGCGCGCGGGCGACAGTCGTAAACGCGAGACCGCAGGCGAGGAGGACGAGGATTCGGAAGTGTTTCATTTGTTTGCAGGGGGGGTTCGGCTGATCGTGCGAAAGCCGATCGATTCGTTAATGCCGCTGGGATCGGCATCCATCCTTTGGTCGAGCCGGACATCGCTCGACATAAAGCTGCCGCCCTTGATGATCGGATGCTTCTTGCCGGTGTCCCACGTGTTGGTCCATTCACGCACGTTCCCAGCCATGCCGACGATCCCAAAGGGGCTCTTGTCACCTTTGACTTTATCCACCGGATTCCAAAAATTGAACCCGTCGACCTGGCCCTTGGCGGCGGGATCGTTGGAATTGAAATCCGCGTTCGAGTTAACCTTCTTGGGGTCGAATTCGTCGCCCCACGGGTAGATGGATCCCTTGGGTCCGCGCGCCGCCTTTTCCCACTCTTCCTCCGTGGGCAGCTCCCGGCCCTTCCATTTTGCGTAGGCATAGGCATCCCAGAAATCGACCTCCATCACCGGGCAACTGAGGTCGATGGGCGTCTTGTGAACGGGGTGGCCTTCCCTGGCATTGGGGTAGTAGATCTCCCAGTTGGGCGGCTTGTGCATCGCGGAATTCTTCGAGCGAGGTTGTTCCTTGTGGTCAAATTCCGTGGTCGGGTGGTCCTCCAGGGCTTTCACAAAAGTCGCGTACTGGCCGTAGGTCACTTCATATTTGTCGATCCAGAAATCCGGCAGCGTTTTCTTGACGCCGTTGGCGAAGATGAATTCGCCCGCCGGGATCTGGACTTGCTCGTCGAAGATCCGCTGCCCGTTGCGAAACACGAAATACCACAGGCAGATGCAGATCAGGACCAGCAGGGTCGCGACGCTGGCGAGATTGTAGTAGAGCGAGCGCTTTTGCTGCTTGCGCGCCTGCTCGACAGCGGCGATCGCCGCGCGATCCTGGGCGCTGATTTTTGCGGCATCGGTCGGGACGATCTTTGGTTCGAGAGCCTTGATCCCCTGGAGGAGATGGCCCCAGGAAGTCAGTGCCTGCGGCCCGGGTTGCACCATGCGCTTGAGCATCTCTCGCAGCCCAGGCGAGAGGGACTGGATGGCGGGCAGGACGCCGAGCATGACCCGGCCCAGTGCCTGGATTTCCTGGGGCGGCGCCAGGGTTTCGTCGGCGAGTTGGGTGGCGAGATTTGCCAGGCGGGGGTGGCCGTCCGTGCCGAGGGAAATGGATCCGGAATCGGGCGGGGCGTGCGGCGTATGGTGAACGCTGAAATAGGACAGGCCATCCGCAGCGACCCGCAGGACTTTCAAGGCGGTCGGCTCGTCGAGCCGCTGCCCGGCCGCTTTCAGGTCCGCGATCGATTGTCCGTCGACGAACTCGTAGGCGTAGAAGAAGCGGCCTTCGGCCTCGCCCGCTTCGTAGACGGCCAGGATCGAGGGGTGCTGGACGGCGGCCTTGGCGCGCGCGTCGGCCACGAATCGGCCTTGTGAGGTGGGATCGGCCGCCTTCACGGCGTCGAGCACTTCGATGGCGACGGGGCGGTTGATCGACGTTTGCAGGCCTGCGTAGACGTGGCCCCAGCGGCCTTCTCCCATCTTTCGCAGGAGCTGGTAGGCGCCCAGCATGCGACCGGAAAGATCCTCCCCCGACCCCGCTGAAGCTGGCGTGGGGGCGGGTTGCGTCGGGGTGGTCCCATCGGGTGCGGAAACTGGCGTGGCGACGACCGTCGACGGTGCGGCCGTGGGCCGTTGTGGGCCCACTGCGGAGACCGCCTTGGTCTGCACGGCGCCCGAGCGTGCCGCTGGGACGGCCGTAGCCCTGACTTGCGGTCCGGGTGTTGGCGCGGCCTTGCCCCCGGGAACCGAACTGCCAGGTCCAGCAATTGAAGAGGGACGCGCGGCCGGCGGGCCTCCCGGCACGCTGGGCGGTGGAACGGGCTGCGCTTTGATGGTGGCGCTCACGCGGACGGTCTGCTGCGCCGCGGAGGATGGCGCCGGAGGCGCCACGGCTCTGGGCGGTGGGAGCCCGGGCGGCGTCGCGACGATACTCGGCCGGGGAACTGCGGTTGCCTTGATGGTTACCGCGGGCTCATTTGCAGGGACGGCCTTGGGGGCCGCCCCGGGGACGGGAGCACCCGCCTTCTCGGGGGGTGAAGGCCGCGGCGTGGGCAACGACGGGACAGCGGTCGCTCGGACGGTGGGCGCCGGCATCTTGGGCGGTGGGACTGCCGTTGGATTTGGCACCGCTTTCACAGCGACGGGGGGGCGGGCTCCCGCCACGGGTGCGGCGGTGGATCGGGGCATGGGCACGGCCATTGGTCTGGCCGGTACGGCAACCGGAACCGCCGCCGGCTTGCCCTCGGGAGCAGGCACTGGAACGGCTGGCGCCACCGGCACTGGCTCAGGCGCTGGAACCGATGCGGCCACTGGAGCGGGCTCCGGCACTGGAACCGATGCGGCCACTGGAGCGGGCTCCGGCACTGGAACCGACGCGACCACTGGAGCGGGCTCCGGCACTGGAACCGACGCGACCACTGGAGCGGGCTCCGGCACTGGAACC
>JBBRPL010000078.1:0-39219 GCA_038228205.1 Chthoniobacterales bacterium
GCGAGCGAGCCGATGCGGAGAACGTCTACGACGAGCTTAAAAACCAATGGGGTTGGAACGGCTACACCACGCAAACCCTCAAGCCCTGCCGGTTCATGGCCAACCTGGTGGCGCTGGTCTACAACTGGTGGCACCTCTATGGGCGGCTGCACGATGGGGCCCATCACCGGGAGGCGATCACCAGTCGACCGGCGCTCCTGGGTGGGGTGGCGCGGCTGATCCGCCATGGGGGCCAGAGCACAGTCAAAGTCAGTTTGCAGCACGAAAACCGGGAGGAGCTCGTGGCCTCCATCGCCCACGTCAGCAACACGTTGGGCCGCTTCCACGCCATTGCGGAGCGATGGACCATTGAGCAACGCTGGACCCTGCTCTTGACCCATATTCTTCGTCATTGGCTTGGAGGAAAATGGCTCGGGCCCCTGCCGGCCGAGGCCAACCTGCTCCTCTCGGGCTGAGCCCGCCCTGTACCGCCTCTCCGGATCCTCGCTCCACCGCCGTTTTCACGCGCGGCATACTCCTCCATTCCCGTTTTTAGGCTAAACGAGCACTGGGCGATCTCGGAGAATAGCCCGACAACAAAAGAGGCTGCACGTGGTGATCGAACGATCGCGTCCGACGCGCGCCCCCCGCCTAAACCGACTCCAGCCCCGAGCTGTCCAACGTCTGGCGGACCGCAGCCAGGAGTTCCTCCGCGCGGTAGGGCTTGCGGAGGAAGGCGACGCGCTCCGGGAGCACAAAATCACCTCGGAAAACCTCGGCACTGTAACCGCTGGTATAGATCACCTTGAGCGTCGGCTTTTTCGCGACCAATTGCTGCGCAAGGTCGTGGCCACTGACGCCACCGGGCATCACCATATCCGTGAGCAGGAGATCGACCTCGCCGTGGCATTTTTCCCACATGTCGAGCGCCGAAAGTCCGCTCACGGCCTGGTGGATACGATAGCCGTGCTTGTTCAAAACCTGAAGAACAATGGAACGCACCGTGGCGTCATCCTCGACGACGAGGATCGTCTCCGAACCGTGCTGGAGCGCCGGCTTGGAAACCAGCGCCGGCGACGAGGACGCCTGCGCGCTCTGGTGACGCGGGAGGAAAAGCGAGAACGTCGATCCGCGCCCCACCTCGCTGTCCACGCTCAACCAGCCGCCATGCTGCTGGGCGATGCCGAAAGCGGTGGCCAGGCCCAATCCCGTCCCTTTGCCCACTTCCTTGGTCGTGAAAAACGGCTCGAAAATGTGCGGCAGGCTTTCGGCGCCGATGCCGGTGCCGGTATCGCTCACGTCCACGCGGATGAAGACTTCCGCGTGCGCCTCCAGGGGCATTCCCCCGGGCCGATCGCGTCCGCTCACGATTTGCGTGGAAAGGGTGAGAAAGCCACCATGGGGCATGGCATCGCGGGCGTTCACGGCCAGATTGAGCAACACCTGCTCGATCATCGCGGTATCGGCGTGGACGAGCGTAGCCTCGGTCGTGAACTGCGTCCGCAGGGTGATGTGCTCGCCGATGAGCCGCTCGAGCATGCGGCCGACTTCCGCCACCACGACATTGACGTCCAATTCGCGCGCCTGCATGGGCTGCCGGCGACTGAAGGCCAGGAGCTGGCCAGTCAGCGCGGAGGCGCGTTCCGTGGCGGCCAGGATGTCCTGGAAAATGGCGCGGACCTCGTGCGGGGGTTGCTCCGCCATCAGGGCCAGCGAAGCATTGCCCTGGATGACCATGAGAAGATTGTTGAAATCGTGGGCGACGCCACCGGCAAGCTGGCCGATGGCATCCATCTTCTGCGACTGGCGGAGTTGCTCCTCGAGAAGACGCTGTTCGGTAATGTCGAAACTGAAGACGGTCACCCCGGTCACTTCGCCACCACTGATGATCGGGCTGAAGGATTGCTCGAGCGTGCGCAGCCCACGCCGGAGCGAGAAGACCACCTCGGTCACGAAATGTTCGCCAGCCAGCGCCCGCTCATAAAGGGGCCGGCGTTCGGTCGCGGTCTCGGGCGGCAGCAAATCCTCGAGTTTCATCCCCACCGCCGGATGGCGTCCGACGAGTTCCTCGACGAGGCGCTGGAAATGGGAATTGAAAGTCACGTAGCGACAATCGCGGTCCACCGACCAAATCGCGGCCGGGGTGTTTTCGATGAGTGCGGTGACCTTCGCTTCCGACAGGCGCACGGCGCGGGTGCTTTTCTCGACTTTCTTCCGCAATTGGAAAGTCCACAGCAGCGCCACGCCTCCGAACAGCACAGCGACAGCAAGGACTCCGCCCAGAATCCACAGCAACCGGCGATCGGGCCGGGGCTCGGCTTCGAACAGGAAACCATTGAGATCCTGTTTCTTGCGCGTCAACCCCGTCTCCTGAAAGACCTGCTCCATGCGCTCCCATCGACCGAGGTTCATGTGGCCGATATCGACGACGTCAGAGACAATCAGGGCCCGCATTTCGTTGGCCTCGACCTCGAGGTTCTCGCGCCGAATGCCGCGCTCCTTCACCCCCGGTTTCTTGAGGATCGAGTCGATCATCTCCGCGGGGTGCTGCATCGCATATTCCCAACCCTTGAGACTGGCCCGGATGAAGGCGGCCACCCGCGCACGATCCTGCTGCACCACCGCTTCCGTGGTGAAAAGGGTATCGCCATAGAAATCCACCCCGTAATCGGCCACGCGGATAATCGACGGTTGCACTCCTGCCTGGCGCATTTGCGTCGGCTCGACCGTGCTGTAGCCAGACGCGGCATCGACCTTTTGATCGAGGAGGTCACGTAATTTCCAGTTGTGTGGCACGAGCTTGACCCGATTCAACGGGATTCCTTCGTGCTTCAGCATGGCTTTAAGCTGCGTGGCTCCCTGCTCGCTGGCCATCACGGTGCGATCGATCAGGTCCGAGGGCTTGGAGATGCCGGACTCGGCGCGGGCCAACACGACGTACGGCGAGTGCTGGAAAATAGCCGCGCAGGCCACCGTCGGACGCCCCCGCAGGCGGGCGAGCAGGATGTCGTCATCGCTGACACCGAACTGGGCCTGACCGGAGAGCACGGTCTCAAGCGGGGGATGCTTCGGCGATCCCTCGCGGATCTCAACGTCGAGGCCTTCCGCCTTGTAGAAGCCCTTTTCCTCGGCGGCATAGTATCCCGCAAATTGAAATTGATGATACCATTTGAGCTGGAGGACGATCGGCTCGTCCGCTCGTCCCCCCATGGCCATGAGCAGCAGGATGCCGAAGACCAAAAGACCCACTCCCGCCCTGTGTAAAAGGGAGGCCAGGATCGAATGCAATGGCGGAGATTGGGACACGAAATGCGGCCTCTCGACGATTCGAGATTCAAGGCTGGGGAACTAATTAGCAGAAGGCGTTCTCGCAGGAGTTAATTCGTGTTCCTACGACGGTTGGAAGGAGACGGAAAAACGGGGTTTCGTCAATCTCCGCCTCTGTGGCTGGCCAAACTGGCGCGAGATGTCTGGTCAAGACGCAGGCGACATATCCTACCCAGGGGACCAGCCCGCATGAGAATACGTAGCCTCCAGTAGTCTCATTCCGCCACAAAATCGTTTCCTTGGGCCCCTTGACTTTTCCCGCGGATTCGCTCCCCTCTCTTCGATGCGCCGCCGCGACCTTCTCCCGATTCTCCTTCCACTCGCCCTGGCGACCGGCGCCCAGGCCGTCACCATCCGCGACGATGTTTCCGACGCGACCTCGCAAACGCTGGCCGGCACCTTACCCTACGCCTCTGTCGGGAAGTTCACCGGTTCGGATAACGACATTACCAGCGGCGTTCTGATCGATAGTCTGCACGTCCTCACCGCGAAGCATATCACGTTTGTTCCTGCGGATTACACTTTTACCTTCACCATCGGCGGCCTGGACTACGGCACCGTGGGCTACACTCTGAGCGGGGACGATGACCTGGCCATCTTTCAGCTCGCCCGACCCGTGCTCAATGTGACCCCGGCGCTGGTCTATACAGGTTCCTCGGAGATCGGAAAGACAGCCACGATTGTCGGTTTCGGACTGGGCGGGAATGGCACAGATGGCACCGCAGCCGGCAACGGTCTCCGAGGCACCAAGCGCGCCGCCACCAACGTCATCGCTGCCTACACCGCACGGCAATTTGGCTTCGATTTCGATTCGGGGTTGGCGGGCGACGACGGCGATGGCATTGTCACCCAGACCGCCGACGAAGGTACGTTTGCCTTGGGCGACAGCGGAGGCGGTACCTTCGCGACGATCGGAGGCCAGAGCTATCTCATCGGCATCCACAGCTTTGCTCTCGTCGATGGTGACGGCAAAGACTACAACTATGGCGACGTGGGCATAGACGTTCGCGTTTCCACCGCCAGCAGTTTCATCCAATCGGTCGTCCCCGAACCGTCCAGCGCGAGCCTCGTGAGTGGGGGGCTGGTGGGATGGCTGGTGGGGCGACGTCGCCGCAGGAGCTAGAGTCCCGATCCGGCCGCGAGGATCTTCCGGTTTTCGGCGTCTTCGTCCTTGTAGATGACGTCCTTGTAGGTCCCCCCGCTTGGGATCATGGGGAGCACGTGCTCAGTGTAGGGCACCATCACGTCGAGGACGTACGGTTCCTTGGCGTCGAGCATGCGCTGGATGGCGCCGGCGAGGTCCTTTTTGTGCATCACCCGCTCGCACTTCACGGCGAAACCCGCGCACATCTTCACGTAATCGGGGTAAATGCCGGTCGGATCCTCGAGGCTGCCGCTGTAGATGCTCTTCGGATTGCCGAGGAAGGTGTGGCCCCGGTTTCCCTTGTAGAAGCGATCCTCCCACTGCATCACCATGCCGAGCCATTGGTTGTTGAGGATCATCACTTTCGCGTTGATGCCTTCCACATGGGCCATGGCGAGTTCCTGCACGTTCATCAAGAACGAACCGTCGCCGTCGATATCGATCACTTCCTTATCCGGGAAGGCCACCTTGGCGCCAAGCGCCGCGGGATAGCCGAAGCCCATGGAGCCGAGGCCCGCCGAGGTGAGCAGCGTACGTGGCTTGGTGAAATCGTAGAATTGCGCGGCCCACATCTGGTGCTGGCCGACACCCGTCGTGATGATCGCGTCGCCCTTGGTCATCTCGTAAAGCAAGCGGATGGCGTACTGCGGCTGAATGACTTCCGGGGTATCGTTGAAAGTGAAGGGAAATTCCGCGCGCCAGGCGCCGATCTTCTCGTACCACGCTGGAAATGCCGTGAAGCCGGTCTTGACCCGCTTGTGGCCCGACTGCTCCAGCAATGCATTCAATTTGGCGAGCGCGTACTTCACATCGCTGAGGATCGGCAGGCGAACCACCTTGTTCTTGTTGATCTCCGAATTGTCGATGTCGATGTGGACGATCGTGCCATGCTTGGCGAACTCGCTGATCTTGCCGGTCACGCGGTCATCGAAACGCACGCCGATCGCCAGCAGGAGGTCCGCTTCGTTCACGGCATTGTTCGCGTAGACGGTGCCGTGCATGCCGAGCCATTTGAGCGACAGTTCGTGCGTCTCCGGGAAGCAGCCAATGCCCATGAGGGTCGTCGCCACCGGGATGCCCGTGCGCTCCACGAATTCCAGAAGTTCGGCCGAAGCTTCGCCGGAAATGATGCCGCCGCCGCAGTAGATCATCGGGCACTTCGCGGCCTTGATGTGTCCGATGACCTCGTTGAGCGCGTGGTCGTCCGCGTGCTGCACCGGGTTGTATCCACGCAGGTTTACCTCCGTCGGGAAAATCGGCTGCGTGGTCGCTTGCTGCACGTTTTTCGGAATATCGATCAACACCGGGCCGGGGCGGCCGGTCTGGGCGATGTGGAAGGCTTCCTTCACCACGCGCGCGATGTCGTTCACGTCCATCACGAGATAATTGTGCTTCACGATCTGAGCCGTCACGCTGAACACATCGGTTTCCTGAAACGCGCCCTTGCCAATCATGTGGGCCGGCACCTGGCCGGTGATCGCCACCAGGGGGGTCGAGTCGAGATACGCGTCGGCGATTCCGGTCACGAGGTTCGTCGCCCCAGGTCCCGAAGTCGCCATGACCACCCCGGCCCTGCCCGTGGCCCGGGCATATCCTTCCGCCGCAAAGACTCCTCCCTGCTCATGGCGCGGCAGGTAGGTGCGCAGCTCTTTCTCACGCTTGGTCAGCGCCTGGTGCATGTGCATGGAGGCCCCGCCTGGATAGGCAAAAATGGCATCCACCCCTTCCCGGATCAGGCACTCGACGAGAATCTCCGCTCCGCTCATGGTGACGCCACGCTCGGACTGCGGCGCGGCTTTCGTCGTGGATTCGGTGGATGTCTTTGGCTTGCTCATGGCTTGTTAAAAGGGGAGCAAACTTAGCAGGGATGCCCTTTCCGGGCAAGCAAAGGATTGCTCCTCCCAGTGACCCGCCCTTGGGAACCCGCCGGCGAACATGCTGCTCTTCCTCTTCCACCTTCGGCCCCCCCACTGGCGCACCCTCCACTTCAGCCTTCGCCCCCGCGAGCAGTCTGCTATACAGCCGCCCATGCCGGACACATCCCAGCCTCCAGAGGATTCGCCCCCGCCCGATCCACATTCGGTCCTCGGTGGCCTATCGCCCGATGAGATGTTCGCCCGGGGCATGCAAACCGTGAAAATGTCCAGCGGCGGGGCTGGCCTGTGGCAGCCACCGGCGTTGGCGGAGGCCGCGCGGCTTTTCCCCGGCTACGAAGTGATCACGCTGCTCGGACGCGGCGGCATGGGCGCGGTTTACCAGGCGCGGCAGGTCGAACTCGACCGGCTCGTCGCCATCAAGCTCCTCCCCTTGGAAATCAGTGTGGATCAGGATTTTGCCGACCGTTTTCGTCGCGAGGCCCGGGCGATGGCCCGGCTCAACCATCCGAACATCATCACGGTTTACGATTTCGGCACGACGAGCCAGGGGCACCTCTTCTTCGTCATGGAGTATATCGAGGGTGCTAATCTGGCCGCCGTCATCCACCAGGTGGGGGTCGATGCGGACCAGGCCCTTTCCATCGTCGAGCAGGTTTGCACCGCTGGCCTTCGCGCACGCCAAGGGAGTCGTCCATCGCGACATCAAGCCGGCCAATGTCATGATCGACACGGAGAGCCACGTGAAAGTCGCGGATTTCGGCCTGGCTCGCCTCGTCGACCCCGGCGCCGAACAGCTTGGTCATACCATGACCGGCACCGTCATGGGCACGCCGGAGTACATGGCCCCGGAACAGATGGAAGGCATGAACGTGGATCAGCGGGCCGACATCTACAGCGTCGGGGTGATGCTCTACGAGATGCTCTGCCGGCAGGTGCCCAAGGGGATCTTCCTGCCGCCCTCGAATCGTACCGGCTGCGATGTGCGCATCGACGAGATCGTCGTCAAGGCGATGCAACAGGCCCCCGATCATCGCTATCAGTCCACGACGGAAATGAAGGCCGCCGTGGCGGCCGCGCGTTTCTCCGTGCCTGCCTCTCCGGCTGCGCCGGAGCCGTCGGACTTCGCCGGGCTTGTCGCTGCGTCCACCGTCTCCGCCAGGAACGCCGCGCCGGCTCCGGCGGTCCGGAAATTGAAGGCGTCGCTTTATGGCGGCCTTGCCGCCGGCGTCCTTGTTCTGGCGCTGGGAGGATACTTCGCTCTCCGGTCGAAACCGGATCCGCTGGCCCAGCCCCAGGTTTCCGCGGCGCAGCCAGCAGGGAACACGGAGCGCGCTCCCATCGAAACGCCTCCGGCCCCGCCGTCGATCCCGAGCGCCACACCCGGAGTGGCTTCCACGTCGGGCACGGACTCCAGCTCGACGAAACCTGCTCCGGCGACCTCCCCTCGCGTGGCGGATGAAGGCGCCAAAGCCGCGCCGACGCCTCTCGCTGTGGCCACTACCCCGGCGCCCGTGCTCCCTCCCGCCGGGCCAGTCGTGGCGCCGCCCTCACCCAGCCAGGCGAGCCCGTCCCAGTCGCTGCCGCCGCGTACGACTCCTGTGCCCGCCGCCGCTCCACCCCCCGCGACTCCCACCCCCGCTCCCGCCGACCCACGCCTGGCGCAGCTCGAAGCCGCCTTCAAAGCCCGTCATGACTCCGACGCCCAGAAACCCTTTCTCGCCGCCGTCGCGGCCCTAAATCAGAGCTACCTCGTCAATGGTCTGGCCCGAGCCCGCACCGCCGCCCAGGCCAAAGGCAGCCTTGCCGAGGTCACCGCGCTCGATGCAGAAAAGGACGCGATCCTCGAAGGCGAGAATGTCCCTCCTGCCGATGCCGACGGCACGCCGGATTCGCTCAAGCCTCTGCGCGCCACCTACCGCGCCGCGATGACGAAATACCTCGCCGAGCGCACCAGGGCTTCCGTCCAGGTTTACGACCTTTATCTTGGCGCACTCGATGCCTACGTGGTCGAGCTCACCCGGGCCAACAAGATCGAGGAAGCGAGAAAGGCGAAGGCGTTGCGCGATGACGTTGCGGCGAAAAAGGCGGAAACCTCCGCGGTCGCCGCCGCAGCCACTGCCGCTGCTCCGTCTCCTTTGCCCAAGCCTGCCACCACCACCGCGGACCGGACGACCGAAGTGAAACCAGCGGGTGGCAGTCACTGGCACGATTCCGCGCAGTGGCTCGCGACGAATGGAGGCAGCTGCAAGGTCGCAAAGGGCTCCACCGAAACGGACGTGAAGACCGTGAAGGACATTCCGGCGGGAAAGTTCGATATCGTGGAACTGACCTTCGACAGGCTGAATTCGCCTCGCCCTCTGCCGTCCGATGCGGACTTCCAGGTCTTCAACGGCATCAAGACCTTGCGCCGTGTCACGGTGCGCACTCCGGGCTTGAGCGATGCCGCCTTTGCTTTCCTGGACGGCAACAAGGAACTCACCTACGTCAATTTCGAAGGTGTCAATGACCTCACGGACGGCGTTCTTCCCCACATCGCCGCATCGAAGAAAATCACGATGCTGAGCATCACCTACGCGCCGGGATTGACCGGCAAAGGTCTGGACAAGCTGGCCTGCCTGCCCGCGCTGACGAATGTGGATTTCATGGGAGCGAGACTCGGTGATGAAGGGCTCAAGGCGCTGACGGCCTGCAAGTCTCTGGCCTTCCTGCGGATCGACAAATCAACTTTTACGGATGCCGGCCTGGTCTCGCTAGTTGCTTTGCCTGCCTTGCACAATCTCTCCATCCTTAACTGCCCCGGAATCACCGATCAGGGATTCAGCGCCCTTCGCGGCTCGAAATCACTGACCGACCTGCGCGCCGATGGCACGGCCTTTGGAGATTCCGCCGCCGCTGCGGTCGCGGATCTGAAGAACATCATCAATCTCTCGCTCAAGAATACCCAACTCACCGATGCCGGACTCGCCAGGCTCACCGTTCTTACCAAGCTGGGAGACTTGCAGGTCAGCGATACCAAGGTCACCGAGGAAGGAATCGCCGCCTTCCAGAAGGCGCTCCCGAAATGCCGGGTTAAGCATTGAAGGCCTGTCGTGTGCCAGGCCGCGCCTGGCCACGCGCCGCTTGCCTCTCGTCCGCGGGGGCGCGATGAAAGGGGATGGCCGCGAACGATTCTCCTGACCCTTCGCCAACCCCACCTTGGCGGTTCCCGCGCAATTCGGCAGGGGGCGCGCCGATCGCGTGAACCCCGCGCCCGCAGCGTCCCCCTTCCGCCAGCCGCTCTTCCGCGCGCTCTGGCTGGCCAGCGTGGTCTCGAATATCGGGACGACCATGAACGACACGGCCGCCATCTGGACGATGGCCACCCTCACGCCGTCTCCGCTCATGATTTCGCTCATGCAGACGATGTCGAGCCTCCCGCTCTTCCCCCTCGCCCTGCCCGCGGGCGCGCTGGCCGATCTCGTGGATTCGGTGGATGTCTTTGGCTTGCTCATGGCTTGTTAAAAGGGGAGCAAACTTAGCAGGGATGCCCTTTCCGGGTAAGCAGGGATTGCAGCCGCACTTGGAGCTTCGCACCATCGCGCTGCCTGCTATATAGCCGTCCATGCCGGACGCTCCCGATTCGCCGGAAGAATCACCCCCACCCAATCAGCACTCGCTCCTCGGCGGCGTGTCGCCGGAAGAGTTGTTCGCCCGGGCGATGCATACGGTGAAGATGTCCAGCGCCGGCGCCGGCGCGTGGCTGCCGCCGACCCCCGAGGAGGCCGCGCAGCTTTTCCCGGGCTACGAAGTGCTCGACCTTCTCGGACGCGGCGGGATGGGCGCGGTCTATCGGGCGCGGCAGATCGAACTCGACCGCCTCGTCGCCATCAAACTGCTCCCCCTCGAAATCAGCGTCGACCAGGACTTCGTCGATCGTTTCCGCAGGGAGGCCCGCGCGATGGCGAAGCTCAACCATCCGAACATCATCACGGTCTACGACTTCGGGACAACTGGCGAAGGGCATCTTTTTTTCGTCATGGAATACGTGGAGGGCGCGAATCTGTCCGATGTCATTCATCGCGTGGGTGTGGACGGGGATCAGGCGCTTTCCATTGTCGAGCAGGTCTGTACCGCGCTGGCCTACGCACACCTCAAGGGCGTCGTCCATCGCGACGTCAAGCCGGCCAATGTCATGATCGATACCGAGAGCCACGTAAAAGTCGCCGACTTCGGCCTGGCCCGGCTCGTGGATACCAACGCGGCGGCGCACGGTCAAACGGTGACCGGAACGGTCATGGGCACCCCGGATTACATGGCGCCCGAGCAGATGGAAGGAATGGGCGTGGATCATCGCGCCGACATCTACAGCGTGGGCGTGATGCTCTACGAGATGCTCTGCCGGCAGGTGCCCAAGGGCATCTTCCACCCGCCCTCCGCCCGCACCGGTTGCGACGTGCGCATCGATGAAATCGTCATCAAGGCGATGCAGCAGGCGCCGTCCGACCGCTACCAATCGACGACGGAAATGAAGGAGGCGGTTTCCGCCGCGCGTTCGCCGGGGGCCATCGCTCCACCGGTGCATCTCCCGGAGCCAGCTCTCGATGGAGGCGCGGCGGAACTCCCACCGCCGCCCAAAAAGTCGAGGACCCCGCTTTACGCGGGCCTTGCCGCTGGCGTGCTGGCCCTTGCCGCCGGTGCGGCATTTATTTTCAGGCCGAAACCAGAAGCACCGGCCTCGCCACAGATCACTCCGATTCCTCAAGCGGCTCAAGCGACGTATCCGGAAAGACCTCGGAAAAAGGCGTTGAAATTCTTTACGGCCAACCCCGCGACGCCACCCGCGGCCAACAAAGGCGCCCGCGTCGAGCAAAGCGATGACGGCCAGGCGAAACCCCCTTCCAACGGCCCGGCGCCAGCAAGCCTGGATGCCGGTTGGAAAAGCCTCCTCGCCGAGGTGGACATCAAGCGCGATTCTCTCATGTCACCGTGGACCATGGAAAACGGCGAACTGCGCAGCCCGCGGCACGACGTGACGGGCGAAGACAGCCCCGGTTCCCACCAGACACTCGTGTTTCGGATGCCCAATCCCGCGGGCGCCTACGATCTGCGCTATCGCATCACCCGCAACAGGCCGGGCTTCGCGGTCGCCATCGCGTTCGTCCGCGATGGGCAGGGCGCTGATCTGAGGATTGATGGCGGCCAGGGTTTCCGCATCGTCCCGCCGCACCGGGGCAAGGAGAAACAGGACAAGCTCTGGCTGCCGGCGGGCGAACCGCACGAGGTGCTCCTCGAGGTGCGGCAGGACCGGATCCGCATCAGCCATGATGGCCACGTGTTGATCGACCAGCAGGGAAGGTTGCCGGCCGGCCCGCACGATTCGGCCTTTTTCCCGTCGGAAAAGACCAGGTGGCCCTTTATCGGGATCGGTGTCTGCGGGGGCGATATCACCATTCGCTCCGCGGAATTCCGGGAAGTGGACAAGGACGGGAAGCCGCTGCGATCAAAGCCGTAGTTCACGGAGGGCGGGGGGAGAGATCAGAGGTCCGAAGTCAGTGCCCCGCAGCGAGAATCGAGAGACGTTCCGCGCGTGAGTGACCTGTGACCTCTCATCCCACCCTGTCCCTCGGAGTTGTCCCCCACCCTTCCGCCCCCTACCCTCCCACCATGCGCT
This sequence comes from Chthoniobacterales bacterium, assembly GCA_038228205.1. Taxonomy (GTDB): domain Bacteria; phylum Verrucomicrobiota; class Verrucomicrobiia; order Chthoniobacterales; family Chthoniobacteraceae; genus Chthoniobacter. The sequence continues at coordinate 11,978 of JBBRPL010000078.1, forward strand.
TCCTCCTCTGCATCCTCCTGGCTCCGGCATTGCACGCCGCTCAACTCGAAGTCATCGAGGTCCCGGGAAACACGCTCCGGGACAATCCGCTCGGAGATCCGCCGGCGCGACGGGTCGCTATCTTCGTGCCCGACGGGACGGCAGCGGACGCCGCGTTGCCACTCGTGATCTATCTACCAGGCTGGGGTGGCTCGTCGGAAGACGCCATTGCGCAAGGCGCGGGGGCATGGTTCGGCAGCGTCGTGGATCGCATGGCGGGGCGCAACCAACCGTTGCGCATCGCCGTCGTCGATGGCCGCTCTCGCTACGGCGGCAGCCAGTTTCTCAATTCCACCGCCACTGGCCGCTATGCCGACTTCGTGGCGGACGAAATCCTGCCCGCCGTCATCGCCCGTCATCCGGCGACCAAAAGTGGCCCGGCGACCACGATTCTCGCCGGACATTCGAGCGGCGCCTATGGCGCTCTGTGGCTGACGATGAACCGGCAGGAAAAGTTCGGCTCTGTGGTCGCGCTTTCGCCCGACAGTGACTTTGCCGTAACCCACAAACCGCTCGTCGAGCAGGCCAGCGTCCGGGCTATTACCCATGAAGATCTCGACGCGGCAATGGCCGCAAAAAACGCCCGCCTGCCCTCCGACGGGCTCGCCAGGCTCATCATGGGGCTCTGCGCGAACTACGCCCCGATCGTCGGCCAACCCCGGCGGTTCGAGTGGCTCTATGATGACCGCGGCCAATGGCGCCCCGAAGCCTGGCAACGCTGGCTGGACCTCGATCCGCTCATCCTCGTGCGCAAAAATCCGAACGCGTTCGCGCCAACGCAGCGCGTCTATCTCGATGGAGCGGAACACGACGAATTCGGCGCGAACATCGGAGCCCGCAAGATTCACGAAGTCCTGCGCGAGCGCCCGGCCCCGTCGACTTTCTACGAGCCGCCCGGCGGACACGGCGAACACCTGCCTGAGCGGCTGGTGCGGGGTTTGAAATGGGTGCTCGAGCAGCGGTGAACACGTTGTGCCTCGTGATGGCCCAGTGCCCTTCTGCCAGCGGCTTCGCAAGGGATCCCGGCCCTGGCTTCCGAATGAACGATACGCCGGCTTCCTTCCCGGCCCGCCGCCTGCTACTTGCCAGCCCGTGACAGGCGAAACCCACCATCCCGAAACCCCAGCACCGCCGCATGCGGCGCGCATCCCGGTCCTGGACGCCATCCGCGGGATTGCCATCGTCCTCGTGCTCCTGGTGCATTTCACCCCGGACTATTTGATGCCGAATCGTCCGCTCGAATGGGTGAAGAAGCTGATGTTTGCCGGGTGGACCGGCGTCGATCTCTTTTTCGTCCTCTCCGGATTCCTGATCACCGATATTTTGCTGCGGGTCCGAAACTCCCCCTCGTGGATTCTCAATTTCTACGGGCGGCGCGCCCTCCGCATCCTGCCGCTCTATCTCGGTTCGCTGGTTGTGATCTTCGGGATCGTGCCGTGGTTCGTTCCGTCAGGAAACGATCCCGCGTTCGACGCCATGCAAAGCACGCAAGGCTGGTACTGGCTGCACCTGGCCAATGTCTCTGTCTTCCTGCACGGCTTCCCGGGAACCGTGAGCCAGACGGCCAACCTCGGCCACCTGTGGAGCCTCGCGGTCGAGGAACACTTTTACCTGGTGTGGCCATTTCTCGTGGCGCGGCTGCCGGAACGCCGATTGCTCACGGTCTTGCTGGTCATCATCGGCTGCGCCATCGGCATTCGACTCCTCGCCCTGGCGACTCTTACGGGGCCGATGCTCGAAGGCGCATTCGTGCAAACGCCCGCGAGGATGGATGGCCTCGCCTGCGGCGCCTTACTCACGGTGCTTTTTCGCCGGCTTCCGGCGGCGACGCTGCGACGCTGGTCCCTCATCCTGCTCCCGCTCATTGGAGCGATTTTTCTCGCGGATTTTTATATTCAAACGGGCCTGTGGGTCGGCGGCAATTTCATCCGCACCATCGGTTTCACTCTCCTGGCCGTCTTCTACGCCAGCCTCGTGGTCGTGCTTCTCACCGATGCGCCCAGCGCGCCCCTGCGGCGATTGATCGACAACGCGCCACTGCGCTTTTTTGGCAAGTACAGCTACGGCATCTACGTCATTCACTTCATCATGGCGCCGACTCTCGCGCGCTGGTTTCCGGAGGCGGCGCTACTGGCGCAACTCCACTCTCCGGTGCTGGCCAGCCTGGTGTGCATCCTCGGCAAGACGGGCGTGTCGGTCTTGCTCGCGCTGCTTTCATGGCGCTTGCTCGAAGCTCCCTGTCTGCGGCGAAAAGACCGCTTCGACTATGCCGCGCGCCGAGTCCCTGAGTCGGCCACGGTCCCCGATGGCGTTACTTAGTTTGCGGCGCGCTCCAAGCCGGCGCGCTCTTGGAATTACACCGCACTCATTCGACCGCTCAAACCACCGCCGCGCCCGGAGCCTCCAGCGGTTCGCCGTAGGGCAGATCGTCCGGCAGCGGGACAAACTCGCGGAACCAGTCCCAGAGCTGGGAGAAGTCTTTGTTCACGTCGCCCGAGAGGCAGTCGGTAATCTGGCCGCCGGCCTCGGGGTGCCGCTTGATCACTTCGCGGAAGGAGAAGTTCGGATCGTAAAAGGCGTAAACCAGTTTGCGCATATTCTCCACGCCCTGGCGGATGGTGGCGCCGTATTCGGCGAAGCGCCCGGGCGAGAGGTCGCCGGCGAGCAGGCCTTCGTGGACGGCCTCCCCAGCGAGGTGGCCGCTCTTCAGGGCCAGCATCACGCCGCTGCTGAAAACGGGATCCAGAAAGGCCAGGGCATCACCGAGCAGGAGCAGGCCGGGTGCGGCGCAATGGCGGGAATGACGGCTGTATTCGCTGGTGATGAAATAGTCACCCGTGGATTGGCCGATCGAGAGCCGGTCCTTGATCCAGAGGTTCTCCTCGACCTCGCGGTGAAAGATCGCCTTCGGGTCCTTCACCCCGTCGCGCGTGAGATATTTGCCTTCGGCCACGATGCCGACGCTGGTCATTCCATCGTGCTGCGGGATGTGCCAGAACCAACCCTTGTCCGGCACATACGCCACGGTGGTGTCGCCTTCGTCGATACCTTCGCCGCGTTTCGAATCCTTGTAGTAGGTCCAGACGGCGATCTTGTTGAGATACGGATCGCGCATCCGCCAGCCGAGTTTGTTCGAGGTGAAGGCCTCCTTGCCCGTGCAATCGAGCGTGATCGGCGCGCGCACTTCGTAGGTGCGGCCCGTCTTCCGATCGGTCGCCTCCACGCCCACCACCTGCTCGCCGTCCATCAGCAGGCGATTCACCGCGGTCTCCTCGCGGACTTCGGCGCCCTTCTCCCGGGCATTATCGAGGAGCATCTGGTCGAACTCCGAGCGCAGCACCTGCCACGTCTGGGCGACTGTCTCCCGGTCGTAACGCGTGAAAAAATAGAAGGGTTGCGAGCGGCGTCCGTCGGGCTGCACGAACGTCACGCTGTACTTCTTCACAAAGTGGGACGCCTTCATCTTCGGGATCATCCCGATGCGCTCCAGCGGCCCAAAGGTGAACGGGATCAGCGATTCGCCGATGTGATAACGCGGAAACTTTTCCCGCTCCAGAACGAGAACGCGGTGGCCGTATTCGGCGAGGATGGCGGAAGCACAGGAGCCGGCGGGGCCGGCCCCGATGAGGATGGCGTCGTAGTCTTGGGACATAAATTCAGGGGTGGCGTGAGGACAATCGCAGACCGGGAGATGAACGGACGACAAGATGCGGGAGGTTCATGGTCTGAGGCTCAACTGCTACATGCGAGCAGGATGAACGGAAATAGAGCTTTGGCATCAGACTGATAGCGAAAGGTGATAAGAGCCGAAAGCGCGAACTGACCGCAGGTGGGACCTCCCAGTCCCTCCGGAATGGGTTCGAGCGGGTCATCGCCTGCGTTCGCACCGCGCCCGCCAGCCCCGCGCCTTCCCCTCGCCGTTTCGCAGAGCCGATGCAAACCGCGTGACACCGATTCGGGAGTCACTAGATTCGCAGCCCTCATGGCCCTGCTGACAAAAGACCAAATCGCCGACATCCTCGAAAGCATCGCGCAGATGCTGGAACTCAAGGGCGAAAACATCTTCAAGATTCGCGCTTATACCAATGCCGCCCGGGCGCTGGAAACTTATGCCGGCGATCTGACGACCGCGGCCGCCGAGAATCGCCTGGGCGACATCAGCGGGATTGGGAAGGCCATTGCTGACAAAGTCACGGAGTTGGTCGTGACCGGCGGGCTCGGCTACTACGAAAAGCTGAAGGCGGAATTTCCGCCGGGCATTTTCGAAATGTTCGAATTGCAGGGACTGGGCCCGAAGAAGATCAAGGCGCTGTGGGAGAAACTCGGCGTCACAACCGTGGCGGAACTGGAGAAGGCCTGCAAAGACGGGCGAGCCGCAGGCTTGCCGGGGTTTGGCAAGAAGACGGCCGACAACATTCTCGCGGCCATCCAGTCGAGGGCGAAGCACGCGGGGCGCTTCCGCATCGGCGAGATCGCGCCCGACGCGGAGCGCCTGCTCGCCGAACTGCGCGACCTGCCCACCGTGCTCCAGGCCGCCGTCGCGGGCAGCTATCGGCGGAGAAAGGAAATCGTCGGCGACCTCGATTTCATCGTGGCGACGAACGCGCCGGCCGAAGTGTCCGAGTTTTTTGTGAAGCACCCGATGGTCGAGAGCGTGATTGCGAACGGCGCGACGAAATCGAGCGTGCGCCTCAAGATCGGCATCCAGGCGGACCTGCGCGTGGTCAAGAATCCGGAGTATCCCTTCGCGCTGAACTACTTTACCGGGTCGAAGGAGCACAACATCGTGATGCGCCAGCGCGCGCTGGCCCGCGGGTGGACGCTGAACGAATACCGCCTGGGCCTGGACGAGACTCCCAAGGTCGAGCCGCAACCGGTGCCGCCCATTCGGGAGGAGCGTGACCTCTATCGGGCGCTCGGGCTGGACTATGTCGAACCCGAAATGCGGGAGGATCGCGGTGAATTCATCGCAGCGGAAAACCACACCCTGCCGGACCTCGTCGAGACGGAAAACCTCCGCGGGACGTTTCACAACCACACCGTGGCGAGCGACGGCCGGAGCACATTGGCGGAGATGGCCGAAGCGGCCCGGGAACTCGGTCTGCAGTACCTGGGCATCGCCGATCACTCGAAGGCTTCCTTCCAGGCGCACGGCCTCGACGCCGAACGGCTCCTCGCGCAGGTCGCGGAGATCCGGGAGCTGAACAAGACTTTCGGCGGCCACTTCAAGATCTTCGCCGGCAGCGAGGTGGACATTCACAAGGATGGCTCACTCGACTTCCCCGATGAGGTCCTCGCGCAACTGGACTACTGCGTGGTGAGCATTCACAACGTGTTCAATCTCCCCGAAGCAGAGATGACGAAGCGGATCATCAAGGCGATTGAGAATCCGTATGTCACGATGCTCGGGCACCTTACCGGGCGCCTGCTGCTCGCGCGCGAAGGTTACGCTGTCGATCATGCCGCGGTCATCGAAGCCGCGGCGGCCACGGGCACGATCATCGAGCTCAACGCCAACCCGCGCCGGCTGGATATGGATTGGCGCTGGTGGCCGCTGGCAAAGGCGAAAGGGGTCAAATGCGCCATCAATCCCGATGCCCACCACGCGTCGCAATTGCAGTTCCTGCACTTCGGTATCGGCACGGCTCGCAAAGGCTGGCTCACGCGCAAGGACATCATGAATACTCTCCCTCTCGGGGAGATTGAGACCGCGCTCGCCGCGAAGCGCAACCGCGTCTAGCCATGTGGCTCGTCGTTGCGCTCATCGTCCTCGCCAGCTACCTACTCGGCGCCATTCCGAGCGGGCTGCTCATCTCGAAGTCGCAGGGCATCGACATCCGCGAGCACGGCAGCAAGAATATCGGCGCCACCAACGTGTGGCGGACGATGGGCAGGAAGTGGGGCATTCTGGCCTTCCTCTGCGATACCCTCAAAGGCTGGCTCGCGGTCACGATCGGGATGGGGCTGGCCGCCCGCTGGGGATACCATGTCCCTGTGGCGCGCGGGCACTTTGAACTGCACCATCTCGAAAACGATTTTGCCGGAATCGCCGCCGCGCTCGGGTGCATCCTGGGACACAATTTTCCCATATGGCTGCGCTTCAAGGGCGGCAAAGGGGTGGCGACCTCGCTCGGCGTGGTCATCGGCATGATGCCGCTCGTCAGCATCATCATTTTTGCCGTGTGGGGCGTGGTCTTGAAACTTTCCCGCTACGTCTCGCTGGCGTCGATCGTCGCCGCGACCTCACTCCCGATTACGGTCGTCGTCTTGCTCCTCTTCGGCCCGGCGGAGGGATGGGCGGCGGTCAAGGGCTGGGGCAATTTCCATTTCGCCGTGCTGGCGTGGCTGCTCGTCATCAAACGTCACGTGCCAAATATCAAGCGCCTGCTGGCCGGCACGGAGCTGCGCTTCGGAGACCCGAAACCAGCCGCGGAAGCGCCTGTCCCTGAGCCGCCGCAACCATGAGCTTTCAACATATCGGCATCGTCGGCGCGGGGAGCTGGGGCACGGCCCTCGCGATTCTCCTGCACGAAGCCCGCCTGCCAATCACCGTGTGGGGCCATAACGCGGACCACATCGCCCAAGTCGCCGCGGCGCGCGAAAACGCGGCGTATCTTCCCGGGATCGTCCTGCCCGAGCCGCTGCGCTTCACGGCGGACCTCGACGCTCTGACCGGGTGCGATCTCGTTCTCTTTGTCACACCCTCGAAGGCGGTGCGCGAAGTCGCCGCGCGCCTGTCGACGACCGCCCTCGGCCAGCACGCCCTCCTGCTCTCCTGCACGAAGGGCGTGGAACGCGGCAGCGGGTCGCGCATGAGCGAGATCATCGCGGAATTCTTTCCGCATAATCCCGTCGCAGTCCTCTCCGGCCCCGGCCACGCGGAGGAGGTCGCCCGCAAAATGCCGACGGCCATCGTCCTCGGCTGTCGCGATGCGGCGGCTCTCCAGAGGTTGCAGCCGGTGTTTACGACTCCTTTCTTCCGCTCCTACACGGGCGAAGATGTGCCGGGGATCGAGTTTGGCGGCGCTTTGAAAAACATCTTTGCCATCGCCGCCGGCGTGTCCGACGGCTTGGGCCTCGGTGATAATTCCAAGGCGGCGCTGGTGACCCGCTCCCTGGCCGAACTCATCCGCCTCGGAGTCGCCCTGGGTGGCCAGCGCGATACCTTCCAGGGTCTCAGCGGCATCGGTGATCTGATGGTCACCTGCTTTTCGCAGCACAGCCGCAACCGCGCGGTCGGCGAGCGCCTGGGGCGCGGCGAACGCCTGGCCGACATCGTGTCATCGATGAACATGGTCGCCGAAGGCGTTCCCACGACTTACAGCGCCTATGAGTGCGCGCGCCGTCTCGGCATCGAGACGCCGATCATCGACCAGATGCGCGCCCTGCTCGACGGCCGGCTTTCGGCCCGCGAAGTGGCCACGAATCTGATCACCCGCGAGCCCAAAGCGGAATAATCGTCCGGACGGGCGGCGCGGAGGTTGCTTCTGAAGAGAGCATGAAGCTTTGTATTTTTGTCGGCCTGAATGTCGGCGGCTACGTCGGCTGGGTTCTCGGCGAGTACATCGGCACGATGACGGCTTACTTCGTCAGCGGGCTGGGCTCCGTCGTGGGGATCTATGCCGGCTGGAAAGTCGCCCGGGAGTATCTCACGTAGCTCCGAACGGAATTACGAAGGGGGATGAAGAGGGAGAGGCCACCAGAGCCAGGCCACGCTACGCGCAACCGTAACGAGCCTACGTTTGCCTTGAACCGCGAAACGCCCGATAATGGCGGTTGTCTCCTTTTCGTTTCATGAGCACCTACCAGCCTCTCCACGGTCTCCCCGCGCTTGCCGGCCTCGCCACCATCGACGAGGCCCAACGGCCTGGTCTGTCGGTCGAGGAGTGCGTGCGGCGGCTCAAGCGGTTTCACTACGCGTTTCGGCGGCTCCACGAGATCTTCCTGGCCCGGCTGACCGCGGAACCGATCTACGAACTAAAAATGGCTTTTTCCCTGCACGCGCACTACTGCGCGGAGCATGTGGCGGCACTGCGCCAGCGCGTGGGTGAAATGCGCGAGCCGCCGCTCGGGCTCGATGTGACTCCCGATCCGGCGCTGGAGATCTTCTTCGACGAAATCCAGGCGGCGCCGACGACCGAGGAATTGTTGTTGGGCATCTACGGGACTACGGTCCCCGTGCTCGGCGCGGCCCTCACGAAGCACCGCGCGGAAACCAATCCGCTGGCCGATGCGCCCACGATGCGGTTGATCAAATTTGCCCTCGTGGAGATCGAGGAAATGGATGACTACGGCACGCACGCCGTGGCTGCGTTTGACATAGAAATCGGCGTGCGACGAGCGGAAATTTCGACCTGGCTGGCGCTCCTCGACGATTGCCTGGCCGCCGCCGGCGGGCTGGACGGCACCGGCGCGAAATCGGGCCAGGCTCCCGCGCGCCGGCATTCCGCGACTCCTTTCATCTACGAAAAGATGCCGCGGCGCGATGCCCGGTTCTCCGATCCCTACAACATGGGGGTGAACGCCGAAGCCTTTCTCTATGACCCGCTGCAACCGCCCGAGCCGAAGGTCTTGATGATGTTCTACAAGCGGCTCCGCGAGATCGATGTGCCGGAGATGATGGCCTCGATCATCACCGAGACGAAGGGCAAGCCCTGGGGCTACTACCGCGACATGACACGGCAGCTCTGGGACGAAGCACGTCACGCGATGCTGGGGGAGGTGGGCTTCCTCTCGCTCGGGGTGGACTGGACGAAGGTGAAGGTCAATTTCACCTGGTCGCTCGGGCTCAATACCCAACTCACCGCGAAGGAACGCCATGGGGTCCTGTATTTCATCGAACAAGGGCTCATGCCGAAGACCGGCAAGCGTTTCGAATGGGAAACCGCCCAGGCGGCCCACAACGTCCTCAGCGCGCTCTTCCAGGACTACGATTGGGCCGACGAGGTGCTGCACGCCCGGATCGGCCGCGACTGGTACGTCTCACAATTCGAGAACCCCAAGGAGGCGGTCGAATGGGGCGACCGGGCGTGGTCGAAGGTGCTGATCGGCTGGAAACAGTGGCAGGACGAAGGGCTGACCGAACATCGGAACTGGTGGCCCGATGTGTATCTCGACTGGTGCCGCGCCCAAGGATTGACGCCGGACGAGAAGGTGCTGTCGTTTGCCGAGACTTACGAAACAAAGCGCGCGGATTTGAAAGTGCTGAGCGCTTCGGCTTAGAGCGCCTTCAGCGAAAGCTCGGCCGCCAAATCGATCGAATCGAAATCGGCGCCGGGGCGCCGTTCCACCGTCGTGGGCGGCTGGTAATAGAGGGCGGTCCCTGCGGCGGCGCGGCCGAGCCAATCGACGGAAACGTGGCCCAACTCCAGTGTCTGGACGAAGTCCTTTCCCGTTCCCTGCACCACCCTCCCTGACCCTGCAACGACCGTGCCGGCCCCCTGGGCGAGAGAGCGCCAATGATAGTCCGCCGAGGAAGCTTCATTCGCGTCAAACTTCAAGACGGCAATGCTGCCGATCCCCCGAATGAGAAGCATTTCGTCCCTGGCGATGGTCACGCGCTCACTCGATACCAGCCGCTGGACCCACGGCGGGATCAGTTCCTGGGAGGGCGGCGGCGGGCGGGGTACGGATTTTTTCGCGTCTGTCGCGTGCTGGGCGATATCCGTCATATACCCCATGCCCACGATCAGGGAGCCGAGGACGCCAGTCGTCAAACCGGCGATGAACCACAGGGTCTCTACCTTTCCAGCCACGCGGCCTCAGCTCTTTTGCGCGGGCTTGGCGTCAAGCTTGCCCCGGCCTTGTTCCAGGAGTTTCCGCTCCGCGCGCGTGAGGCTCTTGATGCCGTGCTGGGCGATCTTTTCCAGGATGGGGTCGATCTCGGTGGCCACGAATTGGTCGGCACTCATGCGATCGAGGCGGGCCGCCCGCTGCCGCCGCTCGAAGATATAACGCTGGACAGGCAGCGGATTGCCATACCCGAGCTGCTTGACATACGCCCACCCGAACAGACTGCCCGCGATCATCCCCACGGGGCCCAGTTCCAACCCGGTCAGCGTCCACCAGCAGAGGGCGCTCACGGCGAGGAGCGCATAGGCGAGGTGCTTCGCGTGGAGGCGCAGTGGAATGACGAAGAAGAGGTTCACCGTGACCTCCAATTCCGGAAGGATCGTCGTATAAGCGACGACAATCGCAGCCACACCGGCTGAAACCCCCGTCAGCGTCTGGGACGGCATGACCGCCCAGTGGCACAAGCCCCCGAGGAGATTGCCCAGCCCGTAGATGGCGAGAAAATGGCGCGGCCCGACGATCGGCTCCACTTCGCGCCCCGCAAAGTAGAGGAGCAGCATATTGGCGACCAGATGCAGCGGGTCGCCGTGGAGCAGGCCAAAGGTCAGGAACTTCCACCACTGCCCAAGCTGGACGCCGTGGCCATCGAGAGCGAGCCAATCGCGGAATATGTATTTCGATGACTGCTCGGCCAGGAGCAGCTCGACGAGCAATTGCGCGCCGTACGCTCCGACGCTCAGCGCCACCGCGAGCGCGGTGGCGGAGGGACGCCCCGTGGGCCACCGTCGTACGAACGGCTGTATTTGGCGGCGGGAGGGACGCATACGTGCGGAAATTAGGCGACGTGCGGCGGGTTGTAAAATTGGAAAACTGGGTTTTAAAAAAGGCCTATTCCTCGCGGCCCACGGGGACGACTACCCGGAGTTTCCGCGAGGAGACCCGAAAAGTGACCGGCAGCATGGTCACGACCTCGCCGTCGACCTCCACGGGCACTTCCTCGTCGCTGCGGACGACCGCCCGTTTGGTCTGGAAATACTCCACATCAGGCAGGGTCGTGTGCTTGCCCATGAAGACCGTGGCCAGGTAGCGCGCGATATCGAGGTAACCGAGATTCTTGAAGATCAGGACATCGAGCTTGCCGTCATCGATTCGGGCGTCCTTGAAAAAAGCGACCGGCCCGCCGTAGTAGCGGCCATTGCCGATGAGGACGAAGGAGCCTTCGCGAATCACACCGTCCGCCTCGACGATGAGGCGCGGCGGCTTTCTGGCGGCGATCTGCGCCGCGGAGATGAGGTAGCTGAGGGGACCGAAGTTCTTCTTGAACTCCCAACTCGTCGCCTGCACGACCTGGGCATCGAGCCCGACGCCGGCGAGTTGGACGAGGTATTGTTGATTGGCGCGGATGAGATCGACCCGCCGGGTGCGTCCAGCCCGGATGATGGCCCACGCCTCCTCCAGGTCGCCGGGAAGCCCCAACTCGGCTGCAAAGACATTCATCGTCCCCACGGGCAGAATGCCGAGGGCCACATCCGATCCGGCGATCCCGTTGACGACTTCATTGATCGTCCCGTCTCCCCCCGCCGCGACGATCGTCGTGAACCCTTCGCGCACCGCCTCCTCGGCCACATTTCGCGCGTCGCCGGGCGCCTTGGTGACACGCATGGTGCAATGCGGCAGCTTCTCGATACGCCGCCACGCGGCCTTGGCCCGTTCGCTACGGGCAGCGGGATTGAGGATGACGAGGATTTCCTGCATGGCTGCGCGGGCGAATACGCCTTTTCTTTCAAGGCCTAAACGCTACGTTGTGCGCCGTGAAAAAAGTTTCCAAGGCTATTCTGATCGGGGTCGCCATTGTCGTCGCCTTGGTGGTCGCCCTTCTCGCCGGGCTCAATCTCTACGTGCAGTCCCCCGGAGCACAAGCGCGCATCCAGGAAGAATTGAGCAAAGTGCTGCGGCTGCCGCTCAAAATCACCAACACTAGCGTGACCCCCTGGAGCGACCTGCGCATTACCGGGATCTCGATTCCGAACGGAGACGCCAATTTCCTCGAAGCGACGTCTTTCAGCGCCCGCTACCGCCTGCTCCCCCTCCTCGGGGGTAAGCTGATCATTACCGAGATGCGGGTCGAAAATCCGAAAATAATCTGGGTCCAGAACCCGGATGGGAAATGGACGCTCCCCGAGCCAAAGGAAGCCGCCGAAATCTCCCTGGAAGCGAGCAACGCGGCGACCGCGCCGGACCCCACCTCCACTCCCGAAGTGAAGCCCGCGTCGCCAGGAGGAGCTCCCCACAAGGAGAAAACTCCGAAAGTCGCGAAAGCCGAGCAGGCAAAGCCCGCGAAAAAGAACTTCGATGTCGTGATCGGCCGCTTCGAGGTCAAGGATGGCTCCTTCCAAATGCTCGGCGCGGATCACAAGCCGGTAGCGACCTTTACCGGCGTGAACATGATCTACACGAAACTGAGCCAGGACCAGCTCGAAGGCACGGCGACCATTGCCCGGGCCGTGTGGACGGACGGACTCACGCTGGACAACGTCAAGACACCCTTTTCCTACGTGGCCGCGAATCAGGAAACCTGGTTGCCAGACCTGACCGCCACGCTCGCCGGCGGCGCGCTGCGCGGCAGCTATCGCTCGCATGCCGAGACCAAGCACACGCCTTTTACGTGCAAGATGGAATTCGAAGGTATCAAGCTGGATCCCCTCGTGACCCAGAGCGGCGGTGAAGCGGGGCAGGCCACCGGCGATCTGCGCGGGAAACTGGATATCCACGGCGACACCGACCGCATGGATAAGGCCGAGGGCGAAGGGACCCTGAACCTGCGCGATGGGCGCTTCCGCCAGCTCGAACTTTTCCAGACGATCGGCCGGATACTCAACATCCAGGAGTTCGCCGATTTTCATATCACGGAAGGGCAGACGGAATTCAAGGTGGCGGGACAGAAGCTCCTGATCGAACGGCTTTCCCTCCAGGCCGCCAGTCTGGAGATGACGGCCAAAGGCACGGTTCGGCTGGAGAAAAACGACAAAAACGAGAGGAAGTTGACGCTGGATGCCCGCCTCAGCGTGGACGAAGCCATCGTCGCGCGGCTCCCGGGAAAAGTCCCCGAGGCTTTTACCGCGGACAGCGCGGGGCGGCGGGGAATCGATTTTGCCGTCACCGGGTCGCTCGACAAGCCCAAGACCAATCTCGGGGACAAGCTCATCGCGCAGGCGATTAACGGACAGTTTAGCGGCCTGCTGGGCAATCTCTTCGACAAGAATAAGGAAGACGAACTGCACAAGAAGGAAGACGAACAGCGCAAGAAAGACGAAGAGAAGCGCAAGAAGGCCGAGGAAGATCCCAAGAAGCCCGAGAAAAAGGACAAGAAGAAGAAGGGCAAGGACAAGGGCGCGACCTCGCCAGACGGCGCCCCCACCGAGGAAACAGCGCCGGCTTCAGTGCCCGCTCCAGCGCCCCAGCCGAAACCGTGAGGGTGATCGCCGGAAGCGCGGGCGGGCTCGCGCTGCATGTTCCGAAAAGCGATTTGCGGCCGACCATGGACGCCGTGAAGGGCGCGATCTTTTCGAGTCTGGGAGATCTCGTCGTGGGCGCCCGTGTCCTCGATCTATTCGGCGGGACCGGCGCCCTCGGCATCGAGGCACTGAGCCGTGGCGCGCGGGCCGCGACATTTGTCGAGAGCGAGCGGCGCGCCGTCCAATCCATCGAGAGGAATCTCGCCCGCACCAAATTGAGCGGCACGGTGCAGTCCATGGATGTGTTCCGATTCCTCGATCGTTTTGCCGCACCGGGAACTTACGAAATCATCTTTGCCGATCCGCCCTACGCCAGGGCGCCCGGCGAGCGCGAGTTCACTCCCGAGTTGCTCGGGAGCGAACCACTGCACCACGCTCTCGCGCCCGGTGGAGTCTTTGTGCTGGAACATCTTCCCGGTGCGAAACTCCCGCTGCGCCAGGCGTGGGAATGCTTTCGGCAGAGGCGCTACGGCGCGACCGAGGTCGCGTTTCTTCGCGCCGTGAATCCCGCTTGAGCGCCGCGATGTCGCTTTCGTCCCCACTTCCTGCGGATGCCCGCCGGTCGCTGTTCATTTACAATCTGCTCTTTCCGCTGGCTTTCCTCGCCCTGTTGCCGGGTTTCCTCCTGCGGATGTTTCGCCGCGGCGGCTACCGGGAAAAATTCGGCCAGCGTTTCGGACGCTATTCGGCGGCGGATCGTGAGCGTTTTTCCCAGGGCGCGTGGATCTGGCTGCACTCGATCAGCGTCGGCGAGACGCTGCTCGCGCTGAAACTCGCGCGGGCCATCCGCGCCATCGATCCCACGCGATCCATCGTGATCTCGGTGACCACTTCCACGGGCTTCGCCGTGGCGCGGGAAGCCGCCTGCGAGTGGCTGGAAGTGATCTACAACCCGCTCGATGCCTCCTGGATCGTGGGCGCGGCGCTCGATGCCGTCCGCCCGCAACGGCTGATCTTCATCGAGGCGATCTGGCCCAATCTCCTCGCGGAAGCCCGGCGGCGCGGTCTCCCGGTCACGTTCGTCCCGCGCCTTTCGCCACGCTCCGAAGCGCGCTTCCGCCGTGTCCGCGCGCTGGTCGGCCCCATCTTCCGGCTGCCCGAAGCGCTGGCTGTCCAGGAGCCGGATGATATCGCGCGCTGGCATTCACTCGGGGTGGACGAATCGCGCATTACCGTGACCGGCAATGCGAAGTTCGACTATGCTGGCTGCAGTGGCGGCGAACGGGTGGAAGAATTCCGCGCGCAGCTTCGCCGGCTCGGTGTGCCGGACGACGCGCCCGTGCTTCTCGCCGGCAGCACGTTTCCCGGGGAAGAGAGGATTGTCGCCGAAGTTTTCCGCGAGCTGCGTCCGCGTTTTCCCAGCCTCTTCCTGATCCTCGTCCCGCGCCATGTCGAACGCACCCCGGAGGTCCTCGCCGACTTGCAATCGCTCAATTTGCGCATCGCTTTGCGCACCGAGGCGGGCGACACGCCCGCGGATATCCTCATCGTCAACACCACCGGTGAGTTGCGCGATTGGTATCACCTGGCCACCGTGGTTTTCATCGGGAAGAGCCTCACCGCGCAGGGAGGGCAAAATCCCGTGGAGCCGGTGCTCGCGGGCAAGCCGGTGATTTTCGGTCCGCATATGCAAAACTTCGCGGCCATCGTCGCGCGCTGGCGCGAAGTCGGCGCGGCCGTGCAAGTGCGTGATGCGACGGAGCTTCGGGAACAGGTGGAAGCCCTGCTCAAAGACCCCGCGCGGCGCGCTGAACTCGCCCGTCTGGCCCAAGAATCCGTGGCTGCGCACGCCGGCGCGACCCAGCGCACCGTTCAGGTGCTGCTCGGCTCGGAATCCTGATATTTACAGGGGAGAAGCGCGGGGATGGCCTCGGCGGAATTGAACAAAAAGGGGCGAAACGTGTCTCCACAAGACGCCCATTTGTACCCGGGTGAACGAATCCAATAACACCATGAAGTGGTCATTCAGCATCGCGAAAATTCTCGGCATCGACGTGCGGATTCACGTCACGTTCTTTCTGCTGCTCGCGTTCATTGGCCTCGGCGATTACCAGACCGGCGGAGCGGCGGCGGCGCTCGGAGCGGTGTTTTTCATCTGCCTGATTTTTCTCTGCGTGTTGCTCCACGAGTTCGGGCACGCGCTGGCCGCGCGGCGCTACGGCATTCAAACGTCGGATATCACCATGCTTCCCATTGGCGGCGTGGCGCGACTGGAACGCATGCCGGAAAAGCCTGCGCAGGAACTGGTCGTGGCGATTGCGGGGCCGCTGGTCAACGTGGCCATCGCCGCGTTGTTGTTGCTGGGGTTTTCGCTCTCCGGCCATCCGGTCCACTTTTCCGCGCTGGGACAAACTGGGGCGAGCCTCCCGCAGAAGCTTCTGTTCGTGAATCTCTGGCTCGTCTTTTTTAACATGCTGCCCGCTTTCCCCATGGATGGCGGCCGGGTGCTGCGCGCCTTCCTCGCGATGCGCCTCCCTTACGCTCGCGCCACGCAGATCGCGGCCAGCATTGGCCAATTCATGGCTTTTGGCTTCGGCTTCGTGGGACTGACGCATTCCCTGCCGATGCTCGTCCTCGTCGGTGTCTTCATCTTTTTCGGCGCGCAAAGCGAGTCGGCGCACGCGCAATTGCAGAGCGTGTTCGCCGGACTGCGGGTGCACGCGGGCATGGTTACGCAATTCCGTACGCTGCCCCTCGACGCCGACTTGAATGGCGCCGTGGAAGCGCTGCTTCGCACGTCCCAACATGATTTCCCCGTCCTCGGTCCGGGTGGCGAAGTACGCGGTCTGTTGACGCGCGACGCCCTGCTGATGGCGTTGCGCGAGAAGGGCCCGGAAGCGCTCGTCTCCGAAGTGATGCGCGCGGATGTGCCGACAGTGCATGAGACGATGCTTTTCGAGCGCGCCGTCGCGATCATGCAGGAGTGCAATTGCCCAGCCCTGCCCGTGCTCGACTATGCCGGGCGCCTCGTGGGCCTTTTTACCCCCGAAAACGTTGGCGAGTTGATGATGGTCCGGGACGCGCTCGCCGCCAGTCCACGCGCCGCTTCGCGGGCGGCTGGATCGGAGCCTCCGCCGCTTCCCCTGGAACGACCAGCCACCCTCATTTGATTCCGTCCGTTTCACGCTAGATTTAGATCATGAGTCTAGTGGCGAAGTTCCTCAGGGCTTGGGAGGGACCGGTGCGGGCGCGGCACCCGGCGTTGCCGGAGCGGGATTGACCGCGGCATCAACCGCGGGTTTTTTGGGTTTCTTGGGAGCGACACCCGTCGCCTGATTCACGACAATCTGGAGCCGCGTCGTGGCGGAGGGTTTTCCGGCGGTGACATCGCTTTCGGTAAAGGCCGCCATGAAGATCTGTTTCTGGCCGCCTCGGTCGAAATCATAGATGAGACGGATTTCGCCAGCCGGACCTTCGACGGCATCCGGATACGAAACGCGCACGCGTTCATCGATCAGGAGGCCGCTTGTCCAGGTTCGGCCATCGTCGTCCGACAAATAGGCGGTCAGGTGCGAGCGGGTCCTGGTATCCGGCGCGTTGTGGCGCACGAGGAGCAGCCGGCCGCTCTGCAAGCGCCGGATGAAGAAACGCGAAGCCGCGTGCGGGATGCTCGACGGCGTGACTTCGCTCCACGTCTTACCGCCATCGGCGGACGTGGTTTCGCCAATTCCGTAGCGCGTGCGCACGAGCATCCACAAGCTGCCGTCCCGACGCTGCACGATCATGTTCTCATCGCAGTTTCGGTCCGCAACCTCGGGAACGGTGGCTGCGCCGAGGAGTTCCCAAGTGGCGCCGTGATCCGACGAACGCATGACGCGCGAACTGCCCTCGCGTTTCCAGATGGCGGTCGGCAGCAGCCAGCTGCCGTCGGCGAGCGCCAGGGGCTTGTTCATCATGATGCCATCACAGATCCGGGTCGGCGCAGACCACGCCGGATCGGCGGAACTGGAATCTGCCGTGTTCATCGCAAAGAGTTGCGGAATTTTGCCGTCGCCCCTCTGCGCCCAGAAGAGCCAGAGCTTGCCCGATGGATCGTGCCAGAGACAGGGATCGAAGGCGCGCACCGGACCGTCGCCATCCGGATCGAGGACGAGCTTCAAGTGCGACCACGTGCGCCCGTCGTCGCCGCTGGTCACGAGCATCACGTAGTTGTGAAAATCTTCGCCCGTGCCGCCGCCATACCAGGTGGCCCACAAACGGCCATTGGCGGCGCGTTCAATGCCGGGAATGCCCTGGAACATTCGGACCTCATCGGCGTATTCCGGCCCCGGCGAAAAATTTGGTTTCGGCGGCGTCAAGTTGGCGTCGATATCCGCGGCGAGGGCGGCGACAGCCATGCCCAGCAGGAAGAGCGCGTCCAGGACTGGAGAACGGAGAGGAGGAATCTTCATAGGGGTTTGGGGGTGTTGAGAATTCGAGTCGAGGCTTTCAGCGTTCCAGGCCGCGCGACCGGGCAATGAGTTCGTTCGGCGGTGTGTCGTCCCAAATCGAAGGGTTGCCAGGAGTTTAGCCGGGGGTCGAGCGAGGAACGAGCGAATACCCCCGGAACTCTCCCTCCACTAAGGCGCGCGGCTGATCACGACTTCGTCCGCCTTGAGTGGGCCCAACTTATCGGAACGGCTGAGTTCCACGGCGAACGACTTCGACCCCACACGGAATAGCGCCGGTCCGATATCTCCGGTACCCGAGCTCCACGAAACCGTTTGCGTCCCCGTGGCGCCGGCCACCCGGAAATCGTGATAGGTAAAGCCGCGCGGATAGCGTTCGGACGCGACGTGCCGCTCGCCCAAGTAAGTGAGCGTGAAATCCGCGAAACTGATCGGGCCATCCTTCTTGAAACCGACCCTGGCCCCATAGTCCGCCGCCCCGCTTTGCGGCACGCAGGCCCCCACGAAAATACCACAGACCAAGCCAAGGAAAATGAACCGCAGGGTCATGGCCGATATCCAAACACGGAACGATCCCGCCATCAATGATCGGCATTATCTCCCGCATTCGCACCGGATCGGCCCGGTGGGCGCATCTCTCCCGAGCAATCCGGCGTCTTATCCATGTGCTCGCCGCTTGCCAACCGCCATGGAACTCCGCAATCTTCCGCGCCAGTGAACCTGGCGCGGTGGCGCTGTGCGCAAGCCAGCCACACACCATTCCGGTTCACTCTCTCATGACCTCCACCAAAGAAGCCGACCGCCAGCACGACGCCCAACTGCTCGCGCATATCGCCAGCGGTGACGAGGCGGCGTTTGGCGCGCTCTATGATCGTTTTTCCCCGGGCTTGTTTTCCCTCGTGCTTCGGATGATGCACGACGAAAAGGAAGCCGAGGACGTGCTCCAGGAGGGCTTCGCCCACATCTGGCGGCGCGCCTCGACCTACGACGCCGCGCGAAGCAGCCCTTTCACCTGGGCGGTCATGATCCTGCGCAACAAGGCCATCGATCGCCTGCGCGTGCGCCAGCGGCTGGAGCGAACCATGGAGAAGGCAACCGTCGAATTCAGCCACTTCCCCGAGGCGGATGAAACGACGGCGGGAGAAGCGGAGCGACGCGACGACGGCGCTCTCGTCCGCTCAGCCTTAACGCAAATTCCAGCCGAACAGCAGCAGGCCGTCGAACTGGCCTTCTTCAGCGGCTTAACGCACGAACAAATCGCGGAGAAACTCGGCACCCCACTCGGGACGATCAAGGCGCGCATTCGTCGTGGGCTGCTCAAGCTGCGGGAATGTATGAAGGAGGTCGCATGATCGACGACGAACGCCAGGATCAAGCCGCCGCCTACGCGCTGAATGAACTCGATCCCTACGCCACCGGGGCCTTCGAAGCCGCTCTGGCCAGCGATCCGGAATTGCGCGCCTTGACCGATGAATTGTGCGAAGCCGCGGCGGCCCTCGCCCACACCGTGCCCCAGCACCTTCCGCCGCCGGGAGTGCGCGAACGCGTGCTATCCGCGATCCGCGGCGAGGCCGTCGCCGTTTCGACGCCCCCACCCGCGACCGCAACCAAGGCTGCGGCGCCCGTTCAATCCAGCCGCTCCAATTTGCTGCCGTGGGCGCTGGCGGCTGGCTTTGCGATCACCACCGCAGCACTGTGGTTTGAGCGCGATCAACTGCGCACCGACTCCGCCGGGCTGCGGCAGGAGGCGATCGAGCTCCGGAATCGGGCGGAGGCCACCAAAGGCCGCATCGCCACACTCGCGAAGCAAGTCGAGGAGCTCAAGAACCGTGATGCGCTCTCGCAGGTCCGGATCGCGACGCTCGCGGCTCAAGTCGACACTCTCGGCAAGGGGACCGCGGTGATCCTGTGGGACCCGGTGAAACAGCGCGGCATCGTGCAGTTCGCCAACCTGCCGCATCCCGAAAATGGGAAGGACTACCAACTCTGGGTAATCGATCCGAAATACCCGCAACCCGTCAGCGGCGGCGTCGTCCCGATGGCCCCGGACGGTTCCGCGCACGTCTCGTTCACGACGGCACAGCCGATTGAAAAAGCCGACAAGTTTGCGATCAGCGTCGAACCCGCGGGAGGGGTGCCGAAGGCGACTGGCCCGATCGTTCTGCTCGGCAACTGATTCGCAGCGTCCAAAATCGACCAGCCGTCGCATAAGGAAGCGATGCACTACTGGTCATGGCTTCGCCTCGTCCTCGCGCTGATTCTTTGTGGCGCCGCGAGTTTCGCGGTCCTGCCAGCCCCGATCATGGCACTTTTTCCCGTCGCGCTGGTGGCCACGGAACTGGGTCACTGGTGCTTCCTGGCGCCGCTGCTCCTTGCGCTGTTGCCCGCTTCGCGTTCGCTTCCGGGCTGGGCTGGCACGGGAGTCGCCCTCGTCGCTTGCGGCTTGTATCTTTCCTCCATCGTGCGCGCGCAGCGGATCGCGGCAGCATTGCCGGCCGAGATGACGCAGGCATTTCCCAATGCCCGGGACACACCCGGAGCCGCGTTCTCATGGAAAAAGCTCTGGTTCGGACGAGGAGGCAGGTCAGTGCCTCCGGAGATATTCGAATACGCACGCCCCAATGGAAATCCGTTGCACCTGCACCTCTACCGGAGCGAGCCGCGCCAGCCTGCCCCTTGCGTGCTGGTCATTCATGGTGGCGGCTGGAGCAGCGGAACGCCGGACGAATTTCTCGCGCTGAATCGGCTCCTCGCCGACCGCGGCTACGCGGTCGCCTCCATGGAGTATCGTCTGGCGCCGGCCTCACCATGGCCCGCCCAACGCGAAGATGTGCTGGCCGCGCTGCGCTGCCTGAAAGAACGCGCGGAAGAATTCGGCATCGACCCGCAACGTTTCGTCATTCTCGGCCGCTCCGCCGGCGGTCAGATCGCGGAAGCGGTCGCTTACGGCGCCCATGACCCGGCGATTCGCGGCTGTATCGCTTTCTATGCCCCGGCGGATCTTCACTACGCGTATCAGTTCGCCCGCGCCGATGACATCCTCAATTCGCTAAAACTTGTGACGCAATACCTAGGCGGCAAGCCCTCCGAAGTGCGCGACAATTACGACAGCGCTTCGGGAATCCTGCTCGCGGATCCCGCCAGCCCACCCACCCTCCTCCTGCACGGACGCCGCGACGAACTGGTTTGGTTCCGCCAGAGCGATCGCCTCGCGGCGCGCCTGCAAATGCTCGGCGTCGCCCATTATTTCGTCCAGCTCCCGTGGGCGACCCACGCCTTCGATTTCAACGTGAACGGCCCGGGCGGCCAGATCAGCACCTACGCCGTGGAGACCTTCCTCGATGCCGTGACGCGGTAGGCTAAAGCTTTTGCAATGCCAGCCGGCCGCGCTCTTTGGTATCCGGGTCGTCCTTTTCGCGGCAGGGAAGCGATAGTCCCAGGCTCAGTTCAGCGTGCGCGAGTTTCGCCTGCCCCATCGCCGCGTAGGTGCGCCCGAGCTCGATATGATGCGCGACTTTCTGCGGAGCGAGTTCGACGGCTTTCCTGAAATTCGCCACCGCATCTTCGTAGGACGCCGCAGGCACACCTCCGTACATTACTCTGGCGATGGCGCGAAGCACGGGGTTGAGCCCAGCCAATTCATAATTCCACGCACCAAGGACATGGTAGCCGTAGTCATTCGCGGGATCGAGGGCGAGTGACTTGCCGGCATGTTCCTTGATGAGTTTCGAGTAACTGATCTTCGTCTCGTTATCGAGGAAAGGTGCGACGCGCCCATAACAAATTGCCAGCGTGAGGTGCGCCAGCGCATTGTTGGGACCGGCGGATACAGCTCGCCGGGCCTCGTCCACCGCCTTTAACCCGAGTTCCTTGCGCTGCGCCTTGACGTTTGTTTCGACCATCAGCTCGGCGTGAGCCTTGGCCAGGCGGCGGAGGACTTCGGCATCCGCCGGCGCTTGCTTTTCCGCCTCCAGATATACTAACAGCGCCTCCTGGGTCTTGAGCTGACTTTCCAAAGCGTCCCCTTTCGCGATCAACTCCGTCAACGGCACGCCGGCGGAATAGCCGCGAACAGCCAGCAACGCAGCAGCGAGCGCCGACAAGAGAATGGTCCGGTTTCGCATGCACGGAATTCGGTCAAACGGCAGCGGGACGCCTGTCGATCTCACGGTTTGTGAAACCGGTAATGCGAGACAATCCACTCGTCGCCGCCTTTGAAGCCCCACAGCTCAGCGCAAGCCATAAAGAAAATGCGCCAGTAAGCCCACCAGCGGGCGGTCCGTTCCTGCCCGTACGTCCGCGCAAAGAGGGGCAGTATTTCGGCACGGTGCGCGTCCATGTTGCGCAGCCAGGCCTCGGCGGTTTTTTGATAGTGCGTGCCGCTCACCGCCCAGCGCTCTTCCAACCGCAAGTCGTCTTGAAAATGCAGCAACAGGTCATGGGAAGGCATCTGGCCTCCGGCGAAAAAGTAGCGCGTCATCCAGTCACCCGGCCCCTTGTCTTCGTAGTGATAGGCGATTTCGCGATGCGTAAAAATGTGGACGAAAAGCTTTCCCCGCGGGACCAGCCACCGCGCGACTTTGCCCAGCAAGAGCTGGTAGTTCTTCATGTGCTCGAACATCTCCACCGAGACCACCCGGTCGAATGCCTCGTCGATGTCGAAGACGTTCATATCAGCGGTAACGATCGTCAGGTTCGTCAATCCACGCCGCACGGCTTCGGCGTCGATGTGCTCCTTCTGCGTGCGTGAATTCGAGACCGCCGTCACTTGCGCCCCTCGATACTGCTCCGCCATCCACAAGGATAACGAACCCCATCCACAGCCAAGCTCGAGAATCCGCTGACCGTCCGCCAATTCAGCGCGCGCACAGGTGAGCGCGAGCATCCGCTCCTCCGCCTCATCCAGCGTGGCCACTTGCTCCGGCCAATAGCCGGAGCTGTACTTGAGCCGGCGGCCCAAGGCGCATTGATAGAAGCGCGTGGGGACCTCGTAGTGTTGCTCGTTGGCCGCGCGCGTCTGGACGGCGATCGCGCTCCGGCGCAGGCCGTCGATATGGGCCTGGAGCGCCGCCTGCCGTTTCTCGAGACCGCCCGCGTACTTCTCGCGAAGAGTCTCCCCCAGCATGTGGCGGATGCTGAGACGAATGAGCGGGTCGGGGACGACGTTCGCTTCGAGAATCTGGTCGAGGTTGATCATGTTTTCGGGAACCACGGAAAGAAGGCGCTCGTGGTGCGCTGGTATTCGCGATAGGCGTCCCCTTTGCTTTTGAAGCTGTACTCTTCGGTGAGCGGAATCCCGGTCACGTTGGTGAGAAAATAGTACATGAGCAGCGGACACAGCACCGTGATCCAGCCGAGTAGGGTATCGAGCGAGGCGAGCGCGAAACCGACCCAGACCATGAACTCGAAGAAGTAGTTCGGGTGCCGCGAATAGCGCCATAATCCAAGCACGCAGACACGTCCCGTGTTGGCCGGGCCGGACTTGAAGCGATGCATTTGGCGGTCGGCCAGCGCTTCACCGGCCAGCGCCACGACGACGATGCCGAGGCCGATGAAGCCCGGAACGCGCAATGGCTTCGGCTGCCAGGCCGCAAGAAGGAACGGCAGCGAAAAGATGGCGACGATGAGCGCCTGGAGTTCATGGAAGACGAGGAACATGCCAGGGCCCTTCCAGCGCTGGCGCAACCTCTCGTAGCGCGCGTCTTCCGCGGGATGGTGCCGGAGCACACGGAGAAAAATGTAGGTCCCGAGGCGAAGGCTCCAGGCAGCACCCAGCAGCGTGAAGGCCAGTTTGCGCTCCAGATTGCCAGGGCCGGCGGCAGCGTAGATCGGTGCGAGGATGGCGACACCGTAGCTCCAGATGACGTCGAGGAACGAATAGTTGCGTATCTTCACACCAATCGCCCAGACGACCGCGAAAGCGACAAACATGAACAGCAAGCCGATGAGCAGCCAGGTGATCATGGAGCGCCGATGCTCACATCGGGGACGGGTTTTTGGAGGCGCGCGGAGAGTGCACGCAAGGCCGGTCGCAGCATGCCATAGCCGCCGCCGATGACGATCGGCGCCGCGAGCAGCCAGACGAGGATGCCGCCGACCGCGATCATGCCAAAGTCCTTGAAAAACTGACCCACGTCGGCGCGAAACCGCTCAAGAAGCCGGGAGATGTGGAGCGGTACGGGCGCCCGGCCCAGCAGATGCTCGCCCGCCCGATAGAATGGAATGAGCAAGACGATCTGGATCGGATAGGCGAGATAGTTTACGAGCTGGATGAGGGGCTGATTGAGGCGGAAGAGCACTCCCGCCAGTCCGCACAGCAGCGTCGTCGCTCCCAGGATCGGGAAAATGCTGAGCATGAATCCGAGCGCGAGCGTGAAGGCGATTTTCTCGGGAGTGATTCCCTGGCGCAGTTGCCGGGTGATGGGCGTCACGACCCGTCGCGACCAGGAAGAGCTTGGCAATGCGGATGCGCTCACAGCCAGGTTCTCACTTGCGCCGCAGGAGGACTTCCTCGATCCGCGCGCCTGCGGGGACGCGGAACAGCTCACGCAACAGATAGATCGCCATGGCGATATTGCCGAGGAGGAGGATGGCGAGCCCCCAAATCACCCGCGCGAGGCTCGAGGTCTCCTTGTAAGCCACCCAGGCATAAAAGGTGAGGAACGCGAAATAGGTGTCGAAAAGCGTGGCGATGAACCAAGGGTGCGTCGCCACTTGACGTGGCATTTTCCACAGGGCAACGATGCTACTCGCCCAGCTCGTGACGACGAGCATCGAGACAAGGACAAAAATAGCGGCGAAGCGCAGGAACCAGATCACAGCGGCATCCTCAGAGGTGGGTGTGCAGCGCGCGATTGTTCGGCCGGGTGTAGACCGCCTGCACCACGCTGATGTTCCGGCTCGCAAATGCAGCTTCGCAATACTGGAGGTAGTAATTCCATTTGCGAACGAATCGTTCGTCGAAACCGAGCGCGCGCACCTCGTCGCTTCGCCCGTTGAAGTTCTCCCACCAGGCATGCAGAGTCCTGGCATAGCTGCTCCCGACGTCCTCGAGACGATGGAGGAAAAGATCGCCGGTGCGTTGGAGAGCCTGGTTGACCCGGCCGACGCTGAGCAGCAGCGAGCCGGGAAAAATATGCTTCTGGATAAAGTCGATGCCGCGGCGCAACTCCGCGTGCCGGCAATCGGGTACCGTTATGTACTGCAGCGCAACGAGCCCGTCCGGTTTCAGCACTTCGTGAATTTTGGCGAAATACGTCTCCAGGTAGCGATCCCCCAGCGCCTCCATCATTTCGATCGAGACCACCTTGTCGTATTGACCGGCAATGTGGCGGTAATCCTGGAGGCGGATCTCGACGCGATCGTCGAGACCTTCGCGGGCGAGGCGCGAGCGCGCATACTTGTACTGCTCCTCGGAGATGGTCACCGTCGTCACCCGGCAACCATAATTTCGGGCGGCGTGGCAGGCCAGGCCACCCCATCCACTGCCGATTTCCAATAAGTGATCGTCGGGCCGGAGATAAAGCTGGCGGCAGAGCGCATCATATTTCCCGATCTGCGCCGCTTCAAGGGTCTGGCCCGGCGCCGTGAAGCGCGCGCTGGAATAGGTCATGGTCTCATCGAGCCATAACCGGTAAAAATCGTTTCCAAGATCGTAGTGCTCGGCGATGTTTCGGCGGCTGTGGCGCAGACTGTTCGGGCGCAGCAGATGCGCGGCGCGATTGTAGAATTTCAACAGGTTCAACGCGAAGCGGCGGCTGCGCGAACCGGACATCGCCGGAGAATTTTCGACATTGGCAATCGCCCAGGCGATGACTCGCTCGATCGAGTCGGTCTCCCAATCTCCGTCGACATAACTCTCGCCGAAACCCACGTCCCCAAACAGAACGCATTTTTGAAAGAAGGCGGAGGAACGCACGCGCACCGTCGCACTGATTTCCGCGCCGGGCGTGCCGATCACTTTCATTTCTCCATCCGGCAATTCCAGCCGCAGGCAACCAGCAGGCATCTTTTCGAAGGCGTCGATAACGAGGCGCTGATAGAGACCAGGGTTCGGACGCGCGGCCAGCGCGAGGTCGGGATCGTGAGCGGAGGCTTCGAGGGTTTCGTTCATGGTATCTTTCCCGCGAGGGAGGCGTGAGGTTTGAGAACGCCGCACTGAAGTTCGAGGTGGTCGGTCTTGCGGTGCCAGGGCAGTCGTTTCGTCCAGAGCAGGAACGCGTGCCAGTGGATGAGGCCGATGACCTTGAGAGTGATAAGGGGATACTTCAGCGTGAACCACGCGAGCTTCGTCGCGGTGAGAGGCGCCCGCCGGCCCGTGAGGGCGCTGAGCAGGACTCGACGCTCACCGGCGCGGTCGTCAATATGGATCTCGAGGCTCTCGCCGGGCACGCGAAGTTTGAAATCGAACGCCAGGTCGAGATCGGAGAACGGTGAAACGTAGAAATGTTTCGGCGTGATGAGGCGAAAGGAATGCTGATCGTCGGTCTCTCGCAGGAGGTAGGGCTTCATCTCGCCAAAGGTATTCCCTACCTGCACCACGGCGCAGAGCGGCGCGCCCTTTTCGTCGTGGCAGAAATAGAAGGAAACAGGATTGAAGATGTAACCCATGACACGCGGCAGGGTGATCAGGGTGATGCGCCCGGACACGGGAAATTGGACACCTTGTTGCGCGAGAAAAGTGATCACGTTTTCCCTGGCCGTTGGCCGCCCAAAGGGAAGGTGGTCACTGTCGCGGAAGGAATAGAGATTGGGGCGGTTGCGGCTGAAGAAACGAATGCGCCCGGCTACTGCGTCGATCTCGTCGAGATCGAGAGCAAACATGAAAATGCGATAGCGGAAATGATGTTCCTTCGGCTCCAGCCGATGGTGCATGACGCTGCATTCGTAAAGGCAGGAGTTCATGACCAAAGAGGCTCGCCAGTCACCGCGCGCGCGCATTCCAGGCCGCTCGTGAAGCCATCTTCATGAAAGCCATATTTGAACCAAGCCCCCGCGTAATAGGTCGTTTGCGCCGGTGAAAGGCGATTGAGGTTCGGCAATTCCCTTTGCGCGGCGATGGCCGCCAGGTCGAAGATCGGATGCTCGTATGCGATGCGACGCAGGACCTTGCCCTCCGCGATGCGCTCGTGACCATTGAGCGAGACGAAGTAGTTCACGTGGCGTGAAACTCCCTGGAGGCTGTTCATCCAGTAGTGCGTCGTGGGAAGCGCCCTTCCACCGGGACCCGCGTCGATGCGGTAATTCCACGAGGCCCAGCAACGCCCGCACCGTGGCATGACGGAAGTATCCGTATGCAGCGTCGCCGTATTCGGTTGATACTTGAACGGGTGCAGGAGGCGCATTTCCAGATCGGTCGGATCCGCCAGCAAGGCCAGCGCCTGGTCGCCGTGACAGGCGAGAATGACCTTGTCAAATTCGCGCGCCGATCCATCCGCCGCCTCAACCCACGTCTTGTTCGGCGACCGCGAGACGCGCACGGCTTTGCGGCATAATTGCACGCGATCGC
>JBBRPL010000079.1:0-39209 GCA_038228205.1 Chthoniobacterales bacterium
GCTTCGGCAAGCTCTCCGACGTCGCCCCGAGCGATTTCTGGTCGCCCTTCTACCCCTGAGCCACTGCGCTTAGCTTAGAGGCAGTCCTCTTCTTCAGCCGTCCGCCTGTTCTCAGGCGGGCGGCTGAACTGCTTTCCGGGGATGACGTTCACTCCGACTTGATCTCCATGGACGCCAGATACGCGGTGAGACTACCTCCGCTCAGGATGTAGATCGACGTGACGGCCTTGCTCCTGGACTCGAAGGCCACGCCCTCCGCCTTGTAGCTGAAGGGCGATTCGTCCCTTTTCACTCCGGTGATCGTGATGTCGTAGGTCATCTTCGGGAAATCAATGAGCACGGCGTAGTGGTAAAACGAGTTGACCTTGACCTCCCCTTTCTTCAGCGCCACGACACCGCCGCGTCCGCTTCCGTCCGCCTGATAGCCCAGCCCGCCTTCCGCGCCCAGGTCCATGTAGATTTCGCCACAGGGCGCGCCGGCGAAGCCGAGGCGGAACTGTTTTCCGGTGCCACCGGCGTCGGGGAAAGTCACGGCGAGATCGAAGGCGACCCTCACTTTTCCGCCGGTGGTGGGAGGGATAACGTTCTTGAGATTCGCCCCCTTCATCATCATGGCCGGCTGGTAGCCGTTCCAGCGAACGGCCACGACGCGCGCCTTTTCGGAGTGATCCTCCGTGGTCGGCAGGCGGTAGTCCCAACCCGCGACGCCGATGACACTCTGATCGATCGCGTAGGGCGGTGTAGTGAAGGTCGAACCATAGTCGGCACGGGCGGAACTGAGGCAGATCCCCATGAGGGGCGCCACGGTCACGAGTGAGCGGAGAGAGAGTTTCATGAGGAGGGGCGTCGTGATTATTCGGCGACGATGCGCTCGGGCGATTCCCGCAGGAAGCTCTTCAGGGCGACCGCGAAATCCCGGCCGAATTCCCGGGCGGAGTGCGAATTGACATCGCATCCCCCAGCGTTGGCGTAGGCAATTTCGACCGTGAAGCCGACGATGGTATTGGGCAGCGACCTGGCCCAACCCGCGCTCATGGGAGCCGGCTTGGCCGCGATGGTGTTATAGCCGGAACCGAAGCGCAGATTCGCGGCTTTGCGGTAGAGAATCGGGCCTTGCTGGTCGCGCTCCAGGTAGGTGCAGAGCTTTCCCATCCGTGCGGCTTGATCGCGTTCCTGAGGCTCGAGGAAACTCACCGTCTCGTGGATGTCGGTGTGCAGTGCGGGATCGTGCACGTCGATGGCCACGAGCGGCCGGCCGTCGCTCCAGGCAGGAAGGCGCTCCTTCCACGCGGCGACCTCGGGGTAACGGGCGACTGCCGTCGCATAGTCGCGATTGTGATCGAACGGGGCGCGATTCTTCCCCTGGTCACCGTCCTCCACGCCGTCGGTATCCATGAAGGGCACGAAAAGAAACTCCGCATTCTCGCGCAACCATCGGCCCGCGTCGTCGTCCGCCAGCGCGCCTTCGATCAGCCCTTCGACCGCGTAGCTGGCCATCATCTCGCAGCAGTGATGGCGGCAGGTGATGGCCACCGCGTAGCGGGCCTTTTTTGCCGGATCACCGATGTGAATCAAAGGCACGTCGCGGCCCTTGCGGGATTTTGTGAGGGATTCCACCCGGAGGAATGGGCTCCCCGTGTGCCGGGCCAGGCAGCGGTCCAGGTCGGCGCGGAGATACGGCATGCCCACGGAGAAACGCACGTCGGCAGACTTTTCGGGGAAGGTGAAGCTGAAAGTTTCGTCGACCACGGCGTCCGCCCCGAGCCACTTCCAGGTCTGACCGGCGTCCAGGCTCACCCCAGGGCCGCGCACTCCGACAGTGTTCTTCGGAAACGCAAACGTGAGCTTGCGACCGCTCGCGCCGGTGACCCGGAAATACCAGTAGAACCAGGGCAGGAGGCTGTCTCTTTGGTCGGGACCCAGGTGGACCGTGTCGCCCTCGATCTTGCTGACGAGGATATTGCCGCCGGGAAAGGCCGTATCGATGGCGAAGTGGGGGCTGCCGGGTTTGTCTTGCGCCGGGGCCAGCGAGGTGGCCAGAGCCAGCAGGAATGCCGTCAGGGGAAGTTTCATCATGGGGAAATCGTCAGCCCACCACGATGAAGCATTATTGCTCATGGCCGAAGTGGAACCCTACCCCATGGGGAAGGAAGGCGTCTAAGTCGATACTTTTGCGCGTGGCGCTGTCGAAGGTTTCGTTTGCTCCAGCAGGTTCAATCCATTTCTGGCGCAAAGCTGATGCGTTGTCTTGGAAGACTATCCGACACTGAGACGGCCTTGGTCGATACGGCGCTCCGCCACAAGCTACATCTCTGAAGGAGGAAAGGATCATTCGTCTCGATATCGGCACCATCACTCCTGGGGCAGACCGCCTTTCGGATCGTCGGTCGTTCTTGGGCGAACGTGGAACGATGCCCCGATGGCGGGCACTGCGACGCGGTAGACGCCTTGCGGGATCTCTTGCATTTCCTTGGCTTCGGGCGGCAACGGCTCTCCGAGGGCCCGGTAATGCGCGGCATAGCGATCCCGGTAGTAGACGGTGGGCTCGGTGCAATGTGCGCGCGGGTAGCCGCTGTTCTTTGCCAGTTGCCACCAGACCCGATCGCCCATTTGCGCGAGTTCCCGGGGGACGAAGGCCCACAGGGGCAGTAGCGGAAAGGCTTCGCGCGTCACAAAAATTGCGCTGGTATCCACGTGGACTTTGCCATCGCTCGGGGAGGCGATGGGCATCACGGAACCGTCGACTCTCACCAAGGTGACCGACGCCGTGCAAACCGGGGCTTTGGTTGATTCATGCAACGCCACCATGCGCGCGATATGCTCGGGATGCAGCCAGTTGTCCGCATCGAGAAAAGCCACCGCATCAACGCCGGCGCCCATGGCCTCGATGGCCCCGATGGCGCGCGCGCAATTGCCGAAGTCGCCGTGCGCGTGAGGCAGATGCAGCACACGCGCGTCACTACCCGTCGGCGTGTAGGGACGGCCGCCGTCGCTCACCATCACGAGTTCGCACGGATGGGTCTGCTCCTCGACGCTGGCCACGCACCGCTCGAGTTGGTCGGGGGGTTCCGCGTGAAACGGCACGACGACGGCGACGCGCAGTTTCATGCTGCCGCGGATGATCGCGTTTCAGCCATCGAGGAGTGCATCGGGCGGACGGTAGTAGCGGGTGATCGGCACGAAAAGAGCGAAACTCCAATGGCTCAATGGGATTTGCCTGGAGGTTCATCAAAATCCCATCGCAGGCCGCTGCGATTTGATACGACGTAGCGGAATCCAATGGCCCTCTCGGCATTCATCGACCTCACACCGCTCAGCAAGCATCGCGATTTTCGCTGGTTGTTCGCCGGCCAACTCGTCAGCGCGCTCGGCACCTTTCTGACTTATGTGGCGTTGCCCGTGCAGATCTACGCGCTCACGAAATCGTCGGCCATCGTGGGTCTGCTGGGCACGGCTCAACTCGTGCCCCTGGCGCTGACGGCGCTGTGGGGTGGTGCGGTAGCCGACGCGATCAATCGACGAACCCTCCTTCTATGGTGCGAGATGGTGCTGCTCTGCGGATCGTTGGCGCTCGCGATCAATGCGCGGCTCGAGCATCCGAGCGTTCCCCTGCTCTTCGCCATCGCGGCGTTGATGTCGGCGGTGGACGGATTCCATCGTCCGTCGCTCGAATCGCTCACGCCGCGGCTCGTCGATCCGGCGGACCTCCCGGCGGTATCGGCACTGACGACGCTGCGAGGCACAACGGCGGCCATCGCGGGGCCGTCGATCGCGGGGCTCTGCATCGCGACGGTCGGATTGCCTGTGACCTTCGCCATGGATGCCGGCACCTACGCGCTGTCCTTGCTGGCGCTCTCCGCCATACGCTCGATGCCACCCGCCGAGGGCGCCCGGCCGGCCGGTTTCTCGAGCATTCTCGAAGGTCTGGCCTATGCGCGGAGCCGGCCGGAACTCATCGGCACATATGTGGTCGATATCGTGGCCATGACCTTCGCCATGCCGATGGCGGTGTTCCCGGCCCTGGCGGCGCAATGGGGTGGGTCTTCCGCCATCGGCTACCTGTACTCTGCGATGAGCGTGGGCGGCCTGCTCGTCACGCTCTTCAGCGGATGGACCGCCAAGGTGCAGCGGCAGGGCGCGGCGGTCATTCTGGCAGCGGCTGGGTGGGGTGTGGCGATCCTTGCGCTGGGCTTTGCCGGGTCCCTGCCGGTGGCGGTCGCGTGTCTGGTGCTCGCGGGCGCGGCGGATATGGTGAGCGCACTTTTCCGCATGACGATCTGGAATGAGACGATTCCCACGAAACTGCGCGGGCGGATGGCAGGGATCGAGCAACTCTCCTACATGACGGGTCCGCTACTCGGCAATGCGCGCGCTGGCTTCGCCGCCGAGCGCTACGGTCTCAGCCGCTCCATCGCGTGGGGCGGGCTGATCTGCGCCCTCGGTGTCGTGACGTGTGCAACGTCGCTGCCGAAGTTCTGGCGTTACCGGAAGGCGGCGATGACCAGGACGTAGCCGCGCAGAATTGGAGGGCGACGCTCCGTCACTTTCGAGACGAGGCTGGAAGCCTCTTCTACTTTACATCGTCCCCGCTATGGAACGGTGATGTCGCGCACATAAATGGTCACTTCGCCCTCGCTCGTGTGTTTGATCCTGGTGATGCGGAAACCGCGCGGCGCTTCGCGGTCGACCCAGATGCCTTCCGCGGGAGGGGGAATGGAAAGTGGGTACGATACGACTACGTGAACCAGCCCCACCTTTTCACCTGGCCACAGGATGGCGCGGTCCTTCTGCACCGCGCCCACGAGAAACCTGCCGGCGAGGTAGAGGACCTTTTCCGAGTAATCGCCCGAGGCCAGTTTGGCTGCCTCCTCTTGGGTGACGCTCTTGCCGGCGGGCATGCGATCGGCGGGATAAACCTCCCAGTTGGTGGGGCGTGCCTTGGGCGCCTCGGACGCCGCAGGCCGGGCGCTCGCCGGTGTGGCCGGCTTGGCTTCCACGGGCATGGCCAGGCTGGCTGGCGCAGGCGTCGCTGACGATGATCTGCCGCCAACCGCCGCCGATCGCTTGCTGACGGGTGTCGATGGTTTCGCAGCGGCTGGTGTCGCTTGTTGGGCTCTGAGCGGCAGTGCCACAAACAGCAGCAGGAGAAAGACGAAAGAAAGGGGTATTTTCATGGGCTGGATCGATCAATGGGACCCGCGGAAGCACCATGCCACACTCGACGGCGCGAGTCGATCATCACGCGGCGGCACTCTTCGCTTTGGGAACGAGGAGCACACTAGACGCGGCATCCTGCCGCGTATCGTCACCAATACTGGAGGGCTGCGCTCCGTCGCGGCCCACTTCTCCACCGCCTCCGCCCACGGATATTGGGGCGGTGACGGAGCACCGGCCCTCCAGCGAGGGTCGCGCGAAGCGCAAGGTAGACGCGGCATCCTGCCGCGTGCCGTCACAACGAAAAGAGGCAGGATGCCTCTTCTACTTTCCCGCCTTCCCCACGCCCCTCGGTCCCACCCTCCAGCGTCTCGGGACTGCACCTGTCCTCGAAGTTCCAGCTTCTTTCCTCTACTCAGCCACAAACGTCTTCACCGCGGCGTCGAACAAAGTCGCATTCTTCTCAAACGCCGATATCGAGCTCACCGCGGAGACGACGAGTTTCACGCCTTTGTCTTTATCTTTGCCACCCTCAAAAAAGTAATAGATCGCGTTGTACTCGTCCTCGGTCCGGTTGGCCCGGGCCACCATCCGGATCCCCTTGAGTCCGGCGTCCGTGACGAAAGGACTTTCATCGAGAGCCTTCGTCACCACGATATTCATTTCCAACCGCGCCCTTTGCGCGGCGGCGAAATCCGCCAGCGATTTTTCGGAGGTTTGAGTGTCGACCCAAATCAAAGTCCGAAACATGCCTTTCTCCAGTTGGACGTCCGTCGAAATCGGGTGGCGCATGCCCGGCGTCTTCATCACGATCCAGCTTGGTGGCGCCTGATACGAAAAGAGTCCCGCCTCTTTCACCGTGGCGTGGGATTCTTCGCCGCGGGCGCGGCCGGGAGAGCACGCTATCAAAGCGCAGGCGACGGCGATGAAGGGGATTTTCGGGATTTGCATTGGGGGAAATACAAAGCGACCGACGACGAGCTGACGACGTCAGTGTGCCACGACTGGCGCAGCGTCGCAACGCCAAGTTGGAGGGCTCGCCAACTGGAGGGCTGCGCTCCGTCGCAGCCCACTTCTCCACCACCTCCGCCCACGGAGATTGGGGCGGTGACAGAGCACCGGCCCTCCACAGCGTGACGCGCGAAGCGCAAGGTAGACGCGGCATCCTGCCGCGTATCGTCACAACGAAAAGAGGCAGGATGCCTCTTCTACTTTTCTGCCCCGTCACGACAAAGAAACGCCCGGTAGCCAACTCCCTTGCGGGATCGACTACCGGGCGCGTCCTTGGTTGCAGGCGGCCGAAGCCGCATCCTGTCCCGCAGTACCAGGACAGGCTCAGGGCAGAGCCCCGACAGTTTTGTTGTTCACAGCTAGTCCGCCAGGATCGGGCCGGGGCCCGAGGTGCGGGGACGTTCTTTCTTTTTTGAGGCAGACACGGGGAAGTGGATAGTTGAGAGTTGATGTTTGATAGCGCTCTGCTCGAGAACCCGCTGGATATTGGAGATTCTTCGACTGCGCCCGTGCTTCCCCGCTCCGCTCAGAATGACAGAGGTTGGGGAGGATGCGCGCCGGACGCGTCTCTTTAGCTGCAGCCCTGGCTGGTGCCGCATTCGGTGCAGCAGCCGCAGGCGCCGGCACGGATGACTTTACTCGATCCGCAGTTGGAGCACGTGATGTCCATATACATATTGCCCAGGGCTTCCTGGACGCGCTCGGCGTGGGTGTTGCCGGCGGAATGGATGTGGGGCGCGCCTTCGCTGCCGTTCTTTTGCGTGATGACGTCGATGATGCCGGGGGCTTCGTTAGCCAGCTCGGGGACGGGGCGGTTGTGCGCGGCTTTGTCGATCTGGGCGAGTTCCTTCATCGGGAGATCCGCCTGGCCTTTGTTGGGCGAGGTGGCTTCCTTGTAGCCCTTGATGAACTGGCAGCCGAGCCAGCGGAAGACGTAATCCGTGATCGATGTGGCGTTGCGGATGTCCGGGTTCTTGGTGAAGCCGGATGGTTCGAAGCGCTGGTAGGCGAACTTCTTCACCAGGCTCTCGAGCGGAACGCCGTACTGGAGCGACATGCTGGTGAGCGTGGCGATGGTGTCCATGAGGCCGCCGATGGTGCTGCCTTCCTTGTTCATCTGGATGAACAGCTCGCCGGGCTGGCCGTCCTCGAACATGCCGACGGTGAGATACCCCTTGTGGCCGGCGATCTCGAACTTGTGGTTCATGGCCAGCCGCGTCTCGGGCATGCGATGGCGCATCGGCTGATCGGCCTTGGCGCGGAGCGCGGTGATCTCGTGCTCCAGTTCGATGATGCGGGCGTCCAGGGTGCGCTTGTCGTTGAGGACGGCGTCGAGGTCGGCGATGGCGGCGCCGCTCGCTTCGCTGTTCGTGGAATCGCTCGCGCCGCCCATACCCTTGGTCTTCTTGACGTTGAGCGGGGCGCTGCGCTTGGACCCATCGCGATAGATGGCGATGGCCTTGAGGCCGAGCTTCCAGCCTTCGACGTAGGTGTTGACGATGTCGTCCACCGTGGCGTCCTCAGGCAGGTTGACGGTCTTGGAGATGGCGCCGCTGAGGAAGGGCTGCGCGGCGGCCATCATGCGGATGTGCCCGCGGTAATGCAGGGACCGGGTGCCGCGGTGGGGCTTGAACGCGCAGTCGAACACGGGCAGATCCTCGGGCTTGAGGCCGCTGGAGATGGTGGTGCCGTCGTCAGCCAGGACATCCTCGATGGTGTCGTACTTGTCGATGTGCTGGATGATCCGGTCGACCTGCTGCCCGTCATAGCCGAGGTCGTGCAACGCCGGTTTGACGGTCTGGTTGACGATCTTGAGCATGCCGCCGCCGGCCAGCAGCTTGTACTTTACGAGCGCGATGTCGGGCTCGATGCCGGTGGTGTCGCAATCCATGAGGAAGCCGATCGTGCCGGTGGGCGCGAGGACGGTGACCTGGGCGTTGCGGTAGCCGTGCTTTTTGCCCTGCGTGAGGGCGGCGTCCCAGACGCGCTGGGCTTCTTCCTTCAAATAGCCGAACCGCTCACTGGACTGAATCCGGGAGACGTGGGAACGATGGCGCTCGATGACTTCGAGCATGTAGGGCTCGTTCGTGGTATCGGGGGTTTTCTTCACGCCGCTGGCGCGCGTGTCCTTGTAGCCGGGGAATGGACCCATCGATTTGGCCATCTTCGCGGATTGCTCGTAGGCGTGTCCGGTCATGATGGAAGTGATGGCGCCGGCGAGCGCGCGGCCTTCGTCGGTATCGTAGCCGAGGCCGTAACTCATGATGAGCGCGCCGAGATTGGCGAAGCCGAGGCCGAGCGTGCGGAAGATGTGCGAGTTCTCGGCGATCGACTTGATCGGGTAACTGGCGTTATCGACGATGATTTCCTGGGCGGTGATGAAGACGCGCACGGCAGCCTTGAAGCGCTCGACGTCGAACGCGCCGTCGGCCTTCTTGAACTTGAGCAGGTTGAGCGAGGCGAGGTTGCACGCCGTGTTGTCGAGGAAAAGGTACTCGGAGCAGGGATTGGTGGAATTCTGCCGGCCGGTGCCCTTGCAGGTGTGCCAGAGGTCGATGGTGGTATCGAACTGGACGCCGGGATCGCCGCAGAGATGCGTGCCCTCGGCGATCTTGCGCAGGAGCGTGGCGGCGTCTTTTTTCTCGCACGGCAGGCCGTCGGTGACTTTCTTCGTCCACCATTCCTGGCCGCTGGTCGCCGCGTTCATGAACGTATCGCTGACGCGGACCGAGAGGTTCTCGTTCTGGTACATGATCGAGCCGTAGGCGTCGCCATTGTAACTGCCGTCGTAGCCTTGTTCGATGAGGGCCCACGCTTTCTTTTCTTCCTTGGTCTTGGCCTCGATGAATTCCTCGATGTCGGGGTGCCAATCCTTGAGGGTGTTCATCTTCGCGGCGCGCCGGGTCTTGCCGCCGGATTTCACGACGTTGGCGACCTGGTCATAGACCTTGAGGAAGGACAACGGGCCGCTCGGCTTGCCGCCGCCGCTGAGTTTTTCGCGCGTGGAGCGGAGCGTGGAGAGATCGCTGCCGGTGCCGGAGCCGTACTTGAAGAGCATCGCTTCGCTGAGCGCGAGGCGCATGATGTCTTCCATCGTGTCATCGACGGACTGGATGAAGCAGGCGCTGCCTTGGGGATACTCGTACTGCGTCTTGGCGCGCTCGGCCTGGCCGGACTTGTGATTGTAGAAGTAGTTGCCCTCGCCCCTCCCCTCGCCCACGCGGTACTGGTGCCAGAGGCCGACATTGAACCACACCGGCGAATTGAAGGCGCCGAATTGATTCACGCACAGCCACGTGAGTTCGTTGTAGAAAGTCTCCGCGCTTTCCGTGTCGGCGAAGTAGCCATCCTTGATCCCGGAATCGGTGATCGTCCGCGTGACCCGATGAACGAGTTGGCGGACGGAACGCTCGCGGCCGCCTTTGTAGGGATCGTTTCCGTGGGAGATGTCACCATAGAAGTATTTCGAGACGGCGATCTTGGTCGCGAGGGCGCTCCAGGATTTCGGCACCTCGATGTTCTCCTGCTTGAAGATTGCTTTGCCGGAATCATCCGTGATCTCAGCGGTCCGCTGTTCCCATTCGATCTCGTCGAACGGCGAAATGGCTTTCTGACTGAAGACGCGGGCGAACTTCAATCCCTCAGAAGGACGCCGACGGGAGTCGGCGACAGTGCCGCGACCGTTTTTGGCGGTGCGGTGCGCAGTTTGGCGAGTCGGTTTCAATTGAATCATACGATACGCGGGTGGAGACGAATGTGAATGGCTGGTGAACAACTCCTTAGGGGGAACCAACATCCTGTGAAAAGACGGCGAATTTCCGTCAATAACCACATTATGTAGGGCAAGGGTCTGAATGAGACCACAATAGATAGTGGCTGCCAAGAAAATTAGGCGGAAACGGTATGACTTTTTTTGTTGGGAAGAAGTCGGAACGCCATTGACAGAATCGGCATCAGCGCGCAACGCCGCAGGGGTGGTCATTTGCGGTCGGGAGGGTCGTGAAAGGAGCTTCCGAACAAGGTTTCCGGGGGGGGTGCGCCGGGAATGCTGAATCTATCAGCTTGCCCGGGCGGGCGTTGATGATCAGTACGCCGTGATTATTGCGTTTTGAAGGGGGAGCGAGGGCGTTTCGGCGGCGGTCAATAGACCGAAGCCTGCGTTTTAGTTTAGCGCTTCCCGAACCCGGAGGGTTCACAGCCATTAGCCGGGGGTCGAGCGAGGCACGAGCGATACCCCCGGAACGAGCCCCCTCCACGGCCCGACCCCAACGTGGGTCGAAGCCGCCATCGTAATATGGCAAGGGCTGCCAGCGGGCTAGTTTGCGGCGACCTGTCGCCCGGAGGCCATCGGCTGCCGTGCCGCCCATTCCGCCATCGCCTGGCGCAGCGGCGTAT
The DNA here is from genome assembly GCA_038228205.1 of Chthoniobacterales bacterium. Lineage (GTDB taxonomy): Bacteria > Verrucomicrobiota > Verrucomicrobiia > Chthoniobacterales > Chthoniobacteraceae > Chthoniobacter. Next base: position 10,561 of record JBBRPL010000079.1, read on the forward strand.
TGACGATTTCGATCTTGGTGCCGACGGGGACCTCATTGAAAACACTGACGACGTCCCGGGACCGCATCCGAATGCAGCCGTAGCTCGCCGGGTGCCCGATCTTCCATTCCTCGGGGGTGCCGTGAATGTAGATTCCCCGCTCGAAAGCGCGTGAGTTGCAGGCGTCCAGGCCGCGTAGATGCAGGATCCGCGTGACAATCGGGTCACGACCGGTGGAGTTGGGAGGCAGGACTTCTCCCGTGAAATGCTGGCCCTTGAACACCGCCCCGACAGGCGCACCTTCCCCGACTTTCGCGGCGACCTCGAGGGTGCCGAGCGGAGTGGCAAAACTGCTTGGGCGGTCGCCGAGCCCGTACTTGGAAGTGGAAACCGGGTAGTGACCGACCAGGACCCCGTTGTCGATGACGACCAGATGCTGTTCCGGGATGCTGATGATGATGGAGGGAGCGGCGACGGCTCCAGTGCAGATGGCGAACAGCAGCAGGGCGATGCGGCAAACTCTATATAAAATTTTCATGGCGATTATAGATTAGCAGCGGCTATGCCAGGGATTATAATGATTGGGTGCCGCGCGGCGCATGGGGCGGCGTCGGTGCGCATCGAAACCGCGAATTCATAGGCGGCAGCCGCGCACGACAAAAACGCGAGCGCCGGGCTAGATCTCCCAACCCGCAACGATCCTCAAAGCTTCGCTGCGGCAAACTCGCTCAGCCTACGCCGGCAGCGGTGCGCCGGTGTCGCGGCCTGGGAAGCGGAGGCTCGGCATCCACTGCGCCAGCGAGCAGAGCGCGACGTAGGCAAAGCCGACCAGGAAGAGCGAGAGGAACACCGCGTTGAGCCATTGCTCGTGCGCAAACGCGAACCCGAGCAGGTAGCTGAAATAAACGGCGAACGCCAACTCGACAAACGGCAGCAGGGTCTTGATCGGGAGATAGCGCGCCGTTTTCCACGCCTGGGTGCGGCTTTCGATGCCATACTTGGGCGTGCGCGTGAATTCGGACTGATGACCCAGCAGAGCCTCGATGACGGCCCGCGCGTTGTTGATCGCGAGCCCGATGCCGAGCGCCAGAACCATCGGCAGGAGCAGGACTTCCTTGAGCCACGACTTGGGATACAGCTCGCGCTGGGCGCAGATGTAGAAAATGGCAGCCGGCAGCGAGGCCGAGAGATAGATTGGGATGTCCACCAGCCAGGTCTTCCACGCCGGGAAGACACCGTCTCCCGTGGCAGGATGCATGAGGATGCAGAGGAAAAAGAGCAGCAGGTAAGCGTAGTTGGAAGTGAGATGCGCGGTCGCCTCAAACTTGATGAGGAGCGGCAACTCGGCCTTCCAAACGGCCGGGAGCAGCTTCATGCAGGTCTGGATGGAGCCCTTGGTCCAGCGATGCTGCTGCGACTTGAACCCATTCATGTCCACGGGCAATTCCGCGGGCGTGACGAGATTCGGCAGGAAGATGAAGCGCCAGCCCTTGAGCTGCGCGCGATAGCTGAGGTCGAGATCCTCGGTGAGCGTGTCGTGCTGCCAGCCGCCGGCGTCTTCGATGCAGGTGCGCCGCCAGAGACCAGCGGTGCCGTTGAAGTTGAAGAATCGTCCGCTGCGGCTGCGCGCCGTCTGCTCCAGCAGGAGATGCCCATCGAGGAACATGGCCTGGACGCGGGTGAGCAGGGAGTAGGTGCGGTTGAGGTGGCCCCAGCGCGTCTGGATCATCCCGATTTTGGCGTCGGTAAAGTAGTGGATCGTCTTGCGCAGCATGTCGGGCGCGGGGACGAAATCGGCGTCGAGGATGAGGACGAACTCCCCTTTGCACGTGCGGAGGCCCGCCTCGAGCGCCCCAGCCTTGAAGCCGGTCCGATCGGTGCGATGCACCAGTTCGATGTCCAGGCCCGCAGCCTTGAGCTCGGCGATGCGGTTCGCGGCAATCTCGGTCGTCTCGTCGGTCGAATCGTCGAGGACCTGCACTTGAAGCAAGTCTCGAGGATAGTCCAGAGCGGCGACCGACTTCAGCAATCGCTCGACAACGTACATCTCGTTAAAAATCGGGAGCTGCACCGTGATGGGAGGCAGCTTTTGGAAGGCCGCCAGCGGTTGCGGCGGCTTATTCCGATTCTTGAGAAAGAGATAAACGATGACGTAGCGATGTAGACCGTAGAGGGATAGGCCGAATAGGACGACGAAGTAGCAAATTGTCCAAATTGTGTTTCCCAAACTTCCTAGCATAGTGAATTTTGGCCGTTTCCGGCGGAATTAAGCGCGGAATCATGGCGATTGGCGTCTGAGGGTCAAGCCGGAAATATCGCCCTTTCAAGGGCTTCCACGCCACAAGGATACGCCGAAAATTCCTGCTGCATTCCGCCAGCGATTTGCCATGCTCGCCGCTCATGCACTCTCACGCGCGCTGGCTGCTTCTGGTCGCTGGCTGCCTCATCTTCATCCGCGCCGATGCGGCGCCCAAGCCCTCGGCGGACGACATCCAGCACATGCGCGAGGAATTGGGGGTGAACGATTTCACGGCGCCCTCCATCGATATCATCCTCCAGGAGCTCGACGCGCTGAAGCCGATTCCCTTCGACAAGGTCTGGCGGGACCTGCCCGACAATACTCCGCAGGACCGGTCAAGGCTCGCGCTCCGCACCGGGGCGGTGATCGCCACCGGCTTCCTCGCCGTGGCCAGCGAAAAGCAAACGCGGATCGAGCCCGTGGGCCGTGTCCTGCTCAAGCTCTCGAAAGGCCTCGGCGTGAGCGACCGGGTGAGCAAACACAGCCGGAGTATCCTGGAGAAGGCGGCGAAGCAGCAGTGGGGCGAGATCAAACAGGAACTCGTGCGCACACAGGCCGACGTGGAAGCGGCCATGCTCGGGCTGAAGGACGAGGAGATCGCCCACCTGGTGGCGCTTGGCGGCTGGCTGCGCGGCCTGGAGATGACCAGTGGGGTCGTGTTCGACGATTATTCCGCCGACCGGGCCCGGCGACTGATCCAACCCGAATTGCTGGACTACTTTCTCAGCCGGGTTTCCACCCTGAATCCGAACCTGAAGAAGACGAAGCTCGGCCGGACGATCGAAAAGAACCTCCAGGAAGTGAAAGTCATCATCACCAAACCGGTGGAAACTCCCATCGAGAAGGAAGAGGTGAAGCGTATTCGCGATCTGGCGAGGGAGATGAACAAGCTCATCGACAGCAGCGACGAATGAACGCGGCGGTCCGGACCTTTCGCTCGGTCGTCGACCGGTATCTCGACGAGACCCACACCCTTTTTCCGCAGGCGGCCAGCGAACGCGGGCTCCGTCAGTTCGACGACCAACTCGGGGAGAACGACGCCGCCATGCGCCAGAAGCATGCCGCCCTGCTGGAGGCCACGCTGCAAGCGACGGAGGAACTGGCCGATCATGGCTTCTCGGGCGACGACTGGCTGGATCGCCGTACGCTCCTGGCCATGGTCCGCACGGAGCGATTCTTCAATACGACGTTTCCATACTGGCGGATCAATCCCCAGGTGCACTGCAACGCGGCAATCGAATCGGTTTTCCATCTGGTCGTCCGTCATGCGGAGGATCTCGGCGGGGCGCGAGCGGCGATCGAGTCCCGGCTCGCGGCCTTCCCGCGATTCCTCGCCCAGGGCGCCGCCTGCCTGCGGCGACCGGTGCCGTTGTGGACGAAACTCGCGCGCCAGACCTGCGACGGCGCTCAATCGTTCTTCGAGGAAATCGGCGCGCAGTTGAAAGCGCTTTCACCCCACCCGGCGAAGACTGCGCGGCTCGTCGAGGGAGCCATCGCAGCGCTCCAGGGGTATGCGCGCTCGGCGGAAAGCCGGGAGCCCGGCGCAGCGAACGGCTTTTCCATCGGGCGGGAGAATTTTGAGTTCCTCATCCGCGAGGAGTTGGGCTTTGCGATGAGTCTGCCGGAAGCGGAAGCGCTCGGCCATTCGCTGATCGAAAAGCTGAGCGCCGAACTCAAAGCCGAGGCGAAGAAATTTGGGCGGGGGAAGAGCGTGGCCGCGATTCTCGAAGGCGCGGCGAACCGTTGGCAGCCGCCGGGGTCGCTCCTGGAGGAGTACGAGCACGTCACCAGGGAGACGAAGACGTTGTTCCAGAACGCGGAATTTGTGACATTCCCGCCCCATGAAAAGTGCAGCGTGGTCCTGGTGCCGAAATTTCTGCGTCATCAATTTCCCACGGCCGCGTATCGCTCGCCCGAGCCATTTGCCAGGGACCAGACGGGAATCTTCTGGGTCAATGACTTGAGCCTCGAGCAGCCGACACCGGAAAAACGCGCGGCGGAGGTGCGGCAGCATTTCGGGCTCGGACTGACGTGCGCGCACGAGGCCTATCCCGGTCATCATCTCCAGTTCGTCGTCCAGCACCGCCACTCGAGCAAGCTTCGCCGGCTGGGTCATCACACCATCTTTTGCGAAGGGTGGACGCTGTGGTGCGAAAAGCAGTCGGTCGACCTCGGGATCATCGATTATCCCGAAGCGCGGCTGACCCAGATCCACGATGCGCTGTGGCGGGCGCATCGGATCGTCATCGATTGCGGGCTGCACAGCGGGAAGCTCTCGTATGCCGGCGCGGCGAAGCGCTTGCAGGACGGGGTGGGATTCACGGCGGCCCGGGCGCGCGGAGATGTGAATTGGTACACCAGTGCACCGACGGTGCCGATGAGCTACCTGATCGGCAGGCTCGAAGTGGAGCGACTGCACGGGCAACTGGTGGGCCGGGAAGGGTGGACGTTGCGGAAGTTTAATGACTGGATGCTGAGCTTTGGGGCGATTCCCTGGAGTTGGATTTGGGAGGCACGGTTGCGACCTTCATAGAGGATGAAACCGTCGGTCACGCGACGCCTTGGATGGGTGGCCCTTGCCGGCGCAATAGTCGGTGTAAGCTGCGCGCTCTGGCTCGGATTTCAGCGTTTGATCGCGGACGAGACAACGGGGTTGAAATTCGTCGGTCCCGTCGCGGACGTTTCAGTTGCCGCACCTCCAGGCGAGGAGTTCAAGGCTTTCCGCCTCCGAGCCCAGAACGCGTGGCTAAGCACTATGGGCGAGCCCGATTCTGAAAAGCTTTCGCAAAGTCCCAATCGTGAAACCTATCGCTTCTCCTATCAACCCAGCTTCCACCCCAATATCTGCGTAAGCATATGGCGGGAATCGGATCGCTACTGGATCCGATCCAGTGTCTGCCGATGGGACGGACTTCAGCAATTCTCTTACCTTTGGGAAAAGACGCAGCCTCTCTCGATCGGAAAATGGAATCGAATTCGGGAGGCTTTCGCAAAGCGCTCCGTCATCGATCCGCTGGGTGGACAGGAATCGTCACCCGGGATCGATGGTTCTTCATGGATTTTGGAATCCATCGTCCAGGGACGATCAGTCTCAACGGAGATTTACAGTCCCGTCGAGACGACGGGGATCCCTCGTTTGCAACTCGTGCGTGCGCGACCTGGGTTGGAGGATTTCGTGAGCACCAGCCGATTGATGCTCGATTGGGGCGGGATCCGAGTGCCCGAGATTTACTAACCTGCCGATCCATTTGGTCTGGACCACTTAATCCGGGCCAACTGAAGCTCGCCGGTGTTGCCGGCTTTCGGGCACCAGGAGCCGTCGGTGACCCATGATTCCGCCGGGGTGATATTCGCGACGCCGAAGTTGCCCATCATCGGGACGAGGTCGGCTTTGTTCACACCGTCGCCGATGAGGGGCAGGACGACGCGCTCGCTGGCGCGGAAGAGGCGAAGCGTTTTTGGGTCGACCTGCGCCACCCAAAGCGGGGCGCGCCAGCGCAGCACGTTCGTATTCGTTGCGTCCTTGCGGGTGTAAACCAGGAACAGGGCGTCGGAGTGGGTGAGCCAGTGCTGCTGTGTGGTGGACATGGTGAGCGGTTCCCCGTCGTCCCAGGTCCACGCTTGCTTCGGCTCGTAGTTCAGGCCGTCGTCGCTGACCGCGACGTACCCGAGGCTGTCTTCGGCGCGAATGGTCAGGTAGAAGCGCTTCTGGAAGAGCGTGAGCGAAGGTTCGAGCAAGCCGCGTCCCTTCGGGTTGGTGATTTCGGGGCCGGTTTGTTTGATGACGAGCTGTCGGCCATCGAACGAGCAGCGCACGCCGCAGACGGCGCGCGGCTTGTCTTTCACGCCAAAGGTAAAGCTCATCATCACGTCACCGTCCGGCAACATGACGCGCTGGCCGCAGCCGTTCGTATAGATGTAGCTGCCGCGCGGGTCCTCCCAGAGGAGCTTTTGGCGCGGCCCCCATGCGCCGTCTTTCCACACGGCGTAAATGGGCCAGCGCGAAGGTTGATCGCGATCGAAGCGGGCGGTTTTGTAGAAAACGTTATGACCCAGGGCGAGGATGCTCCCCGTGGAGCGGTGGAACTCCGGGGTGACGTCGCAAATCCCCTCGTTGCCGCCTTCGGCGAGCGGTTCCCAACCAAGCGGAGGCGCGGGCTGAAACTCGGCCCACGTGCGGCCGAGATCATCAGACGTGGTCCAGTGCACGGGGCCAAAATAGTCGTCGCCCTTGATGGACTGGACCGTCATGAAGGCCTTCTTCCCCACCACGCAGGTGCGCGGATGGAACCACCCACCCCCTTTCACTTCGGGCGCGGGCACTACGACTTTCTCGATGGATTCGATGAGCGACGCCTCAGCGGCAAAGACGCGCGTGGAGGGCTGAAGCAGGGCCACGCTGGCCGCTTGGAGAAAATGACGGCGAGTGAAGTTCATGATGCTTGGGGAGTTATTCGAATACGATGTCGCCGAACACGCGGCGATCGTCGATGCTATTGCTGCCGCTCGTCGAAGACCAGATGGACTGGTCCATTTTCTCGCGGAGCAGCAGGTGATGGCGGGCGAAGTTCCCGCGCCAGACCGTGCCGGCGGCTGGTCTTGCAGTTTGCGTGGCTCAAATCACCGGTCGTGACTTTCCTCGCATTCGCGTGAGGTCGTGTTCATCGTGGGTGGACTTGAACCGTTCGATTTCTTAAACGCAGCGTAATGGCGCTTCGCTCCAATCCTATTCTGCGGGTGCTTTCCTTCCTCGCCGCGCTGGCGCTCCTGGGCGGCGCATTCGCTGGGGCGTTCGCGATGCTGGATTACCACTGGACCTGGCAACCCGTCTTTAATTACCGACAGTTGTTTTGGGACGGATGGCTGGCCACGCTCGCGATCGCGGGACTCGCCCTGCCGCTGAGTTGCGCGCTGGGACTGCTTTTCACCCTTGCGCGGCGCAGCCCTCTGCTGCCCCTGCGCGATTTTTCGCGGATCTACGTGGAGCTGACCCGCGGCACGCCGCTGCTCGTGCAGCTCTTCGTCTACTGGTACATTTTCGGGCAGGCCATCTCGCGGGATTTCCGGTTTTTCACCGGGGCACTCGTGCTCTCGCTCTTCCACGCGGCTTACGTCAGCGAGATCATCCGCGCGGGGATCGAGAGTATCGGGCAGTCGCAACTGGAAAGCGCCCGGGCGATTGGCTTCACGCGAGGGCAAACGTATCGCTACGTGGTCTTCCCGCAGGCTTTTCGGCAGATTCTGCCGCCGCTGGCCGGCCAGTTTGCGAGCATCATCAAAGACTCCTCGCTGCTGTCGGTGCTGGGCATCGCAGAGTTCAGCCTCGCGGCCAGCCAGGCGAGTGCGTTCACGGCGACGGCTTTCGAATGCTATCTTCCGGTGGCCCTCGGGTATCTCATTCTCACGCTGCCGATTTCGCTGTGGACGCAACGGCTGGAGAAGCGGGGGAGGTTCGAGACCTGACCCATGATGCGGCTCGCCCTGAACGGACTCACGAAATCCTTTGCCGGCCATCGGGTGCTCGAGGGCCTCGAAGCCGATTTTGGCGAATTGCGCAGCCTCGCGCTGATCGGTCCCAGCGGCGGAGGTAAATCAACGCTGCTGCGGATCATCGCGGGCCTGGAAGTGCCGGACAGCGGTGGCTTCACGCTGAATGGCGAGGCGGTGCATTTCGAGGAGCCCGCGCTGCGGGAGCATCGGCGCCACCTCGGCGTGGTCTTCCAAGCATTCAATCTTTTCCCGCACCTGACCGCGCTGGCCAATATCACGCTCCCGCTGGAGAAAGTGCACGGGCTCTCCCCGGCGGAGGCCGCGCACCTGGCCAATGAGTCGCTCCGCCGCTTTGGCCTGGCGGATCATGGCCATAAGAAGCCCGCGGAACTCAGCGGCGGACAGAAGCAGCGAGTCGCCATCGCGCGCGCCATCGCCATCAAGCCGCGGCTGCTGCTGTTCGACGAGCCGACGAGCGCGCTCGATCCGGAGATGACGGCCGAGGTCCTCGCAGTGATCGAAGAGCTGAAGAATGAAGGCCGGGACTTTCTGCTCGTGACGCATGAAATGGGTTTCGCGCGGCACGTGGCGGACCGGGTTGCATTTCTGGCGGATGGCAGGATTGTCGAGCACGCGCCGGCCGAAGAGCTGTTCGCCGCGCCGCAGAGCCAGCTCTGCCGCGACTTTCTCGCCCGCATCCTGCGCTATTGAATGAACACGCTGACCGACATTCCACGGCTTCCGGGTCCCGGTGATGAGCGGGTCTTCGCGATCGGGGCGACCCGGGACGTCCTGGAGAAGGAAATACTGCCGGGCTATATTGCCCGCTGCCGCTGGTTTGGGGCGAAGGCGCGGCAGCCGCGACGCTTCGTGTTGCGTGATTTCGTAGCGCTCGGCACGTCACCCACAGAGGCGCGGCTCGGTTTCGTGGAGATCGAATATGAGGAGGGCGCCGCTGACCTCTATCTCCTGCCGCTCCAGATCGCCACGGGTGAGGATGCGGCGATGCTCCAGCGCGCGGAGCCGGGAGCGATCGTCGCGAGGTATGAAGATGGCGCGGTCCTGAGCGACGCGCTGCATCACGAGTCTTTTCGGAAAGCCCTTTTTGAACTCATGGCGGGGAGCGGCGGGTTCATCGGGGAAGCGGGGCGAATCAAAGGGGCGCCGGGGGCGATTCTCGGTCATCACACGTCGACACCCACCTCGCGCGCGCTGAGCGTGGAGCAAAGCAACTCGTCGATCATTTATGGCGAACATGTGTTTCTGAAGCTCTACCGGCGGCTGGAAGCGGGGGTGAATCCTGACGCGGAGATCCTCCGCTTTCTGGGCGCGCGGAGCTTTCCGCATGTGCCGCCGTTCGGCGGCGCGATCGAGTACCGCGGAGCGGATGGCGAAACCCGGGTGCTCGCGCTCGCCCTCGGGCTCGTGCCGAATGATGGCGACGCGTGGAGTTTCACACTGCGGCACCTGGCGGACTATTTTTCCCTCTTGCACGCTGACGACAGAGACGCGGCCAAGGCCGCCCAAGCCGGCTACCTGATCGCGGCGGCCGAACTCGGCACGCGGACCGGTGAACTCCATGTCGCCCTGGCGAGCGCTGAGGGCACGCCGAGTTTCGTTCCCGAGCCGTTGACGCCGGAGGACGGCGCCGACCTATCCACGGCGTTGCGCGCGGCGATCGGGCAAGTCGGTGCGCTGCTCGCCGAGCGCCGCGACGCGCTGGACGCCGCGACGCGCGAACTGGCGCGGCGGTTTCACGCGGCCGAACCGGCTTTGATGGGCAGGGCCGACGCGCTTGGGGCCATGGCCACATCGGCCGCGAAGATCCGCACGCATGGAGACTATCACCTCGGGCAGGTGCTGCATGGACCGGATGGGTTCGTCATCATCGATTTCGAAGGGGAGCCGTTGCGATCGCTGGCGGAGCGGCGGCGGAAGATGTCGCCGTTTCGGGATGTGGCGGGAATGCTGCGCTCGTTTCACTACGCGGCCTACGCGGCGCTCGAACCGCTGGGCGATGCACGCGGGCGGCTGGCGGCCGATGCCGAGGCTTGGGCGCGAGTCGCGCAGCAGACTTTCCTCGACGCATGGCTCGCGAGCACGCGCGGGGCGGTCTTTCGCGATCCGGATCCTGACGCCGAACGTTCGCTGCTCGATGCTTTTCTGTTGGAAAAGGCGCTCTACGAGGTTCGCTATGAAGTGAACAACCGGCCTGGGTGGCTAGGAATCCCGCTCCGCGGGGTGCTGGCGTTGATCGAGGATGCCCACTGATAAAGCGGCTTGAACAGATACGGGTCGATCTCCGTGTTCGAGCTCTCCTTCGCCGTCATTCTTGATCCCGCATGCGGGAGAAGACCCTCTAATTCACGGCAAGGGATCGAGGATGCCCGTCTCCAGCCACGCGTGCCGGCCAGCGAGGACGTTTTGGGCGAGGCGGTAGCCGGCGCGGTCAGTGTGGTGGTGGAGGGAGTGGAAGAGACGCTCGACTTTCAGCCGCGCGTTGCGGGCGAAGAAGTCCGCCATCTCCAGGGCTTCGGGGGTGTGCAGGGCCTGGGCCCGGCTGCAGACGGCGGCGATGGCGAAGAGCTCGGTGCCGATGTCCACGAAACGGCCCAGCAGGACCTGTTCGCGTTCGAGCTTGGGGCCGTGCAGGGCCATGGCGTGGAAGAGGCTGCGGGCGAGCCGGTGAGAGGCGCGGGCGGTCCAGCGGACTTGCGTGGCGAGGCGCGGGCTGAGGTCGGTGAAGAGCAGGCCGAGGTCGGCGAAGGGGCCAAGCCATTGGCGCGGATACCAGCGCGCGTAATGCCAGGTGGCGTGTTTGCCGGCTTCGATGCGGTCTTTCATCGCGCGCCGCGTGTCGAGCATGGGCGCCCCGATCTTCAAGTGGGGATCCAGCGCTTCGCGCGCGATGAAGAGACGCATGATTTCGCTCGAGCCTTCGAAGATGAGATTGATGCGCGAGTCGCGGAACAGGCGCTCGACCGGCACCCCGGGCTCGCCGCGGGCTTCGAGCGAGGCCGCGGTCTCGTAACCGCGACCCCCGCGGATCTGCATCGTCGCGTCGACATGCTCCCAGCAGCGCTCGGTGGCCCAGAGCTTGCACAGCGCGGCTTCCAGGCGAACGTCGGCGTGTTTATCGAGGTCCACGAGACTGGCGGCATAGAGGGTCATGGCTTCCATGGCGAAGGTCTCTGACGCGATGCGGGCGATTTTTTCGGCGATGGCGGCGTGCTTGCCGATGGCGGCGCCCCATTGCACACGCTCGGCGGCCCAGGTGCGGGTGATTTCCAGGCAGCGCTTGGAGAGGCCGACGCATGCGGCGGGCAGGGTCAGGCGGCCCGTGTTGAGCGTGGTGAGGGCGACGCGCAGCCCCTTGCCCTCGGCGAGCAGGATGTTTTCCCGAGGGACTTTGACGTCGGTGAAGCGGACGACGCCGTTGTAGAGCGCGCGCAGGCCCATGAAATGGCAGCGCCGAACGACCTCGACGCCAGGCGTGTCCATGTCCACGACGAAGGCGGTGATGCGGCTGCGACCGTCCGTGGACGGAGTCCGTGCCATGACGACAATGACGCCAGCTTTGACGCCATTCGTGCACCAGAGCTTTTCGCCGTTGATGACGAAGTGGGCTCCGTCTTCGGTAGGCTCGGCATGCGTCTCCATCTTGGCCGGGTCGCTGCCGACTTTCGGCTCCGTGAGGGCAAAGGCGGAGACTTCGCCGCGGGCGACGCGCGGGAGCCAGCGGCGCTTTTGCTCTTCCGTACCGAAGAGGATGAGAGGCTGCGGCACGCCGATGGATTGATGCGCGGAAAGCAGCGCGGTGAGATTGCCGCAATAGCTGCCGAGGAGCATCGCGGCCCGGCAGTAGTTGGTCTGCGAGAGGCCGAGACCGCTGTATTCGACGGGAATTTTGATGCCGAAGGCGCCGAGTTTTCCGAGGCCCGCGAAGACTTCGTCGAGAATCTCACCGGTGCGGTCGATCTCATCGGGATCGACGTGCTCTTTGAGGAAGCTGCCCAGACGCTGGAGGAAAGCGTCGCCTTGATCGTGGTCGCTGGGATGCTGCTCCGGGAAAGGATGAAGCATGGGGAAATCAAACGCACCCATGAAGAGGCGGCTGACAAAGCCCTCCCGGGTCTCGCCGCGCGCCGCCTCCGTGAGTTCCAGTGCCGCGCGCTGGTCGGGCGACATCTTCGAGGTGTCGATCACCGTCGCCGATTCGTCTTTGGGAGGAGGGGCATCGGTTTTCATAGTGGGGAGGCGGCTTCAGCCGCGGCTACGGAGGAATCGGTTCAGTCTTCGTAAAAGCGCTTGCCGGATTTCGCGAGGTCGCGAATCAGGCCGCAGGGAGCATAGTGCGGCCCGGCGGTTTCGGCGAATCGCGTCAATTCATCGGAGACTTTGGCGAGGGCCAGACTGTCGGCGTAGCGGAGCGGTCCACCGCGGAAGGGCGGGAAGCCCGTGCCCATGACCATCGCGAGATCCACTTCGGCCGCGGACGAGACGACGCGTTCCTCGAGGCAGCGGGCAGCTTCGTTGACCATCAGCAAAAGGAGGCGCTGTTCGATCTCGTCGCGGCTGGGGGCTTTGGGCAGACCGGGCGGACGCAGTTTCGCGGCCTCCTTGTTGACCGAAGCATCGGTGCCCTGGCGATACTTGTAAAAGCCCCGGCCCATCTTGCGCCCGAGCATCGTCGTGCCCAGCATCGCGGGCAGGACGTCGGGCACGTGCAGGCGTGCGGGAAAGGCGGCGGCGAGCGTGGCCGCAACTTCGAGTGCAACGTCCGCGCCGATCTCGTCGATCAAGCGCAGCGGCCCCATCGGCAGCCCGAAGTCGCGCATGGCGGCATCGATGTCCTTGATCTCAGCCCCGCTCCAGAAGAGCGCGCCCGCCTCGATGAGGTAAGGCACGAGGATGCGATTGACGAGGAAGCCCGGGCTATCCTTGACGAGGATCGGGAGCTTGCCGATGCGCTGGGCGAAACGGATGGCCCGCTGCGCCACGGCAGGCGTGGTCTGGGTGCCCATGATGACCTCGACAAGTTGCATCTTGTGGACCGGATTGAAGAAGTGGAAGCCGACAACCCGGCTCGGATCTTTGGTGGCAGCCGCCAGTTCACTGATCGACAGCGCCGAGGTATTGGTTGCGAGGATGGCATCCGGGCGGGTGAGTTCATCGAGCCGTTTGAAGACGGTCTTCTTCACCTCCATGTTTTCGCTGGCCGCTTCGATGACGAGATCGACATGCGGCAACGGCACTTCGGTGTGCGCGGGCGAAATGAGGTCCCGACCGGCACGCGTCTCGCGCTCGGTGAAGATCCGCTGGCGCTCCGCCGAGGCGTAGAGACCGGCGATGTTGCCCATGCCGGATGCCACCCGTTCGGCGTCGAGATCGCGGAGAATGACTGGCACGCCGCGGGAGCTGAGCCACTGGGCGATCCCGGAGCCCATGACGCCCGCGCCGATGACCGCGGTGCGCCGGATGGGTGGCGTTTCGGCGGGCGCATCGGGGACGGAGAATTTCTTCGCGTGCTCCTGGGCGAAGAACAAATTCATCAATTGCCGGGTCGTATCGCTGGCGATCAACTCGGCCACGCCTTCGCGTTCGCGCTCCAGGGAATCGGCAAGATCCCATGAGGCGGACCCTTTCAGGACGACATCCAACGCCTTCTCGACCGCGGGGAAATTGCCGTGCGTCCGGAGCCGCACTTCGTGCCGGGCCTTGGGCGCAAGGACGGCGTCGATCATGGCATTGACCGGCGCGGAATGCGCGAAGGTGTGTTCATGTTTGCCCCGATCCAGCCAGCGCCGGGCGGCGACGAGGAGATGTTCACGCGGGACGACTTCATCGACCAAACCGGCACGCAACGCCTGGCGGGCCGGCATGACCTGCCCGCCCAAAATCACGTCGAGCGCCTTGGACACGCTCAGCAAGCGCGGCAGGCGGGTGCAGCCGCCCCACGCGGGGATAATCCCGAGCTTGGTCTCAGGCAGGCCGATCTTCGTCACATCATCGACGGAGGCGACGCGCCAGTCGCAGGCGAGACATAGTTCATAGCCGCCGCCCAAAGCCGCGCCGTGGATCGCAGCGACGGTCGGGAAGGGAAGGGCCGCCAGCTTGGTGAAGATCCCCTGCCCTCGCTGGATGAAGGTCTTCATCTCCTCGACGTTCATCTTGCGGATCGAGAAGAGGTCGGCGCCGGCGATGAAAATGCCGGGCTTGGCGCTATTGATGATCAACCCCCTCGCATTGATGTCCGGGCTGGCGAGCCCATCGATCTGGGACTCCAGTTCGCTGAGCGTGTCAAAGTCGAAGATGTTGGCCGCCGAGTCGGGGCGATCGAAGGTCAGCAGGAAGATGCCGTCCTCAAGGGTTTCACGTCGGATATTGGGCATGGTGCTAGATCCTTTCCAACCAAATGGCGCCGCCCTGGCCGCCACCGACGCAGAGCGAAACGAGAGCGCGCTGGCCGTTGCGGCGGGCGAGTTCCTTGAGGCTGGTGAGAATGAGACGGGCGCCGGTGGCGCCGACGGGATGGCCGAGGGCGATCGCGCCGCCGTTGACGTTCAGCTTGTCCTGTGAAATGGCGGGCTTCACGCGCGACAGGACCCCGAGCACTTGCGTGGCGAAGGCTTCGTTGATTTCCACGAGGTCGGCGTCGGCGGGTGTGAGGTTGCTCGTCCTGGCGACTTTGGCGATCGCGGCGACGGGACCGAGTCCCATGTGCGCGGGATCGACGCCCGCGTAGGCGTAAGCCGTGAGCGCCCCGAGCGGCTTGAAACCGAGCTCCTTGGCACGCGACTCGCCCATGACGAGCAAGGCCGTGGCGCCATCGCTGATTTGCGACGAATTGCCGGCGGTCACAGTGCCGTACTTCTCGAAGACGGGCTTCAGACCGCCGAGAGTCGCCATGGAGGAATCGGGGCGGGGCCCATTGTCGCGAATCAGCGGTTTGCTGCCCAGATAGACGGGGCAGATTTCCTCGGCCAGACGCGCCTCGGCGGCCAGGGCGCGCTGATGCGATTGGAGGGCGAAGGCGTCCTGCTGCTCGCGCGTCGTGCCGTCTTCCCGGGCCAGCAAATCAGCCGTTTCGCCCATGTTCAGGCCGCACACCGGATCGGTGAGGCCGAGCTTGAGGGCGGCGCGCGGCTCGAAATCGGCAGGGCGAAAAGAGGCCATGGCCGAGACTCTTTCGCTCGTTGTCTTCGCCTTGGCGACGCCGGCAAATTTCTGCGCGGTCAGATTCTGGAACAGCATCGGCACCCGCGACATGCTCTCCGCGCCACCGACGACAAAGATGGAACCGCGGCCGGCGGCGAATCGCTCGTAGGCGGTGGTGAATGACTCGAAGCCGGAGGCACAATTGCGATGGACGGTCATCGCGGGCACGGAATCGGGAATGCCGGCGCGCAGGGCGATGACGCGCGCGATATTCGCGGCCTCGGCAGGCTGGGCCACGCAGCCGAAGATGACCTCATCGATCAAGGCAGGATCGAGGCCGGTGCGCGTGAGCAACGCATCCACGGCGATCCTTCCGAGATCGTCAGCACTGAACGAAACCAGATCGGTGCCCGCCTTGCAAAATGGCGTCCTCAAACCATCGACGATGACTAAGCGCTCGGTCATAAAGGGTGCGGCAGATTCACAGCCACGCCGTTCTTGGGCGAGACCGGATTTGAGTCAACCGCACTTTTGGGTCGGTGGTCAACCACGCGCTGTTCCTTCAATTGCGTTCCGACCCCCTGCATTTGTCGCATATCGCCGGCGCTGTGGAACTCGATCCGGTTCGGATGCACCTCGGTTTCACTGGCAAAGTGGGCATCCAGCGAGCGGCGCAGTTGCTCTTCGCCGCAATCGTCGGACTTGGTGACGTGCAGGACGAGTTCGTCGATTTCGAGCGGGTCGTCGTGCAGCTTGCGCAATTCGAGCTGCCAGGTGCCGACATGTTCGGCGTTGTCGAGAACGTGTTCGAGCTGGTTGAAATCGACCAGGGTGCCCTTGAGCTTGTCGAGCCGGACCTCGCGAACTTCAGAGGTGCGCGAGATTTCCCCGACGAGCCGTGGGACAGTGCGCCGGCAGAAGGGGCAGGGCTCGTGAATCAAGCCACCGTCGATGCAATCGCCGGTGCGATAGCGCAGGACCACGCTGGCGCGGGCATCGAGCGGCGTGAAGACGATCTCGCCCGGTTCGCCCTCGCCGCGCGGTTCGCCGGTCTTGGGATCAACGATCTCGATCAAGGCGAGGTCGGGATGGATGTGATAGCCCGCGGACCCGGCGTCTTCGTCGAAGGGGCACTCGGACCAGGCGAGCTTGGCCTCGGTGAAGCCGTAGGTGCGGATCACATCGACTTTCCCCGCGCCGAGTTGCGCGGCCAGCGCCCGCAACTTGCGGCGCATTCCCAGCGGCGCCTTTTCCCCGCCGAGGACGATTTTCCGGAGATTCGGGAGCGCCACGCCCTCGGCCACGGCGGCCTGCATGACGTGATAGAGAAACGTCGGCATGCCGATGAGGACATCGGGTTTGATCTTTTTGATGAGGCGGAGATTTCCCTCGGTGCCCATGACTTTTCCGCCGCCGGTCCCGAGAACGAAGGTCCCGAATTCCGCGCCCCCGTAGTGGGCGAACCAAAAGGCGAGGTGCGGCGCAAATGGGAACATGTTGAGCATCCGCATCTCGCGGGTGGCGGCGCACAGGTCGTAGACACGGGCTCCAGCGAGCTTCAGGTTTTCGATATCGTAGGCGCTGTAGAGGAACGGGACCGGCTCCGCGCTGCGTCCCGTGGTGCTCGTCAGCAGGAGAGGGCGAAACTCGCGCTCGAAACCCTCGGCGACGGCGGTTTTCCCGCGGAGGAGGGCTTTGGCGATCGTGGACGGGCGACCGGCGAGCACGGCGCGATCCGGGACGAGAACGAAATCGCGCACCGGATCACCGCCATCGCTGCCGGGCTGGAAATTCGCTTT
Source organism: Chthoniobacterales bacterium (assembly GCA_038228205.1). Taxonomy (GTDB): domain Bacteria; phylum Verrucomicrobiota; class Verrucomicrobiia; order Chthoniobacterales; family Chthoniobacteraceae; genus Chthoniobacter. Next base: position 27,286 of record JBBRPL010000079.1, read on the forward strand.
CGTCGTGAAAGGAATACGGCGGAGATCGCCGAGGCTGCGCAGTTGCGCGGGGGCGAGCCGCTCGTCCGCGAAGACGCGCCGGTAATGGGCGGAAAACGGGAGGACGGTGCGGCGCAGGTAGCTGCGCAGACGGGCGAGCTGCCAGTCAGGCTGCAAGCGGGGGCGTGACGGCCAGGGGCTTTTCAGGTTCATAGGGGACGGGGTGGGCCAGCGTTTTCAACTCGGTGAGCTGGGCTTCGGCCACGGCGCGACCGAGCGCGATGTATTTCCTGGGCCGGGTAAAATCGTGCCAGAGAGCGTCGCCCGCGAGGGGGCGCAGGACGACGTCCGCGTCGCGCGCGGAGGCTTCGGCGACGCGGGTTTGCGCGCCGTTGATGGCGCGCATCATGGTGTCGAGAATGTTGCCCTGCGCGGCGTAGTTGAAATGCCGGTGCATGAACCGGGTCAACGCGGACGGCACCGGTTCCCGGCCGTTCAGCTCGCGCTCTGCATCGAGCCAGTAACGGATGCGCTCCGGCGTCGGAATGACGTTCACGGCGATGATCTTTTCGATGCCCATTTCCGCGAGGACATCCACGGGCAGCGGATCGGCAATGCCGCCGTCGATGTACGTTTCACGATCGAGGATGACCGGGACGCAAACGCCGGGAATGGCGATGCTCGCCTGGACGGCGCGGGCCACTTCGCCCGTGGAAAAGACCACGCGCTCGAGGGTGTTGAGTTGCGTGGCGACGACCCGCAGGGGGCGGACCAGCTCGGAGAAGTGAGCGTCGCCGATGGACTTGCGCAACCGGCCAATGGTCCGCTGGGTGCGCAGGAAGCCGCGCCGCGGCGGGAGCGCGGGATCGATGAGCCGCACGAGGCCCCAGCGTCCCTCCAATTCGCGGGCGGTCTTTTCGAGCATGGCGCCGTCCAGCCCGTAGGCCCAGATGGCGCCGACGTAGGCCCCCATGCTGGAACCGGCGATGCAATCGACTTCGATGCCATTTTCCTCCAGGACCTGGATGACGCCGATGTGGGCGAGCCCCTTGGCCCCGCCGGAGGAGAGCGCGAGGCCCACCCGGCAGCGCGCGATTTCGCGGGCGAGACGATTGACGTGCAGGTCGAAGCGATGGTCGGGGCACGAAGGCTGGATGATCAGGGGGAAGCCGCGAGCGATCGAGTGGACGGGGTGCCCGATGTCGCGCAGGGTCGCGTAGAAATCCGGGGCGGCGATCGACTCCTCTGCGCAAAGAATCGGCTTGAGGTGGCAGCAGGCGCCCTTGGTGCGGTCGGAAATCTCGCGGAGCAGAAGCTGGAAGTCGTAGAGGTTCTGGGTGCTGGGCTGGAGAAGGACGTAGGCCAGATCGGATTCGATCACGCTCTCAATGGTCGCCGTGACGGGAAGTTCGGGGCGCAGATGGAGGAGGACAAATGGGTAGTGCCGGGCGCAGTGGCTGATGAGTGGGGCGATGGAAGACGCTTCGCGAGGCTCGCAACCGACGTTCAAGGGCAGTTCGTCGTACCCGCCATCGTGGGTGCGAAGGTGCCGGTGGAAGGTGAACTCCGCGCCGTTGGCCGCTCCGCGGGCGGACCAGTCGGCGACGGGGAAACCTTCCGAGGATCGATCGAGACGCACGACCAACACGCGCTGGCCGCTGATCCGCCGGACAGCCGTCGCGAGGCGGGCGACCACGGCTTCAGCATCGACGCGGGCGGACAGCGGCAGGATCGACACTACTCTCCGAACGGCGCCCGAATGGCCAACGGCTTCCGCGCGCTCCTTTCGCGGGGACTTGACGACGACTTGGGAAAAGCGCCCCGCGGCGCTGAGATCGGCGGCAAAAAGTCCCTGGAGTTCGCGCGCGGGAATGCGCAGGAGAACGGCATGGGTGGCGATAACCGCAGTGTGGGCGTGCGGTTCGTGATTGTGCAGGGCGCGGTCACCGAGCATGTCGCCTGGGCCCGCGACGGTCTCCACGAGATCCCCGCCTGAGGTGTGCCGGCGCACCTCACAACGGCCGCTCACAATGAGAAAAACGGCCTCGCACGGAGCGCCCTCGCGGTAAATGACGGTGCCCTTGGGATACTCGGCGAGGGCGGAATCGGCGATCAGGCGGTCGAGAGTTTCCCTGGGGAGGAGAGCGAGGAGCGGGTGCGGAGGGAGGGGGTCGGTCTCCAGGGAAAATGGCGGGGAGCCGGTGGCGGGCGGGGGTGGAGCCGCATGACGGACCGCCGTCGGCTTAGCTTTTCTACTTTTAAGCCAGCCAAACATAACAATTCTTAATAGCATAACGGATGCCGTCTGCAAACTGGCCGGGTCGGGAGGGGCATTTTCGCGGCTTAATTAGACGCAAATGATTTGTCACGAATGCTTTATGCGTTTACTCTCAAGGGCCGACACGGGGCCGCTCCCATCAAATGGGAAGGCGGGATGGCCACGAAATGGGACAAGTGGGACAAAATGACGGTCGAGAAGGATGGAGCCTGCACCTCAACCGCAGCCTCGGCCCGCAACGGAACTCCGCTCGGAATGACACCGAGTAGGATGGTGAAAAGATGTGGTTAGTGCTTGGACTCGCAGCGACAACGCAGCTTATCCATGCAAGGCACAGGTCCCATGAACGAAACTGAACACGCTCCTGAAATTCCACGCTGGTTACTGGTCGGGACCGCGATCTGTATTCTCGCTCCGGACCTCATTCTTCTGTATCAGCTCACTCCGGCGTTTCGTCATTCGCATCAGCTCCATCCTACGCTTCGTTCGATGGTGGACAGCGAGGCCACGGCGCAGTTCTCATCCATCCTCGCCGAACTCATGCGGCCCGTGGCGTCTCTATTCCTGGCGTGGGGCTTCCTCCGCAGGAGGTTTCTCACGGTCGCAGCCCTTTATCTTGCGTTGCGTATCATTTTTCCGCTCTGGCTCGCCATGAAGGCTCCGCAGGTTTTCGGCTGGTCATTCGCACCTATCCTTTTGCACGTTCTGGCTTTAGCCGGAGTCGTTTATATCCGCCGCCTCAACAGAGCCAACGCTGCCCCATCCGCCCGGCAGCGCTGAGTTTTCGCCATTCCCAAAATTCGATGCGCGTTAAGTTTCTCGTGTTCGTTCTCGCCGCTCTGATCGCCCAAGCTGGCGTCGGTGTTGAGCCAGTTACCAAGATCGCGGAACCGCGATGGGCGCCGCATTCTTACGCCAAGGTCATCGGCTATCGATTCAAGCTTCCCTCGGATGATTCAAAGCAGCCAGTTCCAAGCGGATTCACATTATTGAAGGACGGTGTTGTGGACACCACCCAACTCGAGAGCTTGACGGCAAAGGCGGCAGAACTTCGACCCGAGCAGGTGCGAAGGTTGACGATGGCGCTGCAGGCCAAGAAGGTCACCTATCCAGCCGCCTGCTATGATCCTCATCACATCTTCGTGTTCTATTCGGGCGACGGTAAGGCGGTTGCGGCGGTCGAGGTGTGTTTTGGCTGTACAAGAGTGTCTGCGTTGCCTGAGTTGACAGAGCCGATGTGGTATCGCCACGACTTTTCGGCTTTGGCTCACTTGTCAGACGAGTTGGGATTGTGGTTTGGGACACGGACGGTGAAGGAGTGGGAGGCGCTGCAAGGCGAAGTGAAGAGGAAACCGGAGAAACCGTGAGAAGCCGGATGACACTTCCAACCGAATATCTCAGTTACTTCGCCGGCAACGATCCAAACCCGGGGCTAGAGGCTGCCACCCCTGCCGGGGTGAGATCGATGTTGAACGGCGTCCGGGGGTATCGCTCGTTCCTCGCTTAACCCCCGGCTAATGGCTGTGAACCCTTCGGGTTCGAAAGGCCCTACTTACTCTTTCTCCATGGGGCCAGCCCTTAAAGTCTTCTCGTGTGGCGTAAACTTTTTGTGCCGAACAGTTCGGACGCGCCGCCGAAATCAAAAGTCCTTTTTTGTGCCTTTTGTGCCTTTTGTGCCTTTTGCAGCCATTCCTCTTCTTCTTTTTTTGGTTGCGGCTCTGCCGCGCCCGGCTTGGCGATCAGGCGCCGTTGATGAGGCGGCCGTCGGCGAAGGCGAGGATGGTCTCGACGGTGACGGTGAGGAGGCGCTCGACAGCCTCGATGCTGTTGAAGGCGACGTGCGGCGTGAAGACAACGTTGAGATTGGCGAGCAGGGCGTCGCTCAGGAGGAGCTCCTGGAGTTCCCGGACGCGGTCGGAATCATGGGCGTCGTGGGCCTGGGCATCGGAGCGCAGGTGCTGGACGATATTGGCGGCGATGATGTGCGAGACGGGCTGACGCATGACGCGCTCGTCCTGGAGGACGTCGAGGCCGGCGCCGCCGACATGCCCGGAATCGAGGGCCTCGCGCAAGGCTTGTGAATCGATGAGTGAGCCTCGGGCGGTGTTGATGATGAGGACGCCGGGGCGGCATTGGGCGAGGGTCTCGCGATTCAGGATGTGATAGGTGGCGGCGGAGAGCGGGGCGTGGAGGGAAATGACGTGGGCCTCGGCGAGCAGTTCGGCGAGGGGCACAAAGGCAAAGTGGAGGGTGCGCGCCAATTCGGCGGGGCGGTCAACGTCATACGCGAGCACTTCCATGCGAAAGGCGTTCGCGAGTTCCGCGACATGCTGGCCGATGTGGCCCATGCCGATGATGCCGATGGTCTTGCCTTCCAGGTCGAAGCCGCGCGCGCCCGCGTAGGAAAAGCGCCCGGCTTTGGGCGCGACCATGGCTTCGCGCAGGCGGCGGGAGAGCGCCAGGATGAGAGCGAAGGTATGCTCGGCGACGGTGCGCTCCCCGTAGAAGGCGACATTGGCCACGGCGACGCCGCGCGCGCGGCAGGCGTCCAGGGGGAGATGATCGGTGGCGGTCGAGCGAGTCGCAATGAGGCGCAACCGAGGGTGTGCGTCGAGGAATTCCGGGGTGATCGTGGTATTGATGAAGATGGAAACGATCTCGGCGTTGTCCTCGATCTCGTCGATCTGCGACACGAAACGAAGATCGTGCGCGGCGAGGCGTTCAGCGAAGAACTCCTGCTCAGCGGTTTCAGTTTCGAGAAAGTAGATGATCACGGGGTAAATTGGCCGGGCGGCAGGCAGGCAAGCATAGGGGGCGGAGGCAAGGCGATGGTAAAGCGATGGCGGTGGGGCAAAAAAAGATTTCCGCGCCGGGACACGCATGGAAGAACGATGGCGGCTGACAAATTGGCGGGCGGATGCGAAGCAAGGAGCGCACGTATGCATCAACACGCCGAACTGGAACGTCCGCACGAACAGGAACACACTGCCCCGCGCAGGCGTTGGGTGCCGCGGATGACGACGCGGGCAGTGGAGGCGCACGAGCCGCACCACGGCCACGAGGGCGAGTGGAAGGAACAACTGAAGGCCAGCGGCTTCTGCCTCCTCTTCACTCTCCTCGGCTGGTGGGCGCCGCATCCGGCGATCGGGCTCGCGGCCTTTCTGCTGGCGTATCTGAGCGGGGCCTGGTTTACCGCGCAAGAGGTGGCGGAGAAACTGCGCGAGGGGGTGGTGGATGTGCATTTCCTGATGATTGCGGTCGCCGCGGGGGCGGGATTGATCGGGGAATGGCGGGAGGGCGCGGTCCTGCTGTTTCTGTTCTCGTTTTCCGGCGCGCTGGAGCACTACGCGATGGAGCGGACGCAAAATGAAATCCGCTCGCTGTTCAAGAATGCGCCGAAGACGGCCAATGTGCTCGACGATCAGGGTGCGGAAAGCGTCGTGCCGGTCGAGGAGTTGATCGCCGGGCAGCGATTGCGGATCAAGCCAGGCGAGCAATTCCCGGTGGATGCCGAAGTGCTCAACGGGGAAACGGCGGCTGACGAGTCGACGCTGACGGGCGAGGCCGCACCGGTGGACAAGGCGGTGGGCGATCTGCTGCTCGCGGGGACGATGAACCTGTGGGGCTCGGTGGAGGCGGTGGTGAAGCGGCCGGCGCAGGAAAGCGCCCTGCAAAAGATCATCCACCTGATTCAAACCGCCCAGCGCAACAAGGCGCCGGCTCAGCGGTTCACGGATCGATTCGGCACCAGGTATACCTACGGCATCCTGACGCTGACGACGGTGATGTTCTTCGTTTGGTGGCTGCCGCTTCATCATCGTCCGTTCGTCTCGGTGCCCGGCGATGTGAGCGCGTTCTATCATGCCATGACGCTCCTGGTGGTGGCCTCCCCGTGCGCGCTGGTGCTGTCGATCCCGTCGGCCATTCTCGCGGCGATCGCGTGGGGGGCGCGGCGCGGGATCCTTTTCCGCGGCGGAGCCGCCGTGGAGCAACTCGCGGAGATTCGCGTCGTGGCCATGGACAAAACGGGCACGTTGACGACGGGCGATCTGCGGGTGGAAAAGGTGGAGAGCTTTCCGCCCGGGCGGGAGGACGAGGTGCTGCGCCTCGCGGTTTCGCTCGACCGGCACTCGAACCATCCGCTGGCGCGCGCGATCGTCCGCCACGCCAGGCAGCGTGGGGTCGTGGCTGTGGAGGTGACCGATCTCGAGCAGGCGAGCGGGGCTGGGTTGCGGGCGGTCCACGATGGCAGGGAGGTGCGGCTGGGGAGGCGCTCGTGGGCGCAAGATCCAAGTCACGAGAGCTGTGCGACGGTCGCGCCGCCGGAGCAAATCGGTGTGTCTGAGGTGTGGCTGAACGCGGGTGCCTTCTGCGGCCGCGTCCTGCTGCGCGACGACATCCGGCTGGAAGCCCGCCGTCTGATCGATCATCTGCGGGCTCGCAAGCTGCGCACGGTGGTCCTGACCGGAGATCGGCAAAGTGCGGCGGATGTTTTGAAGAGCGAACTCGGGCTCGATGATGTCCGCGCGGAACTCAAGCCGGAACAGAAACTCGCGGTGATCGAAAAGTTCACCAAGGACGGCGAACTGGTCGCGATGATCGGGGATGGGGTGAACGATGCGCCGAGCCTGGCGGCGGCGCATGTGGGTGTGGCGATGGGCGCGCGCGGCAGCGATGCGGCGCTGGAGCAGGCGGCGGTGGTGTTGATGAACGACAGGTTGGAAAATTTCGTGGCTGCGTATGAGCTTTCGCGGCGGGCGCGCGCCGTCATTCGGCAGAATTTGTCGATTTCGCTGGGGGTGATCGCGGCGTTGGTGGCGCTGGCGCTGCTCCAAAAGATCCCGCTGACGGCGGGGGTGGTGGGGCATGAGGGGAGCACGCTGGTGGTGGTGCTCAATAGTCTTCGGTTGTTGTTTGGGCCGAAGAAGTGAATCTATTCCGTGCCATGCAAATTCATCTCAGCCCCCGTCACCTCCGTCTCACGTCTGCGATTCACCGTCATTGCGCGGAGAAAATCGAACATCTGGAAGGTCTCGCCGGCGAGATCGTGGCCGCGCATATCGTCCTCATTCATGATGAAGCGGCCAAGCCCGCGGATCGCTATAGCGTGAAGGTGCATCTGGCGGTGCCCGGGCCGGATATCCATGCGGAGGAATCCGCGGAGGAGCTTTACGCGGCGCTCGATCTCGTGGTGGGCAAACTGGCGCGGCAGCTCCGGAAGCGGAAGACGAGGCTGACGGATAAGCGGCGGAGCAAGACGCAGGCGAGTCTGCGCAGGAGATGAGAGGAGAGATTACCCCCATGACTCCCACCCAGCGATTGATCCGGCGCACCGCGATGCGGCTGCGGCTGGTGGCTTGCGGGGTTTGGTTTCGGCGGGCATTTCTTGGTGGCGCGCTGGTGTTCCTCGGGCTGATGCTCGCGGGGCGATTGCTCGGGGTATGGCCGGTGCGGTTGGCGCTTTGGGCGCCGGCCTTGGTGCCGGTCGCGGCGCTCGTGGTGGCGCTGATCGGATGGCGGCGACCGGCGGAGGCGGCTGTCGCCCGGGTGATCGATGCGCACGGGAAGACCAAGGATCTTTTTCTCACGACGGTGCTCGCGGGGGAGACGAGCGGCGAATTTCGGCCGGTGGTGTGCGCGGCGGCGGAGAAGCGTGCGGTGGAGATCCAGCCGGCGCTGGTCGTGCCCCTGCGCTGGGCCCGCGGAGCGGTGGAACTGGCGCTCGCATTGGCGGTGCTCGTGGCGGGAATCCGGTGGCTGCCGCAGCTCGACCCCTTCCGCAGGGTGGCCCACCGCGAGAAAATCACGCAGCAGGCGCAGCAGTTGCGCGAATTACAGAAGATCACGGTGCAGCGCGCGGAGGTGCTGGCGTTGCAATCCGAGAAGCAAGCGGGGGCGGTCCAGGAGGCGCTGGCGCGGCTCGACAAGACCTTCAAGGAGGCAAAACCGCAGCAACGCGAGGCCGACTTGCAACATCTCGCCGAAGAGCAGAAGGACCTCGGTGAACTGTGGCGCAAGGTGACAAGCGACGGTCTCAAACAGGCGCTGGAGAAAGGGTCGCAGAGCTTTGGGCGGATGGATGCGCAGAAGCTCGCGGAGTGGCGCGAGCAGTTGAAAAAGGGCGACATCTCGGGCTTGAAGAATGAGCTGACGGAATTGCGCGCGGAGCTCAAGAAACTGGCCGCGCAGCCGGATTCGGCGGAGAAGCGGGCCGCGCAGGAAGCGGCGGCGCAGCGGCTGAACCAACTCGCCGAAGCCATGAAGCAGTCTGTCGGGTCCCCGCAATTTGACGCCGCGATGGCGCGGGCGCAGGCGCAGCTCGACCTGGCGAAGCAGAACCAGATCTCTCCCGAGGCGATGGAGGCGGCGATGGATTCCCTGCAGCTCGGCGAGCAGGAACTGAAGCAGCTTGCGCAATCGATGAAGGATGGGAAAGCGCTCGAAGAGGCGCTGAAAGATTTGCAGATGGCGAAGCAACTGGCGGCGCACGGCAAGCTCGACGGCGCGGACGGCAAGGATGCGAAAGACATGGAAGATTACGCGGACCTCTTTGCCAAAAAAATGGCCGAGTTGGGCGAGCAGGCCGGCCAGCAAGCGGGCCAGCCAGGCGGCTCCCAAATGGGACCCGGGCCCGGCGACGGATCGAAACGGCCCGAGAATGAATCGGCGAAGACGGGCTTCAAATCGGAGAAATCCACCCCGGCGCTAGCCGGCGGAAAGATGCTGTTGGAGTGGAAGACGAAGGAAGTCGGCGATACTGGAAACCGCGGTGAGGAATTCCGCGAGGCGGTGCGCGAGGTGAAGCAGGGCGTGAGTGAAGCCATCCAGCAGGAACAGGTGCCGCCGGGCTACCACGAAGCGATCAAGAAATATTTCGACACGCTGCCCGCGAAGTGAGCGACGGCCCCTATCCATGGCTGGCGCGGCTCGGACGGCTGCTGAGGATTCCCGCGGTGCAGTTGCTCCTGTTCTTCGTGGTGTGGTGCGGTTGGTTTTTCTGGCAGCATGCGGACGACGCTTCCGGACCGCTCGTCGTTTACTGCTCACACGACGCGGTCTTCTCGGAGGCGATCCTGCGTGATTTCGAGAAGCAGACGGGTATTCCGGTGGCGCAGCGCTTTGACACGGAGGCGACGAAATCACTGGGCCTGACGGAGCTGCTGATCCGCGAAAGGGACCTCCCGCGCTGCGACGTATTTTGGAACAATGAACTACTGGGCATGCTCGACCTGCAACAGCGCGGGATGCTGCTGCCTTACCAAGGCCCCGGCTACGCGCGGATTCCGGCCGCGTTCAAGGCGGCGGATGGGAGCTGGACGGGCTTTGCCGCGCGGTTGCGCGTGACCATTGCCAACACCGGGAAGACGGGCACGGCTCCGCCGAATCTCGAGGAACTGTTGCCCGGCAGCGACCACTCAAAGATTGCCATCGCCAAGCCGCTGTATGGAACCACGCTGACGCACTACGCGGTGCTGTGGAAGATGTGGGGGCGGGACAGGCTGATCGCGTGGCACCGCGACTGGCGCGCGAGCGGCGTGCAGGAATGCAATGGCAATGGCGCGGTGAAGGATGCGGTGGCGGAGGGTGTTTGTTTCGCGGGGTTCACCGACACGGACGATTTCTTCGAGGCGAAGGATGAGGGCAAGCCGGTGGCGATGCATCCGGTGCGCCTGGAAAATGGGAAGACGATCGCGATCCCGAATACCGTGGCGATCCTGCGCGGGACGAAGCGTCTGAATGCCGCCCGAAAGCTCGTGGATTTCCTACTCTCAGCGGAGACGGAGCTGGCGCTGGCTCGATCGAAAGCGCGGCAGGTGCCCCTCGGCCCGGTGCCGGCGGATCAACTGCCGGCCGAGGTGCGGGAGCTGGCCGCGTGGGTGAAGGATGGCGTCGATCTCAAGCCGTTCGGGCCCGCGCGCGCGGAGTGTCTGGCCTGGTTGAAGTCGGAGTATCTCAAGTGAACATCGGGGTGCAGACGGCGGCGGCGGTGGGGCGCGCCGCGATCGTGGCCGCGCTGGCGGTGGCGATGTCGGGGCGATTGAGCGGGTGGTTTGCGGCCCAGTCGGGGCGGCAGCGGATGGCGGCCTGGACATTGTTGCTCGCGCCTTTTTTCACGCCGTCGCTGCTGATCAGTTACGCGTTTTCCAAATTTGCGCTGGCGCTGGTAGTGTCGCCGTGGAGCCACGAGACGCTCTACATCGGAGTGCTGGCACTGAAGGTGATGCCGGTGGCCGTGATCCTGCGGCGGCATCTGCCGTCGCCGCTCTCGGCGGAAGCGTGGCAGATCTATCGGACACAGGGCCGCGCGGAATGGCGGGAACGCCTGTGGTTTCGCCTGCGAGGGGCGGGAGATGGGCCGTGGATCACCGGTGGCCTGGTCTTTCTGCTCGCCTTTGCCGACTTCGAGCTGGCCTCGCTCTGGAACATTCATACGTGGACGATCGCGATCTTCGACGCGCAGATCGGCGGGCTCGCGCTTTGGGAGACCCTCCGCCTCGCCGTGCTGCCGCTGGGCGTGGCCCTCGCGGTAGTGGGCTGGATGACCCGCCGCGGCCGGCGCCTGGCCTTTGGGTCCGTCGTCACGGCGGCCCGATCCTCGAAGGAGCGATGGCCGTGGTGGTATCTCCTCGCGTCGGCCGCGGTGGTGAGTGTCGCTCCGCTGGCCATCGTTCTGGTGCAGGCGATCTCGGGACTGCGTTCGCTCGTGGAGAATTTTGTGCTCGGCCCCGAAATCGGCGTGAGCCTGGTGCTGGCCGTGGCGGCGGCGATCCTCGCGGACATCGGAGTGCGGCTCACCCGGGGAAATCGCCTGGCCACCCTGCTCACGGCCGTGCCCGGGTTCCTGGGTGCGCTGTCGGTTTCGTTGGTGGTGCTGGCTCTGTTTCAGCTCCCGGGGCTGCACCGCGCTTATGACTCCCCTCTCCCACTGGTGCTGACGCTCGGCGTTCTTGTCTTTCCGCTGGGAGTGCTGCTGGGCGGGCTGCGGCCGCGGCATACGCCTTCCTTGCATATCGCGCGGCAACTCGGCAGCCGGCGGCTGCTCTGGGAACTGGAGACCCGGCCGCACATGATCGCGTGCGGACTGCTGTTCTGCTGGGCGTATTACGATTTCACGGCGGCCTCGATCCTCGCGCCGGTGGGATTTACTCCGGTCTTCGTGCGCCTGCACAATCTCGCGCACTACGGGCAGACGGCGGTGCTCTCGGCGATGATGCTGGCGGCTTTCAGCGTGCCGGTGCTGGTGGTGTTGCTGTTTGGGGCGGGATCGCGCTATTGGGCCGGGCGGAGGTGAATCGAACCGCAAGGAATGGGATCGCGCCCTCGGGCAACGGCTTGTTCCCGCACTGGTGGCATGACTCGCCCAGCCCGAAGGGCTGGAAAGAAATTAGCCCCGGGTCGAGCGAGTCTGCGAGCGAACACCCGGGGGTCCCTGCCAAAACAGCGCAGCTCCATCCGTCCCGGCCTCCTGGCCGCATCCTCCCCTCTCCCTCGCAGAAGATGCGGCTTCGCCGGGACGGATGGAGCGTCCGCTGGGAGGGGGAATACCCCGGGTGTTGGCTCGGTAAAAGCGCACCACCCCGGGGGTATTTCTAATTTCCCAACCGGCCACCCACCCCCGCCAAGTGCCGAAAACCCACAAGCCAACCCGCCACCCACCCCAAGACAC
>JBBRPL010000080.1:0-39149 GCA_038228205.1 Chthoniobacterales bacterium
AAAGGCCACGAAGCTTGGCGGCTCCGCCGCGATTGGACGGTCGGCGGTTGGGAAACCGCCGCTCCTTGGGCTCCACTGCGCGCGACACGTCATCTCCGCACTAATCATCACGTCCTCGTGTTTGGTTCCTCAGGATGACAGTTGGGGGGAGCGCGTCGCCTGGCTGGAGCGTTGTCTGGCTGGGAGCGGTGATTCGGCTGGCGGCGGTGATTGGGCTGCGCCGGAGGGGAGTGATGGGCGTTTGCATTTCGAAGCGGGAGAAATATTGGGCGGCTGAGCCGAGATTTGGTGTCCCATCGTGTTGCGAAGAACACGATCCACCAATGATTCCTTCGGCGCGGATTTTCACACGGTTGGCATTCATTCTGTACTCGGGTCGATGAGCATATACCCGACGGCGCGGATGGTGCGGATAAAGCGGGGAGTCTTGGGGTCGTCGCCGAGCTTGCGGCGCAAGGACCAAACGTGGACATCGATGGAGCGGTCGAGGCCGTCGTAGCTGCGTTCGGCGATGGCTTCGATGAGTTGCTCGCGGGTCTTCACCCGGCCGCGCGAACGGGCCAGGCAGGTGAGCAGCTCGAACTCCAGCGCGGTGAGGGTGAGCGGTTGGTCGTCGAGGATGGCGACGCGGGCGGCGGGGTTGATGCGCAAAGGGCCGGCGATGATTTCGACTTCGTGGCGCTCGAGCGGGGTCTGGGATGTGGGGGCGGCGGTAGATTCGCTCCGGCCGCGCCTCGTGACGGCGCGCAGGCGGGCGAGCAGTTCGCGCGAGGAGAAAGTCTTGGGGAGATAATCGTCGGCGCCGAGTTCCAGTCCCACGATGCGGTCAGTCTCCTCGCCGCGCGAGGTGAGCATGAGGATGGGGAGGGTGGTGCTTTGGCGGAGGCGTTTGAGGACTTCGAAGCCGTCCCGGCCCGGGAGGTTCACGTCGAGGATCACGGCGGCGAAGGGCTCGGCCAGGGCGCGTTCTTCACCCGAGGGACCGTCGTGTTCGGAGATCACTTCGTAGCCCAGGGGTTCGAGGTAGGTCTTGATCAGGGTGCACAGTTCGCGGTCGTCGTCGATGATCAGGATGCGGGTCGAGGCGGGCGGTTTCGCGGGAGAGGACATCGGGGAAAATGGAATATGAAAAAAGGAGGGAGCGGTTGAGACGCCGGTCAGGGTTCAGGATATTGGTAACACTTTAGAGTGTGTTCTGCACTTGGACACCGGAGGTGTCCAAAGGGCAGAACACGCTCTCGTGTATTACTTCGCCATTAGCGCGGGCGGAGGGCGGGGGCGGAAGAGTGCAGGGCTGAAGATTCACGGGCCACAAATTCATGATACACCACCGACGTTGGAGGGCGAATTGGGGCACGGGCGCCCTCGAGGGGTGAAAATACGGCGAAATTAACGTTGTCTTAACAATTTTCCGGTCCGGGACAAATGGGCGCTTAATAGAGGCGTGCTCTCTTTAGCGAACCCCCGATGGCGGGCGCCCGCCTTGGCCCCCCAGCAGCCCCCAGTAATTAGTGCTCAGTAATCAGTGCTCAGTCCGGAAGAGCGACTCTGTCGAAGATCGTGATTTTCGCAGGGGATAGCCAGAAACCTTAAACCAGAAACCAGAAACTCTTCAGCGCCTGGCGCTGAAGAAAATTACCTCCAAAGCCGTTAACCCGAAATCAGTAGTCAATAAGTAGAAACCCGATATGAAAACCCACGTGAAGTCCCTCCTGATCATCGCGGCCCTTGCCGCCACACCCCTGGTCGTCCATGCCCAGGATGCCACCAAACCCGCCACGACGGATAAGGCGAAAGCCGCCGCCCCAAATTTCGAAGAGTTTCGCAAGCGGATGGAGGAGCGCATCAAGACCTCCCTGAAGGTAACGGACGACGAGTGGACCATCCTTCAGCCGCTAATCGAGAAGGTCACGGAGAAGCAGCGCGACGCCTCGGGCGGCCGCAGCTTCGGCGGTTTTGGCAGCACGCGCACGGGCGGCACGACCGGTGGCGCCCCTGCGGCGCCGGGCGCATCGACCAGCGGCCGGCCGGAGCGCGCGGGCACCGCGGAACGCGAGGCCCTGCGCATGGCGCTGGAAGACGAGACCACGAGTCCGGACCAGATCAGGAGCAAGCTGGGAGCGGTCCGCGCTGTCCGCATGAAGAGCACGGAGGAACTGGCCACGGCGCGCGAAGAACTCAAGAAAGTCGTGACGGTGCGCCAGGAGGCGGTCCTCGTCTCCATGGGCATCCTGGAATAATCCCACGTGGCCGCCGATCCTTCCGCACCAGCGATGGAGGCGACACAGGAGCCACAGGGGCTCCTGGCATCGATGGTCGAGCGCAAACAGCTCTCGACCATGGACGCCTCCGCGCTTGCGCAGGAGGGATTCGGCGGGACGCGCCTCGAAACGGAAGAGGCCGTGCTGCGCTGGCTGGCCGGGGAATACGGGCTGGGCTTTACCCTGCTCGAGAATGTCGAGCCCGATAAGGCGCTGCTCGCCCGCTTCCCCGCGCGCATCCTACTGAAGGAAGAGCTGCTCCCGTTGCGCGAGGAGAATGGGGTGATCGAGGTGGCGCTGAGCCGCCTCTTCGCCAGCCCGGGCCTGGACAGCCTGCGCTCGACCACCACGCTGAAGCTCCAGCCGATCCTCGCGCCTTCGGAGGCGCTCCAGCGCGAGATCAAGAAGCACCTCGGCGTCGGCGCCGACACGCTCGATACGCTCGAGCAATCCGAGGGCTTCCAGGTCGTCAAGGACGCGCAGGACGACGGCGATCTCGACAAGGCGGCGGAAGACGCCTCGATCATCCGCTTCGTGAACCAGGTGCTGGGCGATGCCGTATCGCTGCGCGCGTCGGATATTCACGTCGAGCCCTTCGAGCACGAGCTGCGCATCCGCTACCGCATCGACGGCCTGCTCCAGGAGGTCCCCGTGCCGGGCACGATCAAGCGCTTCCAGCCGGCCATCGTCTCGCGCATCAAGATCCTCTCGAACCTGAACATCGCGGAAAAGCGCGTGCCGCAGGACGGGCGCATCAAGATCCGGGTGAAATCGACCGAGGTGGATATCCGCGTGTCGGTCATCCCGATGCTGCACGGTGAGGCGGTCGTCATGCGTCTGCTGCGCCAGGACGCGGGAGTGGTGGGCCTGGACAAGGTGGGCATGGGCCCGCGCGAGCGGCAGCTTTTCATGCGCGTGCTGGAGATGCCACACGGGATCGCGCTCGTCACGGGCCCCACGGGCAGCGGCAAGACGACCACGCTCTACAGCGCGCTGCACCAGATCAATGATTCGAGCCGCAAGATCATCACCATCGAGGACCCGGTGGAATACCAGCTCAAGGGGATCAACCAGATCCAGGTGAACGAAAAGGCGGGGCTGACCTTTGGCCGCGGGCTGCGGGCCATCCTGCGCCATGACCCGGATGTCGTGCTCATCGGGGAAATTCGCGACCAGGAAACGGCGCAGATCGCCGTGCAGGCCTCGCTCACCGGCCACATGGTTTTCTCCACCCTGCACACGAACGACGCCCCCGGCGCGCTCACGCGGCTGGTGGATATGGGAGTGGAGCCCTACCTCGTCGCGTCCTCGCTCGAGGCGGTGGTCGCCCAGCGGCTCGTGCGCGTGCTCTGCCCCACGTGCAAGGAGATCGATACCAGCTCGCGCGTCGCCATCCTGCGCACCCGCGTGGAGCAGTTGCGCACGGCCACGGTTTACAAGGCGGTCGGCTGCAAGGAATGCCGCCTCACGGGTTACACCGGACGCCGGGCGATCTTCGAACTCATGACCATGAGCAGCCCGATCCGCGACATCCTGCTGCGGGGTGGATCGAGCATCGAGATCAAGGAAGCGGCCAAGCGCGAAGGCATGAAGACGCTGATCGAGGACGGCTGGCGGATCGTGTCGATCGGGGAAACGACGCCGTCCGAGGTGCTGCGCGTGTCGAAGGATGAAACTTCCGAAGGCTACATGACCACGGAATAGAGCCATGGCCGTCTTTGCCTATAAAGCAGCGAATCCCACGGGGAAGACTGTCGAAGGCCGCGTCGAGGCCGGCGGGCGCCTCGATGCCGTGCGGATGATCGAACAGCAGGGCCTGATGCCGCTGCGCGTCACCGAAGCGCCCGGCGCGACCGCGACCAAGGGCGCGAGCGGCGCGAAGCTGCCGGCGGCCAAGTCGTTCTCGTTCCAGTCGAAGAAGATCTCGTTTGCGTCGCTCGAGGATTTCACCCGCTCGCTGGCCAGCCTGCTCGCGGCGCACGTGCCGCTGAGCCGGGCCCTCACGATCCTCTATAAGGAAACGGCCCAGCCCGTGGCGGGCGCCAAATGGAGGGAACTGCACGACATGGTCATCGACGGCGTGCCGTTGGCCGAGGCCATGAGCCGCTCGCCGGACGTCTTCCCGCGCGTGTATGTGGCCATGGTCGAGGCGGGCGAATCGGGCGGCTTCCTCGACGTCGTGCTCGGGCAGATCGCGGACTTCCAGGCGCGCGAGAAGGAGCTGCGCGCCAAGGTCATGTCTGCCATGATGTATCCCCTGGTCCTTCTCTTCCTCGCGGTCAGCGTGTTGATCTTCCTCCTCGTGTTCTTCATCCCGCGTTTCCAGACGCTCTTCTCGGGATTCGACGCGAAACTGCCCACGATCACCCTCGTCATCGTGGGCATCAGCGACGCCGTGCGCCACTACGGCATCTTCCTGGCGGCCGGCCTGGGCGTGGCCATCTACGCGGGCCGCACCTGGTTTGTGAAAGAAAGCAGCCGGCGCCTCTGGGAGTCGTGGCTGCTGCGTTCTCCGGTGATCGGCCCGCTCATGGCGCAGATCGCCATGGCCCGTTTCTGCCGGATGCTCGGCACCCTCCTCGGCGCGGGCGTTTCCCTCATCAGCGCGCTCTCGGTGTCGCGCCGCTCGCTCGGCTACCAGACGCTCATCGACCTCGTCACGGACTCGATCGAACGGGTCAAGCGCGGCGAGCCCCTCGGCAAGAGCATGTCGGAGTGCCGGTCGCTTTTCGGCGGATCCACACTCGAAATGATCGCCGTCGCCGAGGAGAGCGGGCGGCTCGATCAGGAACTCGTGCGCATTGCCGGGGTTACTGAAATCACTCTCGACCGGAACCTTAAGACTGCGGTCGCCCTTGCCGAACCCCTAATGCTTTTCGCCATCGCCGGTTTCATCGGAACGATCTTTGTCGGCATGGTGATCCCCATCTTCACCATCCAGGATTACATCAAATAACCCCTGCTTATGTACCAAACCCGCCCATCCCATCGTCAAAACGCATTTACCCTTGTCGAAATGCTGCTCGTGCTCGTGATCCTCGCCGTGCTCGCGGCGATCGTGATTCCGAAATTCTCCGGCCGCACCCAACAGGCCAAGGAAGCCGCGGCAAAAACCCAGATCAAGAGCATCGAGCTGGCGCTCGACTCCTACGAAGTCGATACCGGCGGCTACCCGCAGGGTTCCGCCGGGCTCAACTCCCTCGTCGATGAGCCAAACGGCGTGCAGAACTGGAAGGGGCCCTACTTGAAACAAGGCATTCCGAACGATCCGTGGGGAGCGCCCTACGTTTATACGTGCCCCGGCCGGAACAACACCAAGGGCTACGACCTGATGTCGATGGGGCCCGACGCACGCGGCGGCACCGAGGATGACATCACCAACTGGGACAAGAAAAAGTGACCCAGGCGCGTTCCTCCATCGCATTTACGCTCGTCGAGCTGATCATCGTCATGGCGCTTCTGGCGATCGTGACGGCGATCGCCGCCCCTTCGTTGGGACGCTCGATGAAAGAGCGGAATCTGCCCGATGAAGTGACGCGGCTGCTGTCCGCGACGGAATACGCGCGGAGCGAGGCGATTTCCCAAGGGGTGCCGATGGTCGTGTGGGTCGATCTCGAAGGGCATCGGCTGGGCATCGAGCCCAAGACCGGTTTCGAAGGCGAACCCTCGCGCAATCGTGAGTACGTATGGAACGCCGATGTCCACATGGAAACCGACCAGAAGGCGACGGTCGGAAAGACCGTGAACCTGATGGAATTCGCGCCGGACGGCTCCCTGGCCGAGACGAGTGTGGAGTCTGTGAAGGTCGCCGACCGCTTCGGAGCCGCGATGACGGTGGTCCGCACGACCGACCGGTGGGCTTACGAAATACAGAAGGGGACCCGATGAACCTGCCTCGGTTTCTGGTTCCCGGGGACAGCCGCGATCCCATACGGCGGCGCGACCAGAAACTCCGCCGTGCCTTCACCCTGGTTGAAATATTAGCCACCCTGGCTTTTCTCGGCCTTGTGCTCCCCGTCGCCGTAAAGGCGATTTTGATGGCTACGCGGACGGCCGAGATCGCGGAGCGGTCGCAGATCGCCGAGCAACTCGGGGAGAACAAGCTGGCCGAATTGATGCTCGCGGATGCCTGGACGTCGGCGGAAAGCCGCGGGACTTTTAGCGACGACCGGCCCGGCTACCGTTGGGAATTGAAGAGGAACGATTGGGAGACCGGCGCCATGACCGAGCTGGATCTGCAGGTCTTTTACCCGGTGCAAGGCAGCGAGCAGAGCCTCCAACTGAGCACGCTCGTCAACTAGACGATCACCGCGCCCATCCCCGGCCAATGAACGGCGTATGAGATCGCGCACTACTTCCGGATTTACCTTGATGGAGCTCTCGCTGGCGCTGGCGGCGGGCGCGGTCATCCTGCTCGCGATCTACGGGGTCTTCTCCCGCGCCGTCCACCTCCGCGAAGCGGCTACGGAACGCACCCGCGAGATCCGCGTCCGCACGCACGTCGCCAATGTCATCCGCAACGACTTGCGCGGCGCGCGCATCTCGGGCGGCACGCTGGCCTCGTCGCTGGTAGGATCGGTGCAGGGGCAGTCGGGCGCCTTTCCCGGCTACCTGCGATTTACGACCACCACGGCGCGCGACATCGACAACGGCGATGACATGGCGAACGCGGATATCCACGAAGTCGAGTATTACGTGACCAATGACCCGGCCTCCCAGGACCCGCGGGCCGGGCAGTTGGTGCGCACGGTGGATGGCGACCTGCTCGCCCCAGTGCGCACGAGCCCACCGGAGCAGCCGCTGCTCGCCGGCATCGAATCGCTGGAAGCGATGTTTTTTGACGGGACGACCTGGCAGGACTCCTGGGACGTCAGCCAGGATCCCACAAACTTGCCGCAAGCGGTGCGCGTGCGGCTGCAGCCCGTGGGGACAGTCGTCAACGGCAAGAAGCCGCCGGTGATCGAAGTGCTCGTCCCATGGATCACGCAGCTTTCCAAGAATGCGCTGGCCCCCGCCACACCCGCCCCGGGAGGCGGCGGCGGGCAGAAGACACCGACGCCGAGCACCCCCGCGGGCGGGGCGGCCCCGCCGCCGGCTACGGGAGGAGCGGTCCCACGATGAAGCGCTCCACCATTCATCGCCAGGCACGTCGCCGCGGGTCCGTCCTCATCGTCACGCTCTGGGCGTCGGTCGGACTGGTCAGCGTCGCGCTGCTTTTTGGCCATTCCATGCTCATGGCCTATCGCGGCGCGGACAACGATTTCGCCGGGCACCAGGCGGACCAGGCGATCGAGGGCATGATCCGCTATGCGCAGACGCTCTACGCGACGCCCGATGCGCCGGGGCAATTCCCCGATCCCGCGTCGTACGTCGCCGAAGCGCTGCCCGTGGGCGAAGCCACCGCGTGGTTCATTGGGCGCGCGGACGATCCGGGCAATGGCACCACGCCAGCCTACGGATTGGTCGACGAAGCGGGAAAACTGAACCTGAACACCGCGACCCTCGACATGCTCGTCCAGCTCCCGGGGATGACCGACGAGCTGGCGGCCTCGATCATCGACTGGCGTGACCCCGACGACAAGGTGACGGGCAACGTCGGAGCGGAGAACAGTACCTACCTGGCCTTGCAGCCCGCCTACAATTGCAAGAATGCGGCCTTCGAATCGATCGAGGAACTGGCGTGGGTGCACGGCGCGACGCGCACCATCCTCTATGGCGAAGACGCCAATATGAATGGCCTGCTCGATCCGAACGAAGACGACGGGGACAAGAACACCCCCTACGACAATGCCGACGGCAGGCTCGACCCCGGCATCCTGGAGTACGTCACCGTCTTCAGCAAGCAACCCAACAAGCGCCAGGACGGGACCGCCCGCCTCAACGTCACCACGATGAACGCTGACGTGCTGGACCTGCTCACCACCACCTTCGGCAGCGCCCGGGCGGCGGACATCCAGGCGCGCATCGGTCCGCCGGGAACGCAGCGCATCCGCAGCGAGCTCGAGTTTTACCTCCTCAGCGGCATGACGGCGGACGAATTCGGACAGATCAGCGATGCGATCACCACGCATCCGGGCACCTACGTGCCGGGCTTGATCAACGTCAACACCGCGAGCGAAGTGGTGCTGGCCTGCATCCCCGGCATCGGGACGGACAAAGCTTCCTCCGTGGTGGGCACGCGCCTCACACGCGCGCCCCAGGATGCCAGCTACCTGTGGATCGTGGACGTGCTGGGCGAAGATAACGCCAAGCAGGCCGGGCCCTACATCACGGGCCAGAGCTTCCAGTGCAGCGCGGATGTGGCGGCGGTCGGCCGCCACGGGCGCGGCTATCGGCGGACCCGGGTGGTCATCGACAGCAGTTCCGGGACACCGCTCGTGGTCTATCGCCGCGATCTCTCCGGGCTGGGTTGGGCGCTGGGCAGCGACGTGCGGCAGCAGGCCGTCTGGAAGGGAGTCCGATGAACGCCGTGGAAGCCAAAGCCAAACTCGTGAAGCTGCGCCAGCGCCTCCAGAGGAAAGCGGCGCTCGCCGTCACGATCGAGTCCGGCCAGATCGCCGTGGATTTCCTCCGGGATGAGGGGAAGGGCGTCAAGGTGGAGCACTCCTTCGTGCTGCCAGTGGGGGCGGAATCGGTCGTCGAGAATCCGGAGGCCGCGGGGAAGCAACTCGCCGCGCAACTCGAAGCGGCGGGCATTCGCGAACGGCGCACCGTCGTCTGCGTGCCGGCCAGTTGGGCGCTCACGACCACGGCGGAAATGCCCGGCGTGAGCGACGAAGATTTGCACGGCTACATGGAGCTGCGGGCGGAGCGCGAGTTTCCCATTCCCGTGGCCGACCTGCGGCTGGCTTCGTGCGCCTATCAATTGCCCGATGGCAAGAAGCGCGCGACGCTCGCGGCAATTCCCGCGAAGCGCATGGCCGCCGTCGAGCACATGCTGACCACGGCCGGCTGCAAGGTGGTGTCGATCTCGCTCGGCCTCGACGAATGCGTGACGCCCGCCGATCAGCCCACGGCGCTGCACTTTGTCGCCAATGGCAACCATGTGGATGTGGTGATCGCCGCGGGCGGCGGCATCGCCGCGGTGCGTTCGCTGCCGGCGCCGGCCGGCCCGGAGGCCGCCAACTTTGACGCCGCGGGATTTTCGAGAGAGGTCCGCATCACGCTCGGCCAATTGCCCGGGGAAATGCGGCAGGAATTGCGCGAGGCGTCGTTTCGCGGCACGCCCGCCACCGCGGAGACGCTGTGCCTCGAAGTGCGCCAGCACCTGCGCCGCCTCGGCATCGACAGCCGCCTGCGCACCGGGGATACCGCCCACCCGCTGGAACATCCCTCCGTGGGAATCGCCAGCGCCCGGCGCTTTCTCCAGCGCGAGCCGGTCGCCTTCGAATTCGTGCCGCCCATCGTGGACAAGTGGCAGGTGTGGGTGCGCCGCTTCGACGACCGCCGCCGCCGGTGGGTGCTGGCCGGGGTGGTGAGTTTCATCCTGATCACGGTGATCA
This sequence comes from Chthoniobacterales bacterium, assembly GCA_038228205.1. GTDB lineage: Bacteria > Verrucomicrobiota > Verrucomicrobiia > Chthoniobacterales > Chthoniobacteraceae > Chthoniobacter. The sequence continues at coordinate 9,764 of JBBRPL010000080.1, forward strand.
CCTACATCGTGCGCGGCCGCATCGAAAGCCGGCTGGAGAAAGAGTGGAAAGTCATGGAGCCGCGGGCGACCGAGCTGGGGAAACTCCAGCAGGGCATCCGGCAGTTCCGCCCCTGGTTCGAAACCTCGCCGCGCACCTTGCAAGTCATCGAAAACGTGGCCGCGGCCTTCCCGGATTCGGGCGAGGTCTGGGCGAAGAGCATTCAGCTCAGCGGGGACAACAAGGTGGCGTGCAGCGGCTTTGCCCGCAATCAATCGGCCTGGCTGGCCTTCCTCGAGCGGCTGCGCAAACGCAAGGACGTGTCGGCCCTCCAGGTCCAGCAGGTGCGCGGAGAAAACCCGATTCAATTCTCGATCGTCTACAAATGGGAGGTGGCCGATGGAAAATAATCGCGAAACCATCCTGAAACTCGCCGTGGCCGCCGTGGTGGCGCTTTTCGTCCTCGACCGCTTTGTGGTGGAGCCATCCATCGAGGCCTGGAAAGAGCAGAGCGAACGGCTGGGTGTGCTGCGCGATAAAGTGACCAAGGGCCGGTCGCTCATCGAACGTGAGGCCTCCCTGCGGGGGCGCTGGGCGGACATGCTGAAAACCGACATGACGGAGGACAACTCGGCTGGCGAGGCGGAAGTTTACAAGGCGCTCGGCCGGTGGGGCACCCGCAGCCGGGTCAGCTTCACGAGCCTCACGCCGAACTGGCGCCAGCACGAGGAAGGCGGGTACGACACCTTCGAATGCCGGGTCACGGCGACGGGCGACCAGGCTTCGATCGGGCGCCTGATCTACGAAATCGAAGTCGATCCGCTGCCGGCCCGCATCGAGGAGTGCGAACTCAATACCCGCGACGCGCTCGGCAAACAACTCACGATGACGATGCGATTTAGCTTCGTGCGGATCAACGAACCGGGGAAGGTGCTGCCATGAACCGCGCCCCCTGGTTTATGCTTTGTGCCGCCCTGCTCTGGCTGGCGGCGCCCCATGGTTATGGGCAGAATGCGGCGGCCTCCGCCAAGGGATTCGACACCTTCGTCTTCGTGAAGGCGCGCAATATCTTCGACCCCAATCGCAAGCCAGGGCGCATCGAACAGTCTTCCGATCCCAAGTCCTCTTCGGGCAAAGGGCCCCGCATCAGCTACTTTACGCTCACCGGGACGATGGTGGCGGACGGGCGCGCGCTCGCCTTTTTTAGCGGCTCGCGCTCGGAATACAGCCGGGTGATTCCCGTGGGCGACCTGATCGCGGGCTACAAGGTGATCTCGATCACCCCGATCCAGACGGAAATGGAACACGACGGCAAATCGTTCGTCATGGCGGTCGGGCATCGCCTGCAACTCGACGGCGGCAACGGCGAAGTCTCCGGGCCGGAAGTCGCCGGCCCCAGTCCTTCCCCATCTCCGCCCGAATCGAGCGCGCCCGTTCCGACGGCTCCCTCGGTTCCCTCGGATAAAACCGAACTTTTGCGCCGCATGATGGAGCGCGCGCAAGCCGAACGGCGCGGAAACTAAATGATCCTATGAAATTCTCCCACCTGCTCCTCCTGCTGGTCATGGCCACTTTCGCGCTCATCCCGACGGGGCGCGCGCAACAAAAGGGCGCGCCGCCGATCATCCCCTCCGCGATCAAAGTGGAGCCAGAATTGCCGTCGAAGGAGCTCGCCGTTCTGCCCGCCCCGGTGGCTGCCGTTCCGGCGCCCGCCGCACCTGCCGCCCCCGCGACCGTCGCGCCTGTCACCAGGAGTCCGGGCAAGGGCATCATGCTCAATTTCCAGGGCGCCGCTTTGACCGATGTGTTGAATTACCTCAGCGAAGCGGCCGGTTTTGTCATTGTGCAAGAGGTGGTCCCGACCGGGACGGTCAACATCGTGAGCCGGCAGCCGATCAGCGCGGAAGAGGCGATCGATCTGCTGAATGCCGTGCTCGTCGAAAAGGGCTATGTGGCTATTCGCAACGGACGCATCTTGAAAATCATCAACCGCAAGGACGCGCAGAAGCGGGATCTGCCGGTGCAGATGGGCAGCGATCCCGAGCAGATCCCGCGGAAGGACGAGATGGTGACGCAGATTCTCCCCCTGCGCTACGGCGAGGCCGCCAAGCTGGTGGAAAACATCCGGCCGCTGCTCTCCGACACCGCCACGATCAGCGCAAATGAAGGCAGCAACGCGATCCTGCTCACCGATACGCAAACCAACATTCGCCGCATCGCCCAGATCGTCCGTGCCGTCGATACCTCGGTGGCCGGGATCTCAACGATCCACGTCTATCCGCTCCAGTTCGCCGACGCCAAGGAACTGGCGACCGTGCTCACGCAACTGTTTCCCAACGACACCGGCAACGGCCAGGGCAACAATAACAACGGCTTCAATCGAGGCGGTGGTGGGGGCGGCGGCGGAGGGCGGCGCTTCGGAGGTGGTTTCGGCCCCGGCGGTGGAGCACCGGCGGCGCCGCAGAGCGAGGCGCGGCAGGCCGCGATGCGCGTGGTGGCGGTCGCGGATCAACAAAGCAATTCGGTGATCGTGAGCGCCCCGGACGAAATGATCACGATCATCACGGACATCGTGACCCGGATCGACACGAGCATCACCGACATCACCAATACGCGGATCTTCCACCTGGAGCACGCGGACGCCATGGAAACTGCGGATATCCTGAGCTCACTCTACGGCAGCAACGCGGGAACGACCTCGAATCGCAATCGCCAGGGCAACGGCAATAAAAATGGGCAGCAGGGACAGGGACAACAAGGAGGAGGACAGGGAGGAGGGGGGAACGGCGGGCCCAGTCAGCGGGCTCTGCTCGAGTCCCAGGTCGTCGCCGTGGCCGATCCGCGAACGAACTCGCTCCTCGTCACGGCCACCAACGATACCATGGCACAGATCGCGGAGATGGTGGGCCGGCTCGACGCGTCCGATACGAAGAAACAACACGTCTATATCCATTCGCTCGAACACGCGGACGCCGACAGCGTGGCGAACGTGTTGCGCGGCATGCTGGGCGACCAGAGCGCGATCACGAATTCGTCGCAATCCGGCGCCAACCGTCTTTCCACGCGTTCCAGCAATGGCGCGGCCATGAACACGAATACCCAAACTTCCAACAGCGGCTCGCGTCGCTGAGTTCGCCGGGCGCCGCTTTCACCACTTCCCCCTCATGTTTTCCTCCTCCTACTTTCGGCTGACGCTCTTGCTGCTGGCCTTGGGCATTTCCTCCCAGCGGGTGGAAGCGCAGTCCACGGCTCGCCCGGGCAGTGCCGCGCGGACGACCGCGAGTTCCACCACCTCTCGAACTACCGGTGGCACGTCGGGCGGATCCAGCCGCAGCAGCGCGGGTGGCCCCCGCCAGTACCGCAGCAACACGGAACTCGGCGATGCCACGATCCAGATCGATCCCGAGACGCGCTCCCTGGTCATCGTGACCGACGAAGATACGCATCGCGAACTGGTGAAAGTCATTCGGACGCTCGACAAGCCCAAGCCTCAGGTGCTGATCAAAGTGGTCTTCCTCGAAGTGACCTACAACAAGGACCTCGATATCGGCGTGGAGGGGAGCTACAATTTTAACCTGGCGAACGGCCGCCCGGCGACCACCGGTTCGCGGACCACGACCTCCACCCTCAACGGAACCAACAACAACGGCGCGGGGACCACCTCGACCACCTCGACTCAAACAACGCCACTCGATGCGGCGGCCAAGATCGGATCGACTCTGGGCTTGTCGAATGCCTTCGGGCTGGCCAGTGCGACCACGGGCAGTTTCGTGCGCCTGACGAGTGACGACTGGTCGGCGACCCTGCATTTGCTCGCTTCCAAAGGAAAACTCGAAGTGCTGTCGCGGCCTTCGATCATGGCGCGCAACAACCAGGAAGCGGTCATCGTGGTCGGTTCGGAAGTGCCCTTCATCACGAACAGCCGCATCACCGATACCGGCGAAACGATCAACACGATCCAGTACGACAACGTGGGCATCATTCTGCGCGTGACGCCTTTCATCACCTCCGAAGGCACGGTGGAGATGATCGTGGCGCCGGAGATTTCCACGCTGACCGACCAGACCGTGCCCATCTCCAACAACGCCAGCGCGCCAATCATCGCGAAACGCTCCGCCGAGACCGTCGTCGTCACGCCCAACGCCCAAACGGTCGTCATCGGCGGGTTGATGGAGACGCAGCACACGGAAACCATCACCAAGATCCCGCTGCTCGGCGACATCCCGTATCTCGGCGCCGCGTTCCGGCACACGGTCAAAACCGACGTCAAAAAAGAACTCCTGATGTTCCTGACGCCCTACATCGTGGACGACGCCAAGGGCCTCCGCGAGGTGACGAACGACGAAGTGGACAAGACCGACCTGATCGAAAAGGCATTCACGCGAAAAGATTTCGAAAAGTACATCGACTCCCTGCCCATGCCGGGCGACGAGCCCTCCTTGATCTCGCCCGAGGTCCGCAGGGCAACCCCCATTAAGCCCGCGAACTTCGCCCCGTCGAGGCCTGCGGTGCCGAAGGTGAAGCCCTGAGGAAGTTCGAAGTAGGAAGTGCTCAGTGCTCAGTCGGGCCCATCAGTGTTGTCTCTGAGCACTGAGCACTCCGCACTGAGCACTTCCTACTTCCCCCGCCCCCCTGGCTTCGGCAGCACGTGCGCGCGCTCGGCCCACGCCTGCCACTTCGCCAGGAGTTCCTGCGCCTTTCCCGGCTGCGCTGAGGCAAGGTCGTGCAGTTCCGTGCGATCGGATTTCATGTCGTAGAGTTCCCACGCGCCCTGCCCGCCAAAACGCACGAGCTTCATGTCGCCCACGCGGACGGCGGCGTTGCCTTCGTGTTCCCAGTAGAGCGCGTCGCGTTGGATCGGCTGGCCGGCAAAGGCCGGCACGAGGCTGCGGCCTTCCATCGGGAGAATTGGTTTGTCGTGGAAGGAGGCCGGATAGGTGGCGCCGCTGACTGCCACGCAGGTCGCCATGATGTCGATGAGATGCGCGGGCTGGGTGCGCATTTCGCCATGCGCAGGAATGCCCGCCGGCCAATGCGCGATGAACGGTGACGCGATGCCGCCTTCGTGGTTGAAATGCTTGTAGCGGCGGAACGGGGTGTTTTCCACGAAAGCCCAGCTCTCCCCGCAGAACCAATTGGAGGTGCCCTGCGTGGGATCGCCCTCGGAGCGCCCATTCGGACCGGACTCCGCGTTGCCGCCATTGTCGCTCATGAAAAGGATGAGCGTGTTCTCAAAGACGCCGCGCTGCTTCAGGCCGGCGACAAGATCGCCAACGGCTTTGTCCATGTGGCTCACGCACGCCGCGTAAGTGGCCATGATGTGATCGAAACGCTCCTGCTCGGCGGACGGCACATCGCTCCACTCCTTCACGGGCGCCGGGCGGGGAGACTTGGCCCACGCCTTGTCGATGAGCCCCAATTCGAGCTCGCGCGCATAACGCGCGTCGCCCACGGCTCCCCAGCCCGCGGTGTATTTGCCGCGCATCCGGGCGATATCTTCGGCGGGCGCCTGGAGCGGGAAGTGGGGCGCGTTGTAGCAGAGGTGCAAGTAAAACGGCTTTTTCGCGGCCTGCGCTTCGTCGATGAACTTGAGCCCGAAGGTGGTCCAGAGATCCGTGGTGTACCAATTGGCCGGCAGTCGCGGATCGTCATTCGCGATCTTTTCCCCATTGAGATACAGCTCCGCGCGGGCGCTCGTGGGAAGATAGAAGCCGCCCGCGGGCGCATTCAGGCTGCGCTCGAATCCGCGCCCCCACGGCGTCACGCCGAGGCCCTGCCCGACATGCCACTTCCCCGACATGGCCGTGAAGTAACCCGCCGGCCGCAGCACTTCGGCGATCGTCACGCATTGGTCATTGAGATGACCCCGATAGCCGGGTTGCCCCTGATCCTCCACCATATGCCCGATGCCCGCCTGGTGGGAATAGAGCCCCGTCAGGAGCGCGGCGCGGCTCGGGCAGCACCGGCCGGTATTGTAGAATTGCGTGAACCGCAGCCCATTCGCCGCGAGCGCGTCGAGATTCGGCGTCGGGATTTCCGACCCGTAGCAGCCGAGATCCGAGAAGCCCATGTCATCGACGAGGATGACGACAATATTTGGCGGCGCGGCGGCGCGAAGCGCGGCGACCGGAGCCAGGAGCAGAGCGGTGACAAAAAGGAGCGTTTTCATGGACTTGGGGGAGTGGATCGGCCGACACCATAGTCGGCTGAGAATAGTTCAACCACCCCCCAGGCGGCCCGTTGCGCGATTTGTGCGGTCGCCATCGAATGTCCGCGTGGTGAACCCGGCAGCCTGGCCCGGGGCATGATGCATGTAACGCGACGAACAAATGTCCATGAAGCACAGAGCAGATGTCCATTCTGACCCGACCACGGAAAAAACCGCCTCATGGGCGGCCGTCGAATATGGGGGACGCATCGGTCAACCTGTCTTGCCGTAGCGCTGACGCGCAGAGCCCTTCCGCCGCACGGGCGGGCGCGATAGCGCCACCACCTTGCCGGCGGCCTCGTTGCGCTCGTTGAGGCGTTGCGCGTCCCTCACCGCGTCTAAAGTGAGCGGGCCGCCGGCGGTGCGGAATCGGGCGCGCTCGATGGCGCGCACCATTGCCCCGCAAAGGCCCTCGCTGGCTTGAGCGTGAAGGACGAGTTGTTCAATGGCATCGGGCGTCGCGTCGGGCGCGTGATGCATTGCCACGGCCGCCAAGTCCTCAGCGGTCATCATGTCGGGCAGGTCAAACACTTGCCGTCTGCCGATCCACTGGCCAGGAGCCCAGCGAGGGTTTTCGTCCATGAGTTCGGCGAGCCCTGCCGACATCTGAGGCGTTGAGAGAATCACAACGGAAATGCCCGACTGCTCCCAAAGATCGCGAACTGTTTCCAGCCGGCGCGGCTCCGCTCGCGTTTCAACCGGGAGCAACCGCTGGCCTTCGTCGATGAAAAGCAAATTGACCCGATTGCGGCCAAAGCACGCGCCGATCTTCGGCATGATCTGAGAATTCTTGAACGCACTTCCAAAGCTCATGCCGAGACACCCGGCAAGGCCGGTGAGGAAATCGCGCTCCGTTCCGTGCTTCGGACAATTCAGCCAGGCGGCGCGATGTAGGTTGGCCAGGAATTGCCGGCGGCCAGCGATGCTCTTGCCGATCCGCGTCTTTCCGATGATCTCGATGATTTGCGGCTTTGTGGAGCACATGGACACGGCGTTCCCGATCTTGCGTGCAATGCTCGTGTCCGCGATTTGGCACAGCGCATCGTCAAAGGCCGGGACGAGTGAAAAGCAGCTCTGCTCCCCTGGCCGTCGTTGACGGGCAAGCTCTTCGTCAAAGCGGGCGCGCTGCTCACTCACTCGGATGAAAAACAATTCCCGGTCGCAGGCGGGATTGGTCAATGCCTCCCGCACTTCATCGCCTGGCATCCGCAACTCTGCCGCCAACGATTCGCCGGTCAGTTCGCGGAGCCGCGCGAATCCTGAAAGCCAAATCATCGCCTCGCGCTGTGCGGCGGGGAGCACGCTGGAGACGCGGCAAATGATGCTGAGAGGCACCGGGCCGCGTAGTGAGGCACTGGCTAGGTATCGCTCCGGCGAGGCGTCAGGATCGGCGTTGGAAGCAGCGTAGCGGGTCGTGCTCATCGTTCGTCAAACTCTTGCGCCCGCGCGGCCTTACTTTGAATCAAGCTCTCTTCGTAGCGCCGGCGCGCTTCCGTTCGATCGCTCGCGGCAAAGGCTTCGCCGACGGCGGTCGCAGGCTGCTCTCCTTTTACCATCTGCTCGCGGAGCACGGTCACAGCTTCACGCATCGGCTTGGTGATTTCGAGATTGCGCTCGCGCCGTGCTGTTTGCTCGGCATCGAATGGAATTACATTCCGCTGCAGCTCAACCATCACGCGCCCGACGTTGGCGGCCACGCTCTTGGCGCGACGAGCAAGGGCGGCCTCGTCGTTCGCGTCAGGGGCTTCGTAAAGCGGCAATGCCTCGAAGAAATGCGGCTCTTGACCGGAGGGTAACTCAGCGGCGGCCGGCGGGAAGCTACCTGGCGCGTTGTGGAGCAAGTAAAGCTCTCGGGGGTCGTCCGGATTGAACAGGGCGAGAAAAACCTTTTCACCAAGGCTGCTGCGCTGTGCGGCGGCCACAGCCAGCGAGTCAGGATGCCAGTAAACGCGCTCCTGCCTATCGATCCGAACCCGAGCCCCGCTGGGTTTGACGGTCACGCGTTTACACCGATGCAAAAGGACAGTGGCATCAGCGGCGCTGATTGTCGTTAGGCAACGGCCTTGCGCGGCCAGCTCGGCATGCAATCGTGCGGCTTTGTCGTTGGCGCTTTCGGTCACCCACCTCACCCCGCCGTCGGCTGTGGTGACGGCGATATCGTTGAAACCCTCGCGACGGTGGCCGCGCTCGGCGTTGTAAAATAGAATCGCGGCCTGCAGCGCCGCGTGGATCTCGCGCGTGTGAAGCAAAGGAAGCACAATGCCGGTGGCCTCGACTGCGGCGATCGAATTTACCTCACCCGTCTCCCGCCAATGCATTTGCATGGCAGCCTGGCCACAAAGCACCGCTTCTTCGATCATCGTGCCCTTGAGCTTGTAATTTTGGTGCGCGATTTTTTCCGGCGTCGTGAGGAGATCGCCGAGCATGAGGGGCGTAGTGCTATGGACGTTTCCCCGCTGGCCACGGACGTGGCGGAAGTAATGGTCAAATGTGCGGTAGAACGATTCGAGCCGTCCCTTGCCAAAAAAGTTGCCGCTGGGCTCTGCTTTGAATCCGCCCGGGCCGTGCCCCCCAATCATCGAAGTGCGGGACACGATGAACTGTCCGGGGAACATCCCATAAATAAGCGCCTCACGATCCGGACTGATCGCAACCTGCCCTCGCTCAAATTTGAGCGTTGTTGCATAGCCTGCGCGGGTTCCGGCAAAACCGACGACGCGAAGGAAAAATGCCGTCAATCCTTCCACGTCGTTTTGGCGTAGCCCGCCGTCCGGTCGCAGGATGTATCCGAGGATCTGCGATGTCGCCTCGTCCATCATAAAGCACCCAACGAGCGTGACGGGCAACCCCGTCGCATCGTCGAGCGCCACAATATCGAGGCGCTTGTCGTCAAAGACGATGCGCTCGCGCAGTCGCACGTTGCGGCGGGAGATAGGCGGCGCGGGGAGCAGGCCGACGGCCTTGGCGGCGAACTTCCCACGGCTGCCATGGACGCGTGCGGCCTTGGAAGGGCAAAACTTTTGGAGCTGCTTCGCGGTGAAAGGAAACGGTTCGCCGGCCTGCGCGCGTCCAAGGCCCGGCACGTCGGCGCCTGCCACCCATGCGAGTTGAAAATGTCGCACCGCCGCACTCCATTCGCCGACGCCTGGCTCGTGGACCTTGCTTTGTAAGGCAACAATCAATTCCTCAGGCGGCGTCAGCCGGGCCGCGATGTGTGGCACTTCCTTCTCATCGCAGTAAGCGGCGAGCGGTGCAAACTCACCGCCGCGCGCCTCAATGGTTTCGATCCATCGGCGCACTTGTCGGGCACCAACGGTCTTGCCGGTGATGCGGTCGAACTCTGCGCGCACCAACTCCCACGCCTCTTTCTTGCTCTTTTTGTTCCTGCGAGCTGCATACCAGACAGCGAGAGCATCCCGCTTGACCGTGGCCCGCTGCCGCACGCTGGGCTTGTATTTAGCCCACGGTTTCGGCGGTTGCCAGCCGAGCGCCGCCGCATCCATCCGCGCGAGCAAGGCCGAGAAATTCGGAGTGGCGTGATCGAGGCGAAGCTTTTCCAATTCCGCCCGGTAGTCGGCGGGCAGCGCATCGAAAGCGAAAAGCTGCAGACCGCTCGCTTCCTGCGCGCCTGATGGCAAGCAACGGTCACGGAAGGTTTGCGGGGCACGACTTAGCAGGCGGCACCACTGCGGGGCGCTGAGTGCCTCGCATGGTGTTTCCTGACCGCTGACTTTGTCCGTGGCTACACTCATGGGATATCCGCGATCGTGTCCGCGCTTTCAATGCGAAGGTCGGTGTTGCTGTGCGCGTTCATGCGGCTCCGATCGCGGTGATCGCCGCGTCAATCTTGGCGTTGAGTTCTTGAATCTTGCCTTCCAACACCCCTTTCAGTTCGTCCACCTTGCCCGCCGTGGCCCCCAAGTCACTCACCGCCGTGGCCTGCAGCGCCTCCATGGATTTCTGCACACCCTGCGCGGCCGTCTTCAGGCTCTTGGCCGCCGCCTGGCCATCCGTCCCGGCTTTCTGCACGGCGTCAGTCGCTCCCTCGCCCTTGGCCGCTTCGCCCGCGACGCCGGCTGCGCCCGCCGCGCCCGGTTCGTCGCCTGGCCGGTTGGCAGGCTCCGGGACACCGAGCGCACGCGGGAAGAGCTTTTGCCAGTCCGCGTCTCCAGTCAGTCCCTTGCCGCCAGTCAGCGAGCCGCTGGCCAGCGATCCGTGCGCCGCCTCGCCTCCCGCCCGCGTGCCATCGCTCGTCGTCGGGCCGAAGGTCTTCGCCCAGTCGTCATCCGACATCTTGCCTTTCCCAAATTTGTCCGCAGCGCCGGCGCGCCCCGTCGCCCCTCCGATCCCGCCCTCGCCGCGCCGCCGCGTCGCCATTTCGTCGCCCACCGTTCGGTCGATCGTGTCCTGGTCATACCCGTCGTGCTTCAGTTCGTTCCGGCGCTTGAGTTCAAAGGCCCGGTCTCCCGCCTTCCTCGCCCCGGTCTTGTGATGATGTGCCTGCTCTCGCGCCACGTCGTCTTCTGCGTTGATCTCGCCCAGCTTTTCAGAGCGGTCTTGTACCTTCTGCGCTTTTTTGTCGTTCGCCGCCTGTGTCGCGCTGGCTTCCGCTTCGACCGCAGAGAGCCCGGCCTGCTCAAGCTGTTTGATCTCGCGCCTGATGTCCCGCTCCCGTTCGAGCTGTTCCACGAGCAAAGTATTTCCGGCGAGGCGCGCCGCCGATATTTCGTGCTCTTCGGTCAGATCGCGCAACACATCGCGGCGGGTCGCGAGTTCTTTGAGTGCCGCGTTTTCCTCGGCACCCTTCCTCGCCTCGCTGGCGTCCATGCCCTGTCCAATCAGGCCCAGAATTTCCGCCTCGATCGCTTTTCGCCGTTCGGCGGCCACCGCCGCAACCGTGTCCCCCGCCGCGAGGGCCTGGAGGATTTCTTTCTCCCGCGCCATTTCATCGCGCGTGCGTTGCTTTTTCTCGGCAAGTTCGCCTTCCTTTGCGCACTCCTCTTCGACCGTTTTCTCTATTTCGTCGGTCGTTTGGTTGATTTGCCGCATGATCTCGGAGAGCCGTTCGGCGGCGGCCAGAGCATCCTTGAAACCCGGTGAGTCAACGCTCGCCCGGGCGGTGGCCATGAGTGTTTCCGGGGAGGCCTTTTCCGCGTCCACTCCGCTCGTCTCATTACCCACGGCTTTCGAGTAATCCGCGCGAGCGCGGGCCTCCTGACCTTGTAACAGTGTCAATTTATCTTGCGGCTTAGCGGATTGTAGGAGCGATCGTTCAACGGCCTCCCCAACCTGCTTCGATCGGTCTTCTGCCTCGCGCTCTGCGGCATCGAGTCTGAGTGCGGCCTCTTCATCGGCAATGCGCTTGCGCTCACGTTCCATTTCGATCGTGGCGACACGATCCTTCTCGTAATTTTTCTTTTGGGACACTTCGCCCTCGAGCAACACGTCGTTTAGCCGTTCGATGTTTTCGCGAAGGCGAATTTGTTGCCCCTGATCGGTCTCGTGGCTCAGCATGGACTGCAACCGCGCGCGCTCTGTGTCCACCATCTTCTTGAGTTCGTCCTGACCGCCTGGCCGGGTCTCCTTGGCAACATCCATGAGCTTGTTGCCGATCTTCCGCGAGTTGTCCACGTCGTCGCTCTTGCGGGTGTTTTCAGACTCCTTGATGACCAGTCGCAATTGGTTCAAGCCGTCCAAGAGATGGAAAATAGCATCAGCAAGCCCGACGACGGCGACGCCCCCCGCTACGCCCATGGCAGCCGCGCGTAGGCCCGGCATCGATGAAGGCGTGGGCATCGGCTCGGCGGAAGTGCGCGGGGCGGCTGAGAACGCTGGGCCGCGCGCGCCGCCGTTGCCGTCCGATTGATAGCGCGCAAATGTCGTGTTGCCTTGCCGCACTTGCCTTTGCTGGGCCAGGTAATCTGCCGGGCTGAGCCGCTCCCCTCTAGCCGCGTCGAGCGACCTGTTGAACGCCCTGGTTTCGCGCTCTGCTGTCGGATAATTTTCCGGGGTGGCGGGACTTATCCGCTCATCCCAGGATTTACCGGCGGCCCCGCGTTGCGTCGGAGCCAGTGCGGGCATGGTCGCGTTGGCCGGTGGAAGCCATGGCGAGGCGGAAACGGCCCGCGCGGTGCGTGCGGCCGCATTCTGTGCCTGTGCGCCCGTGTTACGGGCCAGGGCAGCCGTCTCGCCCTCGATGGCGAGTGTTGAGGCGGTCGTGGCCGTCGCACTTGCTCTCAATCCCTGAGCCCACATTCCCAGCCCTAACACGAGATCGGAAATCTTGATTGCCGCCAGAGCAACGCCAAAGAAGCCAGCCGCAAGCGCCATGGCCTTGAGCCATTCCACGTTCCGAATGGCCCACGACACCATGGCCGTGCCGCCCTTGACGACCTCGCCGAGTTCGACCCCGATCTCGTGAAGGCTCTGGGCCACTTCGGGCTTTTTCAGTTCCTCACCGAGCGCCGCCATGCCTGCGGTCAGCGCTTCAAAAATCGGTTTGGAAATCTGCGTTTCGAGGGCCTGTATCTGATTATTCAGCCGATTGGATTCCGCGTTGAAAGTGTGAAGCCCAGCCGCTCCCGCGTCGGCCAGGCCGCTCAATTTTTCGTTCAGATATTCATAGACCCGCCCCGCATGCTCGGCGGCCTTCACGTCCTCATCGCTGATGCCGAGTTCGCGGCCCGCTTTCGTGCGCCCGGCCATGCCCGTGAGAATATCCTGGATGTCTCGCGTTGCCTGAAAGCCAGAGATGCCAAGCCCGGCCATGGAGCGCTGGAGCAGCACGGTCAGGTCGAGTTGCTTTTGCAGATCCGTCACCCCGGCATTGAAGAGCGCTCCCGCCGTGGTCTTGTACGTTTCCATCATTCCCTCAAAGCTGAGCCCGAGATCGTTGGCGCTCGTCCGCATTCTCGCAATGAGGCTGTCGCTCATGGCCAGCGCCTGATTGAACGAAGCCAGGCCGCCGGATTGTTTGACCATCCCGGCAATGGTTAGTCGCGTAGTCTCCAGCTCGGCATTGAGCCGCACGCCGTGGGTGAGAGCTTCTTTCAGCGCAATCGGCACTTCGGCCAGCGTTCGCACAAGGCGGCCCCCGAGATCGATCCCCACGCCCGTCTTGAGGGTGTTGACGAACTCCTGGGCAGACGTGTTCAGATTACGAAATGCGCCGTCGGCCAAACTAAAGCCGCGCCCGTCGAACTCGCTCCCGATGCTGATCTTAACCGTGCTCACTTTTCACCCTCCGAAGTGGTGGCCGTTGCCAGGTTGTTTCGAAAGAAGCGGAGGATGGCCACGCGGTGCATTTCGGCGCACATGAGCGGATCCAAACCGTGGGCTTGCCCTTCGATGCAAGCCAGCCATTCCATTTCCTGAGCCGGTGTCAGCGCACCGAGAAGGCCGGCGCTGTCCTGTTCTTCTTCCGAGCCGTCGGGCATGACAACGGAAACGCGTGACGGCACGAGAGCGGCGAGTATCCGCCCCCTGGCCCCTTCATCGTCGCCCTGGCACGCCTCTGCGGCTGTCAGCCGCTCCCGCGTGGCTGGCGGTGCAACGATCATGCGACCGTCGGGCATTTCAAAGCCCAACGAAGGGGGCGGAGCAAAGTTGAAAGTCATGGTGTTCATCGCAGAGCCATTCCGTGTAAAGCTGCTTGAAATTTATTGCTTTCGTCGCGGGCGGCGTAGATGCCTTCCAGAAGCATCACCGATTCGACGAACCCCACCCTTTCGGCAGTTTGGCGCGGGGTCAGCGCGAGATGCACGGACAACGCAATTGTGTCGGCGTCGAAGCCCTGAAGACGGGCCGCAAATGAAATTGGCCGCTTCGGTGGCGTCGCGGCGTTGGGCTCGTTAACGCCGTTGGAAACGATCGCCTCGAATAACTGTCCCTCTTCCTGTGGCGTCAACGCGCCGAGCAACAAGCCGGAGCAAACGGGCGCACCATTCGGCGCGGTCGTGACGTCGAGCACCTCGGGGCCGACAAGGGCGGCGAGCTGCCGCGCACGCTTGAGTTGCGCGGCCCACGGCGCCCTCGCGACGCCTTCCTCAGTATCGAGGGACATGGCATCGCGCATCCTGGCGCGGGTGTGCGGATCGACGCGGTAACACCGCCCGCCCGGGCCTGCACACACAATCGCCGATGGCAGATGAAACTTGGTGGTCATGCGGCGGAAATCATCAAGTCGGGATTGGCGACGATCGAGGCCAGCGGAAGGTGATCGATTTTTGCGAAAGCCTGCAGCTTCGGGCGCACTTCCGTTTGGTAGTACCGCAGCGCCTCGCCGATCGGCACCTCGCGATGCAATTCCGCGAGCACGTAGGCAAGCTTGTGGGCGTCGGAAAAGGTCAGGGTGCGGAGCATGGTGCCGCTGGGCTCCTCGCCTGGCTGGGCGATTGCTGAGGGAAAGGCCCGCCACACTGCCGCCTCAATAAGCTCGCTGACGGTCTGCAAAAGCCGCGCGTTGGCGGTCACGAAATCAATATCTTTCGGCGGTGAGGCGATGCGGGCGGCGAGGCGCTGCACGGGATCATTCCACGGGAAGCTCAGTACGCGGCCAGCGCTCAGCGGAATGACGATGGCGGGAAAGGGAGCCATCATCTGCCGTGCCGCGTTTCGGTTTCGTGGACGCTGTTAGTCCCCAGGCCCGCCAAGCGCCCCATAAAGGCCGCGAAGTCCTGGCCGCCCAGCGCGCCGAGCTGCGCCGTGGGAACGAGAATAACGACCGGCGTGAAGCCGGATGACGCGGGGGCCTGTGCCTGGCTGTTATGCGTCGGCTGAGGCGAGCGTTGCAGGACAGCGGTCCAATGCGGTTTGAATTGCTTCCAAAAGACGCACTGTGCCTGGCGGCCAGGAATGCGAGCGCGGGCGAGCCTGAGCTTCTGCGCGCAAAGTTCCTCGATCCGCTTCGCCGGAACGCCGTCGATGATCCATTCCACCAATTGCACGAACTGGTCGTCTGTTAAGTGCCAAATCTTGGACTCTCCGCGCACCTTGCCCTTGCCGCCCTCCGCAAGGTGCCTGGCTGCGAGAATATCGTCATAGCGAGGCGCTGGTGCGCCGCGCGGGGCTTTGTGGCTGCGGGTTGTCATCGGATGCGAAGCGGTTTACGCGGCTTGTCGGTCGTTGGGATCGATCCCCGTCGTTATGATTTGATGTCTGCGAACATCCTTGAGGCGTTGCTTTTCCACTGCCGCCTTGCGCCTCGTCGTCACTTCCTCATTTTCGCGAGCGATTCTTTCCTCGAGATCAGCTTGCGCGGCCAAATCAGCCGCCGTCGGAACTCGCCTCGGATCTTTCACTTCCAGCGTGAACGAGTGCGATCCGTCAAGAAGTCTGTCACTTTCTTGCAAAAGTTTGGTCGCGAATGCTTGGAGAGGTTCCGGGTTCTGAAGCTTCGCGACCGGCGGTGTGTTCCGTCTGTCCAGCGCGGTGAGGAGTGGGCTTTTCTTTGCGATGCTGAGCAGTTCATTCGGATCCGCGAAAAACGGTTCCAAGGCCGCCGTGATGTCCGCGATAATTTCCGCCCTGGCAGTCGCCCTTGTCGCGCGGTCGAAGACCTCGCCGGTCTCGCCAGTACAGTTCAGCAATTCGTTGACCGCTGCCATGGCAAGTGGCTCGCTTTCGTGGATGTAGTCCAAGAGCTTGCGACCCACCAAGACGAGCGCGGGCTTGTTCAGCGACGCCTCAAGCCCCTCGCCTAGCTCATACGTTCTGAATTTGTCCTCTGCCTCCCTCAGTGCTTGCCTGTCGCGTTCATGGACCGCCAGCGACTGTGCGTCGGCATTTGCGGCCATCGTCACCCCAGCCGCCGCTGTCGCCTTTGCGAGGGCCTCGGCAAGTTCGACAAAGCGGGGAGGCTTGATCTTCGCCTCCAGTTCATCGAAGCGGGTCACGAGATCGGTGAACTTGGTGATAATACCGCCTGTCCTTTCAAGGGTCTCTTTCAACGCGATACGCTGCGCAGTAATGGCTTCGCGCAATTCGGTTGAGAGCGGATGCGTTGTGAACGTGCGCGTGATCACACGACGCTCGTGATGTAGCTGGTTTTTTGGGTGCATGAGGTTTTTGGCTAGGGTTGCGGTGAGCGTGCGGCGCGGTTAGTCGCGAGCTGCCATTGGCTTTCGTAAGCGAGCGAGGGAAATTCCCGTTTCACTGCCGCGAGGTGAGAAAGGACGGATGATGGCGCGGCCTTCTTCGCTGGCGCGGCCTCTTTGTGGCGGTCGTTGGCGATGGCCGGCACTGGGATGCCAGGTGAGTTCGTGAGACCGACGGAAATCAGACGCACGGGCTGGAGACCGCCGGCCACTCGGCGCAATTCCCAGTTCGGCGAGTAGAAGCGAAAGCTCGCGTTCTGGATCGCAGCCAGTCCTTCCGGGCTCCACTTGGTGAGCAGGCTGATGCCGGTCGCCTCGGTCTGGATCTCGCGCACCCAACCCATGGCGGGCGCTGCTGGGTTGGTGTCGGGGCGGCCAAGGCAATCGGGATGCCCAAAATAAATGGGAACGCCAACGTCAACCGGACGCTTCGCGGTGATATCCACTTTGCCGAAGTTCGCGCGCAAGAATGCTGCGCTCTCCCCGTCGAGCTTTTGCAGGCCCGCCTTGTGCGGGAAATTGCCGAAAGGCAGAAAGAGACTGTTGGCCTGGCTGATGACAAACGGCGAACCCGTTGCGCGGTCGTTCGCGATGGTCACGGGGCGATCGTTCGCCGTGTTGGCCAACGGCCCGCCGGTGCGCCCTTGCGAGACTGTGCCGGCGTTGCGGCCTACGATGCGGCCCGTGTAGGCCAGGCGACGATCGAAATAGTTCATAGCCAGGGAAAAAAGAGGCACCCCTTCCCACCCTTATCGCGGCGGGGGCCGGCCGCGTTTTGATCCCCCATAGCCGGAACCGGACCGGCAAGGGATGATGCACCCAGCAAGGTGGGAATGACTATCGAGTGCGACATGAAGGGGGTTAGCCGAGAACGACGGCAAGCACCGCCAGGGCTGACGTGACATGACTGAAAGCCTCGTTGTGCGAGAGGGGGCCGTTGAACAGCGTGGCCCGATGCGCCGCTTCCTTTACCACGTCGAAGCTGCGCGCGATAAATTCCGCGCGGCCAGACTCGGGCACAAACGGGGCAATAGCGGTCTCGATCCGGGCGGCGATATCCGCGCGGTATTGTTCGGCCAGCTCGCCGAGAAAAGGCCGATGCTCGCGCACGACGGTGTGCAGTTCGTTTGTATCGAAGGACACGAGGGCATCATTGGCTTTTGCGTGCTCAGTCGTCGGCGCGTCTTGTGGCACGGCGGCAATGGCGGACTCAAGGGTGCCACGCCGCGTGAGCAATTCGGCAAGCGTGTCGCGCAGGTGAAGCGCGGTTTCGGTCTGTTCAGTGTTCAGTATCATAGTGTGCGATGGGTGAGTCAGTCGGCGCTTTCGAGTTCCGCGATGGTGGCGGCGGCCTCGTCAACATTGCCCTGGGCGACGGCGCTGGCCATCGGGCTAAGCGAAGCCGTTCGAAGTTGTGGAAACCGTGCTCATGCCGCGAGCGCTGCCTTCAGAGCCTCCCATGCGACCATGGCCGATGGATTGCCCGCGATCTCCGCGCGAAGCGATTCCAGCCCCTCGCCGATTTTCGCGCGTTGAGCAGCCACGAGCTTCTCGCGATCGAGTTGCCGTGTCTCCGCTCGACCGTCCTGGCCGCGAAGCTTGAGCACGGCGCCGAGGAACGTTCTGACCAAATTCTGAGGCGGGCGCGGGTGTTGGAGAAGCTCCCAAGCCCGGCGTTTGATCTCCTCGCGCAAGGCTCCGTCGATTCTGAGCGGTGCCGCCTCGATTTCCGCGTTCATCGCCGCAATAATCCGCGCGTTCGATTCTCGATGCACCGCGAGCCAGTGGGGCGAGAATTCGTGCCAGAATACCGAGAGCGTGGCCTTGCTGGGAATTTTCGCGGCGGGCAACCCCAGCTCCATGCGGCACAGCTCCATGACTCGCTTGTTGGGCACGCCCGCGAGCATCCAATCCACGACCTCGACGAAATGCGCGTCCGTCATCACCCACATTCGCGAACGGCCCCACGCTTTGTTTGGCGCGGATTCTTCGGCCCGACGACGCGCCGCGATGATCTCGGCGGCAGCGGTGATCGTTTGCCCTTTCATCCATGGTCAGGATTGCGCCGCTGCTCCGAGCACGATGCGGTTTGGCTTCTTTGGATCGCGTTTGATGCCGAGCAAACGGTCGGAAAGCGGCTGCGGGAAAATCGTGGCGATGAGAGAGATGGTTGACAGCGGCAACCGCGCACCAAGAGACACGATTGCAGCGCGAATGGCCGGCGAGGCGAGGGCATCGAGTTCGGTGGCGATCTGCTGATTTCTCTCGTTTGTTTCGGCTCCCTTGCCCGGCTTGACTTGCCGAACCAAATCGGCGGCCATTGGAAGCATCGAGTGGATCAGCTCAAGCTCAGGATTTTGAGGCGCAGGCACGACTCCTGGCCACAGAATTTTCCCGACAAAATTCGTGATGCGCTGACGCCCCTTCGCGTTCGTTGACGAACCATTCAATAGGTTGCGCACGCTCGCAGTGGTCATGAGCATTGCATGCGCAATCTGCTCCACAGTGATACGGTCCCTGCAAAGCGTGAGCTTGATGTTCAAGGCGGTCTCCTCTTTGCTTTGGAGGCCGTTCTCTTTCGTGATTTTGTCGCTCTTCATAGCTTTATTTGCAGCAAGTTTGGGGTGCCAGTTTATCAGGAGTGTTGCATGAGGCAACAGAAAACATTGCACGGGCATCGATCTCTCGGAGAGAGGATTCGCTGGCTGAGGAAGCGGGAGGGCCTTTCCTTGCAGCAATTCGGGCAGCGAGTGGGTTTCGATCGCAGCTACTTGAGCCGGTTGGAAAACGGGAAGGCTGACAATCCCTCAGAGGATTTCCTGGGCCGGGTGTGCTTGGCTTTCAAGATCGGTTATGACTGGCTCAGCACCGGCCAAGGCGTGATCGATGATCCGAAGGGCCTTGGATTGCCCGTTACCTACACGCCTTGGGGAAGGCAGTTAGAGGAGGATACCGAGATGACTTCGGCCATCAGTCTTTTCGTGGATCTCATGTCGAGCGATCAACTAATGGCGTGCGTCAACGCCGTGGTTCAACATCCCGCCATGTCGGAAAAGGCAAAACTTTTCTGGATTAAAACGCTTGGCATTCACGCCGTTACAAAGCGTGCCCTGGAACAGGCTTCGCCCCGCAAAAGCTGATGGTTGCTTGGTTCTCGGGCTTGGTAAAGCCATCGACAAAACGCAAGCTTTTTCCAGCACCTAACCCAATCCGTTTATTACGGGAAACGTTACCCAAATTAAATCAGGAAGTTTATATTGCCGTAACTACACTTATTGGTGTAAAAGAAAAACATGCTTCCCGAAGAAGTCCCAACGCTCACGCAATTAATCGATTTGATTCGAACCCTCACGCACTACCCGCGCGGAACTCGAACCAAATTTGCAAAGCACCTTGGCGTTTCTCCGCAGCAACTAAACGGTTGGCTCTCCAGAACGCGGCACATCCGCCGCGAACCGGGCGGGTCGATCACGCTTCAAATGCTTAAATGGGCCAAGGCGAGAGAAGCGAAACAAAAAGAAGGCGACGGACGTGCTACTAACACGCCCGCCGCGAGTGGCCCAAATCAAAACATCCAGTCAAATGAACGCAAAAACTCAGGCCGGCGGAAAACATAGCCGCACGGCGTCTCCCAAGCAATCCTCAACCCGCGCCAACGCTCCACGGCGTGCGCGGGCACGCAAAGCGCCCGCGTCCAAAGGGCTGGCGCGCACTGCCCTTCCGTCTCCGTTGGCGGTCGAGATTCAGATCCTCAACAAAGCGGAGAAAAGCCGCGCGGCGAGCCGTAAGCGGCCATCCTGCAGCAGTCGCGCTCAAGCGGCGTTTTCCAAGCGCGTCGAGCACCGCTGGCCGCTGGATATCACGCACGCCGTTTACGTCGGCGATTTGAAATTCTCCCGCCTCAACTCATGCGGATTGCTCGCGCTCGGAATCGTCCGGTCGGAGGCCCTCTGGCGCGAATTGCACGGCTTGATCCTCGCTGGCGAACAAATCGATATCAATGGGGCGCCTGCCTCGTGGCGGGCTGGCGAAATCGGTGTCGCTCTTGTGATGGCAACCGATCTTGTAAGGCGCATGGTGCTCAACGGGGTCAATGACTCCATGTTGCCCGATAGCGGTCTTTCCTTCCCTGCGCTGCCTGGTCTCGCCGGGTTGGTCGGTCACTCATGGGATGACATCGCGACGGCCCTTGCCTCGGCGTACGTCAATAATGCGGAGGAAATCACGGGTTGGCTGATTCCTCGCGTTCAAGACGGCGCACTGCGTGTCGAGCTGGCCGAGTTGCTCATGATCGCGGACATCATGATGGCGAGCTACCTGCTCAACAGCCAGTTATGCCATCACGCCGGAGATCGGTCCGACCCTTCAGAAATTCAGGAGCGCGCCTGGAGTGCGTTCGCGGTTGCCAGCGGCCTCCCTGGCCGTCCATAGTCGCGGTCCACCCCGAGCCGCCGGCCATCGCAAGATGGCCGGCGGTTTTCGTTTGTCGCACCGCCCGGCAGAATGCTACCTTCCAGCGCGATGGAATCAGACCCCCGACTGATTTGGATGGTCAGCCCGCCGGCTGCGGCGAGCCGGCCCGGATCCCGACCCTTGGCCATTTAAATGGCAAAATGGCTCGACCCTTTCACTTGGAAAATCGTCCGGCACTTGCTGGGCAATGTGCTCGTTGTTGCAATTGTTCTCGCCGCCGCGATCGGCCTTGACGTACTTGAGCATTTCGGAAAGGAGCATCACTTTTCGCCTTGGTTGCTCGACGGAATCGCATTTCTTGCACGCTTTCTCTTCTACGCAGACGTTTTGTTCGTATGCTGCTTTGTGACCCTTGGAATCATCCACATGATCAAAGAGGCATGGGGCAAGCTCTCCAACAACCATGACCGCCGACGCTGATCTAAAGCCTCTTCCTTCCCCTCTGGCGCGCGCCCCGTTCATTTGGGGAGTCGCCTGCTTGGGGGCGCTCGTTTTGGCATTCGCTACGGCATTTATGACATCGATCCCAAAATGGATCGGGGCTGTGCCGGTTGCGGGTGGCGTCTTGCTGGCGTTGGTGATCGAACTACAAAGCTCCCGCTCGCGCAGCAACAGTGCGACCGAGCCCGAGCCCAAGATCGTCGAGGAGATCAATGATAAGCCGGAATATTCCAGCGACTTTTGGCTGCAGATTCGCCGCCATAAGCCGAGCGCCGGCCAACTCAATCTCTTTGAGCAGATGGTACCAGACACGACCGAGCGCCGAAAACTTTTCCGCATGAAAACGGATCGTGGCGAGATTTTACTGATCAACGCAGAGCGCTTTCAAGAGTTGCTCGTGTCGCGGGTCGTCGATGATGCCGACAAGGCGACCGATCACGCTTTGGCAACCGCCTGGCACCGTGGCGGTGGTCCAGACAATCCCGAATTGGAATGCCTCATCCGGAAAACCTTTCGCGACGTGGTGAAAGCTGACTTCCGAGGGAACTTCGTACGCCTCGTCTCCCAAGTGGGTGAGAAAATTTTGATGGAACTGCTGCTTGAGGCAAAGCAGGCCGAAGAAGACGCCGCCGGAGGGCCATTTCGGCTTGAGCCCGTTTTGCCGCCGAGCCGTGGTCGCAAGAAATCGTGAGAGTGCGACGGGACGGTTGCCTGTCGCCTGTCATCGAAAAGCGAGACAGGAGCGGGTTGCTGGCCGTAGAAAAGTGGACATTATTTCAGCCGGTCGGGAAAATGGACATTATTTCAAAAGGGTTTCCAGCCGCCTTTCCGGGCTGTTTTTGTCCGTTCTTTGATGTCGGATGTCTCCCCTTTTCGAGACATCCAAAGGTATCCGCTCTCAGAGGCTTGGACATCTGATCTCCGGCTTTCCGGCCTTTTGGCCTCTTAGCCATTTGATCGGATGTCTCCCGCTCCATGCGTCATAAGTAGCGCCGGGTCTGCCGTTTCCACCCTGCTCACGCGCCTTCACTGACTTGGACATCTGTCCCTCGCGGGGCATATGCCGGCGAGCGGTAAAATGGGGTGACCGACGGGACTCGAACCCGCAACAGCCAGGACCACAACCTGGAGCTCTACCATTGAGCTACGGCCACCATTTGGAGCCGCGTAAGATAGCAAAAGGCCCCCGCTTGCCAATGGATATTTCGAAAGGCTCCAGGCATCCGGCGATCCGCCGATAAGCGATGAGTCCGGTAACTTTGCAAGAGATTGCAAGTTGGACGACATTCGGGTGCAATCCAACTGCGTCCACGCATTTACACTTTATGGAAGACCCGCAAGAAAATCCCCGCCCGGCCTCCTGCTGCGATTGGCAGAAAACCGTGGAGGACCTCGGCGAACGCACCCAGCGGTTCGTTCGTGAAGACCCTACCAAGGCGGTCGGCATGGCCGTGCTCGCCGGCTTGCTGCTCACGATCTTCCCCGTGGGTCGCGTCCTCGGGGCGCTGGTTCGCCTGGTCTTCGCGCTCGCCCGCCCCCTCTTGCTCGCACTGGGCGCCCTGAAGATCTACGAGGAATTTGAGAAGAAGCAGAAACCGTAAGCAGCCGTCGTCACCCACCTTATTATGAATACCCAGGACGCCAAAGAACACGCGCAGGACTTGCTGCGTGAGACCGACAACTGCATTCGCGCCAACCCCGTGCCGGCTGTGCTCACGGCGCTCGGCATCGGTTTTGCCATCGGGCTGCTCACCCGCTACGTCGAGCCCGCGCCGAAGCGGGAACCCTGGCAGGACGCGCTCAACGAGATTCGAAACGCGCTGGCCAGCGGGGCCAAGCGCGGGAAAAAAGCCTACGCGCATTCGGTGGATGCCGTTCGCGAAGCCGTGGAGCAGGCCACGGAAAAGGCCCGCGACATCGATGTCGACCCCGTGGCGAATTGGTGGAAGAAGCTGTGGGCGTAGCGACCATCGACCAACTCTGAAAGAGTTGAACCTCCACGCCCCCGAAAGTCGCCTTACACGGTCGCCGGCAGCAGCTCCTCGATCGGCGAGCCGAACGGCAGGATCGGCATCGGGCGGCCGTGGAGATCGGGGAAGCTGTCGTTATAATCGATGCCGAGGTGGCGATAGACGGTGGCCCACAGATCGTTGGGCGAGAGCTGGCGCTCGACGGGATATTCTCCGCGCGGATTCGTGGCGCCGATGATCTGCCCCGTGCGCATCCCGCCGCCACTCACGAGCATCGACATGGCACCAGGCCAGTGGTCGCGGCCAGGCTGCGTCACCTTCGTCTGGGTGCCGACCGAGGTGCTGATTTTCGGCGTGCGCCCAAATTCGCCAGTCGCGACGATCATCACGTCCTTGTCGAGGCCGCGCGCGTAGATATCCTCGATGAGCGCGGTGAGCGCCTCGTCGTAGTAGGGGTAGCGCCAGCGGCAGTCGTCGAACAGGTGGCAGTTCACGGCGTGTGAATCCCAATTGTAGGTGCAGTTCTGCGGCATCGGCGCCGTGCGATTCGGATTCTCCCAGACCATCGTGACAAAGCGGCAACCGGCTTCGACGAGGCGGCGCGCCATGAGCCCGCGCTGGCCGTAGGCGTGACGCCCGTAACGCGCGCGCACCTTTTCCGGCTCACGGCTGAGATCAAACGCGGCCTGCACCTTCGGCGACGTGAGCATCTGATAGGCGCGCTGGCTGAACTCATCCATCGCCCCGATCAGCCCGCTGCTGTCCACGTCGCGGCGGAGCTTGTCCATGCCCTCGAGCAAATGGAGGCGGTCGCCGAGCCGCGTCTCGGTGTCGGCCGTGAGACCGATATTCTGGACTTTGAAATCCGGAGCGCTGGGATCGCCGACGACCATGAAAGGTGTCGAGCTCGGACCGAGATAGGCGCCGCCGAGGGAAAAGGTATCGATCGGCTGCCGCCCATCGTCGACGCCCGCCACGCAAGCCGGCATCGGTTGATCGGGCCGCGTCAGCGCCTTGTTGATGATCGACGTCACGGCCGGCGCGTCGTTGACAAATCCCACGGGCGACGCGGGCGCCCGCCCGGTCAGGAAACGCTTGTGACCGCCGCCGTGATCCGCGAACTCATGGCAGATCGAGCGGATGATCGTGAATTTGTCCGCAATCTTCGCGTGCCGTGGCAAGTGCTCGCACACTTCGATGCCCGGGACGTTGGTTTTGATGGGCGAGAATATTCCCCGATACTCGAGCGGGGCATCGGGCTTCATGTCGTAGCTCTCGAGATGCGACATGCCGCCCGGGAGCCAGATGAAGATCACGGACTTTTCTCGCGGCTTCCGGCCCGCGGCCTTGGCGATGGTCTCCGCACGGACGAGATCGCTCATCCCCAGCCCGAGCAGGCTCAACGCGCCCGCCTCGAGGAAGCTGCGCCGCGACATCGGCCCCCGGCAGCGGCGGCCAAGGTCAGGGAAGAAGTGGGGATGCTCGGGCATGGGCACAGAGAAAATCCAGGCGGATGGGCTTTCTTAGCGGCCCCTCAGGCGCCGATGATCTCGCGCAGGGCCAGACCGCTGTCCGTGAGCAAGCGCGGACGGCCCAGCGGATCGATGAATTCACCCGCCGGATCGAGCCCGAGCAGGTGAAAGATGGTCGCGGCGAGATCCGGCGGTTTCACTGGCCGTGACGCGGGCACCGCGCCGAGCCGGTCGCTCGCGCCAATGATCTGCCCGCCGCCGATCCCCGCGCCCGCGAGGACGACGGAAAAGCACGAGCCCCAGTGGTCGCGTCCGCCGGCGGAATTGATCTTCGGCGAACGGCCAAACTCACCCATGACCACCACGAGCGTCTCATCCAGCAACCCGCGCGACTGGAGATCGGCGATGAGCGTGGCAAACGTGCGGTCGAATTGCGGACAGAGCACGTCCTTCACGCGGCCGGCGTTATTGCGATGCGTGTCCCAGAGCGGGCTGCCGGAGACTTCCGCCTTGCCCTCGCGCGGCCAGTTCACCTGCACGAGCCGCGTGCCAGCCTCAATGAGCCGCCGCGCCAGGAGCACGCTCTGGCCAAACTTGTGCCGCCCATAGTTGTCGCGCAGCGCGGCCGTTTCGCGATCCAGTTCGAACGCGCTCCGGCTCGCATCCGAGTGCAGGACGTCGAAGGCCTTCTGGTGCATGCGGCCCAGCTCGGCGATCGCCCCGCTTTCGGCGCCGGCGCGGAAATGGGCGTCGAACTGCTGGAGCAAATCGTAACGCTCCGAAAGGCGCACGCTCGTCACACCCTCGGCGAGGCTCATGCCTTCGATGTGCATTGGTTGCACGGTCGGGTCGCACTTCATCACCATCGGATGCCACGGTGCACCCATGAAGCCGCCATTCTGCCCCGGCCAGACGATATTCCCGTCATTGGCGAGGATCTCCGGCAACACCACCGACGACAGCGGCGAGCGCACGCTCGGCTTGAGCGTGCCGACGACCGACGCGATACTCGGCCAATCTTGCGGCCCGGGCGGCACGCTCTCCGCCTTGGTCTGTGGCAGATAGCCCGTGAGCATGAACGCGCCGCTCGTGGAATGCGCACTGATGTCGGTCGACATCGAACGAATCACCGCGAGCCGATCCGCCACGCCCGCCGTGTAGGGGAGCGTCTCGCAGAGCTGGAGGCCCGGGACCTTGGTCGCGATCGGCCGGAATGGCCCGCGGATTTCCAGGGGCGCGTCGGGCTTCGGGTCGAATGTCTCATGCTGCGGCGGCCCGCCACCGAGAAAGAGGATGATGCACGATTTTGCCCTGCCAAAGCTGGCCCCCTTGTCCGTCACCTTGGGGGCCGCCGCGGCCGACGCCTGTCTGGCGCACAGATTTGAGAGCGAGAGCCCCAGAGCGCTCAATCCACCCACGCGCAACCACTCGCGGCGGCTAAGCCGGGGGCCAGGGATCGATGGGGAACGCTGGGGGAAGGTCACGGGAGAGAAAGGGACATTAAGAAGACCAACGGCAATGGCGATGATTAGATCACCAATATTCGGGCGAAGGCGGTGGGTTGGCAGGTGATGCACGGAAATCCGCCCGCCGAATAAATTCTCACGCTTTTCCCGTGTTCTGACATCGTGATTCCCTCATCAGCGCTCTCGAAGCGCTGCAGCACCCCGAATTCCATGAACACTTTCCTTCGCCATTCCGGCACTCTCTTGCTTCTCGTCTGCACCCTCCGCGCGGCGACCCCGTCCGGCGTGCAGCTCGTCCGCAAAGACGGCCGCTTCGAGTTGCTCCGCCATGGCGCGCCGTATCTCATTCGCGGCGGGGGCGGCGGGGAGCATGCGCTCGAGTCGCTGGCGCAGGCGGGCGGGAATTCCATCCGGCTGTGGGGCGATGAGCATCTGGGCGACGTGCTCGACCGCGCGCAGAAGCTCGGGCTCACCGTGACCGCCGGCATTTGGCTGGGCCAGGTACGGCAGGGCTTTGACTGGAGCGATGCCGCCGGGCTCGTCAAACAGCGCGAGCACGTGCGCGAAGTCGTGGAGAAATACAAGGGACATCCCGCGTTGCTCGCCTGGGCGCTCGGGAATGAAATGGAAGATCCACAGGGCAAAAACGGCGCCGTGTGGACGCAGATCAACAATCTCGCGCGCATGGTGAAGGAAATCGATCCGCAGCACCCGACAATGACCGTGGTGGCGGAAATCGGTGGCGACAAGGTGAAGAATTTTCACGCCCTCTGTCCGGATGTGGACATGCTGGGGATCAATTCCTACGGCGGCGCTGTGAGCGTCGCGGAGCGCTACCGGAAGCTCGGCGGCACGAAGCCCTTCGTCCTCACCGAGTACGGTCCCAATGGCATCTGGGAGATCAGCAAGGACGCGCTCGGCGCGTATCCGGAGCTGACGAGCACAGAAAAAGCGGAGATCTATCGCCGCGTTTACAAGACCACGGTGCTCGGCTCCGAGGGCCTGTGCCTCGGCTCCTACGCATTTCTCTGGGGACAAAAACAGGAGGTCACCTCCACTTGGTTTTCGATGTTCCTGAGCGACGGGACGCGGCTCGGCTCGGCTGAGGCGGTTTCGGAACTCTGGACCGGCAAACCGGTGGCGAACCACGTCCCCGTCATCAAGTCGCTGACCTACAATGGAGCCCGCAGCGGCAAGCCAGGCACGACCGGCACCGCGGTGCTCGAGGCCTCCGACCCCGACGGCGATCCGCTGAAAATCACCTGGCTGTTCCAGCGCGATCCCGGCGAATACGGCAGCGGCGGAGACAAGGAAGCAGCGCCGCCCAGCTTCCCGGACGCGATCACGAAAACGGAAAAGCAAACCGCCACGATCGTGTTTCCCCTGGAAGGCGGCCTGTATCGCCTCTTCGCGACCGTGCACGACGATCACAACGGCGGAGCCGTGGCCAATGTGACGTTGCGTGTCGAAGCGCCCGCCACAATCGCGAAGAGCCAGCGCCCCACGCTCCCGCTCACCGTGTATGCCGAGGACGGCGACCCGCAGACCTACATTCCCGCGGGCTGGATGGGCGATACCAAGTCCATCAAGGTCAACCCCGCGTGGACCACGCAGCCTCATGCCGGCAAGACCTGCATGCGCTGCGACTTCGAGGCCAGCACGGGCTGGGGCGGCGTGACCTGGCAAAACCCCGCCGGCGACTGGGGCGACCGCGCCGGCGGCTACGACCTCACGGGCGCGAAGAAGCTGACGTTTTGGGCGCGGGGTGAAAAAGGCGGCGAGATAATTTCGTTCCAGTTCGGGACGCTCGCCAAGACGAAGAAGTTTTCCGACACAGGCAGCGGTCACCTGGAAAAAGTGACGCTGACCAAGGACTGGCAGCGCCACGAGATCGACGTGAGCGCGCTGGACCTGACGCGTATCAAGACCGGCTTCGTCTGGACCCTCGCGAGCCCGGGACAGCCAGTGACCTTCTACCTCGACGACATTCGTTGGGAGTAGGGGGCGAGGGCGCCTATTAGGAAAACACGCCGGTGGGAACTATCGTTGCATCACCCGCGGTGTCTGCCTAAAGTCAGGTGATGGAGCCGATCGTCACAGAAACGCCTCTAACCATTGGAAGGCAGTCTTTCGCAGGCAGTGCGGCCCCTCTCCGAACAGATAGCCCCGAAACCAATTTGAGTGAAGAAAACCAGTCGTTTTGGAAAAAACATCCCGGTCTGATTTGGTCCAATCGGCATGCCGATAATGGAGTGCGTATTCGTATGGCTCTCATGCGCCCGCTTTTTCCAATGCTTCTCGATATCGCCATCGAATTCGGATTGGAGCGCTTGGAATATGAATGGTGCATTTTACGTGCCGATTCAGAAACGGACATTCGGCGAGTCGAGCCGACTGTCTCCCGCATTCTTGCAAACCTTCGGCGTGGATACGAGCAAGCTCGCGGCTGAAACTCGACGCGTTTGGGAGTTTCTCTCCGCGCAGCCCGCGCTGGGTGGTTTTATCCTGATTGGAGGTACGGCACTCACGATGCAAATCGGCCACCGCGTTAGCGAAGATCTGGACTTCATCACCATCGCACCCAAGCTTCCACGCGCGGCCTTGAACGCGTTGGTCCAGATTCTCGAACGCAGCGGATTTACCGTCGTCCGCGATGACGACCCGATCGTATACGATGAGTTCCTCATCGCCGGCATGAGTCTGCATGATCATCAGCAGAATTTTCTCATCGATGGAGTGAAGGTAAACATTTTCACTCCGAACCCCGATCTCGCAGGAATGGTTGAGCCTTCCAGCGCTCCTCTAGTTCAAGTGGCGTCCGTGGCTGAACTCTTTCGAACGAAGGCGCTGGCCGCGGCCAATCGCATCGCGTCTCGTGACTGGGTCGATCTCTTTGTCCTCTTCAATCAGCATGGGTTTACGCTCGCCGATTTGCGCCGGTCCTTTCAGCATCCTGGCATCCACGACCCGGAGCAAAGGCTGGCCACAGCGTTTCAGAATCTTTGCCGTGGCGTTACGACCGTCACGGATCCTGGATACGACACGCTGTTGCCGAATTCGCCTTCGCTAGGGGAGTTGGTGAAATACTTCATCGCCATGCGTAATGAATATGAAATCCAACGAGCCAGGGATGGCTTTGGCACTCCCTAGTGTAGTGCGGCGCAAATAGCGTAACATCTTTCTTGTCTGGCGAGAGTTCCTCGGAGAGGTTATCGAGATGGTTATCGTCACCTCTGATGTTCCTTGTTCTGAAGACCTACAATGGCTGCGGAAGCAGGCCACC
>JBBRPL010000081.1:0-37528 GCA_038228205.1 Chthoniobacterales bacterium
ACGTGAGCGTGGCGAAGCGATCTTCCGCTCCGAGAGGTTGGGCGCCTGTGCCCTCGTAAAGGACGATGTGAAGTGCGGGAGGAAGGGACATGGGTGTTAGGATGATTTCGGTGACATCGCTAGGCGGACTGCGGAGGGGAGGGATCGCTCGCGACGGGTTCTCCCGAGGCGACGGGTGTGATTCGCAGGGTCTCCTTTCCCGCGGGCAGATTGGGCTGCACTTCCGAAGCTAACAAGGCGGCGACCACCTCGTCGGCGGTCAAGGTCCGCATATTCAAGACTTCCGTGCGGTCCGCTGACAGATCGGCGTCGGCCTGATGGAACAGGCCTTTCACCGCGCGGGGAAAGCAGGCGGCAATCTTGACGGCTCCATTGCTGGCGAGCCGCTGCAGGGCCGGGTCCCGGCGGGCCGCCATTTCGCAAAGATCGGCGACGGCTTCAAAGGCGATTCCGGATTCACAGAGCTTCCGCAGAACGGCTTCCTTCACCTCCTTGGGGATGACCTGCGCATACTGGCAATGGCAGTAGAGGATGCGGGGTTGGGAATCGTTCATGAAAATGGAGTGCGGGACACTAACTGCAACCGGGCAAGGCGGAAACCCTTTGATGAGGCTAATGTTCGCCCTCGGATTGCTGCTTTTCGAGAATGCGGTCGATGGTGGCGTCGAGGAGGGAGCGATACGCGGCCACGTCGAGACATTTGGCGTCGGGCTGGCCGCTGACTTCGTAGAGCCATCCCGCGGCGTAGGGCTCGCGGCTGACCAGCTCGATGTCGGTGCGAAGCGCGGGATTGCCTCCGGCGAAGTGACCCTCGGCGGCGCAGTAGATATCGCTGATCGCCTTAAATCCCTCGATCGAGCCGATGATTTCGCCGCTGGCGACCGGCGCGCCATCCGCTTTTTCCCATTGCACTTCGACCATTTCACCGAGCATGCGCGTGGCAAATTTGGTGAAGCCGATGCGCCAGCGGCCCGGCTCGGTTTCGCGCAGCCAGAAATGCGACGGGCTGTAGCGGCACTCGACGGGCAGATGCGTCACGAAGGTGGCGCGTTTGTAGAAGGAGGTCTCGGACATCGGGCGGGAGTGGCCTGCGATAGCGGCAGACGAAGCCGGATGCAAGATGGAGGATGGACAGAAGGCGAATCTGCGCCTCTATCTTGCAGCGGTATTTTTTCATCCCGTGCTCTACTTCGATCACAACGCCACTCATCCGCTTTCGCCGACAGCACGCGAAGCGTGGCTGCGCGCGACACGAGACTTTATCGGCAATCCTTCGAGCCCGCATCGCCTCGGCGCGCGGGCCGAAGCGGCGCTCAACGAAGGCCGGGAGAAACTGTCGGGCTGGCTGGGGTGCGCGGCGGCGGAGATCGTGTGGACTTCCGGCGCCACCGAGGGGAGCAATGCGGCGCTCCAGCACGCGGCGCTCGCGAGCGAAGGCGAGGCGTGGATTTCGGCCATCGAACACCCCTGCGTGCTGGAGCCGACGCGCAGGTATTTTGCCGGGCGAGAGCAGACGATCCCCGTGACGCGCGACGGCGTAGTGGATCTCGGATGGCTCGCGGAACGGCTGCAACACAAGCGCCCGGCACTCGTGGGGATCATGGCGGCCAACAATGAAACCGGGGTGCTGCAGCCCTGGCGCGAAGCCCGGGAGCTCTGCCGCGGGCAAGACATTCCGTTTTTTTGCGATGCGGCGCAGTGGGTCGGAAAGCTGCCGGCGCGGGGACTCGGCGCTGCCGATTTCCTCAGCGGGTGTGCGCATAAATTTGGCGGGCCTCAAGGTGTCGGTTTCCTCAAGGTGCCGGCAAAGTTTCAGCCGATGCTCGTCGGCGGACCGCAGGAGGAGCAGCGCCGCGCGGGGACGGAGAACGTCGCGGGCGTTTTGGCGATGATCGCGGCTATGGAGGAGTGCGAGACTGGGTTGCAGGCGGGTGGCGCGGAGCGGCCGGGAGCGATTCGCCGGGATTTTGAATCACAGTTGACTCGACGTCTGCCGGGTGCGGAGATCGTCGGAGCGAATGCCGAGCGCTTATGGAACACCGTATCCGCGATCATGCCGGAAATGCCGGACTGCCGGCAACGTTGGGTGGTGAAGCTCGACAAGCTCGGGTTTGCGGTTTCCACCGGCTCCGCGTGCGCGAGCGGTAAAGAACAAACTTCGCATGTGCTTGCCGCTATGGATGTTACGTCATCGAAGGCATCACGCGCGCTGCGTTTCAGCGGCGGTTGGGAAACGACGGCCGATGACTGGGAGCGCCTCCTCGACGGGCTCGGGCAGGCTCACACCGAACTCGCGGGCTGAGACGGCGTGCAGCGCGGCCACTTCGTCGTGGAGCTCGAGAGCGAGGGACTTGCGGTCTCCACTTCGGGGGCGCGCGACTCCGCAACGGAGCGAAGCGTGAATGACCGGCTTGCTCCACACGTTGAGCAAGTGGGGAAGCAGGGTCATGTCGCGCCAATAGCAGATTTCGTCGGGGACGGAGCCTTGGTCGATCGCATAACCGATGGCGACCGCCGTCACGGGGCAGCCAAGCTGGAGTGCGGGTTCGAGCAGCGAGCTTCGAAAGGGCAGGACGCGTGCGCCGCCAGAGCTCGTGCCTTCGGGGAAAAGCACGATCAGAAGATTCTCCGCGAGCGCGGATCGCATTTCTTCGGCCACATCACTCACGCCCCCGCGCCGAGTGCGATCGACAAAAATGGTGCTGCCAAGGGTCGCGCACTGGCCGAAAATGGGCCACTTGCGGACTTCACTCTTGGACACGAAGACGCACGGGCGCAGGGCCGCCAATACGATGATATCGAGGTATCCCAGGTGATTGGCGACGATTAATCCACGCGCGGGTAAAGGTCCGAACGTGCGTGCCCGCAAGGCGAGGATGCGCCGACAGCCGTCGGCGGTTTGCTGAAGCCATTCCGCGGCAGCACGGCGGGAGAGGAACTGCCGGTGAAATGCCCGGGCAAGAACGCGACGGAGGATGGCCCCAACGATGAAGACGAGGAAGCGGATGCCGCGGGCGGCGATTCGAGGAGTCGCGGAAAGGTTCATCGTGAGCTTAGAAAGTGGTGGCGCACAGCGTCCGGCATCGCTCGAAGGTCGAGCAACGTCAGGAAATCGATCGTCTTGAACTCGCGGTCGAGGGCCGGCGGACCGCAGATTTTCGCACCAAGTGACAGATAGGCGCGAAGGAGCCTTGGGACTTCGAGGCGCTCCGGACTCGAGGTGTCGGTGTCGAAGCGGTAGTCTCCGATCGGCGTCGTTCGGAATCGTTCGTCGACCAGGTTCTCCGCGCAAAGAACCGAATACATGGCGGCGCCTGCCAAAGCGTCCTGGGAGGTGAGCGAGCTGCAGCCGATCAGGTAACGGGCGCGGCGCTCCGCGGCGTAGCGGACGATTCCACGCCATAAGAGGTTCAACACGTTCAGTTTGCGGTGATCCTTGTGCACGCAGGCGCGTCCGAGCTCCACCGTCTCGCACCGGATCGGCTCGAATGGAGCAAAGTCGAATTCCTGGGCGCTGTAGTAGCCATGATTCGCGGCGGCGAGCTGGCCCGTTTGCAGCCGGTAGGTGCCAACGACCGCGCCCCAGCGGGTCTCCTCGACGAGGAGGTGATCGCAGCATTCGTCGAAGCGATCGGCGTCCAGGCCGCAGAGGTAGGCGGCATCGAGCCCCTCGTTCAATTCAAGGTTGAATACCTCGAACCGCAAGCGCTGCGCGGCTCGGATATCTGCGGCATCGAGAGCGAGGCGCACGGCATAGGACGGGACGCGAGGGCGGTGCAGGAGCGGAGTTTCAGCGGTCGTCTTCATACGCGGAAGGGAATGTCGCGAGGGTGGAGAGTGAAGCTTCGTAGCCAGACAACGTGGCGCGTCTTTGTGACGCGCCAGTGAACGGGAGGTGAAAATCCTGCAACTTGGCCGCCGACCAGGCCGGTCAGGGATTTCTCACGCGGGGTAAATTCGATCCGCTCCCAAGCCGAACCGGAGTGCTACCGCCGCAGCGGAAAGGCCAGGCCTCCGCAGGCCCTCTACCTCGCCAAATGAACGGCGAGCAATGCAAGGTTGGCTGGGGTCACGCCGCTGATGCGCGAAGCCTGACCGAGAGTTTCCGGGCGGACCTTTTCGAGTTTCTGCCGAGTTTCCGCCCGCAGTCCCGAGATCGCCTGGTAATCGACGTGTCCGGGGATGCGCTTTCCGTCGTTGGCCTTGAGCCGCTCAATCGCGGCTTCCTGGCGGGTGATGTAGCCCGCGTACTTCAGATCGACTTCCACCGATTCCCAAAGCTCGGCGGCGAAGGCGCCACACAGATCCGGAGGCAACATCGTGTATGTATTGTGCGGTCGCCGGAGCCATTGGGCGACCTTCACTCCATCGAAGTTCGCGATCGACGTGTGATCGCGGAGCCTTTGCAATTCCGTCAGTTTAGCCTGCAGCTTCTGCCATCGATGTGCCGAGACCAAACCGTGCTCCTGAGCGATGGGGGTGAGGCGGAGGTCGGCGTTGTCCTGGCGCAGGAGGAGGCGATGCTCGGCGCGGCTGGTGAACATGCGATAGGGTTCCGGGGTTCCCTTGGTGACGAGGTCATCGATGAGCACTCCTATATAGGCGTCAGAGCGCGACAGGGTGAGGGCCGGCCCGCCCAGGATCTTGAGAGCGGCATTTGCGCCTGCCATCAGGCCTTGGGCTCCGGCCTCCTCATATCCTGAAGTCCCGTTGATCTGCCCCGCGAAATAGAGCTGAGGGACCCGCTTCGTCTCCAAGGTATGGAAGAGTTGCGTCGGGGGACAATAGTCGTATTCCACCGCGTAACCCGGGCGCATGATCTCGGCATTCTCCAAGCCCCTGATGGTGCGAATGAAGGTGTATTGGACCTCCATGGGCAGGCTGGTGGACACGCCGTTCACATAATACTCCTCGGTATGGAGGCCCTCGGGTTCGAGGAAGACCTGGTGCGCCTCTTTTTCAGCAAAACGGACCACCTTATCCTCAATCGACGGGCAATACCGCGGTCCCACTCCCTCGATGATCCCCGCGTAAAGGGGCGATTTGTCGAGGTTGGCTCGGATCAGTTCGTGTGTCTTCGTGGAGGTCGAAGTGATCCAACAGGGCAATTGTTCCATGTGGAACACGCCGTCCCAATGGTTCAGCGAAAGGATGTCATTCCGGCGCTTTTCCAGTTCTTCCGGAACGAAGGTAAACGGGAGGGGCGGCTGGTCGCCGTCCTGGCGTTCACATGGCGAGAAGTCGATGGTCTTCCCGTGCAGGCGGCATGGAGTGCCCGTCTTGAAGCGGCCCACTTCAAACCCGAGTTCGCGGAGCGAGTCGCTGAGCGTCGAGAAGCTGTCGCCCATCCGACCGCCAGCCTGATTCTGGAGGCCAACGTGCAGCAATCCACGCATGAAGGTGCCGGTAGTGATGACGACCGACTTACCCAAGACCCGCAGACCGAGATTCGTTTCGATGCCGCAGGCGCCGTTGGCATCATGGAGGATGCGCACCGCATTACCCTGCTTGAGGTCGAGATTGGGGGTCCGTTCCAAAATCGCCTTGGCTCGGAACTGGTAAGCCTTCTTATCGCACTGTGCCCGGGGCGACCGAACACTCGGGCCCTTGCGGGCGTTGAGCATCCGAAACTGAATGCTGGTGGCGTCGGTGTTGAGGCCCATCACGCCGCCGAGAGCATCAATCTCCCGCACCATCTGGCCTTTAGCTTGACCGCCAATGGCGGGGTTGCAGGACATCTGACCCACGGAGTCCAGATTCTGCGTGAGCATGAGTGTCTGACATCCCAAGCGAGCGGCCGCACTCGCCGCTTCGATCCCGGCGTGGCCAGCACCGATTACGATCACGTCATAAGTCTTGGGATAGGTAAACATGTTCTACGTGGAACAAATTAGCGCCCGGCCTCGCCGGTCATCGGCCGCCGCTCCAGTGCACCCTGGAGAAAACGGGAAAATCCAATCATGTGCCTAGAATTCCTTCCTTTGCCCGGGGTAGAAGCTCGCGAATGGTGGACGTGTAAGTCGCTCCTTCGAGATTGGCGGAACAGACCTCGATATCGAGGCCGAATTCCGCCAGAACCTGGCGGCATGCCCCGCAGGGGGTGACCGGCTCCTTCGAGTCGGCGACGATCGCCACCGCGTCAAACTCATGCTCACCCGCGGCAACGGCGGCGAAAAGGGCATTCCGCTCAGCGCAACTGGTCAGACCAAAGGAAAGATTTTCCACGTTGCAGCCACAAAAGATCCGGCCGCTCCTGGTCCGCAGGGCAGCCCCAACCGCAAAATGCGAGTACGGGGCGTAGGCCTTTTCCCGGACCTGACGGGCGGCAACAAGAAGGGCTTCCATATTCATAAATATCTGATGTCGTGACTTTTGCGTATTAAGTGCAGGGACTCGGCGGAAAATTCGGGGTTGCATTTTAGGCTGGTTTCCCGGATATGGCCTCCGTGGTTTCCCCAAAACGCAACTACACCGGAAAACTACTCGCTGTCGAGGGCCTGGATGGCTCCGGCAAGTCCACCCAGATCTATCTGGTGAAGCGCTGGCTCGAGTTGGAAGGGTATCGCGTCTTCTTTACGGAGTGGAATTCCTCCATCCTCGTCAAGAAGTCCACGACGAAAGGCAAGAAACGTCAGTTGCTCACCCCCACCACCTTTTCGCTCATCCACGCCACGGATTTTGCGGATCGTTACGAGCGACAAATCCTGCCGCTCCTTCGCGCGGGGTATCTGGTCCTCGCCGATCGCTACATTTTCACCGCGCTGGCCCGCGATGCGGTCCGCGGCGTGGATCGGGACTGGGTGGAGCACCTTTACAGTTTCGCGGTGCATCCCGACATTACGTTCTATTTCCGGGTGCCGTTGGAGACGTCGCTGAGCCGTATCCTGGACGGACGGCCCGCGCTCAAGTTCCACGAAGCCGGGCTGGACATGGGCTGGAGCACGGACCCGTACGAGAGTTTCCGAATCTTCCAGGGGAAAGTCTTCGCGGAATACGAAGGGATGCGGGAGAAGTTCGACTTCACGGCCGTGGACGCGACCGAGGAGATCCATATCCAGCAGGCCAAGGTGCGCGATCTCATCCGCCAGAAAATAGACCTGCCTGCCTTTCGCCGACGCCCATGTCAGTAAAGGACAAATCATTCTTCGGGCGGCGGCTGCCGGAAGTCCGCGATCCAAATTTCTCCGGCAAGCTCTTCGCGATCGAGGGCGCCGACGGCTCAGGCCGCTCCTCGCAGATCGGCCTGCTGAGCCAGTGGCTCGAGGCCAATGGATACGCCGTCAAGCACATGGGTCTGCGCCGCTCGAATCTCGTGAGCGAAGAACTCGAGGAAGCCAAGCAGGGCAACGTGCTGACCCACACGACGATGTCCCTCTTCTACGCGACGGATTTCTTCGATCAATTGGTGCACGAGATCATCCCCGCCCTGCGCGCCGGCTTCATCGTCCTGGCCGACCGCTATATTTATACGCTCATGGCGCGCGACCTGGCGCGCGGCGCCGATCGCGCCTGGACGCGCAACCTTTACAGCCCGGCCATCGTGCCCGACGCGGTCTTTTATTTCCGCGTCAGCGCCCGGCAGCTCGTGGATCGCAATTTCCAAAAAAACAGCACGCTCGACTATTGGGAGAGCGGCATGGACCTGGGCCTTTCGCGCGACATGTTTTCCAGTTTCGTCAAGTTCCAGCGGATGCTGCAGACGGAATTTCAGCGCATGCAAAAGGAATTTGGGTTTGAAATCATCAACGCCAATTTGCGGATCGAAACGATCCAGCGCGAGCTGCGGAAAAAGATCGGCGGGCAGCTTGGAATCGGGGCGGCCGCGCAGGCGATCGCGTCTCCGAAGACGGATCCACCCACGAAGTGATTCCGCGGGATTTTGCCGGGAGACACTTCCCGGGACGGGCAATCGGTAATTCGACCGAATTCGCACCGTTGGCGTCACCATTCGAACGATTTCTCGGCGGAACCGGGTTGAGGGTTGCACAATTCACGACACGCGCTTAGATCACTGGCTGTTTGTGCCGCTGACTTTCTGACTTTCTATGGATACCGCCGTTAAAGCCAAAGATTACGCCTCTGCCCCGATCAACGCGAAGCTGACCAAGGACGAAAAACTTGGCCTGCTGCGCATGATGGAGCGCATCCGCCGCTTTGAACACAAGGCGCTCCAATCGTATACCGCCGGAAAGATGGGCGGCTTTGTGCACCTCTACATCGGGCAGGAGAGCATCGCGGCGGGCACATGTTCCTTGATGGGGGATCACGATCACGTGATCACCGCCTACCGCTGCCACGGTCATGCGCTGGCGGTTGGCATGAGCATGAACGAATGCATGGCGGAACTGTATGGCAAGGTCACCGGTTGCTCGAAAGGCAAAGGCGGATCGATGCACTTTTTTGCGCCGGACAAAAACTACTGGGGCGGCCACGGGATTGTCGGCGGTCAGACGCCCCTTGGTCTCGGCCTCGCCTACGGCCTTAAGTACAAAGGTCTAAAAGGTGCGGCGCTCTGCTTCCTCGGTGATGGTGCGGTCAACCAGGGCTGCTTTTACGAGTCGTTAAACATGGCCGCGCTCTTCGATCTGCCGGTCGTATACGTCATTGAGAACAATGGCTACTCGATGGGCACGAGTCTCGAACGCTCCTCGGCCTACAAGAATTGCCTCGCCGCTCGCGGCGAGGCTTTTGCTGTCGAGTGGGTCCAGGCGAACGGCGAGGACGTGTATGAAGTGCGCGCGGTAACCCAACGGGCCATCGAACGCGCCCACAACGAGTCGAAGCCGATGATCATCGAATTCGACACGTA
Source organism: Chthoniobacterales bacterium (assembly GCA_038228205.1). Lineage (GTDB taxonomy): Bacteria > Verrucomicrobiota > Verrucomicrobiia > Chthoniobacterales > Chthoniobacteraceae > Chthoniobacter. The sequence goes on from JBBRPL010000081.1 coordinate 8,810, forward strand.
TCGCTACTACGGCCACAGCGTGGCCGACTCGAAGTACAAGGGAGGATACCGGCCCGCTGAGGAGGTCGAGAAATACAAGGCCGAACACGATCCCATCCAACTCTTCAAGCGCCGGCTCATCGCCGAGAAAATCCTCACGGACGAACAGTTTGACGCCATCAGCGCAGAGGCCAAAGCCGAAGTCGATGCGAGCGTGACCTTCGCCGACGAATCGCCACTTCCCACCGACGAGAACATTTTCGAGGACGTTTATTTTGAGGTCGATCGTCAGACCGAAGCCGGCCGGACCGGCAAACACTTCTTTCACGACTAAGCCAAACCCCATGCCCATTATCAGTTACCGCGAAGCCCTGCGGCACGCGTTCGACGAGGAAATCCAACGCGACCCGAACGTCGTCCTCATCGGCGAAGAAGTCGCCCAGTATGACGGCGCGTATAAAGTCACCGAAGGCCTTTGGAAAAAGCATGGCGATAAGCGCGTCATGGACACACCGATCAGCGAAGCCGCCTTTATCGGGATGGGCATTGGCGCCAGCATGCTCGGCCTGCGCCCGGTGATGGAGTTGATGTTCTGGAGTTTTGCCACGGTGGCCTACGATCAGATCGTCAATAACGCCGCGCAAATCCGCTACATGAGCGGCGGTTTGATTAACTGTCCGATCGTCATTCGCGGCCCCGCCAACGGCGGCACCAATGTCGGCGCCACGCACAGCCATTGTCCGGAGAATTGGTTCGCCGCCATTCCGGGCCTTAAGGTCGTCAACGCGGCCACGCCCTATGATGCGAAGGGCCTGATGAAAACCGCGATCCGGGACAACGATCCCGTGCTCTTCATGGAGAGCACCGTCCTCTACAACGAAAAGGGTGAGGTTCCGGAAGAGGAATATCTGATCCCGCTCGGCAAGGCTGACGTGAAGAAGGAAGGGACCGATATCACGCTGCTCTGCCATGGGCGGGCCGTGCTCACCTCGCTGAAAGCCGCGGAGTTGCTCGCCGCCGAACATGATATCAACGCGGAAGTCATTGACCTGCGCAGCATCCGCCCGTTGGACGAGGAAGCCATTCTCGCCAGCGTCCGCAAGACGCACCGGGCCATCTACGTCGAGGAGAACAAGCCGTTCTGCGGCGTTGGCGCACAGATCAGTTCCATGCTGATGGAAAAGGCGTTCGACGATCTCGACGCTCCCGTTCTGCGCGTCACATCCCTCGATGCGCCGGCGATCTATTCGCCGAAAGTCGAGCCGCGGCAGCTCCCGCGTCCGACGGACGTGGTGGAGAAGGTGCTGAGTATTTGTTAGTCATCGCACCCGGCCTGCGACGCTCCTAACACCGCTCTACTTTGGCTGTGCCTCCGCCGCAGCCAGCCGCAAGGACGCTGCTTCGCCGAGGACGGCGCGCAGCGCTTCGAGCACGGCCATCGCGGCACCACCATGGATCTGCAGCGACTGGCCGTGGTGATCGTCGTGATCGCCGAGCCCTGCATCCTTCAACATGCGCAACCGATCTTGAATCAGCACCTGTACTTCTTTCGCATTGTCGATTCCGCGAAACCACGCGACGTGCAGGTTGAGACCCAGTTGCTTTTGATTAGCGTGCGCCACACCGCCCCCGGCGGTCTCCACCTGCAGATCGGCGATCCCGAGCGCGCGCTGGATCGGCCCCTGCATGACGGAGACGTTTTGGATGTTCGCAAATGTCACGGTCATTTCGCGCACTTTCATCACGCCCTCGCGCACGCGGAGACTGCGATCGGTAACCACGTACCACCGTTTTTCGTAATCCAGGCGCACCACCGCGAGCGAGAAGAGCGCGTAGACGACGAAAATGAAAACGAGGATGCTCGAACCCGCGAACACCAACGCGCGAACGATTCCCGGCACGTCCTTGCCGTAGATGACCGCAAGGTTCAATCCGCCCAGAAAAATACCCCCGAAGCAGACCACGAATGCCATCCCGATCCCCCACAACACCAGCCGGTATTTGTAATACGCGGGAGCGGCGTGAAATATCCGGACGCTCGCTTCATTCGCGGTGGGCGGCAGGGGATCGTGCGGAATGCGCAAAACGCGCTCACACGCTCGGCGGAAGAAGCTATACATGAGCGTCGTCCGTGGACTTGGGTGCGCGACCTTCGAGGAGTTCCCGCGTCTGCCGCAGCTCATCGCGAATCCCGAGCAGCAGGATCACCATTTCATCACCTTCCGATTCTGCCGCGCCGGAGGAAAGCGGCGCAGGTGACGGCGCCCTGTCCCGTGACCCACGCATCCGCGCATAGAGGAAATCGCGGATCTCCTCGGACTGTCGGAAACCTTCAATCGTCAACTCCGCGCCTGCCGTCCCGGACGCGGTCTGGATCTGCACGTCCGCCAATCCCAGCCACCGCTGGATGATGCCGGAACTGAGATGAATATCCTGGATGCGCGCATAGGTCACATTCACTTCGCGGCGGAAAAGGATGCCGACTTTCATGTGGATCCCTTCGGCGTCGAAGCGATAGCGCAACGTGTAGTAACGAAAATACAATATCGGCAAAAGGAGCAGTGCCAACGGCCCGCTGAGAATCGAACGAATGATATAAAGCGTCCATAAGGACCGCTCGGGTCGTTCCAAAGCCATGATCGCATCGGAGTTCACATGCTGAGGAGAGCAAGTTCCCACCCGGAGGTCAACGATCGCGCCGAGCTGGTCCCCGCCGGCATTCGCCTCGTGTGCAGACTTGTCCCCGGCAGCGGTGTCCGCTTTAGTTTCGCGTCTTCCCGTTTTCCAACCACCGACTTCATTCACCCATGGCCATCTACATCGAAATGCCCAAACTCAGCGACACCATGTCCGAAGGGACCCTCATCAAGTGGCTCAAGAATGAAGGAGACAAAGTGACGGCTGGGGATGTCCTCGCCGAAATTGAAACCGACAAGGCTACGATGGAAATGGAAGCCTTCGACGATGGCATTTTGCACAAGCATCTCGTGGCCGCGGGAGGGAAGGCTCCTGTCGGAGGAAGGATCGCTCTCCTGCTCCAAAAGGGAGAACAACCGCCGGCGGACGGCGGACCCATCCCTGAGAGCCCCAAGACAGCGGCCGGGAAGGCGGACACCATCGCTCCCGCCGGTGCTTCGGAAGCCAGTACCAGCAGACACACTTCGGTGGCACCGGCAAAATCCGCCAGCGGCGGGCGCGTGAAAGCGTCGCCTCTGGCAAAAAAGATCGCGGCATCGAAAGGGGTGGAGCTTTCCGCCGTCACGGGAACCGGCCCCGGCGGGCGCATCGTGGCCCAGGACGTGGAAAGCGCACCGAGCGGCGGAACCCCGGCGAAAGCCGCGGGCCCGGCTGCCATTGCATCCATCCCCGCCGGGGAAGGGGACCAGACGATCCCGCTCAGCGGCATGCGGCGGGTCATTGCCGAGCGTTTGCTCGCCAGCAAGACGACCATCCCCCACTTCTATCTGAATATCGAGGTCGACGCGGGGCCGCTCATGAAGTTCCGGGCCGAAGCCAATGCCGCCAGCGAAGCCGTGGGCGGGCCGAAATTCACGGTCAATGATTTCGTCCTCAAGGCCATGATCGCGGCTGCGGTGAAAGTTCCGGCCGTCAACGCGAGCTTCGCGGGAGACGCCGTGATCCAATATGGCAGCATCAATCTCAGCGTCGCCGTGGCGGTGGAGGAAGGCCTGGTCACGCCTGTCATCCGCGACGCCCAGAAAAAATCGCTGCGGGAAATCAGCGAATCCGTGAAGGATCTCGCAAGCCGGGCGCGGGGCAAGAAACTCAAGCCGGATGAATACGCCGGCGGGACCATCACCGTGTCCAACCTCGGCAGCTACGGCATCGAGAGCTTCTTCGCCATCATCAATCCACCCCAGGCGCTGATCATCGCGGTCGGCGCCATCGTGAAGAAACCTGTGGTCAATGCGAAGGACGAGATCGTTGTCGGGCAACGCCTCGCCATTGGGTTGAGCGCGGATCATCGCGTCGTCGATGGTGCTGTCGGCGCGCAGTATCTCGGCGAATTGCGGAAATTCATCGAAAGCCCGACCCTGCTGCTGATGTAGCCGTGAACGGGCTCGGGCGAGCTTCCAGCGTGACCGTCGCCTTCGACAACGGATGGGACGAATGCGAAAGATAGGACTCATGTGCTTCAAACATCGCGAGTCGATGAGGTCTGATATCAGCCTGCGGGCGGTCCTGCGCCGGAGCAGCCACGGGCCGTCCGTGATGATCTCCCGGACCATGCTCGTGACACTGGCGTTCATGGCGTCAATTTTGGCGGGCGCGCTCGCGGAGACGCTGTCTCTCCCGCTGACAGCGAGTGTCCCCATCGAGGCGACCATCGACTCGAAGGTTGACGATTCGAATTTCCGAGATCCGATCGCCTACCGCCATCACGGAGCGGCTTCCCGCGTTTTCCAGAAACGACTCACTCTCACCAATACCGGCGTCGTGCCCCTGACCGGCCCGTTGTTGATCATCAACGATAACGACGGGAGCAGCGTGGATTCCCTGCGCCGAAGCCTCCAGCCCAATGCCCCGCCACAGGAGTGGGTGCCACGGCTCTTTGCCCTCTGGTGCAACCGGGTCTCCCACGCCGACAGCGACGCCCCAGGCGGCAAAGAGCCTTTTGCCCTGCTGAACTTCTGGGGATACGCGCTCTGCGGGGATACGACAGCGGCGATGACCCACATCGCCACTTCGCAGGGGGTTGCCGCCCGGAAAATTCCGCTCAATGGGCATGTCGCTGCCGAATACTTTTTCCATGGCGCCTGGCACATCCTCGATACGGATCAGAACGTCGCCTACCTCCAACTCGACAATCGCACCCTGGCCAGCGCCGCCGATCTGCGCGCCGACCCATTCCTCGCGCGGCGCACAAAAGCTCTGGGTCGCTACGCACCGATGGATTTCGCGGCTTCGGCGTTCAACACCTCGCTGCACGAATTCATCCAGCCCAAGGACGACAAAACCATTTCCCACAAGAAAGCACCGGCCTCCGTCCGCGCGGACACACTCCTCCCCGGCGAAAAAATGATCGTCCATTTCGACGAGGCCCCGGAACAGCCCGTCGGCAAGACAGACCTCAATCAATGGGAAACCGTCCGTGTGGATGCACTCTGCCTCGTGGAATTCGCCATCGATCCCAAGGCCCGCCAGGGCGCGACGCCGGGTGAAGCGGTCTTCGCCGCCGGATACCCGATCCTGCGCGCGGTCAATCGAACGAGTGGCGAAACCGTGACCACACCGGCCAGCCAGCCGACTTTCGACATCAAGGTAAAATTCCGGTCACCCGACGATCAAATCTCCATCTACTGCCAGCGCGCGAAGGCTTCGTTGCCGATCGTGCGGAAAGGCCGCAACGCATTTCTCCTCGCGGCCGCCGACAAAAAAGGCAAGGCCACCCTCGCGGTCGACTGGGAGCGCGCGCCATCAAATCTTACCCCGCCGGTCGTGACGGCCGCCCTGGTCGACGATATCCCGTCATTCGCAATCAAAGGCGCCGCAGCGGAGGACCTCGTCTGGTGGCAAGTCTCGGCGGACAGCGGATTCGACTTTGTCCCACCCAACTTCGACTCAATCGCACCGGCCGCCGAAAAGATCGCTTTCGATCCACTCACCGCCACTTTTCTTAGCCCGGGTCAGTCGTATTTCCTTCGGATCAAAGGCCGCCATTCCGGCATTTGGGGTGAATGGTCGGCGCCTTTGGAATTCCGCATGGCGAAGCCCTCGCGGCCATCACCGGCGCAGACCGTGGTCACCGGAAGTCGATTGCGCCTGACGTGGCCGGATGCAGGTCCGGGTTGCGAGTATCTGCTCTTTGGCAGCAATCGGCTGGATTTCCTCCCCGAACCCTATGCCACGAAGGAGATCGTGAGACTTCGCAATCAAGCCATTGAAGAAAGCCGGCCGAACAAGAACCTCATCACCGTCCTGGCGAAACCGGAATTCGAACTCGATCCCGAGTTCCGCTTTTACCGTGTGATCACGCGGCGCTCCGGCATCCTATCCGTCCCTGGCGACATCATCATCACACCCGCCGCACTGGCGGCGAAATTGCCGCCGCCGATGATCCTGCAGGATCGCTGGCAACGGGTGTCCGATCCAAAGAATCCGGGCGCGGAGACGGACGAGCATCTCGCAACGGAATTGCCGCTGCGGTGATCAGGCCGGCTCGAAGCCACCGGCGCGCTTTCTGCACGCCGGGATCCAACGCGGGCCTGCCGATTTATGAGGCCCGCGCCGCCCACACTTTTCGCAGCCACTCCCCACGCGTCATCTGGACAGACGCCTCCGGCAGCTTCGCCCCGTCAATGCCCAGCGTCGCCGCCAGTTTCCGCCACCGCTCGCCCGTCGCGGCGTCCAGTGGCTTATCCAGTTCCGCGGCGTGGCCGGGGAAGGCCTCGTAGTATTGCCCGACGATATTTGCGCCACGCTGTCCCGGCTCCTGGGGCGTCGGGGCGAGACCGTGCAAGCCGCCGGCGGTGCCCCACCATTGCACCGCGGTGAAATCAGGATGCCCCGGCGGGACATCACTCACATAGACCGTTGCCGCGCCGGATTTGTGCAGCAGCGCCTGCAGTTGAGGCACCGGCACGTTATGCAGGGAACCCTTCTTCGACCGCGCAAGGTGTGCGGCGTGACCCGCAGCCTCGCCCAGCGACATCCAGATGGGCTCCAGGCGAAGCGCACAGAATCCCACGTGGGATGCGCCGGTGGCCACCGGCACGAGCAGGTTCTCCACCCCGGGAGGAATCAGCACGCCGTAGGGAATTTGGTAGGGGGCGGCGTGCTTGTAGAATTCGCCGGTGTGCTGGCCGTCGAAACGGGTGCCCTCGTGCGAGGTGCCATGGCAATTCGGACCATAGTCACCCATCGCAATCGCGTCGCCGTGGAGCACCGCGCGCGCGTCTTCCGGCGCGCAGTAGGTGTCCTTTTCCGAAAACACGTACGTCCCGACCAGGCGCCGCGCTTCGCGGACGTAAAGTTGATCGGGCAGATGATTGGTGTCCACGAACTCGTCCTTGCACCAGCCCCAGGCGCGCGCCTCATCGCCGAGGCTCGCCGGCACGGCTTCATCGTTTTGCAGGAAGTAGATGAGCCCCACCTGCCAGCGCAGATGTTCGTTGAACACGCGTTCGCGCGATTGCCGCAAGCCGGTCCGGGAGAAAGGCGCCACGGCGCCGCCCTGAACCACCCGCGCCGCAAAGCCGGATTCGCCCTCCGGCCACACGTCGTTCTCGCCGGGGAGCGAAAGACGGACCGGCCCGTGGGACTGGTCGTTCACGTCCGCCTTGCCATTCGGAAGCGGGCCCTGGGCTTTCATCAGATACTCGGTCCCCACGCCGAAGACGCCTTTGATCTTCCCGCTTTCCAGCAGCGGCACAATCCGGGCGAAATCCTTGCGCCGGTAGCCGGGAGGCTCGGTCACCGGCACACGATTGGCCGGGTCGGGGGTCATGCAGAGGCGGAAATTGTAGGCCTGCAACTGATCGTCGGGCTGGTCGGGCGCGAGCAGCTCCCCGTATTCCTCGCCCGCCTCGCGCCCGACGCGGAAGGCCACCCGGGCGGCGCCCATGACATCGCCTTCGTAGGTGGCATCGATGAAATAGTACGCGGCGACCGAGTGAAAGTCGCCCCGGGGATCGGAAAAGAGACCGATCTCGAGCGCCCGCCACGTCGCGGGGGATTCACCGTCCCCGTTACTGCTCGATTTCATGCCTTCCAGCGCCCACTCCTTCTGGAGAACGATCCGCGGCTGCTCGGCGAGCATCTTTTCGAAGACGAGCAGGTTCACTTTGGGCTCGGCCTGCGTTCCGCGAAAGCTGTCCTTCACCTGCTTCGAGTCCGCGCCGTAGGTCTCGCGATAATAGGCCTCCACCCGCTTCGTGAATCCGAGATAGGCGCCCGTGAGCCCCTCGAAGCTCCGGAAGTCCGGGTGCGACAGGCCATTCGTCACGAGTCCGCCGATATGCCGCGTCGGTTCGATGAGCAGCACCCGCTCGCCGTCTCCGGCCGCAGCCAGCGCCGCGGCAATCCCCGCCGGAGTAGCGCCGTAGACAAGAACATCGTATTCCTGCGCGTGCAGGGACAGCGAAAGGAGGAAGAGCAGGGGGAGGGGGAACCAGCGCATCCCCAAGCCGCTACCTCCTACGGCCACAATCGGCAAGCTCGTGCGTCGGGAAACTGACATCGCCGGATTTTCGCATGGCACTCCGCCGCCGGCCTGCTATGTAGCGGCCCGCAATGGGATGCCTCGCAAGGGCTTCGCGTACCACCCAGGGTAGGCACGCGTGCTTGGCTGGCGTTCCCGTCACTCCGAATCCACGCCAATGTCGATCCACGTCGCTCTTCGCCACGTTACTCACTACACGTACGACCGTCTCATCACGCTCGGCCCACAGGTCGTGCGTTTGCGCCCGGCGCCGTATTGCCGCACACCCATCCTCAGCTATTCGCTGCGCATCCTGCCCGAGGAGCATTTCATCAACTGGCAGCAAGATCCGCAGTCCAACTACCTCGCGCGACTCGTCTTTCCGGAGAAAGCCAAGCAGTTCAAGGTCGAGGTCGAGCTCGTGGCCGAGATGGCGGTCTTCAATCCGTTCGACTTTTTCCTGGAGCCTGGGGCGGAGCGCTTTCCCTTTGACTACGATCCGACCCTTAAGCACGAGCTGGAGTCCTATCACAAGCTGGGACCGCTGACCCCGGAGTTTGCGGAGTATGTGGACAGCGTCCGGCGCGAATTCGTCGGCGAACACGCGGTCGTGCCACCGGGCGACGCCGATCCACGGCCCAGGACCATCGACGTGATCGTCGAAATCAACAGGCGTCTCGCCAAAGACATCCAGTATCTGATCCGGTTGGAAACGGGGGTGCAAACACCCGAGGAAACTCTCACCAAGGGCAGTGGCTCATGCCGCGATTCGGCCTGGTTGCTCTGCCAGTTGGTCCGTCATCTCGGCCTCGCGGCGCGTTTCGTGTCGGGCTATTCGATCCAGCTCAAGGCGGACCAGGAAGCACTCGATGGCCCGAGTGGCACGAAGGAGGACGTGGTTGATTTACATGCCTGGTGCGAAGTCTACCTGCCCGGCGCCGGGTGGATCGGCTTTGATGCCACGAGCGGAATGCTCGCGGGAGAGGGCCATATTCCACTCGCCGCCACGCCCGATCCGCAGAGCGCGGCGCCGATCAGCGGAGGCCTCGAAAAGGCGGAAGTCAAATTCCATTTCGAGATGACCGTCACGCGCATTCACGAATCGCCACGCGTCACGAAGCCTTACTCCGCCGAGCAATGGGAAGCGATCGAGGCCCTCGGCAAGAAGATCGACGCGGATCTCACGGCCGGCGATGTCCGGCTGACGATGTGCGGCGAACCCACTTTCGTGAGCATCGATGATCCGGATGGCGAGGAGTGGAATAATACCGCCGTCGGACCGCGCAAACGTCTGCTTTCCGGGGAGCTCATCAAGCGCCTGCGCAAGCAATTCGGCCCGGGTGGCCTGCTGCACTACGGCCAGGGTAAATGGTATCCCGGCGAACAGCTTCCGCGCTGGTCCCTGGGCTGCTACTGGCGGCGCGACGGCGTGCCCGTCTGGACGGACGACTCCCTCATCGCCGATGAATCCAGGCAATCGGGGCACGGCCCGAAGGAAGCCCGCGCCTTTATCGACAAGCTGATCCAACTCATCGACGTGGACGGCAAATGGATCATGCCCGCCCACGAGGATGTCTATTACTACCTCTGGAAGGAGCGCCGCCTGCCGGCCAATGTCGATCCGCTCACATCCAATTTGCAGGACAAGCTGGAACGCGAGCGGATCGCCCGGATCTTCGAACACGGCTTGAACTCCGTGGTCGGATACACGATCCCGCTCAAGGTGGACTGGAAAGGATGGCAAAGCGGACCGTGGTTTCTACGTGACGAAACGCTGTGGCTGATTCCCGGTGATTCTCCGATGGGCCTTCGTCTGCCCTTGGATTCTCTGCCGTGGGTCGCGCCGGCCGACTATCCGTGGACTCATCCACCGGACCTCTTCCACAAGCTGCCCGCGCTGCCCCCTCGCCCCGACCGCGCGGGCCAGCGCTACGTGGGCGGCCGCGAGGCCCCACTTGAAATCGGGCAAGGCCGGGGCCAGCGCCGTCAGCACCTCGGCGACCCCTGGCCGCAACGCGCCAGAGGCACCGACCCGACTCGCAAGCCGGGAGTGCAGGAATCGGCCGCATGGATCACGCGGACGGCCCTTTGTGTGGAGCCGCGGCACGGCCGCCTGCACGTCTTCATGCCGCCGGTTCAAACCGCCGAGGATTACCTCGACCTCGTCGCCGCAGTGGAAGAAACCGCGCGCACGCTCGGCCTCCCGGTCATCCTCGAAGGGGAGCCACCGCCGCGCGATCCCAGGCTGAACGCGATCAAGGTCACTCCCGACCCCGGTGTCATCGAGGTGAACATGCACCCGGCGCACACGTGGGATGAACTCTCCCACAATACCCGGATCCTCTACGAGGAAGCCCGGCAAACACGGCTGGGGACCGAGAAATTCATGCTCGATGGTCGTCACACCGGCACGGGTGGAGGCAACCATATCGTCATCGGCGGCGCCTCGCCGGCGGATTCCCCGCTGTTGCGCCGGCCCGATCTGCTGCGTTCGCTGCTCGCCTACTGGCACAATCATCCGTCGCTGAGCTACCTCTTCGCGGGTCTTTTCATCGGACCCACGTCCCAGTCACCACGCGTGGATGAAGCCCGCAACGATTCGCTCTACGAGCTGGAACTCGCCTTCCAGCAAATCCCCGAGCGCGGGGAAGTGCCTCCGTGGCTGGTCGATCGCATCTTTCGCAACCTGCTAATCGACGTGACTGGCAATACGCACCGCGCCGAGTTTTGCATCGACAAGCTCTACTCTCCCGACAGTGCCGCAGGCCGTCTCGGCCTGCTGGAGTTGCGCTCCTTCGAGATGCCGCCCCATGCTGAGATGAGCCTCGCCCAACATCTCCTCCTGCGCGGCGCCATCGCGCGCTTCTGGAAAGACCCCTACGCCCCGCCGAAGCTCGCTCGCTGGGGCACCGAATTGCACGACCGTTTTCTCCTGCCGCATTTCGTCTGGCAGGACCTGGAGGACGTGCTCGGAGAATTCAAGGACGACGGCTACAGCCTGGATCCGGCGTGGTTCGCGCCGCACTTGGAATTCAAGTTTCCGCACATCGGCTCCATCACCCAGCGCGGGGTCAACGTGGAGATCCGCACCGCGCTCGAGCCGTGGCACGTCCTCGGCGAAGAAGGCGGCGCCGCCGGGACGGTGCGCTATGTCGATAGCTCGCTGGAGCGCGTGCAGGTGAAAGTTCGCGGGTTGGCCGACACCCGGCACGTCGTCACCTGCAACGGGCGGCGCGTGCCGCTGCATCCGACAGGGACCGCGGGCGAATTCGTCGCGGGAGTCCGGTATCGCGCGTGGCAGCCGCCCACCTGCCTGCATCCCACCATTGGAACCCACACGCCGCTGGTCTTCGATCTGCTCGATTCCTGGAATGGCCGCAGCCTCGGCGGCTGCACCTATCACGTCGCGCATCCCGGCGGCCGCAATTACACGACCTTCCCCGTGAATGCCAACGAAGCGGAGTCGCGCCGGTTAAATCGCTTCTTCCCGTATGGCCATACGCCCGGGAAACTTGCCGAACCGCCGGCGGAGACTAACCGGGAATTCCCGTTCACCCTCGATCTCCGCACCTAAATTGCTCGCTGCGTGATGATTGCCTGACAGACGCCACCGCCCTAGCCTGCGCCCGAATGAGTCCAGCTACCGTGCCCAGCGCCGAGCCCGTGCCTTCCAGCCTGCTCGCGCAATATCGCCCAAGCTCGGAAGTCTTTGATGAGATGAGCACGGCGACCGGCTCCGTGCGCCCCCATTGGCAGTCACTGCTCGCGGGATTGGAGCGGATCGGTCCCGAAGACTTGCGGGAACGCGCGGAAAGCGTGCGGCAACTTCTGCGGGAACACGGCGTCACTTATAATGTTCATGCCGACGGCCAGAGCGCCACGCGCACCTGGGAGCTCGATATGCTGCCGCTGGTCATCGATCCCGCCGAATGGGCCCAACTCGAAGCCGGCCTCATCCAGCGCACCCGGCTGCTCAATCTGGTTCTGGCCGACATCTACGGGCCGCAGCGTCTGTTGCAGGATGGCTTCCTGCCTCCCGCGCTCCTCCATGCCAATCCCGGTTTTCTGCGTTCCTGCCATGGCATCCGCCCACCGCGCGATCTCTTCCTCACCCTTCATGCCGTCGATCTCACGCGCGCACCGAATGGCCGTTGGTGGGTGCTCAGCGATCGGACGCAGGCGCCCAGCGGCGTGGGCTACGCCCTGGAAAATCGCGGCATTCTCTCCCGCATCCTGCCCGATGAATTCCGCGAATCACAAGTCCAGCGCCTCGGCGGCTTTTTCGATCGCCGCAAAGCCGGCTTGCGCTCGCTCGCTCCGTGGACGAGCGCGCCGAATGTCGTGCTCCTCACATCCGGCCCGTACAGCGAGACGTATTTCGAGCATACCTACCTGGCACGCCATCTCGGCTATCAACTCGTCGAAGGCAGCGACCTCGCCGTGCGCGATCGGCGCGTTTACCTGAAAACGCTGGAGGGTCTTCAACCCGTGGACGTGATCGTCCGGCGTGTCGATGACACGTGGTGCGATCCGGTGGAGCTGCGCGCCGATTCACTCCTCGGTGTGCCCGGCCTCGTCGAGGCGGCCCGTGCCGGCAATGTCGCCATCTCCAACGCGCTCGGCGCCGGGGCGGTGGAAACGACGGCGCTGCTCGCCTTCCTCCCGGCGCTGGCTCAGCGCCTGCTCGGCGAGAAGCTGCTCATCCCCAATGTCGCCACCTGGTGGGCGGGCCAGGAAAGCGAACGCAACTATGCTCTTTCCGCCCTGAAATCTCTGGTCGTCAAACGCGCCTTCGTCGGCGTTCACGGCGAACCCAGCTTTGGCGAAAAGCTCGACCCGGAAGAGCTCGACGGGCTGGCCTCTTCCATCCGCGCCAATCCGCACGCCTACGTGAGCCAGGAACGCGTGGCGCTTTCCACCGCCCCGGCCTGGAACGGGAATACCCTTGAACCTCGCCCGCTCATTCTCCGCTGCTTCGTGTGCGCTACGCCCGATGGCTTTGCCGTCATGCCCGGAGGCCTGACCCGCGTTTCCGCCTCTCCGGATTCGCCGATTGTCTCCTCCCGCTACGGCGGCGGCAGCAAGGATACGTGGGTCCGTTCCACGGCTCCCGTCGAAGGAACCGCGCTGGCGGATTCGACCGCCCCCGCCATCCGGCAGGAGCGCGTCGCTTCCCACGTCCCCAGCCGCATCGTGGAGAACCTTTTTTGGCTGGGCCGCTATGCCGAACGCATCGAAGATGCCACCCGCCTCCTGCGGACAGTCCTCAGCCGTCTCGCCGGCGAGGGCGGGCCCGCCGAGGATGGTGAACTGGGCGCTCTCACCCGCTGGCTGACGCGTGTTCAAATCCTGCCTCCACGGCTCGCCGGACGCCTCGACGAACAGCAACTGGCCTCCGAACTGCGCGAGTTGGTCTTCGAGCGCAATCGCGCCGGCACCATCCGCGACCTGCTGGGCCAGCTGGGTTTCCTCATCTCAAGTGTGCGCGATCGCTTCTCCGGCGACACGTGGCGCATCGTGAACCAGATGCAGACCGATTTTCCGGCGGCCATGTCCCGCGCCACCCCGGGTGCGATTCTCCTCGCCCTGCACCGTCTCATCTTTCAACTCGCCGCCTTCAGCGGGATGGAGATGGAGAATATGACACGCGGACATGCGTGGCGCTTCCTCGACATCGGCCGGCGGCTCGAGCGCGGGATCAATCTCGTGACAAATGTCAGCGCCGTCCTCGCCACCGACCCCGATGGCACCGCGCTCACTCCGCTGCTGGAATACACCGACAGCACCATGACCTATCGCCGCCGCTATCTTGCCCGTCCCGAGCTGCCCACGGCCCTCACCCTCCTGCTCAAGGACGAATCGAATCCGCGCTCGCTGGCCTTCCAATTCAAGGCGCTCGGCCGGCACCTCGCTGAACTGCCGGGTGCGGGCGACGCCAAACCGGAAGAGATCCAGTTCAGCGACATGGCCGCGATGCTCATCGATACGGATATTCGCGAGCTGGCTGAGGATGGGGCGCCGGGACGACGCCGTCTTGAAACCGTTTTGGAAGAGCTCCTGAACGGCTGTTGCACCCTTTCCGAGCTGCTCTCCGCGTCCTACTTCAGCCACGTGCCCGCCCGGGTCAGTTAGCGCATGCTCTACCAGGTCACCCATCGCACCACCTATGGCTACGGCAGCGACGTCGCGGTGTCGCACCACCTCGCCCATTTGCACCCGCGCGAACTGCCATGCCAGCAGGTGGCCAACTTCGCGCTGACGATCGAGCCGCCACCGGCGGTGCAGAGCGAGCGGGTGGATTATTTTGGCAATGGGGCCCATTACTTTTCCATCGGCAGCCCTCACGATCGCCTCACCGTGACCGCGCGCAGCCAGGTGCGGGTGGCCGCGGCTGCCCTGCCGGAACGCACGCCCGCCTGGCAACAAGTGCGCGACCGCTGCGCGAGCGACACGCTCACCGCCGACAGTGCCGCGGGCGAGTTCCGTTTCGATTCGCCCTACATCGTGCGCAAGCCTGCGTTCGCCGACTATGCGGTCACGTCGTTTCCCAAGGACCGTCCGCTCCTCGACGCCGTTCGGGACTTCATCGGGCGCATTTTCCGTGACTTCAAATTCGACCCCAAGGCGACCACCGTGGCCACGCCGCTCGACGAGGTCCTCAAGAAACGCCGTGGTGTCTGCCAGGATTTCGCGCACTTCGCCATCGCGGGCCTGCGTTCTCTGGGGCTGCCCGCGCGTTATGTCAGCGGCTACCTGGAGACGTTGCCTCCGCCCGGCAAGGCCAGGCTCGTGGGCGCAGATGCTTCCCATGCCTGGTTTGCCGTGTGGTGCCCGGGGCACGGCTGGGTCGACGCCGATCCCACGAATAACATCCTCCCGAGCGATCGCCACATCACGGTCGCGTGGGGCCGCGATTTCAGCGACGTGAGCCCACTCCGGGGGGTGGTCGTCGGGGGTGGCGGCAGCAGCCTGGCAGTGAGTGTGGATGTGGCGCGGCTGGCGGATCCTGTGCCGCTTTGAACCCGCTCGACGCGGCTCCACCTACGCCGCCACGGGCTCCGGCGCGGCATTGACCGGCGGTTGGACAGCCTCCGCGGGATTCTTCCCGAAGAATCGCACCATGTGATGAATAAAGAAAAACTTCCGGATGATCGATTCGGAAAAGACGAACGGATAGAATGTCGGATGTCCGAGGCTCGCCACGACTTCGTTCATGGCTGGCGCGAGCTTCGCCCAACTGTGGAGCAACTCGAGGAACTCCTCCTTCTCGCCCTGCGGCCAGGTGAGCTGGGCCGGGAGCGTCACGGACTCCTTCGGAAATGGCGTGAACGGAATCGGAACCGCTTCGCTGTTCAGGCCAAAGCTCCGCGCTGTCTCGATGCCATCGATCATGTGCAGATAGTGCGCCCACGTTTCCGCCCAATCCTCCCACGGATGCGCCGAGGCATAGGTCGTGATGTAGGTCCCGGGCGCCGCCGCCACGGGCCCCTCGTTGTAGTGCCTCTGCAACGCCACCGTATAGTCCTCCCGCTCGTCGCCGAACACTGCGCGACAGCCTTGCATGATCACGTCGCCATCCGCGCGGCCCTGAAAAAAGCGGTCCCAATAGTAGTGCGCAATCTCGTGCCGGAAATGCCCGATCAACGTCCGATACGATTCACCGAGCAGCTCCCGCCGTTTCTCTCGTTCCAGATCCTCGGCCTCTTCGACATTCAGCGTGATCACGCCATCCTCGTGGCCGGTCAGCACCTGCGGAGCCGCTGGCGTCGGCCGGAGAAAATCGAACGCCAGCCCATTGACCGCATCCTGTTTCTTGGTCACCGGAGTCAGCCCGAGCCGCGCGAGCGTGTAAAGGATTCGGCGCTTGGCGATCTCGATCTTGTGCCATGCCTCGCGATTGCCGAAGACGGCCAGGTCCGGGATCGTCCGGTTGAGATGACACGAGGCGCAGAGCGTCTCCGGCCCGCCGCGCGGCACCACCCAATTGCAGACACCGTGATTGACGCCGTTTTCGCACCGCTGAAACAAGGCGTCCGGCACGAGGGCCACCATTTGATCTCCAGCCACGTCATAGCCAACTTCCGTGCCGCATTGCAGACAGGCGGAATTCTCGAAAAACAGGACGTTGCCGCAGGTGCATTGATAGTGGCGCATGTTCGGGAAATTTCACCGGAAGCATCGCGCCCACCCACCGCACCGGTTGCCTCGAATCAGGTTCCCGCAGCCGCCCGCCGTGGCTGAGTGCGTCGCTTTTGGATGGTGCTCCGCGCGCGCTCCGCGAGTTTTTCGTAGTTGTCGCGGATCTGGTTGAGCTCCTCTTCCTCCAATTCCTCGAGATCCAGCAGGGCATTGTGCGCCCCTTTGTTCGCGCGGATGAGCTCGTCCAGCTTGACGTGGATGGCTTCAGAATCGCGGTTCTGGGTATTCTGAATCAGGAACACCATGAGGAAGGTGATGATCGTCGTGCCTGTATTGATGATGAGCTGCCAGGTGTCGCTGAAGCCAAAGATCGGCCCGGAAATCGCCCAAACCGCCAGGACAATGACGGCCAACGTGAAAGCCGTGGGTCGTCCAGCCTCGCACGAGGCCCATCGGGCGAAGCGTGAAAACAGGGAACGGGAACGATGGGAAACTGGCATAAGAGAGGTTGTCTCCATGAGGAAACGCATTGCGCCGCCCTCCCGGTCGTCCCGTGACATCATTGCGGGTGGCACTGGACGCGGGACGGGAAGCACTTTCCTTTTGACGGTGTGCGCGCTCCGCCCGCATGTTCGCAACCGCGCCGCACCTTCGGTTGCGGACTCTTTTCATCTCTGAATCTGATTTTTTATGGCTAACTACGATCTCATCGTCATCGGCGCCGGCCCAGCCGGCTACGTCGCGGCAATCAAGGCCGCTCAACTCGGCAAGAAAGTCGCCTGTGTGGACAAGGAACGCGGCGGCGGAACCTGCAACAACTGGGGTTGCATCCCCACGAAGGCGCTCCTCAAGAACGCCGAGATGTATCACACGATGAAGCACCGCGCGGCGGAGTTTGGCTTCAAGATCGGCGCGTTGGAGTTCGATTGGGGGACGATTATCAAGCGCTCGCGCACGGTGTCGGAAAAGGGCTCGGCCGGCGTGGATTTCCTCTTCAAGAAGAACAAGATCGACTCGCTGCGCGGCGAGGCCTCGCTCGACAAAGCCGGCGAGGTCAAGGTGAAGGCGGCCGACGGCAAGGAAGAGGTGCACACCGCGAAAAACATCATGATCGCCACCGGCTGCGTTTCGCGCCCGCTTCCCGGTCTCGAATTCAACGGGAAAACCGTCATCGGTTCGAAAGAAGCGCTCCAGCTCCCGACGCAGCCAAAGAGTATTGTGATCATCGGCGCCGGAGCGATCGGCGTGGAGTTCGCGTATTTCTTCAATGCCTTCGGGACGAAGGTCACGATCGTCGAGATGCTGCCCAACCTGCTGCCCGTGGAGGACACCGAGGTATCGCAGGCCCTGGAGAAATCATTCGCCAAGCAAGGCATCACCGCGCTCCTCGGACACAAGACGACGAAGACCGACGTGAGCGACAAAGGCGTGAAGATCACCGTCGCGGACCCGAAGGGCGCGGAGAAAGTGCTCGAGGCGGAGATGGTCCTGGTGGCCATCGGCATCCAGCCGCTCCTGCCCAGCGGTGCCCTCAAATTCGAACTCGTGAAAGGTTTCCTGCAAACGAGCGACCGCTACGAGACGAGCGTGAAGGGCGTATTCGCCGCGGGCGATATCATCGGGCCACCCTGGCTCGCCCACGTCGCGAGCTATGAAGCGGTGCAAGCGGTCGAGGGGATGTTCAACCCGAAATTCAAGCCGAAGAAAGTTACGACCTTTCCAGGTTGCACCTACTGCCATCCGCAGGTGGCCAGCGTCGGGCTGACCGAACGCGCGGCCAAGGAAGCCGGCAAGAAATTCAAGGTGGGCAAGTTCCCGTACATGGCCCTAGGCAAAGCCCGCGCGGTCGGAGAAACCGAGGGCTTCGTGAAGTTGATCGTCGGCGAACCCCACGGTGAAATCCTCGGAGCACATATCATCGGCGCCGACGCCACGGAGATGATTGCCGAGCTCGGCCTCGCGATCACCCTCGAAGCGACCATCGAAGAAATCGAAGCGACGATCCACGCTCATCCGACCTTGAGTGAAGCCGTGAAGGAAGCCGTGGAAGTCGCGGCTGGACACGCGATTCATATTTGAGAATTGAGTATGTCTGAAAAAGACCTCTTGGCTCGCATTACCACCGACGCGGCTATCTGCCACGGAAAACCGTGCATCCGTGGGTTGCGTTACCCGGTGGAATTTTTGCTCGAACTACTCAGCAGCGGAATGTCCGAGCAGGAAATCCTCGCCGACTATGAAGACCTGCAACGTGAGGATCTGCTGGCGGTGTATGCGTTCGCTGCGCGGCTGAGTAGAATCAAAAGCGTAACGCCGCTGGCGGCATGAAGTTTCTCGTTGATGCCCAATTGCCACGCCGCCTGGCGCGGCAAATTGCGGCACTTGGGCATGACGCGCTTCATACGCTCGATCTGCCCATGGCGAATAAAACGCCGGACGAGACGATTATTCAACTAGCGGCGCGGGATTCTAGGGTGGTTGTGACCAAGGATCGGGATTTCGTGAATTCATTCACTATCCGAGGGGAACCAGCTCAGTTGCTCCTCCTCACCACCGGCAACATTTCAAACAACGATTTGGAAAAGCTTTTCGTAACGTATCTCCCGCTGATCGAAGCGGCACTCAAAACGAATCATTTCATCGAGTTGAGCGGCACGCAAATAACCGTTCACGTTTAGGATAGAAATGACTTCCGCACCAATCAACCACTCGCGCTTCTTCTCCGCTCGTGCGCGTATCCTCTTTGGGTGCGTGGCCTTTGTATTTGGATACGTAGATTGGGCACAAACGTTGGAACCGTCACAAAGCACATCCAACAATACTCTGGCGGATTCCCTTCAACCAAACGCCTCGCGCCCGGTGGGAACGCCTCTCAACAAGTCGGACGTCTCCGATGGAGGCGGTAAGTGGGTCGCGAACAAGGAAGTCATCCTGGCGGAAAACGGCGTAACGGCGACGGCGCCCGCGACGGCTCACCTCCCCTTTCCGTCGACCGCGGGGAAGATTCGGATCGAGGCCGATGTGTCGGCCAAAGGAACTTCGTTCGTGGGATTGGCGTTGGGCCGAGGTGATCTGACCAGCAACTTCTGGCAGAACCTCGGCGTGATGCTCGTGCTGTGGAACGACGGGCGGTACAATCTTTTCGCCGCCGGCAAAAATCAGATCGACGCCCCTGAAAAGGGCGTGCTGCGGGCCGGGGAAGCCAACCATGCGGAGCTTCTGCTGGATACGGTGGCCCGCACCGTCACCGCTCGCCTCAATGGAAAAACGGTCCTGGAGAATGCGCCGCTGCCAGCACAGGCAGCCCTGGATAAGATCTCCGCCGCAGGCTTTCATTTCCAGGAACCCGTGACGGCCGGGCAACCGCTGGTCAGCAATTTCCGGGTCGAACGGACGAGCCTTTCTGCATCGGGCCTCGAGCCCGTCGACTATGCCGGGAGTTTTGTCGTCCCCAATGAAGAGGCGACCTTGCGCTGGCGGGCGAGCGATCCCGGTCCCAAGAAGGAAATCCCGTACGCGATCAACGACTACTGGGGCAAGCACATGGCGGACGGCACGGTTTCGAAGGAGGCAGACGGGACCTTTCGCTTGCAGCGGGTGTTTCCCACCGGCTACGCGGAGATCGTTTTCCCCGAATCTGGCCAGACCTTCGGCATCGTCAGCTTGAAGCCGCACGCAGGTTCGGCCGATCCGTTCTTTTGCATGGATGCGGGGCTGACCTGGCTGGAACAAGATCCGGCGCGGCGCGGCGGGCTCGTCAAAATCATGGCGCGTGTCGGCGTCGCCATGGCGCGCGAACGTTTCGACACATCGTTTGGGCCGACGCCTGGATCCTACACCTGGGAAGGTGGGCGGAAAGGGGACTCCATGCGAAAGGCATACGCCGACAGCCATGTCTCGATCCTGGAGATTCTCGGGAGCGACAATGCGAAATTCGGCATGGCCCAGGGCCAGCCTTTTCCGCAGAATCTGCCGATCGTCGCCGCGGAATGGAGCGGAGTCGCCCGGCATTTCGACAATGTCTGGACAGGCGCGGAGATCTACAACGAATCCGATCTGAGAACAGTCCCTGCCGACCAGTATGTGCCCATGGTCAAGGCATTCAGCTACTCGCTCGCCGCCGCGCAAAGCCGCGCCCCGCTGGTCGCCGGGGTATTCGCCACGGCGCCGCCCGGACCATACTTCGAGACTTGCGCGGCCAATGGGATGCTCGCGGATTGCGATGCCGTCAGCTTCCACGCTTATGACAAGGCGCCCGACATCGGGCAGATGATCACCCGCTACCGCGAGTGGCTGAACAAATCCAACGTCGAAACCATGCCGCTCTGGCTGACCGAATGCGGGAAGGCGTGGGTCAATGGCCCGGCACGGCCTCCGCAGGATCAGGATGCCCTCAGCGCGTGCGAGATTTCCGCCATGGGGATGGAAGCGATGGCCGGTGGCATCGCCCGCTACTTTCCGTTCGTCTATGTTTACTACGAGGAGGGGGCAAAGAACTTCGGCATGATGGGCCGCGAAGCGACGCCGCTCCGCAGCATGGCCGCCTACGCGCAGAGTATCGCCGCGCTTTCAGGCAAACAATACTTGGGCGACCTTCAGGGCGTCCCCGCGCCCGTCAAGCTGGCGCGCGTGTTTGGCGCCGACTCCAGCCAGGATCGCGTCGCGGTCCTCTACACCGGCACGCTCGACGCCAGCGCCGCGGTTTCGTTTCCGGTCCCCATCCAACGTGTGGAAGGGGCCGATGGCCGCGAGCTTGCAGTCACGGATGGAAAGGCGCCGATCCCGGATGGGCTGAGCTATGTTTGGATAAAGGGGACCGACCTTGGCAGTCTCCTGTCGACTAACACTCCGACGGCAAGCCTCTGCAAGATCGGGAGAAATCCGCTGCAACCGAAACGGCTGGCTTCCCCCATCGTCCTCCAATTGCTGGCCCAGGACCTCCCCGCCCGGACTTCGGCGCGGAGATATCTCATTACCCAGGAAACAGCTCGCGAGTTACCGATCCACGTCCGTCTCCACAATCTCTCACCGGCGCCGGTCAACGTCACCCCGGAGCTAACCCTTCCCGGCGGATCCCCCGAGCAAAAAGAGCCGGTCAGCATACCCGCGATGAGCTTTGTGGATGTGGCGTGGAAGGCCGATGCGACCAGCAAGTTGGATCTCGCCCAGACGCGTTTCGTCACCGTGACGGCAAAATCCGACGTGGACATCCAGCCATCCCCATTGGCCGTTCCGCTGACGATGGAAGGAACGCTCGAGCAGCACCTGGCCACCCACAAGAAACAGGTTCCTTTGCCGATCACCGATTTGACCAAATGGCAGCCAAACGCCGCGGCTGGAAAATCAAAGTTTTCGATCATCGGCGACAGCGTCTGGCGCATGGACTCATCCTTTTCCAGCACCCGAGGCAACTGGACCTATCCGCGCTTTACCCTGCCAGCCAGACTCGATCCCGCGGTGGAATATGGATTCTTGATTCGTGCGCGCGTCGTCACGCCCGGAAATCCCGCGATCATCGCCAAAACCGGAGTCGATGGTGGCGGCCAGAGCGTCTCATTTTGGGTGCCGGACATTTTCCCGGGCGATGGGAACTTTCACGTGGCCTACATCCCGTTTGCGGAGTTCAAGCCCGGCCCGGGCGGCGCCGGGAATCAGAACACCCGCCTGGACCCTGCCTCCTGGAAGGTGATCGAAATCGGCATGGGCAGCAAAGGCCAGGAGAACGCCTTGGAGATCAGCCATTTCCTCGTCGTCGGCGGACCCGGCGGCGAGTGACGGATAACGAAGACGAACACGAAGAGACGTTCCCGCCACACGCGAACGGATCGCACGAGACGCTATCTCAGTTCGAAAGCAACTTCACCAACCGTTCGTTAACGAAAAGGATCTCCTTCCCCGCTTTCGTCTTCGCGACAAGACCGGCATCCGCAAGATCGTGGAGATACCGCGAGCAGGAAACGCGATTGCCGAGGCCCGCCTCCTCGAGATGCCGGATCTTGCAATACGGCCGCACAAAGAGTTGCTCGATCAGCTCTTTCGAAAACGTGCGCTTCGGCAGCTTCAAACGGCCTTCGTCGATCATCTGCGTCATCAGATCGCCGATGGCTTCGATCTTCAGCACCGTAGTCTCGGCGGTCGATTCGACGGCCCGCAAGACATACAAAATCCACGGCTCCCATGCGCCCGTCTCCGTCACTTCGCGGAGATGGCGGTAGTAGTGGGTCTTGTGTTCGATGATGTAGCGGCTGAGGAAAAGAATGGGTTGTTCCAGCAACCGCTGCTGAAGCAGGAAGAGGATGAGCAGGATCCGCCCGGTGCGGCCATTGCCGTCGCGGAAGGGATGGATCGCCTCAAATTGATAATGGAGTACCGCGAGTTTCACCAGAGGATCGAGACCGTCTTCCGTGCCGTTGACGAAATGTTCCAGGTTAGTGAGCAACTTGCGGATGCGAGGCTCGCCATCCGGCGGCGTATAAACGACTTCGCCCGTCGCGCGATTGATGAGGTTCGCGCCGGACTGGCGACGGATACCAGCGTCCTCCGGCTTGATCATGCCGACAATTTCGATGGCCAGGCCCGCCGATAACACGCGGTGCTCACGCAACCGCTCGGCGCCATGCCACAGCGCCTGGTTGTAATGCAGCACTTCCTTGGCATGCGGGCTGACGTCCGTGGAATCCGCGCTCATCCCGCGGTAGAGCTCATCGCTCGTCGTAAAGATCGCCTCGATCTCGGAACTCGCCCGTGCTTCCTGGAGGGCGATCGTGTTGAGGAGGATCGTGGCGTTGGGCACCGTCCGGGTCCGGCCCTTGAGTTCAGCCAGGCTCCGACTGGCTCGGATCGCGGCTTTCAAGACCGCTTCGGTTTCCAAGCGCCCCGCGGGCGGCAGGAGCGGCAGTCCATTGTAGGGTTTGGTCCGTTCAAATGTGTGCACGAGATGCACAGGTAGCGCGCCTCATGTTCACAAACCATGAAAATTTGAACATGAACTGCCTGTCGCGTGCATGCCGTGCACATTTGCCGCCCTTGCCATCGGCAAACCCTGCGCGACGATAGCCAAACCCCCGCCGCTCGTTGTAATCTTCCGCACGAACATGATCCAAGACCGCATCGCCAAGATCGAAGCCACGCTGAGCAACTCGCCCAATATCCCCGCCGAAACCCGGCAGGAACTGCTCGGACTGCTGGCCGAACTCAAGGCCGAGGTCACGCCGCTGGCCGTCACTCACGAAGCGGAAGCTCACAGCATTACGCAATTGACCGACGATGCCGTCCGGCAGGCGGCTCACGGCGAGCAGCCGACGGAAGAGACCACGCAAGCCCTCGAAGGCCTCGCGTCGTCGGTGCGGGATTTCGAGGCGTCGCACCCCCGGCTGGTCCAGATCGTGGACCGCCTGGCGCTGACGCTCTCGAATATGGGGATCTAGATAAACTCGTTGATCAGGTTCTCCAGGAATTCCTGGCGACCGCTCTTGCACGGGGCAGCTTCGCCCTTCTCGAGCATGAACTTTTCGAGGGAAGCAAAACTCTCTTTGCCCGCTTCGATACTCGCGCCGATTCCGCTGTCCCAAGAGGAATAGCGCTCCTTAACGAAGGCCGCGAGACGGCCATCCGCCCGGATCGCCGCGGCGATCTTGAGGCCACGGGCGAAGGCGTCCATGCCCCCGATGTGGGCGTGGAAGAGATCGATCGGGTCGATGCTCTCGCGGCGAACCTTCGAGTCGAAATTGACGCCGCCCGTGGTGAAGCCGCCGTATTTCAGCGCGACCAGCATGCACTGCGTCGTGAGATAGATGTCCGTCGGGAATTGGTCGGTGTCCCAGCCGAGGAGCAGGTCCCCGGTGTTCGCGTCGATCGAGCCGAGCGCGCCCGCGGCGCCGGCGACTTCCATTTCATGCTGCATCGAATGGCCGGCGAGCGTGGCGTGATTCGTCTCGAGGTTCAGCTTGAGATGGGGAAGGAGATTGTACTCGCGGAGGAAATTCAGGCACGCCGCCGCATCGCTGTCGTATTGATGCTTGGTCGGCTCCTTCGGCTTCGGCTCGATATAGAATTGGCCCTTGAAGCCGATCTCCTTCGCGTAGTCCACGGCCATGTGCAGGAATTTCGCAAGATGCTCGAGTTCCCGCTTCATATCGGTATTCCACAGCGTCGAGTATCCCTCGCGACCGCCCCAGAAAGTGTACCCGTCACCGCCGAGGGCCTTCGTCACTTCGAGCGCCTTCTTCACCTGCGCCGCGGCAAAGGCGAACGTCTCGGCATTGGCGCTGGTCGCCGCGCCATGCATGAAGCGCGGATGGACGAAGAGCTGTGCCGTGCCCCACAGAAGCTTGATGCCCGTGCGCTGCTGCTGCTCCTTGAGGAGCGCCACGATCGTGTCGAGATATTCGTTCGACTCGCGCAGGGTCTTACCGTGCGGCGCGACGTCCCGATCGTGAAAAGCGTAGTAGGGCATGCCCAGCTTCTCCGCGATTTCGAAGAAGACCGGCACCCGCGCCTTCGCGAGATCGATTCCGCTCAGGCCCGCCTCCCACGGACGGAGCGCCGTGGGCCCGCCAAACATATCCGAGCCCTGGCCACACATGGTGTGCCAGTAGACGATCGAGAACCGCAGATGCTCGGCCATCGTCTTGCCTTCAACGACCTCGGCCGCGTTATACTGCTTGAAGGAAAGCGGGTTGCGGGACTTGGGGCCTTCGAAGGCGATGCGGGGAACTTCGGGGAAAAAGGAGGGCATGGGACTGTCGATTAGCTGAGGGTTTCTTTGGGGAGGTGCTTGATGGCGCCACCTTCCATCGCGCTTTGATGCGCGAGGATGCCGGTGCAAGTCCAGTTCGCAGATTGCCGCGCGTTGGGAAAAGGTTGCCGCTTCTCCACCAGCGCCATGGCAAACTCATGCGCCAGATGCGGGTGGCTGCCGCCATGCCCCGCCCCCTGAACGAAACTGAGGTGGGTGTGCTCGTCGGAATCGTAAACGCCCTTGGTCGTGTAGCGTTGGATCGATTCTGGAAGGCGCGAGGCAAAATCGGGGCTCGTCACTTTTTCGGGAATCTCCGGCTCCGGTTTCTTGGCGGTATGAATGATCAGCGGTTCGTGCTCGATGAGCGGCCACTCCACGGACTTCTTCGTACCATAGATGTCGATGCTCTCCCGGTATTGGCGGGCCGTGTCGAAGAGGCTGCGGATCACGCGCGCGCTCAGGTCGGTATTGCGCACCTTGATGTGCGCCGTCTCGACGGCGAAGGGCGACCCGTAGTGCGGGATGAGTTCCTCGCGGATCGTCCCGGAACCAAAGCAGCTCACATACTCCGCATCGCCACCGGCGAGACCGAGCGCCGGCCCAACGCAATGCGTGGCGTAGTGCATCGGCGGCAGCCCAGGCCAGTAGTTTGGCCAGCCGTCCATATCCTGCTGATGGCTCGCTTGCACGTACTGGATCTTGCCCAGCTCGCCCGAGTCGCGGAGCTGCTTCATGAAAAGATATTCCCGCGCATAGACCACCGTCTCCATCATCATGTAGGTGAGCCCGGTCTGCTCCGTGAGACGAATGATCTCCAGGCATTCCTCGACGCTCGTGGCCATCGGCACCGTGCAGGCGACGTGTTTGCCCGCCTTGAGCGCAGCGATGGATTGCTCGCCGTGATTCGGAATCGGCGAGTTGATATGCACCGCGTCGATCGCCGGATCTTTGAGCAGCTCTTCGTAGCTCGTGTAGCGCTTCTCGACGCCCCAGTGATCGCCACATTCCTTGAGTTTATCGGGGTTCCGCTGGCAGATCGCGGAACAGTTCGTGTGCGGATGCTTCTGCCAAAGGGGGATGAACTCGGCGCCAAAGCCGAGGCCGATGACGGCGATGTTAAGTTTGCGGTTGCTCATGGATGTGGATGGAGTTGCGGATAAGTCGCGATCACTTCCCGACGGGAGTAATGCTTATTTCAAGGTCTGAAGAAAAGCCTGAACGTCGGCCAGTTCCTGCGGCTTGAGGATGAGGCCCATGGGCGGCATCGGAGAGGCTCCGAGGTTCTCAAATCCTTTGGCGAGGACCTTGTTCGGTTCGAGCAAGCTCTCCTTGATGTAAGCCGGTGTCGCACGCGACGCGATACCATCGAGCGCTGGGCCGACGGTACTGCCCTGGCCTTTGAGCATGTGGCAAAGGACGCAGGATACGGCCGGGTGTTTAAAGAAGATCAGCTCTCCGCGCTTTACGTCACCAGCCACCAGTTTCTCCTCGTCGGCGTCGCTGGTGACTTCACAGAGCTTCACATCATCATAGAGGCTTTCGCCGCTGGCCACATGCAGCAGATTGATGCTCGCGCTCGTCCGATCGCCGCTGTCGAAGATCGTCTCGACCTCCATCCAGTTGTTGTCCCTGTCCGTCACCCGTTCCGTTTCCTCCTTGGTCCCGTGACTGTTCAGGCTCGCCTTGCCCCGGAACCCGTGAACCTTGATCCAAGCCGAGAGCCGGTAGCGCGTGTTAGGTTTGAGCACCACCTCCGCATAGAGGCTGGTGTCCGCATCGCCCTTGGTGACGCAACGTACCGATTGTCTCCCGCTATGCGCCTGGTCCTTGAGCACCGTCCACTCGGCATTCACGGTGCCCTCATTCTTGTTGTAATCCCGGCGCTTCCAGCCCTCGGGCAGATTGTCCGCTCCCAGTGTCTCGAAGCTGGGATTCGGAAGCAGGTTTGGCCCCTCCTGATAGGTGATGGCTTTGTGCTGGCGCACAATCACTCGCGCCGCTTCCTTGAGCCACTCGTCGGCCTGGATCGCAGGTTCGGCCGAAAGCCGCGCCACGATCGTCTTGAGTTCCGGAGTGGTGGGAAATTCCGCGATCTTTACCATCGCCGCCAGTCGCGTAACCGGGTCGGGATCACCGAGCACTCCCGTGGCAAAAAATAGATCAGCGCCGTGCTGGTCATTCGTCAAGGCGCGCACCGCATTGCGCCGCAACGCGGCGTCTCTTGCCGACAGTGCCGCTTTCAGCGTGGCATCGTCCAGCAGGCCGAGGCCTTGCAGAGCCCAGAGCGAGTGGATCGCAGAGATGTGGCCGTCATTGGCCACGACGCTCTTCTTCAGCGCATCGGCGGCGTCGGTCTTTTTTCCCTCCACGAGCAGGCGCTGCGCGGTCAGCCGCCAGTACTGCGTGTCGCTGCCCAGCGCCTGCACGAGTTCCGCCGTGGTCGCGCCTTGCAGCGTCGGCCGCCTCGCCGGCTCTTTCGCTTTGTCCCAGACGACCCGATAGATGCGGCCCCGCGAATGGTCACGCAACGGATTCTCATGCGCGCCGCCGGGGCCGGTCGTCGCATTGAATCCTCCGCGAGCGAGGCTCGGAGTGGGGTTGTGCTGGATGATGAAATTCTCCCAATCCGCGAACCACACCGCACCGTCGGGGCCGACTTCCGCAAAGACCGGCGACATCCATTCATCGGTGCTCGCCACGAGATTGAATCCGTCCTTCGCCACATACCCCGCGCCGGTTGGTTGGACGTCCATCAGCGCGATCAACTTCATCGTCGGTTCGCACACCATCGCCTTGCCTTGCAACCGCGGCGGCAGCTTCGCCGATTCGATGAACGCGCTACCCGCCGCAGCCGTATACCCGCCAAACACATCGACCTGCCGGAAGTTTGGCGTGATCGCATGGGCTTTTCCCTCCACGTTGATCTTCTTCGCCGTCATGACCTTGAGGCCCGCCGGCGCGACCCTCTGCGGGATGCCACCGTAGAAGAAGGGCGCCGCGTTCGCCGTGCCGCCGAACTGGTCGCCTGCCCGATTCGCGCTCTGCGCCCACGAGTTGTTCGAGAATTGATGCAGGAACTCGAGCTGCCGGCCATCCGCCGTGAACCGGTACGTCCCCATGGTGAAATCCTTCATCTTCCCACCCACCTCGCCCTTGAATCCGGAATAGCCGACGCAGCCGTAGAGCCAGTTGTCGAAGCCATAGTGCAGATTGCTCGCCTGGGCATGGGTGTCGCGCACGCCCCAGCTTTCCATGATCACTTCGCGCACGTCGGCCTTGTCGTCCCCATTCGTGTCCTTGAGAAAGAGGAAGCGCGGCGCCTGGGCCACGATCACCCCGCCATTGGCGAAGACGAGCGAAGTCGGCAGATTCAGCTTGTCCGCGAAGATCGTGAACTTGTCCGCCTTGCCGTCGCCATCGGTATCCTCGCAGATCTTGATGTCGTCGTTGCCCTCGCCTCCCGGCGTGACGCCGTGCGGATAGTCGCGCGTCTCCGCGACCCACAGACGGCCACGCGCGTCCCATGCGAAAGCGATCGGCTTGGCGATGTCTGGCTCCGCGGCAAAGAGTTCCAGCCGCATATCCTTGGGCACCTGCGTGCGCTGCATGGAATCCTTCACACTCATGGGCTCCTGGAAGGTCAGGGGCTCCGGCCGGTTCTCGTAATTGGCGACATACGGACTCTTCTCGCGCTTCTCCG
>JBBRPL010000082.1:0-37420 GCA_038228205.1 Chthoniobacterales bacterium
CCTTGGTCAACATAACAAGGAGCCCAAGCCATTCATCTGGACAGCCACCGCCAAAGACATCTTGTCCAAGGTCACACGCGCCCGCAAAAAGCTCGCGAACCGCAAAACGTTACGCTAATTGCGCCGCACTACACTAGCGGATGTGGCGTTGCTCACTTACGACAGTTCGCTGCATACGTCCGCCTCCCTCGCCACGATTGATTTCCAGGCACTGGATGCCAGTGGCGGGGCCACGAGTCCGGTAGTTCACAGGGCGACCGTCAGGTGGGATGGTGCGGGGAACATTTATCTGTTCATCGACAACGCCTACGTCGGAACGGTTGCTACAGCACCTACGGGAATGTCGAGTAACGGCGCCAACATTGTTTTCGAGGCAAACAATGGCGGGGACACGACAAGCGACGAGGGATGGTGGTATGAAATTCGCGGATCCATCTCGAACTGAGCGGCAATGTTCTACCGAAAAAACACGCAGACGATCATCTACCTTTGCCCGTTCATGGGTGCCGAGACGCTGTGCATGACCTACGCTCGCGCCGACCTCGGTTTGAAACTGATGGGGCTGAACGTTTACTCGGGTGGAGGATCGAACGCTTTCACCGTGCGTGACCCCAGTTTGAAACCCACGCTTTGGCTGGGGAAATTCTGGATCGCCTACACGCAATCGACCTTTAACGGTGGGGCGTTCACGCCTGGCAAGACGTTTGGGTTGGCGAGCAGCACCGACCTTCTCAACTGGACATGGGTGGCTGACATTGATGTGTCGAGCGCAGTGGGCGCGGGCACCTACTACACGTGGCAGCCGTGTTGGCTGCTGGATGACAACGACGACACGCCGCGAGTATGTTTTGTGTCATCGGTGCCAAACAGCGGGGCGCTGCCGGGTGGCGATGACAGTCAAACTTATGAGACGCATTGCCTCGGCAGCGATCCGACGCAGTGGTCGACGCCGGTGCCGATGGCGAATCTCCTTGGCGCCTTCATCCCTCAGAATTGGTGGCGCGATTCCGTCACGGGTAAATACAATGCCGAAGGGTTCGGCGCATCCCCATGGAAGAGCGACGCCATGCTTGGGCCGTATTCGCAAGTCAGCGTTCCGGGTTGGACGACGTTGGGAGCGGGCACTGATGGCTTCAGTGTGTCTCCCGAAGGCGATGGAAATCTACTGGCGTTCCAAAATGTGAACTCAAGCCCTGGCGATATTCTTCCCTTCAGCCGCAGTCTTGATTCTGGAGCGACCTGGAGCGTCGTCACGCCGCTGGGCGGGACAAATTTCCAGCACTATATCGCTAACCCGTCGCTCCGGCTGATTCGTGATCCTGCCACCCTTGCCGCCGTGAAGGGCATCCTCGGCCTGGCCTGAGCAAACTGAGCCTATGGCCGACGACGCAAAGAAGTTCGAAATCCTGATCACCTCCAAGGCGGAGATGGGCGGGGCAGCGACGGCGCAAAAGGCACTGGCGCTGATCAAGGATGCGTCCAAAGGCGCGCAGCAAAGCACGCTGGATCTGGGAAAAGCCCACAAGGAGGCCGGCGCGGCCGCCGAAGAGCACGGGCACGGCTCGCAGGTATATCGCACAGCGGTAATGGCCGGATCGGACGCGGCGCGGGCCTTCAGCGCAACGATGCGCGGCGACTATGTCGTCGCCCTCCATGAAGCGAAGTTTGCGATGGTCGATCTGAAGCTGGCTATGGCGGGCACGCCGTGGGGCATCTGGATCGCGGGCGCGACGCTTGGCGCAACTGTGCTGGCGCATTTCATCAGCGAGTCAGGGGACGCAAAGACGG
Organism: Chthoniobacterales bacterium; assembly: GCA_038228205.1. GTDB lineage: Bacteria > Verrucomicrobiota > Verrucomicrobiia > Chthoniobacterales > Chthoniobacteraceae > Chthoniobacter. The sequence continues at coordinate 1,789 of JBBRPL010000082.1, forward strand.
CAGTTGCGGACACGGGGGAAACCGCGAAAAAGGCGGCGGAAAAATGGATGGGATTGCACGAAGCGGTTGCCAGCGCGGACCGCGAACTAGCGGCTTCTGTCGACCCGATGGAGAAGCAATCTCAAGCGCTCACAAAGATGGGCGAGGCCGCCAGCGCCTCGGCGAGGCACTACGGGGATGTAGAGGCCGCCGCGAGGCAAGCCAGGGAAGCTGTGGATCTGCTGATTGCCAGCTACGATGACCAGGCGAAGAAGATTACCGCACTGGCGGAGGCAGAGCGGGCACTCAGGGCGGAGAAGGCGCGGACAGAAACTGCGGTGGTGAATGTTGCTTTTGAGAAAGGGGAAATCAGCGCGGAAACCGCCGCCGCGCGGCACAACCGGAACAACCGCGACGCGAGTCTGGAGGACATCCAATCCCAGGAGGATGAGTTTCATCAAAAGTTGACAGCGAATATGCAAACGGCCGGGGCGTCGCAGATCTCCGCCGAGCGCGCCAGCGCGGCGAAAAAGGCCGCGCACAAGAATTACGCAGAGGCAGGTGAGGCTGATGGGGGATCCGCCAAAAGCGCGCTACAGGACTACGTGAAAGCGGGCGGAAGCATCGACGAATTTAACAAGGGAAATTACCAAGCTGTGGCCAAGGGAGCGCGGGAAAAATACCTGGAAACCGCGCCGGTCACAGCGGAGTCGAACGTATTGGGAGACCTCCGCTATCAGGCGATCCTGCGGCTCGGGAAGGCGTATGTGGACCTCCAGGAAAAACAGCGCGCGTCCATGGTGCTCGACCAAGCAGACGCCCAAGCGCAGGCGAGGCTCAAAGAGATTCGCGACCAGGGTGCCTTGCAGGTCCCGGTTTGGAATCAGCGGCGGAAAACGATTGAAATGCAGTTCGCCGCCGAGCAAGCCAAAGCGGAAACAACAGCCGAAGTGCGGCGAAATGAAGACATCAGCAGGCTGAATGCGGAGGCGGCCGGCCGTGAGCGAGCGGCGCGAGAAGGCCGGCGAAAGGCCATCGATTTCGAGCTGTCTCAAGCTCCGATGAGCGAGGCGGAAGAGGGCGCGGCGGCGGCCGATCTCCGCACGAAACGAACAACGCCCCGGACCGCAGACGAAGAGGCGAGGAACCAGCGCTATCAGCAACGGCAAAAACTCCAGAACGAAAGATCGGGGCTGAACACGGCCGATGCCAAAGCGGTGCCGGATTTTGCCGAGAGCAAACGCCAACAGGATCTGCTGACGGCGCGCCAACAAGCCGAGCAGTTCAAACAACTGCCGGTGGATAGCCGGGTGGCCATGGAGGCTCTCGACGCCACGAACGGGAGGGCGGATCGATCGACGGTAAGTGGCGGAATCGCCGACCAGATCCGGGAAGTATCGCAGCTCTTGCTGAAAGGTGACCATTCAAAGGGCGGAACCGAGCAGATCGAGAATCTGATGCGACAATTTCTGGACGCAGTAAAGGAGGCGCACAAACCGACTGAGCGAGCCGAAGCGAGGTTCAAACAGATCGAAACGGAGCTGCAAACCGTGCGTGCCCAACTCAAGGCGTCCCGCTCATGATCTGGACAATCAACGGTCACGAGCCGAAGGACCTCGGCGTCTCCAGGCTGCACCTCCAACAGGCGAACCTGGCGGCCGGATCGCTCACTTTCACCGCCACAGCGCGCGACATCGACGCGCCCTATCTTTTTGACGATGGGGAAACGGTGAACTTACATGGTGCGGACGGGGTGAAATGGAGCGGGCCATGCATTCGCCGCCCGGTGAGCGGACGCGCCGGCGCGGAGGATCAAAAATACACCGTGGCCGGGCCGTGGTGGTATCTGGAGCACATTCCGTATTTGCAGGAATGGACGATCAATGGAGGGACAGGCACGGCGTGGCTGAGCCGGTGCATCCTCGGCGTGGCGGGGAACGGGACGCGACTGTCCATCGGCGATACCGTGAAGGCTGTGGTAAATTACGCGCGGAATTGCGGAGCGCCGGTCCAGGTGGGTGACATCGTGCTGGCAGGATTGTTTCCCGTGGAGGAAGTGAAGGGGCTGATGTGCTCGGAAGTGATCCGGCGCGTGCTGCGGTGGATGCCGGACGCAGTGGCGTGGTGGACCTTTGGGGACGGGTCGGCGAGCCTGAACATTCAGCGGCGGGCAGCCCTCGCGGCGAAGAGCGTGGCAGTGGGCGTGGTGCCGCATGAAACAGTGAACATTGCTCCTCGCGAGGACATGAAGCCGAGCGCGGTGGTCCTCGTCTACGAACGCACTGACACCATCGACGGGAAGCCGGTCACGACGACTGGGGTCGACGCGGCGCCAGAGGGCGCGGACGGGCGACAGGTGGGCGCGCTCGTCTACACGATCCCGCTCACGGGCGGCACGCGGACGTTTCTGAAGCAGACAATCAAGGTGAGGACAATTCCGACGAATTTGGCGAGCGGGCCTGGTCTGAGAGCGGCCCGCCAGTATTGGGGGCGGCTGCTCGGACTGATGGAAACTGCGGCCGCGGTGGCCGGCCAGCCAGACACCCCGGAGATCACGTTTTTTCCTGTCTATGGAGTTTCCGGTCCCTATTTCGACCAGGTGTTGGCGAAGCCGGACGGGTATGACGGAACAGGGCCTTACGATCTCGAAGACCCAGCCGACGCGGGCTCCGCGAAAATCCGGGTGGATAAGACGTTGCCGAGTGAATTGATCACAGGAACGGTCACGCCGTGGATGACGGGGGTGAAGGCGCAGCGGCAACTCTGGGGGATGAAAATCAGCTACACGCAGGCGCTGACGACGCGCCAGACCTACCCGGAAGTGGTATGGGTGCCGATCACAGCCACGGATGCGAGTAGCCGGCTCTACACGCAGATCGAGAGCGACATCGGCGGCGAGGAAGTGGCGGTCGGGCTCGCGGCGAAATTGCTCGCCGCTTTTAGCACGCCACACTATCAGGGCGAGGTCTCGATCCTGGAAGAGGAGTGCAGCGGAGATCGAGGGCTGGGCAACGTGCTGAACCTGACGGGGGGAAGGCCGGAGTGGGGAACGATGAAGGCGGTGATCCAACAGATGACCGAGGATCTGGACGCAGGCCGCACGACCTACACGGTGGGGCCGCCTGAGCACCTCGGGCCGCAAGACCTCATTGAGCTGCAACGCTGTGACCGGCGACCGGAGGGCAACACGGGTCAGCAGGGCGCCAACGTAACGCAGAGGGGGACAGGTTTGTTATGAACGGAATGGCCATTGGCGGCGTGGGGCCTTCGCAGGGCGTGTTGTTCCGGGCCAGCACAGTGCTCGGGCAGCTCCAGGTGTTCAAGGTCGATGACACGCACATCGGGATCACGGCGGGAGCAGTGGCCAATAATGCCTATGACGGCTCGCAGGTGATCGAGGTGTCGGGCGCCGGCGAGATCTTTGTCAGTGTGGTGGCGGACACGCCTGCTGAAAACTTTAGCGCCTTGGAAATCTTCGATAACGGACTTGATGGGGTTACCGCCGACCCGACCCATTGCTATTTGCTCATCGGGCAGTATTCGACCACGGATGGGACGCTGACGGTGAACCCGATGGTGGCAGGCTCTGTGGCCTTGTCGGCTTGCCGGGTGGACCCGGATACGGGGAATCTCGTTCCCCAATGGGGGGGTGTCTGACGGTGTGCAAGTGCATCCATGAATCGGCAGTGAAGACGACGAAGGTCGTTTATTCCTTTGTCTTCGACGCGGTTATGGAGTTCCCGCAGTTCTCGGGGACACGGCACGAGGAAATGCACCTGAATATTGGCTTCACGCTGACGCGCGTTTCACTGCGGGACAAGCTGAGGGCGGCTGGCAAAATGATGTGGCCGTTGGCCGATGTGCCCGATCTGACCGGCCTGCTGAGCCCAGGAGAGTTCTTCCTACTGAGCGACTGCTGTTGCCCGTGCAAGTGGTCGTTCATCCCGAGTTTTCCGGCGTTGCTTCCGTCTGTAGGAACGCTCGACCGCTCGCTGGCCTTTGCCAGTCACCCTCCACCCGACATCAGTGGCCATGCGGTGATTGATGCCAATGTAGGGTTCGGGTTGGCGTTCAATACGGACGTTTATCCGAAAATGTGCTCAACAGGGAGTGAGAACGCTTTCGCCGCACAAAGCGCCTTTTGGCCGACATTTGACGGGGTCACCCCGCAAGACCCGATTCTTTTTTCTCACGGGCTGACGCTGCCGGTGGCGTCATATTCGGGCGACTCGATTTTAGACCCTGGTGCACTTGTCGACCTGGGATGGGTGACGAATCCGCCCTATGTTGGATATTTCATGTGGTATAACCCCGATGGGACGCTCCCGCCTGCTGTGATTACCGGTGTCAGTGGGAGTGGACACAACTTTCGAGAGCCTTGCTCTCCTACGAACGGCTGGACGCAGAGCGTCACATGGGGCCGAACGGTCCGTGATGGCGGACAGGACGTGAGCGGGAGCGGGAGCGCGGCTTTCAATATTGCTTTTGGAATTTAGGGTCGGGTTGATGAAGCCCGGAGATCAGATGCCATTCCTTGACCCTGCATGCCGTCTGTAGGCATTCTTCAGGACCGTTGTCTAAGCCGCGCCTTGATGCCCCGATTTCTCGAATATTTGTCAAAAGTTCTCGAACCGATTGTCGCGCTACGCTGGCGCGCTTCGCGCGATTAGGGAGGACGCCCGCCTGGAAGTTGGAGGTCCTTCGCTCCGCCCCGCTCAGGATGACAATTTTAGGGGGCGACCGCCCCTTTGCACGAGCGCCATCTGGCTGACGTTTGCGCAGGCGATTGCGGGGCTATCAACTATCCACCTTCCACTATCAACTCTCCACTATCCGCCCGCCGCACCCTCCCCCCCGGGCTTCGTCATTTCATACGGATCCAGCGCCTTCGCCAGCTCCGCTTCCGGCAGAATCTGCATCTCACGGCAAATCTCGCGCACGGTCTTCCCGGTCTTCGCACTGGTCTTGGCGATCTCCGCGGCTTTGTCGTAGCCGATGATCGGCGCGAGGCTGGTCACCATGGCCATCGAGTACTCGACCAGTTCGCTGCATCGCTCGACGTTGGCCTGGATGCCGACGATGCACTTTTCGCGGAAGACGTTGGCCACGTTGGTGAGGAGGTTGAGCGATTCGAGGATGGAGTGCGCGAGCACCGGCATCATGACGTTGAGCTCGAAGTTCCCATTGGCCGCAGCCCACGTGATGGTGGTGTCGTTGCCGATGACGCGGGCGCACACTTGCATGACGCTCTCGCACATGACGGGGTTGACCTTGCCGGGCATGATGGAACTGCCGGGTTGGGTCTCGGGGAGGAGGATTTCGCCGATGCCACAGCGCGGGCCGCTGCCCAGCCAGCGGATGTCGTTGGCGATCTTGAAGAACGTGACGGCGATGGTCTTGAGCTGGCCGCTGGCTTGCACGAGGCCGTCCTTGGCGGACTGCGCTTCGAAATGGTTGCGGGCTTCGCGAAAGGCGATGCCGGTCTGGTTCCACAGGTGCCGCATCACGATGCCGGGGAAGTCCGGGTGGCAGTTGAGGCCGGTGCCGACGGCGGTGCCGCCGAGCGGCAGTTCCTCGATGGCGGCCAACGCATTGCCGGCCCGGAGCCGCGAGTATTCGATCTGCTTGGCATAGCCGCCGAATTCCTGGCCGAGCCGCACCGGGGTGGCGTCCATGAGGTGGGTGCGGCCGATCTTGATGACGTCCCACAGCTCGACGGCTTTTCTGTCGAGCGCGCTGTTCAGGGTTTCGAGCGCGGGCATGAGATGCTTGCGGATGCGCTCCCCGACGGCGACATGGATGGCTGTGGGAATGACGTCGTTGCTCGACTGGCCCATGTTGACGTGATCGTTCGGATGCACGGGCTTCTTGCTGCCCACGGGCTCGCCGGCGAGCTGCGAGCACCGATTGCCGATGACCTCGTTGACGTTCATGTTCGTCGAGGTGCCGCTGCCCGTCTGGTAGATGTCCACCGGGAAGTGCTCGTCGAGCTTGCCTTCGATGACCTCCTGCGCGGCGCGGGCGATGAGCCGCACGCGATCTTCGGACAGGCGGCCGAGCTCGCGGTTGGCTTCCGCGCAGGCCCACTTGATCAGGCCGAGGGCGCGGATGAACTCACGGCCAAAGCGTTGGCCGGAGACGGGAAAATTGAGGACGGCACGCTGCGTGGAGGCGCCATAGAGCGCGTCGGCGGGCACTTCCATTGTGCCCATGGAGTCTTTTTCTATGCGGGTGGAGGACATACCCGCCAGATTGCACACACGGGGAGTGGGTTGTGAAGCGGGAACCTGCGCCGATTCCTCTCCCTCTCCCTCTTCATCTTCATCTTCATCTTCATCTTCATCCAAGCGTCTCCCCGGAGGATGAAGAGAAGGAGTCTCCAAATACGACGCTTGCCCTGTCTCGAAGCGGTGAAGGGCTCTCCCCCCTAATGCCGCCCGTTGCCGTTGTGGGAGTGACCGTTTTTCCCGTGGGCGCTGCCGTTGGCTGTCTTATAAAACTTCGTGACGAACATCGGCGGGAGATTTTGCAGGCAATACTCCGATTCGATCCTCGGGAAGTGGCGGCAATGGCCGACCAACTCGTTGGTCACCTGATAGATGATGAAGGCAGCGCTATCGTGCGGGGCGAGGGAATCGTAGGTGCTGCGGAGCAGTTCGCGCTTTTTCTCGGCTTCCAGAATGCTGAAAGGGATGCCGGAGACGATGTAATCCGCATGGGTGAGACCTCGTTTCAGGAGCTCCTGGGCGAGCAGTGCGCAATCGCGGTTCAAAATCGTGATGCGCGAGTCACCCCGAAACTGGTCTTCAAGGTGCTGGGCCAGTTCAGGATCGAGCTCGAAGAGGATGACCTGCGAGTCCGCGTGCATCTGGCGAACGATTTCCCGGGTATGGCAGCCTTCACCAGGGCCATACTCGATAATCACTCTCGGCTGGGTGAAATCCATCTTCCCGGTCACCCGACGAACGAGGGCACGGGAACTGGGAATTATGGAAGCGACCTGGAAGGGACGTTGGAGGAATCGCTTAAGGAAAATGGCGCTCATTCGGGTGCCTTAGGGAAAGGAAGCGGGACTATCTGTGCCGAGCCGCGGAATGTCCAGCATTTGGCATCCGAGGTTTTCGCAAATTCGCGAGATTCTCCATTGACACATCCATGAATAATAGTCATTTTCACGGAAATTCCGGTAAAAACGTGGTAATTACAAAAAACACCGATCCCATGGCACAAGCTCCTCAGCCTCATAATCTGATGACCGTCAAGGAAACCGCCGAATATCTGCGGATTCCATTGCCGACCGTTTACTATCTCGTCCAGCGTGGGCAGCTCCCCGCCATCCAGATCGGCGGTCGTTGGCGGGTGAAAAAGGATGCGCTCGACCGTGATGTCCTGCGCGCTGAGGATCAAGGGCAGCCGACGGTGCTGGTGGTGGACGACGACGAGGCGCTCCAGAGCATGTTCAAGCTTTTCCTGAAAAAGGCGAATTTCAGCCGTCTCGTGGTCGGGACGGGCAAGGAGGCCCTGGCCGCCCTGCATAAGCAGAAGTTCGACTTTTGCTTCCTCGATTTGCAGTTGCCGGACATCACGGGGGACGAAATCTATAAATACGCGAAAGAAATCGACCCCGATTTGCCGATCGTGATCATCACCGGCTACCCGGATAGCCAGATGCTGGACAACATCCTGAAGCTGGGCCCGGTGACGGTTCTGAAAAAGCCGCTCGAGGTCGAGCAACTGAATCAGACCCTGCGAATCCTCGGACACAAGGCGACGGCGAAGGCTGCGTAGGGTTCAGAGGTTGATAGTTGATAGTTGATAGCGCTCGCTGGTTCCGCGAGACCGCAGGGGCGACGTCAGCTTCGTCGTTCCTCAAAGCGCGTTCACTCCTCGTCGGTCAGGAATTGGCGGGCGAGCTGGCAGTAGGCCGATTTTCCTTCGCGGATGTCTTTCGGCGTCAAGGGGAAGAGGACGGGCCCGCTGACGGATTCCCATAGGTGGACGCTATAGGAATCCTTGAAACCACTCAGGTCCTCTTTCTCGAACAGAATCTCGATTTCTGTCGGGTGTGGGTAAAAGAATGCTGTCCGCCGCAACACGTGGATGGAGTCTTTCAAAGCCGGGAGCTGCGAGAGTTGGTAGGGGACGGCGACGGCGTGCTCGTCCCAATGCTCGTCGTGACCCTTGGAACGAAACCAACTGTATTCATTCCACCAGCGGCGCATGAACAGGCTGTTGGGCGCCGCGAGGATCGTCGCATCGCACAGTCCTCCCGGATTCTGATGGCCCATCACGCACTCGTATTTGAGCAGCGGGGTGAAGGGTCGAAGGCAGAGCGTATCCATGTCGAGGTAGATGCCGCCCTGTTTGATCAGGCGCCTCACCCGGAACACCCCGGCGCGATGCGCATAGTGTTCGAGGGGCTGGTCGAAGACCTTCGTCCGCAGCTTCATCGGCTCGAGGGTCGCATACTGTTGCACCCGGTCCCACCATCTGCCACCGGGCGCATGGGCGTAGCTGATGGTCAGTCGTTCGGGCCGATTGACGAGAAAGGCGGATTTGACCGCGAGGTAATGCGGGAAGGTGAACGCGCCCGGGGGATCGGACAGACCGAAGCAGAAGTGAATCCGATTGGGGATCCTGGAATCGGGGCTGGCTGGGTCCAAGAGAGGCAGCACTTAGGCGGTGAAGAAGACGTGCCCCGTGCGGTTTCCTAGATCGGCGGCCGTTGGCGATGCCAGTCGGTGCTCTGCTCGTAGGCATCGGCGATCCGCAGGAGACTGGCTTCCTCGAAGGGTTTACCCAGCAATTGCAGACCGATCGGAAGCTTCCGCCCGTCCACTTCGGCAAAACCGCATGGCAGGCTCAGCCCGCAGATGCCCGCCAGGTTCGCGGCGATCGTGAAGATATCGGCCAGATACATCTTCAGCGGGTCATCGCTGCGATCCCCTACCTTGAATGCAGACTCCGGCGAGGTCGGTGCGATGATGGCATCGACCTTTTCGAACGCAGCGGTGAAATCGCGCCGGATGAGTGTGCGCACCTTTTGCGCTCGCAGGTAATAGGCATCGTAGTAGCCACTGCTGAGCACGTAGGTGCCCAGGATGATCCGGCGCTTCACCTCGGGGCCGAAGCCTTCCTCGCGCGTCTTCCCGTATTGCTCGAGCAAATTGGCCGCGCCCTCCGCCCGGAAGCCGTAGCGGACGCCATCGAAGCGGGCGAGATTGGCCGAGGCCTCGGCGGTGGCGATGATGTAATAGACGCCCACCGCGTGCTCCGTGTTGGGCAGCGAGATCTCCACGATCTCCGCGCCCAGGGATTCGTAGTGACGGACGGCGGCCCGGACCGCCGCGTCCACCTGCGGGTCGATGCCATCGATGAAGTATTCGCGGGGCATGCCGAGTTTCACCCCCGTGAGATCGCGGCCAAGTTGCGCCGTGTAGTCCGGGACCGGTTCGGCAAGGCTGGTAGAATCCTGTGGATCGCGGCCGGAGATGGCGTTCAGCAGCAAGGCGGAATCACGCACGGTTTTGGTGAAGGGACCGATCTGATCGAGCGAAGACGCAAAGGCGATGAGACCAAAGCGCGAAACGCGGCCGTAGGTCGGCTTCAGGCCCACGCAGCCGCAGAGGGCAGCCGGTTGGCGAATCGATCCGCCGGTATCGGAGCCGAGCGCGGCGAAGGCTTCATCCGCGGCGACGACCGCCGCCGAACCGCCGCTGGAGCCGCCCGGAATGCGCGACGTGTCCCAGGGGTTGCGCGTGTGGCCGTAGGCCGAGTTCTCCGTCGAGCTGCCCATGGCAAATTCGTCGAGATTGCAGCGCCCGAAAGGGATCGCCCCCGCCGCGCGCAGCTTCGTGATCACGGTAGCGTCGTAGTTCGACCGGTAACCTTGCAGGATTTTTGAAGCGGCCGTGCACGGCTCGCCCGTCACATTGATGACATCCTTGATCGCGATGGGGACACCTCCGAGAGGCAGCGTAACGTCGGCGGTTTCGGCGAGCTTGAGCGCGGCTTCAAAGTCGCGCGAGAGATAGCCGTGGATCGCCGGATCGACCTGGGCGATCCGAGCTTCCAAATCACGCACCACCTCCGAAGGCGAGACCTCCCTGGCGCGGAGCTTCGCCTGAAGGCCGGAAACAGAAAGGGATGCAAGTGCCGAACTCATCGCAAGCTACTCGATGACCTTCGGCACGATGAAGAGCTGATTGGCGCAACGCGGCGCATTGGCGAGCGCATCTGCCGGCGTGAACCAATCGCGGGACGCATCTTCGCGGAAGACATTGAAGACCGCGTTGGCATGCGCCGTGGGCTCGACTCCGCTGACATCGACCTGTTCGAGTTTTTCCACATAGGCCAGCACCTGCGACAATTGCGCCTGGAACTTGGCGATCTCTGCTTCGCTCAAATGCAAGCGGGCGAGTTGCGCGGTGTAGCGGACGTCAAAAGCGGCACTCATGGGGAAAAAGTGGATGGTGGAGAGTGGATAGTTGATAGCCCCGCATGGTGGGCCGGACGCGTGTGTAGTTGATTCAATGGCCATCCACGGTCAACTCTCCACGATCCACTGCCCCCGAATCACGGGTGCGTGACCGTATAGTAGAGCCAATACACGAGTCCGCAGAGGGTGAGAAAAAGGACGAAGAACATCAGCCGGCCGCGACGGCGTTCGGACCGAAGGCCTTTCTGGCGGACGGGCACGGCGACGTTGAGTTCACTGTAACGGCGATCGGGCAGCGCGGCTCGGGACCCAGGCCGCGCTTCGGTGCGGCTCGCGCGGTTGATGAGTTCGTCGCGGCGGCGCAGTTGAATCTCCTTGGCGCGTTGCGGCGCTTCCTTGATGACCTGTTGCTGGCGCGCGATTTCCGCTTCGAGCTTGGTTTGCGCTTCGGCCAGGGCGCGCGCCTTTTCGTCGAGCGGAGTCGGAGTCTTGGAGTTGCCTTGGGGACGGCGTTTCTCAGCCATGCGCATCTATTTGTTAAATACAGCGACGAGGACGATGATGATGATCACGCCGAGGCCGAAGAGTGGCAGCGTGAAGGCGAACCCCGCCTTGAGCCAGTAGATGAAATCCTTTTGCTCGATCGCGGCGTAATCCGTCTGGTAGCCGACGCTCGCCGCCACGGAATCGCCGCCTTCCGTGTCCTTGGCCTGGCTGATCTTGGGCAGCGAGCGGGCATATTCGGCGCGGGCATCATCCACCGCGCTGAGGGCCTTGGTCAGTTCCTTATTGATATCGAGCCCTTCCCAGGCCTTGGGATTGAGGGAATCGAGCATCTCGAGGTGGCTGGTGAAAGAATCGTGGATGGCGTTCAGCAACTCGACGCGCTTGCCGGCGTCATAGTTCTCGCGATCGAGGACGACGATCGCCCGGGTAAATTTCTCCGCCATCTCCGCCTTGCCGGCGTGCAATTGCTCCTGCCTCCGGCTGAGTTCCTCGAGCTCGCGCTTCTGCTTTTCGATCGCCTCCTGCTGGCGCTTGAGGGAGAGCAGTTGCTCCTGCGCCTTCTGGACTTGGTTATCGAGATGCTCTCCTGCGAGCGCATCGTCTTCTGGGAGGTCGAGGAATTGGTCGTCGGAGCGGGTGCGTTCTGCCATGGTTTGCGTGAGTGAGCGCGAGGGTAGTGACTGCGGCTCAAATTTCCAGATTTTTCACGCGACGCATCGCGGTTATCAGCGGGAAGAACAGCACCACGCCGCTCAAGAGGACGGCGAGGACGTGTGGCGCGGCGTCTGGCAACGGCCACGCGATCTTCACCACGCGCCGCACATCCGGCAGCGCGGCCAGCGTCACGAAGAGCGTAATGTAGAGAAAGCTGGCGACGAGGCAGAGGGTGCCGCCGAAGCCGCTCACGATCTTACTGGGATTGTCTTCCTTGAAGTTGGGAAACAAGGCCCCGAGGCCAACGGCGAGCCCGCTGAGGGTGGCGCTCATCAGTCCGATGGCCACGGCGAAAAAGGCGACTTTCGACCAGGGCAGATGCAGCATGAGACTCGATGAAACCATCAGGACGATCGTGATCGTCATGGCGGTGAGGCAGCTCATCCAATATTTTTGGAGCAGGACTTTGCGCAATCCGATGGGCGCCAGGCCGATGATCCAGAGCCGCCGGCCCTCCAGTGAAAATTGCGGATAGACGAAGCGGGTGGTGAGCGTGGAAAGCGTCAGGGCCGAGGCAGCCAGGTTGAGGTAGCTGATCATCGTCTCCCAAAACGGGTTTTGGAAATTGAAGGCCACGTTCCGCAGGTTCACGACGTAGATGCAGAGCAGCCCGAAGAAGATCATGAACTGAATCCACTGCGCCGGATCGCGCCAGAACAGCCGCGTGTCCTTCAAGACGAGCGCGGCCGCGGGGGGTGAAAATCGGTGAATGAGATCGGTGGCGCGTTCCAGCAGCGAGCGCGGGCGTTCGCGGGTGCGGCGGGCGACGGCCTGACGCTGGAAACGGGCCGCCCGGGAGCTGAGCGCGATCGTCCAGCTTCCAAAGAAAAACCGTCCGACGACCTCGAAGCCGATGAGCAGCCCCATGAGCGCGTAACTCAGGAGCAGCAGGAAAAAGAAAGTTCCCTGCCGGGTGAGCCCTTCGCTCCAGGCGAGGATGGTCTGGGCCAGCCAGGCGCTGGGAAGGAAAGGATTCACGCTCAGGCGGGTGTGGCGCAGGAGTTGGTCAAACGAAAGCACATCCTGCTGGGCCATGGCATCGGCGTCCGTGATCGGTTTTACGGTCGCGATGAGGAGCGCCAGGACGGCGAGTGCGATGAGCAGGATGTAGTTCTTCACGTCGTGCCGCCCGAGGATCCGCACGAGGAAAACGACGATCCACGAGCCCAGGAGCGCGGGGATGATGACAAAAGGCACGAAGACGAGCGCCACTTGCAGGAAAAAGATCGGCTCGGCGGAATGCACGCGCCCATAGGCGATCATCATCGGAGCGCTCAAAAAGAGCAGCGCCCAACTCGAGACGACCAGCGCCTCGAGGAATTTCCAGCGGTAGATATTCGGCGGCGGGATGGGGAGGGACAGCAGCCACGAAGTCTCCCGGCTCTTGAAGAGGGTCGAGTAGCCGATGATGAGGTTCGAAAAGACCAGCATCACGAAAAAGAACCCGAAGATGAGGTAGAGGATGCGCTGCGAGAGCAGGCTGCCCACCAGCGGGAAACGGTAGAGGAAATTCAGTCCCTCAAAGAACAGCCAGTATCCGAGGGCGATATATCCGGCGACGAACGTGGCCAGGACGACGATGAGGAGGGGCGACTTGCGCCATACACCGCGCCAGCGCGCCAGCCACGTCCGGCAATGCACCCAGAGCAGCAGTCGAAAAAGACGGAGAGAAGAGAGGGAAGACATCTCCGATTTTATCGGCCTGGGGCTAACTCAAAGAGCCATCCTTTAAGATATTCCGTCTCCGGCAGTGTCGTGATGATCGGGTGATCCGCGCCCTGCGAGTAGGTGGCGAGTTGCCGCAGCGTCTTCTTCGCGTCCACGGCGGCATCGTTGATGACTTCCATGAAAATATCCCGGCTCACGTGATGCGAGCAGCAGAAGGTGGCGAGGAGGCCCTCGGGATTGAGCAGCTTGAGCGCGCGGAGATGGATCTCCTTGTAGCCCCGCATGGCGTCCTGGAGATTGCCCTTCGATTTGGTGAAGGACGGCGGATCGAGGATGATCAGGTCGTAGCGCGCCTGTTGCCGTTCGAGGTCCTTGAGCAGATCGAAGACGTTGACCGCGTAGGGTTCCACGACGAGGTCGTTGCGCCGGGCGTTTCGACGCACGAGTTCCACGCACTCTTCGCTGATTTCGACAGCCTGGACCTGGGTCGCGCCCGCCTTGGCGCAGGCCAGCGCGAAGGCGCCCTGGTTGGCGAAGCAATCGAGCACTTTTTTCCCTGTGGCATGCGCGGCGACGGCGGCGTAGTTGGGCAGTTGGTCGAGGTAAAAGCCGGTCTTTTGTCCGCGCAGCAAATCGACCTCAAAGGTGATTCCGGAGACGGTGATTTCAAACGATTCCGGCGGTTCGCCGGCGAGCACCCCGGTGTGCAATTCCAGTCCCTCGGCCTTGCGGATGGGCGCGTCGTTGCGCTCGATGATCGACTTCGGCGCGAGCAAAGTCTGCAGCGCATCGGCCAGCATCGATTTCTTCTGGTCCATGGCCAGTGTCAGCGTCTGGACGACAAGATGATCCCCGTAGCGATCCACGATCACGCCGGGCAGGCCGTCGCTTTCGCTCCAGACGAGCCGGCACAAACGTGGATCGACACCGCGCCGCGTCCGGTAGTCGATCGCCTGGCGCAGCCGCCGCTGGAAAAAGTCGGGATCGAGATCCTGCCGCTGGCGCGAGATGCGCCGGGCAATGATCTGCGACTTGGAATTATAGATGGCGGTGCCGAGCAACCGGTCATGCCCATCCTTGAGCGAAACGACATCCCCGTCCTGCGGGTTGCCAAAGGCCTTCAGGACCTCGCTGGCATAGACCCAGTCGTGTCCGTGAAGGATGCGGGAGCGGGGTTTGATGACAAGGCCAGCCATAGGCCGCAAGACCGTAGGGCGGAATTTTGAATTTTGAATTATGAATTATGAATTTTAAATGGATGGCATCCGCCCGCCCCCAGCCCCCGGCGCGGCCAACCATTTAAAATTCAGAATTCAGAATTCAAAATTCCATCAGGCTTAGTGTCAGGTCCGCTGCCGGTATTTCCCGGCAGCCGCTGGCATTCTGGCCCGACCAGAGCGACGAAAAATCGCCGCTGCCACGGCTCTCGGCGGCGGTGCGAAGCGGGATGATCCCGGGGGCGGCGAGGGGAAATGCGGGTGCCTCGGGGTTGATGGGGCCGAGTTCCCGAATGATCCGGTTGACGATCCCGCGTGCTGGACGACCGGTGAACACATTCGTCAGCGCGGTATGGCTGGCGCCTGCGCTCTTCAGCGCGGCGCGATGCAGGGGCGTGATCGTCGATTCCGGGCAGAGCAGGTAGGCGGTGCCGATCTGCACTCCCGCCGCTCCGAGCGCCAGCGCGGCGGCGACCCCTTGCGCATGGGCGATGCCGCCCGCGGCGACTACCGGCACCTTCACCGCCTGAATGATTTGCGGCAGGAGCGCGAAGGTCCCCACCTGTGTCGTCAGATCGTCGGACAGGAAAATGCCGCGATGACCGCCGGCCTCCAGGCCCTGGGCCACGATGATATCCACCCCCTGCGCTTCCAGCCAGCGCGCCTCGTCCACGGTCGTGGCGGACGATATCACCTTTGGCTTCCACGCGCGAACTCGGGCCAGCAGTGCCGGCGGGGGGAGCCCGAAGTGGAAGCTCACCACCGGTGGCTCGAACTCGCGTAACACATCGGCGGCGTCGGAATTGAACGGCGCGCGAATTGGCCCGCTGGGCAGGTGATGGGCATCGATTCCGAATTCCTCGTAATAAGGGGCCAATTTCCTTCGCCAGTTGGTTTCCCGTTCAGCGTCAGAGACGGGTGGCACGTGACAGAAGAAATTGACATTGAATGGCCTGGTCGTTTTCGCCCGGATGGCCGCCAATTCCTGGCGCATCGTTTCGATCGAAATCGTGGCGCAGGGCAGGGAACCCAATCCGCCGGCATTGGACACGGCTATGGTCATGGCGCTGCCTTGGGCGCCAGCCATGGGCGCCTGTATAATTGGGAGATCGATACCCAGAAGGTCGCGGAGAGAACTCATTTGGGCTGGCAAGGTTGGCGAGCCGTCAGAAGGGGAGCGAGCGAAAATCCCGAAGGGCTCGGCGAATAAATTCGCCGCTACGGAGCAGCGAATTCAGCCGCCGGACTCACAACAGCGGTTCAACTTCCTGTCCCTCCAGCGGGACGCGGAAGGTTTCACCCACGCTCACGGCGAGCAAGCGATGCGGCTCGTCGGCGAAAGCCGCTCGCAACCGGGCCGCGGGCTCGTCCATGGCCTCGGCGCTGAGCTTGAAGGTCTCGTGGTGGATCGGCACGAAAAAGCGCGCCCCAGCCTCGTGGGCCATGGCCGCCGCCTGCTCCGGACTGCAATGGGCCCGGATCCACGGATCGTAAGCCCCGATCGGCATGAGCATGAGGTCGAGCGGTCGACTGGCATCGTGAAGTCGCCGGAACGCAGGTGTATATGCAGTATCGCCCGCGAAACACACGGCATGCCCGCCCCGCTCCATCAGGTAGCCGTTATAGCCCCGATGCTCATCGCGCATCATCCGTGCGCCCCAGTGCGCCACCTCCAGGCCGGTGAAACGGACCGGCCCGCCACGGGTGTCGAGGGTGACCGATTGTCCCCAGTCGAGTTCGTGGATGTGCTTGAAACCGTGGCAGCGCAGCAAGTCGCGCGTCGCTCGCGCGGTGACGACCGGCGTCTTCCTCGAAAACTTCCGCAGGCTCCAAACGTCGAAGTGATCGAAGTGCGCGTGGCTCAAGACGAGGACGTCGGGGGCGGGCACGTCCTTCGGCGCCAGAGCTGGGGCCACGTAACGCTTGGGCCCGAGAATAAATGGCGGAATTCCCGGGCCGACGCGCTCCGAGAACACCGGATCGGTGAGGACGCGCACCCCGAGGAAATTGAGGAGGACAGTCGAATGACCGAGGCAGCTCCCGGTGATTGCCTCGTTTTGCCATTGGGACGGGTCGGGCCGCTCCGCGGGCTGCGGCGGCTTTCCCCGCCCATCGAAAATCATGTCCCGAATCATTCGCAGTCGTGGCATCGCTAACCAGTCGGTGAGGAAAGGGCGGGACGCAAGCGGAGGGCGAATGAGGTTTCTGGTTTTCTAGTTCCTCCGCGGGGCCAATTCGTGTCTCGTGACCGGCCTCCGCTGCGGAAAACCAGAAACTTTAACCTTAAACCAGAAACTTCCCCCCTCCGTTGGCCACCAAAGCGACCATCTATAAAGCCGAAGTCCAGCTCGCCGATATCGATCGCGGCGTTTATGGCGACTATCCGGTGACCATCGCCCGTCATCCTTCGGAGACCGATGAGCGTTTGCTGGTCCGGTTGCTCGCCTTTGCCTTGAATGTGCCCGCCGACACCGACCACGGCCCGCTGGAGTTTGCCAAGGACATGTGGGATCCCGACGAGCCCAGCCTGTGGCAAAAGGACTACACGGGCGCCATCCTCCACTGGATTGAGGTGGGTCAGCCGGACGAAAAGCAATTGCTCCGCATGTCCGCTCGCGTGGGCCGGGTCAGCGTTTACAGCTTTAGTTCCAGCACCCCGATCTGGTGGCAGGGCATCGAGACGAAGCTGTCCCGCGCCCGCAATCTGACCGTCTGGCAAATACCGGCCCCGCAGAGCGAAATGCTGGCAGGGCTGGCGCAGCGGACCATGGAACTGCAAGTCACGGTGCAGGATGGCTCGACCTGGGTGGGCGACGGCACCCGGTCGATAGAGGTTGCCCCCGTTCGGCTGTTCGGCCCACCGGCCAGCTAGCGGCGTTTAAAAAGAGGGATAAATGTTTTGAACGGACAACCGGGCGTTCTGTCGTAAACGTCATCATGCGCCTTTCGTTGCCGCTCCTCGTCAGCCTGGCGCTTTTGCCGGCGGTCGGGAGGATGGCGGAAGAGCCTGCCAAGGGGGCAGCGGCGTTGAGCCTCCTGAAGGCGATCGACGAGGGATTCGTGCAGGTTTACGAAAAAGTCGCCCCGGCGGTCGTGGTCATCGACGCTCGCAAGCAGGTCGAGGAGGACGACCGGGATGTCCCGCGGGGCTTTGAATTCCTCCTCGACGATGGCAAGCCGTCCGCCAAGGATTCGAAGGCTGGGAAGGAGGGAGCCAAACCTTGGCGACTCCCCGAGCGCTCCACGCGCAGTGAAGGGTCGGGCTTTCTGATTCGGGCTGACGGGTTCATCCTCACGAATCTCCATGTGGTGGCCGATGCCGATCAGCTCGAGGTGCGGCTCAAGGACGGGCGCACCTTTCCCGGCAAGGTCGTTGGCACGGATGATAAATCGGACATCGCCGTTCTGAAGATCGATGCCAGGGATCTGCCGGTGGCGGAATTCGGAGACAGCGACAAACTGCGGGTCGGCCAGCTCGTCTGCGCCATTGGCGCGCCATTCAACCAGGACTACAGCTTCACGGTCGGCTGGGTCAGTGGGAAGGGCCGCAACAATCTCCTCAGTCCGACGTCGCCGAAGATCATCCTGGAGGATTACATCCAGACCGACGCCTTCATCAACCCCGGCAACAGCGGCGGGCCGCTCTTCGATGTGGAAGGCAAGGTGGTCGGGATGAACACCCTGATCAACGGCATCGGGCGGGCCCTGGCCTTTGCCATTCCGTCGCGCATGCTGGAGGATGTGGGCCGCCAGTTGATCGCCACGGGCAAGGTGCAGCGGCCCTGGCTCGGGATTCGCATCGAAACGCTCGGAGAGAAATCCAACCTCCAGGGGCATTTTCCCGGAATCGAACGCGGAGTCGTGGTGGACACGATCGAGGCCAATGCGCCGGCCTTTAAGACGGACCTCCGTGCGGCGGACGTGATTACCGAAGTCGATGGCGTCAAAGTGATGACGGCGCGCGACCTTCAGCAGGAGGTCCTGAAGAAGAAAATCGGTCAGTCTCTGCAACTCACGGTCTGGCGCGGCGGCCAGATGCTGCGCATCGCCGTAGCTACCGGGGAGCTTCCCAATGAAGTCACCCGGGTGGCCAATGTGGCACCGGTGAAAGGCGCCGAAGCCAAGACCGAGACGATGGGGATGAAGCTGCGTGACGCCAAACCGACCGGCGCGCAAGTCGTCGGCACCCAACCGGACAGCCCGGCGTCGCACGCCGAGATCTTCCCTGACGACCTGATCACCGGGGTCGAGGGTGCGCCCGTGGCCGACGCTGCCGGGTGCGTTTCGGCCATCGCGGCGAGCCATTTGACGAAAGGAAACAAAGGCGTACTGCTTAATATCGAGCGCCGTGGCCAGCGGACCTTCGTCATCCTCCAGCCGCCACCCTAGAGCGGCGAATATTTTCCTTGGTTGGGGCGGCCGGTGCCTTGCAAGAGGCACCGGCCGTTTACTTTCCGAGCGGTGGAGACCGCTAGAACTCTCCCGGCGGCTCCTCGGCTTCGTCCGTCAGCGCCTTGGTCAGCGATTCCTGGAACATGAGAAAGCGCTTCGTCACGAAGAGCGGATCGCGCTGCTCGCGAGCGTCGACATAGGCGTCGATGAATTCCTCGATGGTCATCTCCTCGTATTCCTCCGCATCCGATTCCCAGAGGCGGTCGGCGAAGGCGACCTTATGCGTCGCTTCGAAGCAGCAGAGGGCCAGTTCGAAGTCGAGATCATCGAACTCATCGCCAAATAACTCCGCGACGCGCGTCGAGGCATCGCACTGGATCAAGTCATCGCTGATGAAATGAAGAATGCTGATGAACGAAGTGACGTAATAACTCATAGGGTCGCGGCGAGGAGGACGATAGGGCACGGGGCTCTACTTGGCTGGGAGCGCGGTGGCGAGAAAATCGAGAAACTTTTGACGGGATGCTTTCACGAGCGCCGCGGGGCCGGTCATCTTGACGAAAACGTTGCCTTCCTTGTGCTCGATGATGGCGCCGAGAAGAGCATAATTCTCCATTTGGGTGGCGGGCTTCCCTGGCATGCCACTGCTGAAGGTGCCTTCGGTCGTGACCAGCGTCACTTTGGCGCCGCCGATCTCCTGCGGCTCGATCTTGGCGGAATCCGCTCCCCCCTTGAATTGGGACACCCAGCGCTGGGCATTCGATTGGACGTCGCCGCCGCCTTCGGGACCAAAATGGAAAAAAGTGACGTCAGCGAACTCCTCGGGTTTGGCCCCGGGGATCTTGAGCTGCGCCTTGCGCATGGTGGAACTGACGTCCACCCAACTCCAGTCCGCGGGCCGTTTGAAGGTCAGGCCGCCGACGGGGAAAGTGGCTGGGTCTTCGGCATGCAAGGCGGCGGCACCGAGGAGGCAGAGAACGAGGAGGGCAAGGCGTTTCATAGGGCTGCTTGTGTAGAGCCGGGCGGGCTGGGGTGCAAGGATAGAGCCGTGTGGGAAGTGCCCAGTGCGCAGTTTGCAGTGCTCAGTTTCGCCGGGCGAAAGTCGCTACCGGGAACTGACTGAGAACTGAGCACTGCGCACTGGCCCGAAGGTGCTCAACTTTCGTTCGCGACCCCCGCCCTCCGCGCCCAGCGGAGCTTGGCACTCGCGGACCGGGGGTTGGCTCGCAATTCGTCGGGACCCGGGCGCGTTACTTCGTGGGAGATCTCGGCGTAGAGTCCGTCGGTCGCGCCGGCTTTGAAGGCGTGTTTCACCCGGCGGTCTTCGCCGGAATGAAAGGTCAGGATGGCGACGCGTCCGCCGGGGCGCAGGCATTGCGGCAGATAACGGAGGAAGGTGTCGAGCGCGCCGAACTCATCGTTGACTGCGATCCGCAGCGCCTGAAAGACCCGGCGCACCGAGTCATCGGGGACGCAACGCGGCAGGCCGGTCAGGGCGTTGCGGATGGTGGTAGCGAGGGCGGTGGTCGTGAGGATGGGCGCGTGGCTCCGTGCCTGGAGCAGGGCGCCGGTGAGGAGAGGGGCGTGAGGTTCGTCGGCGTTTTCGGTGAGCAGGAGTTCGAGTTTCGCCGCGGGGATTGTGGCGAGCAGCGTCGAGGCGGGCTGACCGCGGGCGGGGTTCATCCGGAGATCCAGCGGGCCTTCGGTCTTGAACGTGAAACCTCGCGCGGGATTGTCGATCTGCATCGAGGAGACGCCGAGGTCCGCGAGGATGACGTCCGCACCACCGGGAGCCTCGCGGGCAACCAACTGGGCGAGACCGGCGAAATTCATCCGATGCACCGCCAGCACCTCCAGCGGAAAGGCCAGCGCACGCAGGCGCGACTCGGTGCGGGGCAATTCGATCGGATCGGCATCGAGACCCAGAAGCCGCCCGCCGGGCAGGATGGCGCGGAGGATTTCCTGGGCGTGTCCCCCGTAGCCGAGCGTGCAGTCGACGGCGACCTCACCGGGATGCGGGGCCAGCGCGTCCAGAATCTCGCGCACCATGATGGGGCGGTGCATGCCCGCGGGCGTCTTGCCGCTGGCCAGCACCTTGGCCACATCGGCAGCGTAGCGTGCCGGATCGTGCTCCTTGTACTTTTCCTCGAATCGTCGCGGATTCCGCCCGGAATAGCGTGGGCGGCGGCGTGGCTTTTCGGGTTGGGGATCGGTCATGGAAGGAGGGTATTTGCGGGTGGCGCGCGTTTCACCATTCCGCTTAGGTTGGCGCATGTCCCGCAGATTCCTCCCCACTGCTTCCGTCCTCCTGGCCACGATTTTGTCCACGGGCCGCGCGCTCGCGGCATTTCCCGAACCCGACGCGCTCCCGGCGCAGGCCGCGCCACCCGATCCGCTGGTGTCGTCCAGCGGTCAGCGGGTGACGACTCGCGAGGGCTGGACCCACCGCGCCGCCGAACTGCGCGCACTCTTCCAGCACTATGAATATGGAATGATCCCGCCGCCGGCAAAGTTTGCCGTGAAAGTCGTGCGCGAGGACAAGGAGGCGCTGGGCGGGAAGGCCACTCTCCGCGAAATCACACTCGCCCTGGAACGTCCCGAGGGCACGCAAATCAATCTTTTGCTCGTTATCCCAAACAAGCGCACCACCCCGGCGCCGGTTTTCCTCGGTTTGAACTTCCGCGGCAACCTCGCGCTGCTGCCCGATCCGGCGATCGGCGTGCCGGCGGGTTGGAAACCGAAGACGGGAGAGACGATCGAGCAGGCTCGCGGTTCCGAGATGGCGAACTGGATGATCGAGGGGACCATCAATCACGGCTATGCCGTGGCCAGCTTCTGGAACAGTGACGTGGTGCCCGATGACAAGGCAGGGGCCGAGGCCGTTCTGCGGAAATTCCGGCCGGCCGGCCCGGAGGAACGCGGTGCGTCCGATACCGCGACCATTGCCGCGTGGGCGTGGTGCCTCCAGCGCGCCGTGGACTACCTCGTCACCGATGCCGAGATCGATGCGAAGCGGATCGCGGTCGTCGGGCACTCCCGCAACGGCAAGACGGCGCTGCTCGCGGCAGCGTTTGACCCGAGGATCGCGCTGGTCATCCCGAGCCAGGCTGGATGCGGCGGCTCGGCGCCGGTTCGCATGGCGCCGGAGCAGGCCAAGCTCCAGGACAATGGCCGGCCGACCGCCGAGACCGTCGCCGTAATTACCAGGAGCTTCCCCCATTGGTTCTGCGGAAACTTCAAGAGCTTCGGGGAAACGCCGGAGAAACTGCCGTTCGATCAGCATGCGCTCGTTGCGTTGTGCGCACCCCGGCCAGTGCTGTTCTCGTGCGCGGCGGAGGACTTGTGGGCGAATCCGTCGGGACAGTTCGAGATGTTGCGGGCCGCCGACCCTGTCTATCGCCTCGTGGCCGGCGACGGGTTGGGAGCCGCCGAGATGCCGGAAATCGGCAAATTGCTTCCCTCGCGGCTCGGTTATTTCATCCGGCCGGGCAGGCACTCCATGACGCCCGGAGACTGGGCGGCGTGGCTCGACTACGCGGATCGCTGGCTCAAGCCTTGACTATTTCACTTCCGGATTCGGCGTGGAATTGCCGTCCGCGAGACCCAGCACCCACTTCAGGCCGCCGAGCAGGTGGGCCTGATATTGCTTGCTGATTTCGACCGTATTGACCCGGCCGGGCAGGGCGGGATCGTCGCTCCACAAGTCTTCGCGATGGCCGAGCGAGGTATAAAACACGTTGCCTTTCCCGGCCTTGCGGCACCAGGAGACGGGGAAGAACTTGACGTTGCTGACGTCGTTCGGGTCATGCCGGAGAAACCACAGCGAGTGCACTTTCGCGGGGTCCTGGCTCTTGATGTGATACATCTCCTCCTGCTTGAGGTCCCACTTCGCGCCGATGCCGCCATTGGCGGGATGGGCGGTGTCGCCCGCAATGAGATCGGCCGGGACCTGCGCCTTGTGCGTTTCAAACTCGCCCTGGAGCATGTCGAGGTAACCCGGGAAGTGGTGAAAGGTGTCGCTGCCGCTGTGCATGGCGGCGAAGGCATGGCCGTCTTCGATCCACTTGATGAACCCTTCCTTGTCGGGCAACGGGAGATCGCCGGTGGTATTGGCGAAAATGACGAGATCGATCTTTTTCGCGACCAAGTTCGCCGGGCTGACCTTTTCGAGGCTCTCCTTGATTCCGTCGTCGAACTTCGTTTGCGCATCCCTGGCCTGCTTCTCCATGTCCGGCGTCCACTTCGCCAATTCCGCTTCATACTTCTGCATGTCCGCGGCGTAGCGGGCTTTGGCCTTGTCGTCGGCGTTCGGCGCGAGATCTTTTGGCTTGTTCGGCTTGCGCGGCACTGCGACTTCCGGTTGCCGGGCGAAATCGACGATCGTGTAGGCTCCGGATTCCTCTCCGAGCTTTTGCAACGTCTTTTCGGCGAACGCAATCGAACTGTGGCGGAATCCCGTCGTTACGGTGACGACGATGACGCGCTTCGCCTCGGCCGCAAAAGTGGAAAAGGCGGGCGTCGAGAGGAGTGCGAGGACGAGAAGGGAGCGGAGGGTCTTTTTCATGAGGGAGGCGGGGTGCTGCTTGGCCTAGCGACAATCCCGAACCGTGGCAAGGCTTAGCAGGAACCGCGTGGTGGCATCCCTTCCGAGGTTGCCTCCCTTATGACGAAAGGGCATTGGGATGTCCTGTGGATAATACTTCCTGCCGCGAATGCTCCGCCCCGGTCGACGCCGATACCGCCGTGTGCCCGCAATGCGGCGCGCCACGTCCGGCGCAACGCGAGTGGGCAGGGGAGGGATATGAGTGGAAGTCCGCCTGGCGGTGGATGGGCGAACCCGTGGTGCATGTGGCCTTCGGCAACGGCCGCGACGGACGACCGCGCACGGCGCGCGGTGTGATTGCGGTCGGCCAGCGTGCCGTTGGTGGCATCGCGATCGGCATTGTGGCCGGCGGATTCATTTCGCTGGGGATGGTGTCCGTCGGCGTGTTTTCGGTGGGTGTCGTGGCGGTTGGCGCCCTCCTCGCGGTGGGCGTGAACGCGATTGCGCCACTGGCCCTCGGGGTGGTGGCGGCGGGCTACACAGCCGGTGGCGTCGCCGCGTTTGGTTGGAAGATTCTGTTCTCCGTCATGAAATAGGCGCGTTGCCAGTCGGGCGATCCCGACCGCTCCGTTCGGGCACCCGCGTCCCGCGTCCCGATCTTCGGAGAGGCCACCCACCGCTTCCAAACCGTCATTTACAATCGTTTGCTTTTCTTCTTCGCATTGGGGCGGCGCGGGGCTATACCGACCTCGTCCAAACGATATCCTTTCGCACGTTTTCCCCGCGGACCGTGTGGGCGGCGCCGCGGGACTGCGAAGGTTCTGGATTTCCTATGTCCATTGAAAAGACGATCGGTGAGGGTTGGTGGGGCAAAGGTGCTCCGTGGGTTCATCGTGGGTGCTCGCTGTCTGCCGAATCCATCCTTCCCTGATGATCGAAAAAGGACAGAATCTGCGCGTCTTGTTCATCGAGGATTCCGAGGTCGATGCGTCGTTGGTCGTCGAAACTCTTCGCCGGGGAAACTACCGGCCGGAGTGGGAACGGGTGGAAACGGAGGCGGACCTGCGCCGCGCGCTGGAGTCGAGAGAATGGGATGTCATCTTGTGCGATTGCGCCCTGCCCCGCTTCGATGCCGCGAGCGCCATCGCCATCGTGCGTGCGTCGGGCAGCGACCTGCCGATCATCGTCATCTCGGGTGTCGTGAGTGAGGAAGCCGTTGTCGAGATGCTGAAGATCGGGGCCAATGATTATCTCCTGAAGAGCAACCTCACACGGCTGATCCCCATGGTGCAACGCGAAGTTCGCGAGGCCG
This sequence comes from Chthoniobacterales bacterium, assembly GCA_038228205.1. Lineage (GTDB taxonomy): Bacteria > Verrucomicrobiota > Verrucomicrobiia > Chthoniobacterales > Chthoniobacteraceae > Chthoniobacter. Next base: position 26,559 of record JBBRPL010000082.1, read on the forward strand.
CGGGCCGCCGGGAACGGCGGTTGGCGGAGGCTAGCAAGCACGATGCGGAAGAGGCTCTGTCCCGGATCAAGATGGCCGTCGAATTTGCCTCCGATGCCATATCGATCGTGGATCCCGCCGGCCGGGCGGTCTTCATCAATCCGGCGCATAGCGGCCTGTTTGGCTATGACGTCGAACAATTGAACGCGCTGGGCGGTCCGGTCGCGCTGTTCATCAACCAGGGCATCGCGGAACAGACCGCCGCGGCGATGGCGACATCCGGCTTTTGGGCGGGAGAGGCGTTCTTGCGCACGCGCAGCGGCCGCGTGGTGGAACTGTTCCTCCGCATCAATGCCGTCAAGAATGCCGAAGGGCAACCGATCGCCTACATCGGCGTCGCCACCGACGTCGGCGAGATCAAGCGTGCGCAACGCACCATCGCCGAGCAAGCCGCCCTGCTCGACGAGGCGCAGGATGCCATCATGGTCAATGATTTGCGGGGGTGCTTTCGCTTCTGGAACAAGGGCGCGGAGCGTATTTTTGGATGGTCTGCCGCGGAGGCCATCGGGAGGCGCATGCACGAATTTCTCGTCGATACCGAGGCGCACGACAACGCCATGGCGGCCGTGCTGCAAAAAGGAGAGTGGTCGGGTGAATTGACCAAGCGAACCAAGGACCATCGCGACGTCTTAATCGAAGGGCGATGGACGCTCGTGCGTGATGAATTCGGCGACCCCAAATCGGTCCTGGCCATCGAGACGGATATTACGGAGAAGCGGATGCTTGAGTCGCAGTTCCTCCGCGCCCAGCGCATGGAAAGCATCGGCACGCTGGCCGGGGGGATCGCTCATGACCTGAATAACGTGCTCGGTCCGATCATCATGGCCGTCGATTTGCTCAAACTCACGATGACGAATCCAAAGGATCTCGAACTTTTGGATACGGTGGAAGTCAGTGCCCGGCGTGGGGCGGATATGGTCAAGCAGGTGCTCTCCTTTGCGCGCGGAATCGAGGGCGAGCGGCTCCTGCTCCAGCCGGCGCGGTTGCTCAAGGAGGTGCAGAAAATCGTCCGCGAAACCTTTCCGAAATCCATCATTGTCCAGCTCGCCGTGCCCGAAGACGTCTGGAACTTTCTTGGTGATCCCACGCAGCTTCACCAAGTGCTGCTCAATCTCTGTGTGAACGCCCGCGATGCGATGCCAGCCGGTGGGCGCCTGCGTTTATCGGCGGGCAATCTGCGCGTCGATGCACATTTTGCCGCGATGCACCCCGAAGCGCACCCTGGGTCGTACGTGGTCCTCGAGGTCGCTGACAACGGTTCTGGCATGCCCCCCGAAGTGGCCGAGCGCGCTTTCGAACCGTTCTTTACGACGAAGGAGATCGGACGAGGCACAGGACTCGGGCTTTCCACCACTCTGGCGATCGCCCGGAGCCATGGCGGCTTTATTACATTCGAGAGTACGCCCGGCAAAGGGACAAAATTTAGTGTCCACCTGCCGGCGGAGAGCGAGAGCACTGGGGTCCTGCCGGGCGGGACGATCGCGGAATTGCCGCGCGGCCACGGCGAATGCGTGCTGGTCATTGATGACGAGGCGTCCATTCGTTCGATCACCGCGCAGACGCTGGATGCCTTTGGCTACCGCGTCATGACGGCCAGCGATGGCGCGGAGGGTGTGGCGAAGTACGCCCAGCACATGGCGGACATCGCCATCGTGCTGACCGACATGATGATGCCCGTGATGGACGGGGCGGTCACAATTCGGGCGCTGACCAAGCTCAATCCCGCGGTCAAAATCATTGCCGCGAGCGGTCTCTCCGCCAAGGGAGCGGAAGCGGAAGCCGCCGGAGTGGGCGTAAAAACCTTCATCGCAAAACCATTCACCGCAGCCACGCTGCTGGCGACGCTGCGGGATTTGCTGCAGGCGGAGTGAGGTAAAGTTTCTGGTTTTTGGTTCTCCCGGGCCGACCCGCTTCGCGTTTCGTAGATCGCTCTTGCTTCGGAAAACCAGAAACCTAATTATTCGCCCGGCATCTCCCAAAACATCCGCGCGGCTTCGGCCCAATCGCGACTTTGCACCGTGCGGTGCGCCTCGATGCTCATGGCGTGGCGCAGGGTGGTTTCATCGGTGAGGCGCTGCACGTGGCGGCTGAAGTCGTCGATGTCGAGCGCGCGGGTGACGAAACCGGTGGTGCCGTGGGCGATGAGATCCTTGGGTCCGCCCTGATCGGAGACCACGCACGGAATTCCGCTGGCCAGCGCCTCCAGAATGACGTTGCCGAAGGTGTCTGTCGTGCTCGGGAAAAGGAAGACGTCGGACGAAGCGTACGCGCGGGCCAGGTCGAGACCGGCCAGATATCCGGTGAAGGTCGCATCTGGCAGGAGGACGCGCAGTTCCTTCAAATAGGGTCCGTCTCCGACGAAGGCGAGGACCGAACCATTGCGCTGAAGCCTGGCCCAGGTGGACACGATGACATCGAGATCTTTCTCCTTCGAGACGCGCCCCACGTAAAGCAACACGGTCTTCCCGGCGGCGATGCCGCGTTTTTGCCAGAAGTCCGGGTCGCGCCTCGACGGGTGGAACAGGGTGGTGTCGAGCCCGCGGGGGAGAATGCGAATCTTGTCGGCGGCAATGCCGCGGTCCGTCCATGCCCGGCGGTAGCCCTCGCTATTGACGTAGAGGAGATCGAGCTGTTCGTAGAACCACTTCATGTAGTTCCACGTCAGAGTTTCGAGAAAATTGTCGTCGGTCAGGATGCGGACGTACTGCGGAAAATCGGTGTGATAGATGCCGCTCGTGCGCAGGCCGAGGATCTTGCCCGCGAGCAGCGCGGTGAGGCCGATGGGGCCGGGCGTGCTGATGATCAGCTCGGTGAATCCTTCGCGCTGAATGTAGTCGATCATCTGGAGCAACGGCGGGAAGCTGAGTTTTTGGAGCTCGTATTCTGGAAGCTCAAACTCGCCGACCGGCGCAAAATTTTTGATGGGGATGCCGGTGACGGTGATCGTCGAGCGGGACGTGACAACGGTGAGTTGGGAACCTTGCGCGACGCACGCGGCCGTTAGTTTGCGGATGGTGTTGGCCACGCCGTTCACGTCCTCAAGCGTGTCGGTGAACCAGGCCCGCTTGCGGTTGCGGAGACAATCCGGCTTCGTGCCGGTGAGCGCAACGCTGACCTCCGCCAGCCACGCGCGGTCGGGCGATTGGGAGCGGAAGGCGTAGAGGTACGGGGCCAGAGGCGCGAGCACCGGCAGGAGGATGCTGATTTCCTGGATGGCCTCGATGATGTTCCCGTTCGAGATCTGCTTGATGAAGGTGGTGAAGAAACGGAACGCGAGCTGGTTGACGAAGAAGTTCGCGATGACAAACGCGCGCCGCTCAGGTTCCGTGATGCCGGCGGTTTCGCGGGCGAGCAGCGCCTTGATTTCCGCGCCGGTGAAGGTGGCGGAGAGTTGCTTCCAGAGCGACGCATTCGCGGGCTTCACGAGTTCGAAAAGCTTTCCGCTGGCGATGCCTTCCGCGAGAAAGCCGAGCTTGTCCGTCCAGGAAAACTCCGTCGGGTCCTCACCTTCCATGAAGCGCGAAAAGGCCTTGCCGATGAAGCTGGAGCTTTTTGCGCCGCTGAACTTGTCGCCGATGAAATGGCGGAGATTGCTGTAGAGACTGTGCGAAAGTGCGAGCGGGGTGCCGCCGGCGCCGTGGGCGGTGCAACGGCCCTCGCGGATGCCGGTCAAAAACGCGTTGGGGTTGGCGGCGCCGGCGCCGTTCGCAACCTCGGTCCATGCCAGGCCGGGGTGCAATCCGCCATGGTCGTCGGAGCCTCCCGTGAGTACCTTGCACCATGCTTCCGGGTGGGTGGCCGCGAGACCGTGCCGGTTGGCGAGTTCATCAATTCGGGCCGGGGTCAAACTCGTGAAAAGGGGACGCGCCACTTCATTGAGCAGGGCGTCGCGATGACCGTTGAGACCCTCGAAGTGACGGAAAAGCAGAATGAGTTTCTCGAGATGGCCCAGGGCAAAGCGGTCGTCGACCCGGTAGAGAGGGTGCGCCACGGCGTGCGCGAGGTTTTCGGACGCGAGATACTTTTGCAGTTCGAAAATGTTGTCGCGCGCTTCCTGCACGGCGAGGTGCTGCGCCTCGGTCAGGCCCCAAACGAGCACGTGCACCTCGCAACGATCGTCGGGGAATCGGGTGCTCACCTGCTCGCTGAGAAAGACACCCGGACGATCCGCGATCTCGAGGCAGCCATTGATCGTATTGTGATCCGTGAGAGTGACGAAATCGAAACCCTGCCCGCGGAGCTTTTCGTAGAGGGCGCGCGGATCGGAATAGCTGTCGGGCAGGCCGACGCGGCGGAAGAGCCATTCGGGAGCGCGGGCGCTGTGGCGGGAGTGAAGATGGAGGTCGGCCTTCAAGGGGAGCGAAGAATCAGAATGCAGCCGCGCGCTGGCGCAACAGCCACGCGTGATAGGTCAGCGGCTCGCGATCGGCAAGAGCCCGGGCGACGAGTTCACCGATTTGTTGCCAGATCTTTGCGTGCCGCAGATCGACGGGATGGATGGAAATGCGGAGCAGGGGAGAAGCGGTCAGGCGGCGAAAGAGGAACGCGTTCCAGAGCAGGCTGGTCCGGCGCCGCCACCCGCTGCGCACGCTCCAGACCAGCGATTGTGAGCGGTGGACGAAGCCATCCTCGAGATCGGCGACGCTGGCGAGGCGCGTGGTGTAGGAGATGCGCAATTCGCGCAAGGCTTCCTCCGCCTGGGCGCTGAGCAGCCATGCTGGGGCGATAAAACCCGTGGGGGAGAGGCCCATTTCCCGGAAATCGTCGCGAGCCAGGGTCACCAATTCAGCAGCCCCGGCGCGATCCAGATCGTAGAATTCGCCTTCATCCGCTGTGTAGAGCCGCGTCGCGATTTGGTCCCAAAAGCTCTCGCCCGGGCGACGAGTCCGCTGATGGTAGTAACCGTGGATGACGATCTCATGATCAAGGCCGGCTTGCTCCCGGAGCCACGCCACGAATGCGGGATCCTCCCGCATGTGGCCGCGCCGATGGTGATCGGGGATGACGAGCAGCGAACAATGGGGCACGCCCCGCCGCGCGAGTTCGGTGAGGATGGTCTGGCATTCGAGACGGGTGCGGGGTGAGACGTCGTGCAGGGAGACGACCAACGCCCGGCTGACGCCGGTAGATGGGCGCGGCGGGGTGTTGGTCGGTGTGTTCATGCGGGAACAGGGAGGAAAGGATGAAGGATAGATGTCGAAGGGAGAAGAGAATGGCTGGCCGCAGTGGTTGAAGGTCGCTTTGTCCCGCCGGCGGACGTCCGGCCTTATCCGTTCGAGATCGAGCTATTCGCGCCGCCTTTGGAGCCCGGCGAGGAGCACGCGACGGGAATCTTCATCGCGATTACGGAGATTCTGCGGCACTATCGGACGTTGGTGGCGCATGCGCAGGATTTGTGATTCCTACGGCAGGTTCTCCAAAGCGCTCTGGTAGCAGCGGGTGAGTCCCGGGTTGCTGACCACGCTCATCTTCAGGTCCCGCATGAGGCCGTCATTGAGGGCGTAGGTCCAGCCGTGGATCGTCAGGTCCTGGCCGCGTTCCCAGGCGTCCTGAACGACCGTGGTCTGGCAGACGTTGACGACCTGCTCGATGACGTTGAGCTCGCACAGGCGTTCGGCGCGGGTTTCTTCGGGCTGAGTCTCGAGATATACGGCGTGTTTGAGGCGGATATCCTGGATGTGGCGCAGCCAGTTGTCGACCAGGCCGAGCCGGCGATTGAGCAGGGCGGCGGCGACCCCGGCGCAACCATAGTGGCCGACAACGAGGACGTGCTTCACTTTTAAGAGATCGACGGCGAATTGCAGGACCGAGAGGCAGTTCAAGTCCGTGTGGACGACGACGTTGGCGACGTTGCGATGGACGAAGATCTCACCGGGGATGAGGCCGAGGATTTCATTGGCCGGGACCCGGCTGTCCGCGCAACCAATCCAGAGATATTGCGGCGACTGGGCACGAGCGAGCTGCTCAAAAAAGCCTGGTTGCTCGGATTTTATTTTGGCCGCCCAGGCGCGATTGCGTTGCAGGAGATCGTTCGGATCGGTCATGGCGTGCGCTGGTGTAGCGGAGAGCGCGGGGGAGCGCAATCGGGCTGGCGAGATTCCGGTTTTCGGCGGGGTCATCCTCGGCTACGTTCCGCCCCTCCCATGCCCAAAGTGTTTCTCAAGACCTACGGTTGCCAGATGAACGAGCGCGACTCCGAGCAAGTCGCGCGGATGCTCGTGGCGCGCGGTTACGAGATGACGCCGAGCGAGAAGGAAGCCGACGTGGTGCTGCTGAATACGTGCAGCGTGCGGGACATGGCGGAGCAGAAGGCGCTGGGCAAAATGGGGTTGCTCGGGCGGTTGCGGGCGAACAAACCGGAGATGGTCTTTGGCTTTCTCGGCTGCATGGCGCAATCGCGCGGGGCGGAACTGGTGCGGGATATCGGGCATGTCGATCTCGTGGTCGGGACGCAGAAATTTCACCGCGTGGCCGAATACGTGGACCAGATCGTGCAACGGAAGCGGATGCTGCGGGAGCAACTGATGGACGACGAGCGCTATTCGATCGTGGATATCGAGGAAGAGGCGGGATCGCAGGAGACGATCCGCGAGCACGTGCTGAAGGATCGGCAGACGACGGCCTTCGTCTCGATCATGCAAGGCTGCAATATGCACTGCACCTTTTGTATCGTGCCGAGCACCCGCGGGGCGGAGCGTTCGCGGCGGATCGAGGAGATCGTGCGCGAAGTCGAGGATCTGGTGGCACGCGGGGTCAAGGAGGTGACCCTCCTTGGGCAGATCGTCAATCTTTACGGGCGGCACGAATTCGAAACGCGCGATGGAAAATCGCCGTTCGTGCAGTTGCTGGAGGCGGTCCACGCGGTCGACGGCTTGCGGCGGCTGCGCTTTACCTCTCCGCACCCGATTGGTTTCCGCGACGATCTGGTCCGGGCCTTTGCCGAATTGCCGAAGCTGATGCCGCACGTGCATCTGCCGATGCAATCGGGATCGAACCGGATTCTGAAGGCCATGCACCGGACCTACACGGCGGAGCGATATTTTGCCTTAACCGAGAAGTTGCGGGCGGTGCGACCGGATATCGCGCTGACGACGGATGTCATCGTGGGTTTTCCCAGTGAGACCGAGGTGGATTACCTGGCGACCCGCGAACTGGTGGAGCGGATCGGGTTCGATAATGCGTTCATCTTTCGCTACTCCATGCGCCGGGACACTCCCGCGGCGGAAATGGACGAGCAGGTGCCGGAAGCGGTGAAGGACGAACGTAACCAGGACCTATTGCGCGTCATTGATCAATCGGCGATTGCCAAAGGTCAGGAACTGGTTGGACGCCGGGTGGAGATCCTGTGCGAAGGGGTGAGCAAGACGAATGAGGCGCGCCTCACGGGCCGGACGCCGGGAAACAAGATCGTGATTTTCGAGGGCAGCGAGCGGCACGTCGGCGAGATTTTCGACGTGGCGGTGACGCGTTCGAGCGGGTTTTCGCTGTATGGCGATCCGGCGGTGCTGGAAGAGGTGGGGGCTGAGGTTTGAGGGAGGGAGAACAGGAAAACGCACAGGCCCGGCGGGGCGGAGCCGCAACCAAAGGCATTTACACGCAGAGGGCACAGAGGCGCAGAGGATGAACCAAAGGGAGGGGATCGACTGGAGCGCGCAACCGTAGTCAGAAGCCCCTTTTGAGCCTTTTGTGCCTTTTTGCGGCCATTCTTCCGCCCTGCCCTTTGATTGCGGCTCCGCCGCGCCGGGTCCCTGCGGTTTCCTTTCCCATGATTTCGCTTGAGCGAGGAGGGGAATGGCGATGATCTTGCGCGCTCGCTCATGATTTACCCCCTCAAAATGGAGACGGCCCTCGTTCTCGTCGGCCTCTTTCTCATTGCTGCGCACGTCCTTGCGCTGATGAAACCCCAAGCTGTGCAGGCTTGGCTTCGGGCTTTACCGCGTTCGAAGAATTTGGGGACCGCCTTGGCGACGGTCGCGGCTGCGTGGTTCTTCGTACTCGTGTGGATGATGGATCTGGGCGAGTTCTCGAACTGGCGGCAGACAGTGCTGATCGCGACCCCCATCGCCTGGCTGCTCACGATGAAATTCGTGGATGAATTCCTCGCGGTGCGCGCGCTGGGGATGGTGACGCTCCTGTTGGCGGAGCCACTGTTGGAGTCGTCATTCCTGAGACCAGAGTTTGCGTTCTACTTCCTGAATTCGCTAGTCTACGTCTGGATCGTTTTCGCGATGTTCTGGGTCGGAATGCCCTACACGCTGCGTGACCAGATCGGCTGGGTTACCGGGAACCCAACACGCTGGCGAGCCGCAGCTTTTGCCGGGCTCGCCTATGGAGTGTTGTTGCTGATGTTGCCGCTCACTTTCCCGAAGCCGGGCTGAGGAAGTTCTCAGTGCGCAGTTCTCAGTTCTCAGTAATTCTACGCTCGGCACCCGGAGTGAAGACTGAGCACTGAGCACTCCCTCACTGAGCACTTGGTTGGGACTGCGGGAGGGCCGGCCCCCGGTCGGTTAGGCCTTCGAGGAGGAGACCACGTCGTTGAGCTTGAAGATCGGGAGGAACATCGCGATGACGATGCCGCCGACGATCACGCCGAGAACGCAGATGAGGAGGGGCTCGATCAGGGAGGTCAAGGCGTCGAGAATCGCCTCGATTTCCTCATCCCAGAAGTCGGCCATTTTTTCGAGCATGGCGTCGATCTTACCCGTTTGTTCACCGGCGCTGACCATGCGGACGAGCATCGGGGGGAAGATTTTTTCCCGGCCGAGCGCAGCGGCGAGGTGATCGCCTTTCTCGATATCTTGACCGACTTTCTTGATGGCCTGCTCCACGACGTAGTTACCCGATGTGTCGCCCACGATGGACATGACCTCGAGGATCGGCACACCCGAGCGGATGAGCTGGGCAAAAGTGCGGGCGAAGCGGGTCATACAAATCTTGTGCACGAGAGGCCCGAAGATCGGGAGCTTGAGCTTGTACTGATCCCAGAGCTGGCGGCCACGCTCGGTCTTGAGGAAGGCCTTGATGCCGAAGAAGATGCCGGCACCGATGCCGACCAGCCAATACCAGTTGCCTCGGACGAAATCGCTGAGATCGAGGAGGAATTGAGTGGGGGCGGGGAGTTGCGCGCCGAAGTCCTTAAAGATCTCGCCGAAAACGGGAACGACGCGGACGATCAGGAAGGTGGTGATCGAAAAAGCGATGCAAATGACGATGATCGGATAGGTCATCGCGGACTTGATCTTTTTGCGGAGACGGGAGGCGGCTTCGAGGAAGCAAGCCAGGCGGTCCAGGATCTCGGAGAGCAAGCCGCCGGATTCACCGGCTTTCACCATGGCGACGTAGAGACGGTTGAAGACGTTGGGATGCTTGGAAATCGCTTCGTGGAAGGAATCGCCCTGTTGCACGAGCGCGGAAACTTCGCCGACGACGCGGCGCAGACCAGCCTGCTTCTTCGGATCGGCCTGCTCGTAGAGAGCGGTGAGACCGGAGACGAGGGGAAGACCGGCGTCGACCATGGTGGCGAGCTGGCGGGTGAAGAGCACGAGATCGGTCTCGGTGATCTTCCCACGCGGGGTCATCGCCTTGCCGGCTGCCTTCTGCTGGAGAGAGAGAACCATCAAGCCACGCGACATGAGCGTATTGACGGCGTTATCTTCATTCAGTGCCTCTTGAATGCCGGAAACGGTCTTTCCGGAGGAGTCGCGGGCTTGATAGGCGTAGGTGAGCATGCCCATGCAAAAAGCACACGGGGTGCCAAGATAAGAAAATCCGTAGGCAATGAAGCCGAAATTCGAGCCGGTCACTACCATCGTGGCGTACTTCGCAAGGCCGGGGGCGCGGCTTAGCCGCATTCCCGCAATCCCGAGCATGCTGCTGGCAGGGCGTGATTCAAACCCGGTCCAAGGGAGTTTTGAGCCAGTGAATATTCTATAATTTTGAGATTGTACGAATAGAGGGAAGGTATAGATGAGGTGGTCAATGAAGCGAAAACCCGACACGAAAACGCAAAATGAAGAACCAGCCGCAGATCCGTTGGTGAGGCCGCGGCTGCGGAAAATGATGGCGCTCTTGGAGACGCGTCCCGAGTTGCTGGAGGCCTTGGAAAGGCTGGTGAATTTGGCGGCCGATGACGCCGCCGAGGGACCGTTGCGCAGCGCCGCGGAGGTGGAGAGGCAAGTGGTGGAGACCACGCGCGTGCTGGGACGTGAGACAATCGAGCAGTGGGCGCAAAAAGCCCAAGAGCGAGCGGTGGCGGAGCATCCCAAGGCGCGGGTCAAAAAAAAAGCCCGCTGAGTTGGTGGTGCGTTTTCGGGGAGGTGAAGTTGGAGGAGATCGTTTTGCGCACCAAGACCAAGCACTGGTTGCGTCCCTTCGCGCACAACGCCGGAGTCCGGGGGCGCAGTAAATCGCCCCGTCTGGAGCGAGCGATGAGCGACTTTGGGATGGAAGACTCCTTCGCCAAAGCCAATGCGCGACTGCGCGAGCATTACGGGTTTGAACTCTCGCCCACGGCGTTGCGCAAGACCACCCTCAAGCATGCCGAGCGGACGCAGCAACTCCTGCAAAAGCAATACGCCCAATCCTACCGCAGCCTGCCCGCGTGCGGGCCTGCGGTGCTGCTCGCGGAGGTCGATGGGTCCATGCTCTGCACCGTGGCCGCCGGGCGTGCGCGCCAGGGCACCCGACCGCGCGCGTGGCAGGAAATCCGCTTGGCGGCGGTCCGGCCAGAAGGCTCCGTGCAAACCACCTTTGCGGCCACCTTTGGCAGTGTGCAGGAGGTGGGGCGCCGCTGGGGGCATGCCGCCAAACAAGCGGGTCGGGCG
>JBBRPL010000083.1:0-37143 GCA_038228205.1 Chthoniobacterales bacterium
CCCGGCCACGCCGATTTCGGCGGCGAAGTGGAGCGCATCATGAAGATGATCGACGGCGTGTTGCTGGTGGTGGACGCCCACGATGGACCGCAGGCCCAGACCAAGTTTGTTTTGAAGAAAGCGCTGGCCAACGGGGCCAAGCCCATCGTCGTCATCAACAAGATCGACCGCGAAAACGCCCGGCCGCACAAGGTCCTCGACATGGTCTTCGAGCTCTTCATGGAACTCGACGCCACCGACCTGCAACTCGATTTCCCGGTCATCTACGCCAGCGCCCGCGACGGCTACGCGATGAAGGAGATCCACGAGGAGAGCAGCACCATGACCCCGCTTTTCGAGGCGATCATCAAGCACATCCCGGCTCCGGCGAAGAGCGACGTGAGCTATTTCCAGATGCTCGTGTCGAATCTCGACTATTCCGATTACCTGGGCCGGATCGCCTACGGCCGCATCATTTCCGGCCGCGTGAAGGTCGGCGACAGCGTCGTCCATATTTCCAAGGACGGGAGGCGCGAGCGCGCCAATGTGACCGCGCTGTTCGGCCACGTGGGCCTGGCGAAGGTCGAACTGCAAAATGCCAGCGAAGGCGACATCATCGGCTTGTGCGGTTTTGAAGATGCCTTCATCGGCGAGACGCTCACCGATACCGAGGAACGCCTGCCGATCCCTTTCGTGGACATCGATCCGCCCACGATCACGATGAAGATCTGCATCAACGACGGCCCGCTCGCCGGTCGCGAGGGCAAGCTCCTCACCGCCCGTCAGGTCCGCGAGCGTCTCGTGCGCGAGACCCGCACGAACGTCTCCATTCTTTTCAGCGACACCGACATCGCCGGCCATTTTGAAATCCAGGCCCGCGGCGAAATGCAGATCGCCATCATCGTCGAGCAGATGCGCCGCGAGGGCTTCGAAGTCCTCGTTTCCCGCCCGGAAGTCATCTACCAGCGGGCCGACGACGGGACGCTCCTCGAGCCGCTGGAAAACCTCTACGTCGATGTCCCGAACGAAAACCTCGGCGACATCCTGCAGTCTCTCGCGGGCCGCAAAGCCGACATCACGAACATGGAGCACAATCCCCACAGCGTGACCGTGCAGGCCGTGGTGCCGACGCGCGGCCTCATCGGCTTCGAGACGGACCTCGTCAACGCGACCAAGGGCCATGGCATCATGTCCCATATCTTCCTGGAATACGGGGAATACAAAGGCGAGATCCCGACGCGCAACAACGGCGTCCTTGTCGCCATGGAGCAGGGGATCAGCACCGCCTATAGCCTGGAGACCATCCAGGAGCGCGGCCGCCTTTTTATCGGGCCACAAGCCGAGGTGTATGAAGGGATGATCGTCGGCGAAAACGCCCGCCCTGACGATATGCCGGTGAATCCGTGCCGCGCCAAGAAGCTCTCGAACATGCGTTCCACCGGTGATGGCAAGGGCATCAGCCTCTCGCCGCCTCTGGTTATGACGCTGGAGCGTTCTCTCGAATACATCGCCCCCGACGAATACGTGGAAGTGACTCCGAAGAGCCTGCGCCTGCGCAAGAAGGTGCTGGACGCCACGGCGCGCAAGCGTTCCGCGCCGAAGGTTCTCGTCTAGTATTCGCCGGGCTGGCGGAGATCCTCCAGCATGCGATTGGCGATTTCGTCGCTGATCCCATGGCTGAGCCGAGCGGGCGCGAGCTTCCGCTTCTTCCAGGGCCTGTTCCGCCTGTTTGCGTGCCGTGATGTCCTGGATCTGGGATGAATTGTTTATTTATCGAAATGTAAAACGGTCATCGTTGTTCTCCAGCCGTTCGTTTACAGCATACGCGGGTGCGCATCGTTCGCAGGGTAACGTCGCTGGGCACGATGGCGGCGATGATCGGTTTCCAGTGTTTCCGGGGGCACGAAGCCAATTTTGGAGGTAATCGGAGTCACTACGTATTATTTCTTATAATCCATTTGCTATTCGTAGAGAAAATTGATTTATGGGTGATATGGCCGTGCGTCTTCTTCCCATGATTTCGTTAATGGCGTTCGCGTCTCCGGACTCGCAGGCGATCGCCGCGCCGGAGACCGCGCTCCGGCTCGAAAAGGCCACCGCTGCCACTCCCTTCCACGCTGGAGATCACCTTCAACTCGACGTGAAGATTTCCGGAGAGGCGGAGGCCGAAACGATTACGGTGGTCGACACTGCGCATTGGCCCTGGGTTCTGGTTCGCTTCGAGAAGGGCTCGAAGCCCGGCGAGGTGTGGATCAATTTTGCGCAAGTTCGCAGCGCCTGCAGGGTGGCCGCGGGTGGTGCGAGCGGCAGCAAATAGATGGCTGCATATTGATGCTGGATTCAAATCCCCGGGATGGGTACAAGCACTCGTGGGCTAGCAGTGCGATTCCCTAATGGGTAGGAATCCGACCGATGATTTTCCTCTTCTTTTTTACCGTCGTGGACATGGCCTCCGATGCATCCCCGGAGACTCAGCGGTCGCGCCGTTGTGCTGTGTTCTTATGCCCGTAACTTTTCGGGTGGATGACGCCACGGCCGCCATTTTCACCAAAGCCAGAGGCATCGTTTCTTACGCGGAATTGATCGATCACATCGTGGCCAAGGCGGAGCGTGGATTGATGACCCGCGCCGAGATTTTCGATGCCAGGGACATCACGCTGGATCTCTCCCTTTCTGAACTGCAAGGCGTCGCGGTGAAAACGAAGGAGGCCCTGGGGACGCAGACCGGGAAAAAAATCGCCGTCATCACCAACAGCGCCTTCGTTTACGGGCTGGCCCGTGCGTATGCGGCGATCTCCCGGGAAGACAACCCGCAATTCCAGATCTTTCAAAATGATGAGGACGCCCGCGCCTGGCTGCTGTCGGCTTCGTGAGGATGGACTGGCCCTGCGCCGTGCATCGCGTTTTGTGCTTTACCTCCGGGGGCAACGCGAGAGGATTTCTCCACCGGCATGAAACACTCCCTCGCCATCCTTGCCGCTCTCTTCTTCGCCGCGGCCCAAGGCTTCTGCGCGGATCTGCCGCCGGAAGTGGCTGCGGCCAGGACTCGTTATCAGACGGCGGGCGGCGCGAGCAGCAAGACCGCGCGCGATCAATACCTCCAGGAGTTGCAAAAGCTCAAGAACGGCCCCAAGGCGAAGAAAAATCGTACCCTGGCCGATGCGGTCGACGCTGAGATCAAGGCCGTGACGACGGAGGCCGCCACCCACGGGCCCAAGGGCGAAACCTTGCCCTACGGCAAGGTCGTGCCGGGCAGACCGGGGTTTGTCACCAGCCCGTACGAACCGTACAAGGGATTCATCGATGTGCATGGCATCCCGGCCGGAACGCAAGTGATTTGCCCGTACTCGATGAAGCCATTTCTCGTTCCGGAAAGTAAATAGCCAGGCGCTATTCCTCTGCTGCCTGTCGACAAAACGTCCCGGTCAGGCGTATGACTTCTTCCGCCCGTTCATCCATGGCGAAGCGCCCTGCGCCACGATCTTCGTGGTGGCAACCGGCTCGACAGTCTGCCGGCGGGCTCCTGAGTGCCCTGGTCGCGGCGACGGTCTTGCTCCCGGTATTTGCCGGTGCGGTGGACGGGAAAGGGCCGGTGACGGTCAAAATTCAAAGCACGCCCATTCGCGATGGAAAAGTCAGTCCGTATTTGTTTGGGAATTTCATCGAGTTGCTCGATGACGTGGCGCCGGCGATGTGGGCGGAGATGCTCAATGATCGCTCCTTCGAGGGCGTGGAACCCGCCGCGCGCGGGAATTATTTCGACGGCACGCCGAGTTTTTGCGACCGCCAGTGGGATCGCAGCGACACCTGGTCGCCCGATACCGAGGGCCCCTTTAACGGCGCCCGCTGCGCGAACCTGGCGCCCACGCAGGATCACCCGGCCACCCTGGCCCAATCCGGCCTCGCCGTGAAATCGGGAATGACCTATCGTTTCTCCGGGTATTTTCGCGCGGAGGGGACCCCTCTCACCGTCTCGGTCTCGCTCAAGACGCTGCTGCCGGACGGCTCCTGGATGACGCTGGCGAGCGCCCCGCTGCCGGGCGCCTCGGATAAGTGGGGGAAGTGTTCGGTGTCGATGGCCTCGCGCGGCCTCACCGACCGGGTCGTGTTCGAATTGAAAGTGGAGGGGCAGGGGCACCTCTGGGCCGACAAGCTGTCGCTCATGCCCGACGATAATGTCCACGGCTGGCGGCGCGACGTGGTCGATGTCGTGAAAGACCTTCATCCGCCGATGGTCCGCTGGGGTGGCTCGCTGATCGATCCGGGTGGATACCGGTGGAAGAGTGGCATCGGCGACCGGGACGCCCGCCTTCCATTTCGGAATGAAGCGTGGGGACGAATCGACTCGAACGACGTGGGGATCGACGAGTTCTGCCAGTTCTGCGAAGCGGTGGGCGCGGAGCCCCTAATCTGCGTCAGCCTGGCCGACGGCGCGGAGAGTGCCGGGGAACTCGTCGAGTATTGCAACGGCGCTGCCGCCTCGACTTGGGGCGCGCGCCGTGCGGCCCATGGCCATCCCGCGCCCTACCGCGTGAAATATTGGCAGGTCGGGAACGAGATCGCGGGCGACAAGCAAGAGTACCTCGACCAGATCGGAAGTTTCATCCGCGAGATCAAACAAGCCGAGCCCGGTGCGTTCGTGATGTCGTCCTATCCGGCGCCGGGATTGTTGGAAGTGGCTGGCCGGGAGTTGGCGTTCGTCTGCCCACACCAATACACGCGGGACCTGGAGTTTTGCGAGGCCAGCCTCGCCGATCTCTCCGAAATGATCGACACGACGCCGGGCTGCAAACATCTCAAGATCGCCATCACCGAATGGAATGTGAGCGGCGGGGAGTGGGGCCTGATGCGAGGCCGGCAGATGACGCTGGAGACCGCGCTCTTCAACGCCCGCCATCTCCACGTCATGATGCGCCACTGCGACAAGGTGGAAATCGCCACCCGCTCCAACATGGCCAACAGCTTCTGTGGCGCCACCTTCGAGACCAACCCCGCGGGCGTGCTCAAGCGCCCCAGTCACTTCGTCATGGAACTCTACACGCGGCACGCGCGGCCCCTTCCGCTGCCGGTGGAGAGCGGGGCGGATGGCCCCGACGTCTTCGCGTGCGCCTCTGCCGACCGGCAATCCGTGACCCTCTTCGCCGTCAATCCGGGGAAGGAGCCGATGGAGATCCGCCTCGCCGGCGAAGGCTTCGAAAAGCCCCTGCGAATCATCAGCGCGGAAGCCATGTGCGATACGCGGGATGCCCGCCAGATCGATGTCATGAACCACTGGGTCGCGCCCGACCGGGTGAAGATCGCGTCGCTCAAGACGTCGGGAGAGACGGTAACTCTCCCGGCGCTTTCGGTCGCGGCGATTAGTGCGGAAGCCCGGGAGTAACGGAGACGGCCGTCAGTGACGTCGTGTCGTGGATCGGCTTTCGGACCACTAGGCCGTAAACCAGAGCCGCGATGAAGGCCACCACCGCGCTCAACATCAAGGCGGCCTTGAAAGAATGGGTGTGCTGCACCAGCCAGCCGGTAATGATCGGCGCGAGCGAACCGCCGAGGTAGCCCCCGAAGTTTTGCAGCCCTCCCACCGTGGCGATCATGTGATTGGGCGCGGCGACATTGACCAGCGCCCATGCGCCGCCGCTCGCCATGTAGAGGAAGAACATCACGATGCAGAGGTACACGATCGCCATTGCGGTGGTGGGCGTATAGACTACGGGAACCGTGAAGCCGGCGCTGCCGAGCAGCCCGATGCAGATCGGCCATTTGCGGCTATTGATGGGGCTGACGCCGCGACGCAAGAGATGATCCGCCAGGAATCCGCAGAACAGGGACCCCAGCGTCCCAAATAAATAGGGAATCGACGCAATCCAGCCGACGCTCTGGGTGCTGAGGTGCCGCTCCTCTTCCAGATAAACGGGCAGCCACGTGAGGTAGAGCCACACCATATAAATGACGCCGATGAATCCGAAGATGATGCCCCAGGTGGTGCCTTGCTTGAATAAGCCGAGCCATTCCTCGACATTAAACTTGCGCCGGCTCGCTCCGGGCTCGATCCCGTCGTCGAAATAGGAATTCTCTTCCGGGGTGAGCGCCACGTCCTTGCGATCGCGGATGACCGCATACCAAATGATGGAAAGCACAATGCCGGCGAGCCCCATGAGGATGAACATATTGCGCCAGCCGAAGGTGAGCATGAGCGCGGTGAGGATCGGCGGGGCGATCATCGGACTCAGCGTGGGAGACGACAGGAATACCCCCGTCGGCAGCCCTCGTTCCCGGGTATTGAACCACTCGGCGATCACTTTCGCGCCGGCGGGGAAAGTCGGCGCTTCGCCGATTCCCAAGGCGATGCGGGCCGCGAGAAACTGTGAATAGGAGCCGACGAAGCCGCCGAAGAGTTGCGCGACGGACCAGACAAACACTCCGGCCCCCAGCACGATCCGCGCTCCAAGCCGATCCAGGATCACGCCCACGGGCAATTGCGAAAATGCATAGGCCATCGAAAACGCGGAAAGCAAAACGCCCATTTGCGTCTTCGTGAGATGAAGATCGGCGCTGACATACTTGTTGGCGAAAGCGAGCGTACCGCGATCGAGGAGATTGATGATGCCGACCGCCACGAGCAACGCCACGGAGATCCATTGGTACTGGCGGACCTTCGGGGCTTTGCTTCGGGGGGCGTGCATCGGCGGACGTTGGCGGCGCGTGCATCAGCGAATCAAGTGCAAAGCAGGGAGGGACTTGCTGAACCCGTTGAGCCCCAGCGAGCGACGCCTGGTCCGCCCGGCGGAATTGTCGGCCCAAGGAGTGTTTGAAAATTCATCCACCAAGTCATTCTGAGGACTCAAAAACGCAGACGTGATGATCAGTGATTAGACCTCGCGTGCAGAAAGCGCGCAGATGGATCGCGTTCTCTCCCGCATGCTGGGCGATGGGAAAAGAATCGCGGCTCCGTCGCCCATTATCCTAAAAACGGTGATGAGAATTAACCACGGATTTCACGGATGGCACGGATGCAAAGGGATACGGGTGTCCGGACGCATGAAGCCACTGACCCGATGGGAGAATCCTCGTTCGCGTCTCTTTATCCGTGCTATCCGTGAAATCAGTGGTTCCATTTCCGGATTCAGGATTATTACCCATCGTCTTCGGAGAAGCCGATCTACCCGCGCATTCTAATTTTCAGCGCTTTACAAATTACGTCATTAGCAGCGCAGTCGAAGATCCCCGCCGCTGCGGGCGTGGCTACGAAGAGGGGGAAAGGCGGAAGGCGGAACAAGGGGAAGAGATGCGGCTGCGCCGGGACGGATGGAGCGTTCGCTGGGGGCGGATACCCCGGGTGGTGCTCGCGAGGCTCGCTGACCGCGGGGCTAATTTCTTTGACCCCTTTGGGGTATTGCGCTTCGCGCGAGGGGGGCGGCGGCGCGGTTTGCGCCAGGTTGGCGCTTCGCGCGATCTACGCGGTCGACTTTGAAAAGACTTTCTCGCAGCGGGATGCGGAGCGCAGAACAGACGTGCGGCTTGGTTTGCGCCGAAGGGCAGATGGGGATCTTCTGAATTCACTGTTCCGAATCCACTTGCCCCAATGCGGCAACCCGGCGTAGAGGTCCAATTCCACGCGAGACACCTTGCAGCGCGGGGTCGCAGAAGGGCGGTTAGCTCAGTGGTAGAGCGGCTCGTTTACACCAAGATTACAGGGAGCGGCACGAAGCGGCAGGAAATGACAGAAGCGCCGCAAACGGGGCAAAATAGACGCTTCGCGGGCAGCCGCAAAAAACGGCGAGCGGCACGAAAAGGCACGTTTTGAAAGCGCCGGGGGCAACAATGGGGGCAACAAATCCGATGACCGCTCGCACGCTGGGAAGCTTCCGAAAATTAGCCGCCCTTACGTTTCAGCCTTTCCCTTTCAACATTCCATTGCGCAAGAATGTA
Source organism: Chthoniobacterales bacterium (assembly GCA_038228205.1). GTDB lineage: Bacteria > Verrucomicrobiota > Verrucomicrobiia > Chthoniobacterales > Chthoniobacteraceae > Chthoniobacter. The sequence goes on from JBBRPL010000083.1 coordinate 7,906, forward strand.
GCCTTGGAGTAAGGGGTCATCTTCCACGTTCACGCGAAATATCGGCAAAGTGCCATCGGTTGAAAGAAGAACAGCTGGATTTCCTCCCGCAGGAAGCTCAGTGAACAAATCGAACCGAAAGCCTTGGACAGCAAAGCTTATAGCGTTCGGAATGTCCATCGGCGGCGGCAATTCGGCCGTGAACTGGTCGAAAAACTCCCCCTGTAAAAATATCGCTTGCACGCAGAACGGGTAATCAGTCGGCGCGAGCGGTGTTCCCGCAAGCAACGCCAACCGCAGTTTCTCTTTGTGCTCTCCTAGGTTTATCGTCTTAAACATTCTGAGCGACGAAATCCCAATTCGCCAAAGAAGGGACATAAAGAACAGCTTTAGTGCGGGATATGAAGCGTTTTTTATGCAGGTTACGTCTCGCTTTTCCTTCGCCACGGCTTCGGAAATCTGTGCAAAAGCTTTAGCCGTGTAATCCTCGTATCTGCCAAAACGACCGCCGTCACACGGCTCGCAAAGCAGATACTCTCTGAGCCCCTTTTGTAGCGGCGACGGGTTCTCATCGACGTTGGAAGACAGGACAGAGATTTTGTGATTTCCGTCGTAAAGCTTCTGATAAAAAAACTCCGGGATAATGTGAGACTCACAAAGCTCGGCGTTTTGCAGGCACAGCCGACATTCGCCCACGGGCCGTTCTTCTCGCACCTTTTTCGCGATTTTGCGGGCATGTCTCTCCCTCGCCTTTTCGGCAAGGGCTTTCTTCGCGTCTGATTCGTCTTCCATCGCGCTGAAATTTCGCAGAGAAACTCCCCGATTCAACGGGCGATGGGCAGTGAGGGATTTGAACCCCCGACCAACGCTGTGTAAAAGCGCCGCTCTACCACTGAGCTAACTGCCCGAAACGGGACGGGAAGATGCGACCGAACCGGAACAAGGGCAAGGCTATTCAGGAAACAACTGCCGTTCCCTTTCACCTGCTGAGAATGTTTTGAACGGTCGTCGTGTGCCAGCGTGCTCCTGTGCGAGTCGGCACCTGCCGTGCATTCAATTCCTCTGCAATCTTCGCAAAGCTCATGCGCTGACCCTCACGCTTGCGGCGCAACGAACGCATCAATTCAATCACTTCGCCTTCGCCTTCCTTTTCGCCAAAAGCTTTCCGGCCCTCGCATTTGCCATTCGCCTCCTTCTTGGCTTCACGAGCACGGCGCATTTTCGCAACGAGGCGGCACTTTTCCAACTCACTGAACACGCTTTGAATTTGGATGAGTGCACGGCGCATCGGGTCTTCGCTCATCGCAGCGGTCACGTCCTCTCCCGTGCAGCAATTAATGAGCGTAATGCCGTTCTGGGCGAGTTTTGCGAGCAAAAGGGACTGAACCATCACATCTCTGGCAAGTCGGTCGAGGCTTTCCACGAGAATCGTTCGGACGCCATTGCCGAGAATCGCGGCAACCATTCGGTTAAATTCTGGCCTGTCCGCCTCCGTGCCCGTAAAAGCATCGCGAAAGGTTTCGATGATAGTGTAGCCGTTCTCGCTCGCAAAGGTCTCAATCGTTTCGGCCTGTCGCTGGAATCCATGGCCTTTGACCTGTCCGGTTGAAGAGACGCGCAAATAGGCAAAGACAGGAATCGTGTTTTTCGCTCGCATTCAAGCACTATGGCCACTTTGCGGACAACGTCAACCAATAAATGTAGAGAATAGTTGTATACTCATGCGGGTGCGTGACGGGTTAAAAAACGCTTCGGAGTTTCTTTTAGAAAGAAATCCGGCCTTGTGGAACTTGTCCCGCAACGGTGTTTGTGAGAAAAGGGGAGGGAGACCCTACTTGCCGTGGGGGCACATGCGCAGCGGTTTATCGCAGATTTTGCACCAATTCATGATGTCATGTAGGCGCTGCTTTTCGGCGGCACTCAACTCATCCGGCCTGCCACTATCGATTTTCTTGGTGGCACTCTCAAACACGCCATCGGTTCGGCTCTTGGAGCCGCTGTTGCACATCGGGAGCACAAAAACGAACATCACCACGAAGGCCAAACCGATAATTTTCCAAGCTTCCATGAGGTAAGAATGGGTTCAATGAGATTTCTATTCGCGCACGAATCTATCGTTCCCTCGCATCAAAACATCTCCTTCGCGAGTCAGCACGACCTGTCTGTCTGGCAGCGTGAGCGTAATCTGCTGACCGCTGACCTTGTAGGTGCCCTTGTCGCGGCCACCCAGACCGGAAGTCCAAACCACGGTTCCATCGGCGTTGAAATCGTAGGTGTTTTTCAACGACTGGCCCAAAACTTCCGCCGTATGTGAGTAGCTGCCAGAGAAGCTGCTGCTCTTTTTTAACGACGGCAGGCTGATTGAAGGTGAACCGGGGGACGAATCGTCACAGCCTTGGAAGCACATGGCGAAGATGGCGAAGAGAGGGAGGAGTTTCACGATGTTTTGCTCTATAACGGAGCCACCATGAAGGCGCGCACTGGTAGGAGCAAGCCGAAATGGAGGCTCGCCTCAAACGCAATGCAGTCGGCGCTCAAATTCGCAAAATGAGAAGCGCCCGCGAGATGACACAAGAACAGTTTGTGGCGCGGTGTCATCTCGCGGGCTGTGGAATCACTCGCGGGACGCTCGCAAAGGTGGAAGCTCAAATTCGCGGCATCTCGGACGTGGAATTGTTCGTAATCTCGAAAGTGCTCGGCGTTCGCATTGAGGAATTGTTTCCGAAGGCGTTTGCAGCCACGCTCAAAACGTCGTCGCGGATGAACGAATGACCTTGCCAGCGCCCGCTGGCGCTATCGACAATTTACCTTTCCATGCGACGAACCAAAACCTCCCAGAAAAAAAATATGGCCGCAAAATCAACTACCGGTAAAGCAAAGCGGCCAGTCCGCAAATCCCTTGACGCGGAAGAAGCCGCTATCGCCGCTCAACGTAAATCGTCTCTGCCGTTGCAAGCTCAACAGATGGGCAAAGTCCCCTCTGGAAAGCGACATGCTGAACGAACATTTCTAATTGATAAGATAGAGACACCCAAACGACTAAAAAGCCCGCATCGTGCTAAGGTCCAAATCACTCTTTCCAACCTGTCTGACACTGATTTTCCCGAAGGCTCAATCTTGGTGGATTTTGAGAACAATGCTCCTTTTCCCGAAGACGGAAGCGAAAAGCTCAAATTCCAATTCGTTGCCAAAAGCTACAAGGAAGTCTTCAGCCAACTCCATAAGTGCATTGACGATTGGATGAGAAAAGGCGCACACGACCCGCTACAGTAGCTCACACGCACTCAGACCCGGCGCAATATATATGTGGCTTTTGCTTATTGGTGCGCTTTGCTATGTGATATACTATTGGACGAGAGTTCGATGATTGCTTGCAACTCTGAACGTTTGCACTTTCGTGTTGCATCATAAAGTATATGAACATCAATCAAGCTCTTCTTGCATTATCTCAGTCGCTTCGCTCCTTCGATTGTATATTATCTTCCTGTTCATTCTAAGTATTAACTGAAAGTTATATTCATTTAACACTCAGTTTCACCGATGGATAAATTCTAACGCAGAAACGCGAACGTAAGACCCCCTAGACATCGGTTCAATCGAACCAACGCGCTAGGGGGAGCCTACGAACTTCGTGATGAGATAACTTCTTGACACGGTAATTGTTTTATGTCGCTAAACGTAACGACGGTCACGTTCACACTAGACTATCATTGCTGATAAATTCAGATTTCCACCGTATCTCTACGGCAGGGCAGACCCACGCTTGTAACTGCAAATCCCCGATTTCACTCCGCCGTTTTCTTGTAAGCGTTTGTGAAAGGAGGACAATCTAAACTCCCGCCTTACGGCTCGCATCGGAGGCAATGTCGCCACTGCTTGGAAATTCGGCGCTGTGCACGCCAAGGGTGTTTTTTTCTTTCTTTCTTCGGACGGTGTGAATCGTCCCTATCCTCACCCCTACTCCTACTTGCTTGCGTTCGTTTCGACGGGTGGCGTTAGCTTCTTGAGCTATTTAGTTTCTTAGCACTATCGCGGCATTTCAAAGAGATTATATAAAGCGGACCACTGGTTTTCCAGTTTGATTCGTCTTTGTATCATCTCAGAGTCTTATATATCTAGATTCTTTACATCTTGGCGGACGCGGCAAGCTATTTTCGCAGGCTGCAACAGTTGCCTTTAGATAAGACAGAAACGCAGTCACGCCATACTTTCTGTCATAAGTCCATACGCGCTGCTTGGTCAGTATTTTTGTCGGAAGTCCGGTATCAGGCGATGACGAATAGGCAAAAGGCGCTCCAGAGTTTTGACACTAATTCGAGACCTACCCCTTTTGAATTTAGACAAAAAGTCACCTCTGCATTTTTCATCAACTTGGCCCTCGCGGATGGCGAAGAGGCATGTAGAAAGGAAAGAAAAGAAATAGGGGAAAGGCGGTTAACGATATGGAAACGGTGGGATACTCGCTGCGAATAAATCACGAAACATCATACACTCTCGTCGCGTGGTCATTCCTTCCAGCACGGGCCGAAGATTCATGAATTTTCATTTTCGGAGATTCTTAAAATTTGACGCCTCAACCAAGTTGTCGAAACTCAGGGTTAGTGCCAACGAATGTAGATAGCCAAAGAATCAGCGTAGAAGCCCTTCTGGAGGGACTGGCCTGCGTTCCCGCTCTCGTCGCTCGGGTTGCGGCATTGGAGGCTCAGGTTGCGATAATGGAGAGCAGAGAGAGACTGCTTACGAAAGAAAAGAAATGGTATAGTCTCAAAGAGGCTGCGGAGACGCTGCGATGTAGCGAGCGCAAAGTGCGTTACTACCTCAAAGACGGGAGACTAAGCCGCAACTTGGAGAGTCGCCACATTCGGATTCCTGCGGCCGAAATTGAGAAATTTACGGGGCGTGTCACCTTGGGCACACGCTAAACCATTTTGGCTAGTTGCGCCTGCTCGTGCGTTTTGTCCAATGACGTGATTACCCAAGCGTAGGTCCTGCGACTCAGCACGCCGTTGTCCCTGTGTCCCTGCCATTTCGCAATATCTTCCACATCTACGCCTTTGCGAAGCATCCAGACGATTCTAGCTTTACGTAAATCGCGAGGCGAGAAAGCAGGTAGTCCCATACGCCTGCAAGCGTTCCTCAGTGCAATGGCGGGGGTTAGAATGCTGACAATCTTGCCCGCTGTTGGTTTCCCTTGTCGCTCCCACAAATCAACGAGGAAGGGCTTCAGATGCGGATAGAGGGGAAGTTTAAACCAAGCCGCCGTTTTTACCCGCTTCGTTTCAATATGTCCTTCCGCCCATTTGACTCTAGACCAATCAGCGAAAACGCACTCAGCTTGTCCAAGTGCCGCCAAGTGCATCAGCGCCAACATATCTGCCGTTTTTTCGGCTGTGTCTGCAAACTCTTGCCCGCGAACGTGCGCAACAATTCTTTCGCATTCCTCGGTAGTTGGAACGAGGTCGGGGGATTTGTCGGACCGTTTACGCCGTTGCTTCTTTGGCACCTTAAAATACGGATTTGTCGCGAGAATCTCATCTGCCACGCCAACCTCCAAAATGTTCTTAATGTGCGCCGTCATCGTATTGAAAGACGCGGCTCTCATGCCAGACCGCTTAGCGAAGAACTCAGCTAAATGCGACGGCTTGATTTCTCTTGCTCGCATGGTCCACAACTCGGGAGCGGTGGTCGTGATGCACTGCTTAACCCAAGCGCAAAGGTCTTTGGTGCCTTTTGCCTGTGCTGATTTCTGCGCCAAGAACATATCGTAGAGACCTGCAAAAGTAATGTCAGAGACGAGAGGAGCAGGGGCGGTGAGGGCGCTTATCCAATCGGCCAAAGCTCGCTCCGCAACTTTACGCTCTGTGATGTTTTGCCCGTTTGCGGTCTTGAGTGCCTTTGGCAATTTCCGGCCTTGCACCTTTTTTATGCCGTAGTAGCTGCCATTGTCGTGGCGATAGAGACAGGGAAAGCCAGTGGCGCTGAGTTGTTGCCAAGTGGTTTTGGGTTTCACGATAGCGGGTCCAGTGAGCTTTTTCACGCTCCTGTAATACAGGGGGCAACAAACGGGGTCAACAAATTAGGAAAGCCCTGTGAAGACGAACTGTTTTACACCGAGTTGGTCGGGGGTTCAAATCCCTCACCGCCCACGAATGCAAAGGCTGAAGGCAGAAGGACGAAGGATGAAGAGGATGGTGGAGGGCCGCCGCTCTGTCGGCGCCCAAACATCTTGGGGGGGATGAATTAAGAAATCAGGATGGGCGCCGACAGAGCGGCGGCCCTCCAGTTGGTTTCTCGAAAGTTTGCGTTCTACGGGAGGCGCAGGTCGCAGGTGACCAGTCCGGTGTGGAGCCGCTTACACGCGTTGAGACTCACTTTGGGCGGCTCAACGTCGGGGCGGAGGGTGAAGAGGCGGCGGTCCTGGTCGAGTTGATAGACGATCGCTTTTTTGGATGTCTTCCCCGTGAGGGTGAGAATGAGCGGCATTTGCGGAGGGATGCCGGGGTGCAGTGATGGGTAGAGGGAGGTGCGGCGGTAGCGGAGACCGGCGCCCTGGTGGCCGGCGGGGAAGCGCTGGAGATCGAGGGCACGTCCCTGGACGTGGATCCGGAACTCTTCGGCGAATTCGCGGGTGGCGACGAATTCCAGGCGCTCGATGGACGTGTCCACGAAACGGCTGGTGCTGCCGCCTTCGAGCGGGGTCTCGCAGAGGAGCGGCCAGCCTTCGTGTCCGCGGCGAATGGTGAGCTCGGCGAGGCCGGCGGTGCTCGATTCGGTGTCGGCCACGTGATGGAGCATGACGGGGAAACGCCACTCGAAGATTTCGCGGAAGAGGGCGACGGGCAGCTTGAAGCCGGCGCGGCGCAGGTCGCGGAGGATTTTCTCGAAGTCGGCCCACAGGAAGCTCGGGAGGAAAAAGGAGTCGTGCAGTTTGTCGCCGAGGTCGATGAGGGGCTCCTTGAACGGGTGCTCGAGGAGATACGCGGCGAGGCTGTGCCAGAGCAGGGCGATGGCGGACATCCAGCGCGCGTGCGGGAGCGTCTCGACGGCGCGGAACTCGACGAGGCCGCGGCAGCCGCCGTCGAAATTCACGTTCCAGAATTTGTCGAAGCTCGTCTCGCTGCGATGGGTGTTGCCGGAGGTGTCGGTGTGGAGATGGCGCAGCGTCTCGCTGAGCAGGTAGCGGTGATCTCCGGCGGGCAACTCTTCGAGGAAGCGATAGGCCATCTCCAGATCGTAGAGCGAAGTCGCGCATTCGTCGGGGCGCGGAGCTTGCGAGGACGAGCCAACGTACTGGCCGGTGAACATGTAGGCCAGCGAGGGGTGATGCTGCCAGTAGCGGAGGATCGACGTGACCCACGCAGGGTGGGTAAAGAGTGGGTTCTCGTCGAGCGTTGGGCCGCCGAAGAGGAGGTGATTGCCGCCGCCGGTGCCGATCTGGTCTTCGGGATTGAGCTGCTTGAAGGAGCGCAGGCCGACGGTCGTGGTGGCTTTTTCCAGGACGTCGAGCCACCCGGCATACTCGCGCCAATTCGCGCAGGGTGGGAGGTTGACCTCGAGCACGCCGGGATCGGAGGCGGCGGCCATGCGGCTCCACGACTTGGTTTCGTCGGAAGGGACGTATCCGCCGAGGATGGCGTCGCCCAGACTGAGGTCCCGCAAGGTGGCGGCGACGGCTTCGAGCAGGGCGAGAAACGGCGCCTGGAGGAGCGGCGGCAGGAAGATGTGCAGTTTGCCGTCGAGGATCTCTACGGCGAGCGCGCGGCGGTTCACATCCTCGGGCAGGCTGTTCAGCGGGAGGCGCAGGCCGGCGGGGCCGTCGGTGAGAAGCAGATCGATGGCGTCGCCGCTCCGCCAGTCCTCGACGACGAATTTGGCTTCCTTGGAATCGAGCGGGAGGACGGCGACGGGGCGCAACGGGTCGAAGGGATCGACGCCGCGGAGCCAGCCGTCCCGGACGCCGAGACGCTTGGAAAGCCCCTTCCGGAACGCGTCGAGCGCCGCTTGGTCGAGCAGAGCGGGCTTGCGGACGACGAGGCCGAGCGACGGAACGAGCGGGGTGCCGTCGCGGTTCCAGACGAGGTTGATCGCCCAGCGCGGGTTGACTTCGCCGGGATAGAACTTGCCCGGTGAGTAAACGGCCACGGCGTTCGGGATGGACTGCGCAATGAGGGCGTCGGTGAGGGCGTAGGCGTAGCGGAGCTTCGTCGGGCCGAGGGCGGTGACGCTCCATTCCGGGCCGGCGGGATCGATGGGGATGTAAGTCGGTTCGCCGCCAAGGGTGAGTTTCACTCCGTGCTCGGCGAAGGTCGCATCGATCTTGTCCGCCACCGAGGCGAGGGCTTTAGGAATTTTCATGCAGAACGATTTGCAGTGAGGCCGTCATCTGGGCGGGGGGCAACTGCGTGGGGTGGTAGAACGTGCCAAGGATGGGCGAGATGTCATCGGGGGTAAAGCCGACGGCGGCCGTGATGTGATGATGGTTGCAGAGGTAGCCATTGGTCGGGTCGAAGCCGACCCAGCCGGCGCCGGGGAGATAGATTTCGGTCCAGGCGTGGAGTGAGCCTTCGGCGAATTTTTCGGCGGTGCCAAATTCGCAGAGATACCCGCTGGCCAGGCGGGCGGCGAGACCGAGGCTGCGAGCGATCTCCGCGAGGAGCACGGCGAAGTCCCGGCAGGAGCCGCGGCCGAGGCGAAGCGTTTCGTCCGCGGCGTAGGCAGCGCCCTCGTCACGACGCTCGTAGGCGAGGCTGTGATGCAGCGCTTCGTTGAGCGCGACGAGCGTATTGACCGTGGGCTGCGGGGTGGCGGGTGGCTTCCAAAAAGGCAGCGTGAGCGGCGGTCCAGCCTGGCGATAGGGGGCCAGGATGTGGGCCTCGTAGGGTTCGTACTCGAACGGGAAATCGGTGGCGTGCGAGGCGAGGAGGAAGCTGAAGGCGTTGCGCGGCTGGATCTCGAGCTCGATCTGGAGATTGGCCGAGAGAAGCGCGGATTGGCCGGGGTAGAAGCAGGACGCGAATTCGTTGTCGAAGAGGTCTCGGCGGTAGTTGATCGTGGCGTCGGCATTCGTCTGGAAGGCGAGGCTGCGGACCCGCAGGTAACGGTCGGCCTTGGGGAAGAGGCGGAAGAGGTGGGAGGAAAAGCTGACCGGCTCCGGGTAGAGATACTGCGTCTGGTAGAGGATGCCGACGTTCATGGGCGGTGGGCACACATCACGCTGTCACCCGCGCTTTCTCCTGCTTCACGGCGCGGCGCTTCATGATGACGCGCACTTTCATCCCCTGGCCGCCGCTGCCCTTGAAGGTGCCGCGGATGGGCGTGGCGTCGCGGAAGTCGCGGCCGAAGCTGACCGACACGTAGCGCTCATTGGTCCACTGGCGATTGGTCGGATCGATGGCCACCCATGTCATGCCCGGGACGAGCACTTCGATCCACGCATGCGTCGCCACGGCACCGACCATGCGCTTCGGCTTGCCGTCGGCGCAGATGACCGGATCGGTCTCGATGTAGCCGCACACATAGCGCGAAGGCAGGCCGGCGGTGCGCAGGATGCTGAGGCCGACGTGGGCGAAATCCTGGCACACGCCGATCTTGTTTTTCCAGATGGTGGTGAGCGGCGTGGAGTTCTCCGTGGCGCCGGATTTGTATTCGAACTCGGCGTGAATCGCCTCATTCAGTCGCTGGAGCGATTCACCGAGCGGAGCGTTGCCGGGGAGAAACTTCTTCGCCCATTGCACCGATTCGCGGGTGGGTTGCACCACCGGCGTGACCTGCAAATAATCGAAGATGTCGGTCATGACCGAACCGAGAATCTGCCGCGCCTCCTGCACGGAAAGCTCGAGACTGCTCGTGGGCAGCGGCACGGGATGCGTGCGGACGACGGCCTGGTTGCTGACGAACAATTGCTTGTGGCGAAACGGCAGGGAGAAGAACTCGACCCAGTTGCCGAAGTGATCGACGTAGCCCGAAGTCTTGACCTCGGGGTCGATGACGATGCGGTGGCTGAGCACCGTCTGGCCGGGGAGACTCGGGGGCGTGAGTCGCGCCTCGCCGTATGCTTCGGCGGCGGGATGCCCGTATTTGTAGTGCGTTACGTGAGTGATCTCGAACTCCATCAGACCCTAGTGTGGACGGGACTTATCGCCCAACGCGCGCCTGCCACCAAGCGTCAATTTGCGGCAGGACACGGGCCTTGAATTCCGCCCGGAAGCGAATGTTGTCGGCGGCTTTCGCGACGGAGGTGCCGACGGCGGGCGGAAGAATCTTTTGCGCGAAATCCTCGAGTTCATGGGCGCGCGCGTCGTCATCGAAGGCCTCGAAAAGGTCGGGGACGTAGCGGTTTGCGGCGAGCGACGGGAGCTTGGCGAGGAGTGCGTCGAGATGCTGCCGGGCGAAGCTCCAGGCCAGCTCCGGGTGCTCGCCGTCGTGGGCCACGCGCGAGACGAGCCGGGAGGCGTCGTGGGCGATGAGTTCGTCGGTGAGCGAGAGAGCGAGCGTCTGCGCCGCGAGCGCCGGGTCGCGCACGGTGCCCAGCGCCGAGTAGAGCGAACGCTTCTGCTCGAAGCTGTCCTCCGCCCGGGCGCGGTCGTGGAGCTGCGTCCAGGTCAGGGCATCGGCTTCCCGCCCGACGATGGTGAAAACCGCCCCGCGTAGATCGCCGCTGAGCGAAGCGGGGGTGGCCAGGTAGGTCGCGAAACGGGCGCGCGCTTCCTGGACGATATCGTCGCATCCGAAGGCGCCAAGCGTGCGGATGAGACCGGAGCGAAGTTCGGCGTCGAGCGGGGATTCGCCGGCTTTGGCGTCCCAACCCAATCGATCCAGATGCGGGCGCAGGAATGCCGTGGCCCAGGTGCGATAGCCGGTCCGGCTGGCGGAATTGCGATACAAGTCATCGATCCCGCCGATCACTCCGGCAATTTGCGCGAGCACCGTCGGCGAACGGTCTTCGCTCAAGGCCGCGGCCAGGTCGAGGTAATCGCCCGCCGGCGCCCGGCCCGCTTCGACCATGGCCCAGGCGTCGTTGAGCGCATTGAGGCGGTCGGCCTCGGCAATATGCGGAATCGCCTTGCGCAGACGTCGCGCGAGGATGGCGTCGTAGGCCACCCGGTAATAGCCCACGTCGCCGAGATTGGCCTTGATCGCGGCCTCCGGTTCGACGCTGGCCGCCGGCTGCACGCGGTCCTTGAGGAGGGTGACAATGTTATGCTGCGGTGCGCCGGCTGGGCCGTGCACCACGGGGATCTGCCACTGGAGCGGCGCCGGATTTTTCTGGTGGATGGTGAAGCGCTCCTGTTCGAGCTGGATGGCGGCGTTGACGTTTGGCCCCAGGGCGCTGAGCGTGACGACAGGAAAGCCCGGCTGTTCGGTCCAGCCCGCGGCGAACTGGCGCACGGGCTGACCGGATACTTCCGCCAGCGCCTGCCACAGGTCGGCCGTCGTGGCACTGCTGTGGGCGTGCGCTTGAAGATACTTGCGGATGCCGTCGCGAAAGACGTCGGGTCCGAGCCAGCTTTCCAGCATGCGGAGCACGGCCTGCCCTTTGCTGTAGGTGATTTCGTCGAAGCCATCGATGGCCTGCGTATCCTTGGGCACCGGTTGCTGGATGGGGTGGGTGGTCGAGCGAGAGTCCAGCCGCATCGCCCATTCCTTGCTCCCGGCGGCGCGCAGCCACACCTTCCACTCGGGATTGAAATGGTCGGTCGTCTTGGTGCCCATCCAGCTGGCGAAGCCTTCGTTGAGCCACAGATTGTCCCACCAGGCCATGGTCACGAGATCGCCAAACCATTGGTGCGCATTCTCGTGGGCGACCACGGCGAAGACGCGCTCGCGCGTGCTCTGCGCGCTGCGCTCCGGATCATAGAGCAGCGCGTTGTCGTTGTAGATGATCATGCCCCAGTTTTCCATCCCGCCCGCGCCGGTGCTGGGCAGGGCGAGTTGGTCGAGCTTGGGCAGCGGATACTTGATCCCGAAGTATTCGTTCATGTAGGCCACGACCTTCTTCGTGGCCTCAAGCGCGAAGCGGGCCTGCTCGCGCTTGCCGGGCGTGGTGTAAATGCCGAGCTGGATGCCGTCGATCTCGTCGTGCAACTCTTCGAAGTCCCCGATGGCGAGGGCGACGAGATAACTGGCCATGCGTGGCGTCGGGGCGAATGTGACCTCGCGGCGGCCGTCGGCGAGCGGTTTCTCCGCAGAGACCGGCATGTTGGAAAGCGCCTTCAATTTCGCCGGCACCACCGCGGTCAGGGCGAATTCCGCGCGAAACACCGGCTCATCCCAGCACGGGAACATCCGTCGGCAATCGGTGGATTCCATCTGCGTGGCGAGCGCCATGCCGGGGACGCCACCGGCCTGGTAGCGCGCCAGGTAGAGGCCGAGGGGTTGTTCGGTAAGCTGGCCAGCGAAGTGGAGCAGCAGTTCGTAGCGTCCGGCGGGGAGTTCGGCGTCCAGGGCGAACGTCACGGTTTCCTCGACGGTGTCGAACTTTGGCTTGAGCGGGATGATGCCGCCGGACTTGAGCGCGGCTTCCGTGATTTCCAGGCCGACGGAATGAAGGACGATCTGCCGAACAGGTTGGCGGATGTCCAGGGTGACGGATTCCGTGCCCTGGAAACGGGCCTTCGCGATGTCGGGATCGACGCGCAGGGTATAGCGCAACGGGACGATGTTCTTGGGGAGCCGCCCGGGGGTGCTTTCCCAGGAAAAGGGTTCTTCAGCCCGGCTGAAGGTGACCAGCACGAGCAGCGTGCCGCAAAGGCGCAAAAGAGGATTCATGGAAGGCGGAATTTGATGGAGGAGGAGGAGGGATGGAAAGGAAGTAATCAGTGCCGTGCCGCACTGATCACTAAATCCGCACTGATTGCCGATGACTTGCCCCGCAGCACAGTAAGGGTGGTTCGCATAGGAACCCATCTACGAATCATGATGAGAGAATTTGTTCCTTGAAAGCAGAGTGAAATCACTGTTTATTCACTGTCCCATGTCTACCGGTCATCCGCTCGAAGCCCTCCTCCGCCAACGCATCGCCATCATCGATGGCGCGATGGGGACGACCATCCGCACCTATGGGATGACGGAGGCGGATATTCGCGGCGAGCGGTTCAAGGACGCGACGAAAGGGCTGCTCAACAATGGCGACCTGTTTTCGCTGACGCAGCCGAACATGATTTGCGACATCCACCGGCGCTTCCTGGAGGCCGGCGCCGACATCATTGAGACCAACACCTTCGGTGCGACCAGCATCAACCAGAGCGATTTTTTCATGGACGATCCGCGGGAGCATGGGGGCCGCAAAGACCCGGAATTTTTCCAGAAGGTCATCGAGAACCCATTTCTCAATGAACTGGCTTGGGACATCAACGAGCAGTCGGCGCGGCAGTGCCGGGAATGGGCGGACCGTGTGGCCGCTGCGGATGGCAAACAGCGATTCGTCGCGGGCGCGGTCGGGCCGCTGGTGGTGTCGCTCTCCAACCCCCCGGATGCGAACGATGCCAGTTTTCGAACGGTGACATTCGACCAGTTGAAGGAAGCCTATATTCACCAGGTGCGAGCTTTGATCGCAGGCGGCTCGGATGTCCTGCTCGTCGAGACCATTTTCGATTCGTTAAACGCCAAGGCGGCGTTGGTTGCCATCCAGGAGGTTTTCGAAAAGGACGGGAAAATTCTTCCGATCATGATCTCGGCAGCTGTGGGCAAAGGAGGGGAGACGCTCATCTCGGCGCAGGTGGTCGAAGCGCTCTGGAATGCGGTCAAGCATGTGAAACCTATTTCGATCGGGCTGAATTGTTCGCTCGGTCCGGATCTCATGAGGCCCGCTCTCGAAGAGCTGGCGACGAAATCGGACGCCGCCATTTCCTGCTATCCGAATGCCGGTCTGCCGAATCCGCTCTCTCCGACGGGATTTGATCTCAAGCCCGAGGACATGGGCCGGTATCTCGGCGAATTTGCGCACGACGGACTCGTCAATATTGCGGGCGGCTGCTGTGGAAATACACCGGAACATATCGCGGCGATTGCCAAAGCACTCGCGAACGAGCCTCCGCGAGGAGGGCGCTGGAAGGGATGGGTGTCTGCCAGGACCTCGACGACGTTGGATTCCGGAACTGAGCGGGCTGGGAGTGCCGCGCGTTCCGGGGATGCGCCCGAAAGTCAGGAACCGCCGCAACAGCCGCTTCCCTTGCGCCTGTCGGGCTCGCAGCCGTTTACGCAGCAGATCGGCAGCTACCTGATGATCGGCGAGCGGACCAATGTCGCGGGATCGCCGAAGTTCGCGAAGCTGATCAAGGAAGGGAAATACGAGGACGCGGTGGCGATCGCCCGGCAGCAGGTGGAGAACGGCGCCAACGTGATCGATATCTGCATGGACGAGGGGATGATCGACGGGGTCGCGGCGATGACGCGCTTCCTCCAGTTGCTGGGCAGCGAACCCGAAGTCGCCAAGGTGCCGTTCATGGTGGACTCCTCGAAATGGGAGGTGATCGAGGCCGGCCTGAAATGTCTCCAGGGGAAGGGGATCGTGAACTCGATCTCGCTCAAGGAAGGCGAGGCGAAGTTTCGTGAAAATGCCGGGAAGGTTCTGAAATACGGGGCCGCCGTGGTCGTCATGGCCTTCGACGAGCAGGGGCAGGCCGCGACTTATGAAGAGAAGATCCGCATCTGCGAACGTGCCTACCGCATGCTGGTCGATGAGGTCGGCTTTCCGCCGGAGGATATCATTTTCGATCCGAACATCCTCACCGTCGCGACGGGGATGGAAGAGCACAACAATTACGCCGTCGATTTCATCAACGCGACGCGCTGGATCAAACAGAACCTGCCGCACGCCAAGGTGAGCGGCGGCGTTTCGAATATCTCGTTCAGCTTTCGCGGCAATAATCATGTCCGCGAGGCGATGCACTCGGCATTTCTCTATCACGCCATCCAGGCGGGGATGGACATGGGCATCGTCAATGCGGGCATGCTCGAGGTCTATGAAGAGATCGAGCCGGAGCTGAAGGTCCTCGTGGAGGATGTCCTGCTCAACCGCCGCCCGGACGCCACCGAGCGGCTCGTCGATTTCGGTGAAAAGCTGAAAGCGGCCGGCGCGGGCAAGGATTCGGCGGCCGAGAAGGCGGAAGAGGAGTGGCGCAAGGGCACCGTCGAGGCGCGCCTGTCGCATTCGCTCGTCAAGGGGATCGACGCCTACATCGATGCCGATACCGAAGAAGCACGGGCCAAGCTGGGCCGCCCGCTGGCGGTGATCGAAGGCCCGCTCATGGATGGCATGGGCGTGGTGGGCGATCTCTTCGGCGCGGGAAAGATGTTCCTGCCGCAGGTGGTGAAATCGGCCCGCGTCATGAAGAAGGCGGTGGCCTATCTATTTCCTTTCATGGAGGCGGAAAAGGCTGCCCTGGTAGCCGCGGGCCAAACGGTCAAGGCGCAGGGCAAGATCGTGCTCGCGACCGTGAAGGGCGACGTGCACGACATTGGCAAGAACATCGTCGGCGTGGTGCTGGCCTGTAACAACTACGAGGTCATCGACATGGGGGTGATGGTGCCGTGTGAAAAAATCCTCGCCAAGGCGAAGGAAGTGAAGGCCGACCTGATTGGCCTGAGCGGCCTGATCACCCCGTCGCTGGACGAGATGGTGCATGTGGCCCGGGAGATGGAACGCACCGGCTTCAAGCTCCCGCTGCTCATCGGCGGCGCGACCACGAGCAAGGCGCATACGGCCGTGAAGATCGCGCCGCATTACAGCGAGCCCGTCGTCCATGTTCTCGACGCCAGCCGCGCCGTGCCCGTGACCACGACGCTGCTCAACCCCGAAAACAAGGCAACGTTCGTCGCGAAGCATCGCGCCGAATACGAGAAGCTGCGCCAGATGCACGCGGGGCCGAAGCAAAAGCTCTTCCCGCTCGACCGGGCGCGCGCCAATCGCACGCCCATCGTGTGGCGCGCCGAGGATGTGCCGCAGCCGGCGTTTACCGGCGTGCGGGTGCTGGAGGATTTCCCGCTGGCGACTTTGCGCGAGTTCATCGATTGGACTCCGTTCTTCCACACGTGGGAATTGCGCGGGGTCTATCCGTCGATTCTGAAGCATGAAAAGTACGGCGAGCAGGCGACGAAACTCTTTGCCGAGGCGCAGCAACTCCTCGACGAAATCATCGCGAAGAAACTGCTCACGGCGCGGGCGGTCTATGGATTTTTCCCGGCGAACGCGGTGGGCGATGACGTGGAACTCTTTACCGACGAGTCGCGCACGACGCGGCTGACGACGCTGCATTTCCTGCGGCAGCAGATGGAGAAAAAGGACGGGGAACCGCATCGCTCGCTGGCGGATTATATCGCGCCTGAGTTGCCGGATCACGTCGCGGGGTTTGCGGTGACGAGCGGGATCGGGCTCCAGGAAGTCGTGGAGAAATTCAAGGCGGAGTTGGATGACTACAATGCGATCATGGCGGAAGCGCTGGCCGATCGGCTGGCGGAGGCCTTTGCGGAATGCCTGCACAAGCGTGTGCGTTTCGAGTGGGGTTATGGGGCGGAGGAGAAACTCAGCACCGATGAACTGATCGAAGAGAAGTATCGCGGCATCCGGCCGGCGGCGGGTTATCCCGCGTGCCCGGATCACACGGAGAAGGGGACGCTGTGGGAATTGCTCGACGTGGAGAAAAGAGTGGGGATCAAGCTGACCGAGTCCTTTGCCATGTGGCCAGGTTCGAGCGTCAGCGGCCTTTATTTCGCGCACCCGGAGTCACGCTACTTTGGGCTCGGCAAGATCGATCGGGACCAGGTGCATGATTACGCGGCGCGGAAAGGGATGACCGTGGAGGAAGTGGAGCGATGGCTGGGGCCGAATCTTGGGTATGACACAGCGACTGCTCCGAGCGCGGCGGTGTTAGTTTCAAAATCGGTGGGGTGATGGGGTAAGCCTTTGATTGATACGGTTAGCCATGCGAAACGGAACACGGGTAGCGGTTCGGCATGGGGTTCGTATGGTTGGCCGCGCATCTGCCGCGTCGCGCTAAGCGCGAGCGCCCTTCCCCATTTGTCATCCTGAGCGCTGTCGAAGGATCTCCGAGGCGGCGGTCGAGGTGCTGGCGGTGGCCGGTGCATTTCGGGCGAGCAAATATCAGCCTTTCTTCACCAGGCTGGCATCATCTGCTTTTCGGTGAGTAAGGCCCGGCGTGGCAACTGGCGACGAGGCTCCGCGCAAGAACCCATGGATATTGGAGTTCCTTCGACTCCGCCCATGCTTCCCCGCTCCGCTCAGGATGACAAAGAAAGCGGACGGCGCGGATCTCCAATATCCGCCTTTCCTCACCAGGCCGACATCATCTGCGTTTCGGTGAGTAAGGCCCGGCGCGGCAACGGATGACGAGGCTCCGCGCAAGAGCCCACGGATATTGGAGGTCGTTGCCAGCACCCGCCGGTGCTGCCCTGCGGGCTGCCTGCGGCAGGCTATCTCGCTCCGCTCGGTTCGACTCCGCCCATGCTTCCCCGCTCCGGTCAGGATGACAAAGATGGGGGACGGCGCCTGCGCTCATGTCCGTCCGCCCCTTCTTCCGCAGCCTATTGAAAATCCGTCGCGAAACGCTCTTTCGTTTTCAGATCGCCGAGGATCACTTCGATTCCCTTCGCTTCGTAATTCACGATGGCGACGAAAGACTTGCCGTCGTTGAGGGCGACCTTGAGCCCTACGGCGCTGGCGGGCTTTCCCGTCGCGGTTTTGACGGGCAGTCGCTCGATTGATTTTACCTCCCGGGAGAAGATGGAAATGAAATCGGTTTCCTTCACTCCCTGACGGCGGACCATCATCAGGGGCACGCCAGTCTCCGCTTCCTTCTTCCAGGCGGAGTAAGAAGACGGCACGGCAAAGGCCATGACGCGCGTGCCCCGTTCGCCGGCCATCAACAAGTTGCCGTTGGCTTGTCGCCACGGTGCGTCGGTGTCGGCACTGAGGTACTCGGGGTATCTGAGCCGGGCCCCAAAATCGGCAGCCTTGGCGGTGTCGGACGGCTTGGTGGTGAAGGAGCCGGTCACAGGATTCATCGGCAAGTCGATGCTCTTGGCGAGCGCCGTGTGCGTGAATTCGCCACCGCGATAACGCAGGCACCAATCCACGATGTGGGGTTGCCCATCGAGGCTGAGCACGCGATCGACGGCCAGCACGTGCTGGTCGAGAAGGACGAAAGTGCGCGTGATGGAGGTGCCGGGGTAATGCTGGTCGCTCGTGGCCTGGACGTATTGCACCGCTCCCGTGACGGCAAAACCCGTGACGATCGCGGGCACGGGATTCTGGAGGTTTTCATCGACGATGATGATGCTCTGGCCCAGTGAACTGTGGGTATAGTTCCCGCCGCCAATGCTCGGCGCTTCTCTGCCCAGGCCCCGGGTGATGCGCAGGCTGCAACGATCGCAGGCACTGCGGTTGAGTTGCTCGCCCCAGTTCATGCAGACTTCCGTGCTCTTCCATTTCAGCAGCGTCATGCCGCTCTCCAGGTGCACGCCATCCGTGGGCGCGGCGGCGACGGTCCGCTGCGCGGGTGCAAAACGGTTCTGGTCGAGAAAGGAGACGATCGGATCGCCGTACGGTTTGCCGAGGGCGGCGGCGGCGCGCGAGTGCAGGCACTCGTAGAGGCGCGGTGTGTAGAGATTGATGCCCACCCGATTCAGCAACTCGGCGGTCCAGGTGATGCCATCGAGGGCCGGCCCGTGGTAATTGACTTCACCGGCCAGGCCATCGTCGGTGAAGCCCCACTGCAATTGGCCCTGCACGCCGTGCTCCGAGCCATGGGCGAAGGCGGCGAGCGGCCAATTCCGGGTCGCCACGCCGGCGTAGAGAATGGCATAGTTCACTACGTCCTGCTGGTTGGTGAGGCCGAAGTAATGATTCCGCATTTGCACGGCGGCCGGAAGGATGAAACCGCGGATGATCTTCTCGCGCGTCGCCTGATCCATGCCGGGCGCGAGGAGATCGAAATCGTTGAACAGTCCATGCCGGTCATACGAGTAGGCGGGGCGCATGCCTCCCGTGGACCAGCCGAGCCGGAGAACGCCATCGGCCAGAATGCCGTGGCTGATCGGCGAATACGGGAGCCGGCGCCACTCCTCGTGCCGCGGACCGAAAAGCTCCACCGCCCGGAGCAGCATCGCCGTGCCTTGGTCGAGATATTTTTTCTCGCCGGTTTGGTCGTAAAGAAAGGCGCAGGCCGTCACGCCATTGAGGTAGCGCGCGCCGGCGGGCACCCAATCGGGCTTCTTGGCCCAGGGGTAAAGACCTTCGTGGGACTCCGCGGTGCCGAGCGGGCCGCCGAGGATCAGGTTGAGGTCATCGGGGCTGGACGCCTCCGCCGCCTGGCGGGCCGTGGCCTCGTTGAACCTCATCCGCTCGATGCCCTTGTGCGGCAGCAGGGGAAAGGTGAGCTTCTCCTCGGCCACGGGAACGACCACCGGCAGGTGAATCGGATCGCTGGAGCGGAGGATCGTCACCTCGGAATCGTCGATCCCCTCGGCGACGGCGCGGGCCTCAAATGGTTCGGCATAGAGCGGCGCGGCCTTCGCGGCAAACGCCGCCGGCAATGTGACGGTCGCCCGGACCGTCTTTGTCTCTCCGGGCGCGAGGGAGACTTTACTGGCCGCCAGGGTGGCGCTCGCCGCACCCGCGGCGGAATCTGCCGCCCGGAATGGGAACACGCGGAGCGCCGCAGTGACGGGCTTTTCGAGCTTGTTCGTCACGGTGAGCGGGTAGCTGTAGGTGAGATCCTTTCCCTTCTCCCACGTCCAGGAAACTTGGGTCTGATCCCAGTCGAGATCGATGGCTTTGCGGCAGAAACGGATGCTCCCTACCCATATGCTGCGTCCCGGGCCTTGGGCGGCGCGCTTGAGATCCTTGACGAGTCCCTCAAAGCGGAGACCGCGGGCGGCGGGATCGGCATCGCCCATCCCCTTGTAGGTCCCGGCCGCCTTGATCTCCTCGGGCTTGTTCAGGTCGATCCAGATCGTTCGCCAGTCGAAAGCGCCACGGGCGGTGTCGAGCACATACCAGTGCGAGAGCTGGCCGGGCTGGGGAAAATTCTCGAGCGAGAAGCGGAGAAAGGCGCCGCGGTCGGCTTTCACTTCGACCTTGATGAGATCGAACTTGTGGGGATCCGCGCCGAGTGGCGCCAGGTCGACGCGGGCAGCGAAATCGGCATCGAAGCGGGTGACCTTCAGTCCCCCCGGGCCGTCAGTGACCGGGTTTGCTGTTCCTTTTTCCAGGACAAACTGCGGGCTTCCTTCCATCGAAGGGACGGGCACGAAGAGCGGTGCATCCTTCGCGATCGCGACGCCGGTCAGGAAGGACGAGAGGGCGATGAGGGCTGCGAGATGAGTGCGAATAGGAAACATAGACTTATGGCGATTTGGCCGGTGCGGAAAGCGGTCCGGCAATGCGCAGGGGAGACACCGCTTGAATCTGATAGGCGTAAGACTTTCCTGCGCCCGCCTCGTTGTCAGTGAAGGTATCAATCAACCCGCCCGGACCTTCGACCTGGCGGCCATAGATTTCTTGCAGAAGCTTCGGTGCTGCGCTGCCTTCGCCGCGATAGATGCGGAAGGTCTGCACGTCGCAACCCACCCAGTCCTGGACATCGATCTTCCATTGCAGCCTCACGCCGCTGTCCGCCCGCGCGGCGGTGAGTTGGGTGGCGCCGGGTGCGGCCGTGAGCGGCGGCGGCCCTTGATACGTTTCGCCGGGTTTGATCACCGCATAGATCCGGTACCATGCGCCGGGGATGGTGTCCTTGAACTTCTGTCCGTCCGGAGCAGGGGAGAGCTTCATTTCCAGCCCGGTGTCGATATCGATCACCGTCAGACCGGCGCCGGTATCGCGGATGAACACTTCGACGTCGGCAGGAACGCCGGCCAGCGCGGGGGCCGGGCCGGCATCGGCTTTTTGCCGGGCGGGCTTTGGCTTGGCGATCGCACCCGTGGCATCCGGCTCGGGTTCCTCGGCGTCCTCCTTGAAGCCAGTCTTGCTCACCATGCGCTTGTCATTGACGACAAAGAGCATGGCGTGACCTTGGTAGGTGTACGGACGGCTCACCACTTCGACGCTGTCGATGTCGAAATACGGCCGGAATCCCGCCCGGGCCAACACTTCCCGCAAATGAGCGGCGCCTTGTTTGGTATGCTCCTGAAGGGCTCCATAGCCACCGGCGAAATTGATGCCCTTGCCGGCGCTGATCGACGAGCCGACCGACTCGGGATCCCATTCATAGGATCGGGAAAACGCCTTCGCTCCTTCGGGCCGGACAAATCCTTTCGGCACGACCACGGCGCCGCCGGCCTCATCGATCTTGAGCAGCCTGGCGTATTCCTCAGGATCGAGGGACTCCTTGCCGGTTCCAAGGAGCGCGAACTTGTACTTGGCCAGCTCGGCTTCGCGATGCTGTTTGTTTTGCAGCAGGTCAAAAGGAATTTGGCCGACCATCATCGCCAGGTGCGGATCGGCCGGCCCATAGGTGCCAGCCACGTAAGCCACCCGCGGTTCCATGGGCTTCCAGTCATGCAGCATCTGGCCGCGTTCGCGAATGAAGCGGCCGGTGGACCGCAAGGCTGGCTCCTTGTCGAGTCGCTGCGCGGTGATTTCCTGGCGCAGAGTCGCCTCCACTTCCGGCGAATGCGCGCCCTTGTACCGGTAGTAGGGATTCTCACCCAGCCCCGGCTCGATGGTGTGGACTCCCCAATGATAGAGGCTCGGGATACCGACGCACATCGAGAGAAAGTTGCTCTCCAGAATCGTGTCCTGATGCGCGCCCCGGATGAGCTGAGTGCTATGCGTGGCGGGGTAGGGCCAGCATCGCGCCATGATGCGGACCGCGGCGTCGGGCATGCCGAGGACCATCCCTTTGCCGATATACGACCAGTGCCCGCCAAAGCCGCCCTCGACCAACTTTACGCACCAGATTGGGTCGATCATGAACATGGCGCCGGGCGTGTCTTTGTGGACGCCGTCGGCGATGGCCTGGCGAATCCGCCAGTCGCGGCCGTGGGCGGCGGGCCCATTCCACCAGGCCTTGACCTTGCTCCAATCGTCGTCGGCGGGGCCGAGCGCCCCATCGTCGCGAGCCGCCTTGAGGATCACCTCCAGGGCTGCCGGCGGAACCTTCTCCTTTTCCGGCAGGCCGAAGGTGTA
Source organism: Chthoniobacterales bacterium (assembly GCA_038228205.1). Taxonomy (GTDB): domain Bacteria; phylum Verrucomicrobiota; class Verrucomicrobiia; order Chthoniobacterales; family Chthoniobacteraceae; genus Chthoniobacter. Next base: position 30,032 of record JBBRPL010000083.1, read on the forward strand.
CTCCGATCCGATCAGGAACATTCGGATGCGACCGCCGGGATCAATCGCGTGATAACTCGCGACAGACTCCAGGACGCTCGCCGCGTAGGAGGAAATCACCGCGGGATGAATCGGATTGAAGATCGGACCGCCGTCTGACGATTTGCTCCCGGCATTGGCGCGCAGGGTCATACCTTGCGCGGTCATTTCTTCCCAAGGCTGCTTGAGGCCTTCGAATTGCCAGCCGTAGCGCAGCCCGGCGACCATACCGTATTTCTGAAACGCGGCGAGCAACGCCTTGCGCGACTCCATCTGCTTCGGCTCGATCGCTCCGGGCCGGGCATCGATCAGGGAATGCGTGAAACCAAGGTCCTTGAAATAGCGCACGTCCCGTTCGTGGTCCGCAGCCGTCTGGGCAAAACGATGCCCGTCCCATGCGATATACGCGTACGGCGTGCCCGCGCCCCAATCCGCCGGGGACTGTGCGGCGTCCGCGTGCCCAGGCCGCATCCCGACCCATGCGGCCAGGGTTGACAGCATCAAGGCTACGGCAGGCCATGGATTTCGCGGGAGCTGCATATCTTCTGGGGGAAAGATCGTCGCAATTTTCTGACGAGCGAATCGAGGAGTTCAGAGTCAGACGGGCAACCGGCGCTGACAAGTACGCATTTTTCCACGCCGCCGGTCGGGGGCGATCTTATCGCTCTCATCCTTCAATCGGCGGCGATGCTCGTGAGGGTGCGGAGCATCGGGGGATGGTCGAATTTGCGAAGGGCCAAAGGCCAGCTTTGCGGGTGGCGGGTCGGCGTTTCCGGGTGCTTGCGACCACGGGCGGCGTGTCTCCTGCTGTTCCTCCAGTATGCTCCGCGCCATATTCACCGTCTGTATGGCCACCGCCATTTGGTGGCTGTGGAGCGGTCAGGATCTGCGCCACCCTCCTGGAATCACTGCGCCCACGACCCCGGCCCAGGAGAACATTCCGCCAAAATCACTCGGCGACTTTCGGGGCTATCAACTTCAGGCGCAGGCCACCTTTGCCCTCCACGCCCGGGTGCTGCACACGAAGCACTACTGGGTGGGGGGAGAAAACCTGGTGCCGTACGATGTGGCGCTTGGCTGGGGGCGAATGTCCGACCAGGCCGTTCTGGATCGCCTCGAGATCGCCCAGAGTAACCGTTTTTTCTTTTACGAGTGGAGCGACGCGCCTCCGATCCCGCCTGGAGAGATCGTGCGGAGTGCGGCGAATATGCACATTATTTCGGCGAATGGGACCGTGGCCGGTGCCGTCAGCAAACTCCGCGCGGGGCAACTCGTGGCCATGCGAGGGTACCTGGTTAACGTCACCGGTCCGAACGGATTCCACTGGAACACGTCCATGACGCGCGACGACACGGGGGACGGCGCGTGCGAAGTCTTCTACGTGCAGGAAATCCTCGTCTCCAACGAACCGCTCCCCGCCGATTACGCGAAACTCGCCGCGGCGGGGGCGCACGCGAAACCGTGAGGCGGCACCGCCCTAAGCCCCGAGCGCGAGCCAGCTAAATTCCACGGAATAGATCCGCGTTTCCCGCCAGGTGGAAACCTCCACGACGAAGCCCGTGGGGCTGATCTCGGTGGCGCGGAGACTCAGGCGATTGCTGTCGCGCTGGTCGAAGTCGAAGCCCGTGAGCCCGAGATGGACCACCGGCGGAGCGTCAAACGGCGCGGCGAAAAAGACGGTGAAACGGAAGACGCGGGCGTCCTCCGTGGTGTCGGCGGGCGGCGAGGCGAGGTTCCATCCTTCGGTGAGCACTCCGATCTGGAGCGAGGCGGACAGGCTTTTCCAAGGCTGCATCAAGCTATTCATAGTGGCGTTCGATTTGTTTCCGGTGCCGCGGCCGGGGGAACGCACGCTGCGTCCTGCAGCGAAGCAGGGTCGGCCCTGGATGGCAAGCGTTGCCGCGAAGCAATGCTAGCTTTGGCTGGGGCCGGCTTCGTCTCGGATGCGATCCAAGGTAAAGGAGCACGGTGGATAGCACTGAGCCGCGAGTGTCTGGAGGATCGAATCACAGCGGCGCGCCAGGGTGAAGAACGATGCCTCGCCGGCTGTGAGGCGGGTGGCGGCGGCACGGAAAAGGGTGAGACTGGAGACGAGCTTCAGCGCATCCGTCGAGCCGCCCATCAGCGTTTCGAGGGGGACGCCGTGCGCCAATTGATCGGCGACAGCGGTCGCGATTTCCTCGTAATGCGCGTGGAGCAGCGGATCGCGCAGATAAGCGCAGGCTGCATCGAGGTCGCGGAGCGCATATTCCCGCGCGGTGGAGGAACTTCCCAAACCGTCGATTTGCGGGAAGATGTACCAGATCCAATGGCTTCTCTTGCGGCCCTGGCGGATCTCCGCCAGCGCGGTGGCGTAGCCGGACCAGGAGCCGGACTGGGCTTGGTGGAAGCGACTCAGCGACATTATTCGATGCGCTTCGCCATGGCCTGCGCCTGGAGGCAGGTCCTGGCGGCGAGGAAGACATGCTCCTGAGTCATCGCGTTCTCCGTGCGGTTCAGGCAGTCGAGGATGAGTTGACCGAAGTACGGGTACCCGACCTCGCCGTGGCAGCGGAGGTGGTGCTCGCCCTTGTGATCGACGAGATAGAGCTGATCGCCTTCCGCTTCGCGAGCCACGTCCACGTATTTGCGCAGCTCGATGTAACCCGCCGTGCCGAGGATGAAGGCACGGCCATCTCCCCAGGTGCTGAGCCCATCGGGGTTCAGCCAGTCGATGCGGATGTAATTGGTGGCTCCGTTGTCGGCCACCAGATTGGCTTCGCCCCAGTCCTCGAATTCGGGAAAGTTTTTGTGATGATAGTTGGCGACCTGCGCGTGGACGACTTTCACGCTGTGCGCGCCGCTGAAGTGCAGGAATTGCTCGAAGTGGTGCGAGCCGATGTCGGTGAGAATGCCGCCCGTTTTTTCCCGGGACCAAAACCACGCGGGCCGGCTGCCCGGCGAGCTGCGATGCGGCCCCAAGCCGACCACCTGGACCACCCGCCCGATGGCGCCTTGCTCGATGAGTTGTCCGGCGCGTACCGCGCATTCCACGTGCAGGCGTTCGCTGTAATAGACCATGTATTTCTTCCCGGACGCCTTCACTTTGGCCTCCGCCGCCGCGAGTTGGTCCAGGGTGGTGAAGGGGGTCTTGTCGGTAAAGTAATCCTTCCCCGCATCCATCACGCGCAGGCCGAGCGGACCCCGCTCATTGGGCACCGCCGCGCCTGCGACGAGCTTGATGTCCGGCTTTTCCAGCACCGCATCAATGCTGGCGAGGGGTTCGACGCTGGGGAAAATCTTGCAAAACTTCTCCACCTTGGCCGGATCGGGATCATACACATATTTGAGGTCGCCGCCGGCCTCGGTCAGGCCTTTGCACTGGCCATAAATGTGGCCGTGATCGAGGGCCACGGCGGCAAAAGGGAATGCGCCTTTTTCGACCACGGGCGCGGGCTTGCCTTCCGGCGCGTAATTCATTCCGTCTGATTTTTGGTGGGCCATAGGGAAGAAAAAATCTGGCGCGGCGAGTCGGAGGTGTCGAGCGCGGAAAAGGGGAGGGGGAGGAGGGTTTCTGGTTTTCTCCCGCGTAGCTCGGATCGCGGCCTGCCTGAATCTTGTGTCCGAAAGGCTTTGGGATGGGCTGCGGGAATAGAACTCAGATTATTGATGACGCTCTCGCAGCAGGGAACTGGAAACTGGAAACCAAAAACCTGTTCCCCCTCGCCCGGCGCTTGACGCCTGAGGCAAAGCTGGCTGGCATTGCATCCATGCGTCGATTCCTTTTCCTGCCGGTCCTACTGCTCGCCGCCTCTGCGTTTGCCATCACCCCGCGGGAACTCGATAGCATCGGCCGCCGCGTCTGGAAAAATGAGTGCGATGGCACGCGGGAAGGCCTGACCTCATGGAATACGGGCGAAAACTTTGCCTCGCTCGGAATTGGGCATTTCATCTGGTACCCGAAAGGCCCCGATGGGCCCTTCGAGGAAAGCTTTCCGCCGCTGGTCAAGTTTCTTACGGCCAACGGGGTGAAGTTGCCCACCTGGTTGAAGGCGGAAGATGACTGCCCGTGGAGCACCCGCGCCGAGTTCCTCGCCGCGGCCAAGGGCGAAAAGATGAGCGAGCTGAGAGACCTCATGGCCAGCACGATTCCGCTCCAGACCCGCTTTCTCGTCCAACGGATGGAACTGGCGCTGCCCAAGATGCTCGACAGCGCGCCCAAGGCGCAGCGCGCGAAGATCAAAACGAATTACGACAAACTCGCCGCCACCCAGCGGGGGGTATTTGCCCTGGTCGATTATGTGAACTTCAAGGGGGAGGGGATCAAGGAGACGGAGCGTTACAAAGGCGAGGGTTGGGGCCTGTCGCAGGTGCTCGCCGGCATGGGCGACAGCGAGGGCGCGAGCCCGGCGGCGCTCTTTGCCAGGAGCGCGGAGGAGGTGCTCACGCGGCGCGTGCACAACGCGCCCGTCGAGCGCCACGAGGAGCGCTGGCTCACCGGATGGAAGAACCGCGTGAGAGCCTACGTGCAGTAGTAGCGGAATTTGCTCGCGGTCATCCGGGCATTAGCGGTATTTCACGCGAGTAAATGATTCGTCGAGACTACCTTATTGTCGGTGCCGGCGCGGGTGGGGTCAGCGCGTGCGAGGGTATCCGGGAGCATGACAAGAAGGGAACACTCATGCTCGTCGGCAACGAAATCGCCGCGCCCTACCAGCGCCCGCTGCTCTTCAGGACACTGCTCCGCAAGAGCCCCGGGGCGACCGATAAGATCACGGTGCATGACCCGGCCTGGTTTGAGAAACAGCACATCGACCTGCGGCTGGATACCCTCGTCACGCAATTCAACGTCGAGCGGCATCTCGCGGTGCTCGGGAATGGGCAGGCCGTCGAGTTCCGCAAGGCTTTGCTGGCCACCGGGGGACGCGCGCGCCGGTTGCCGATCGCCGGAGCCAGCCTCGGCAATATCTTTTATCTCCGAACGTTGCGGGACGTCCTGGCTCTGCGCGAAATCGCCGAGACGGAACACCAGATCGTCGTCGTGGGCGGGGGGTTCATCGCCCTCGAGACAGCCTCCCTCCTGGCGCAGATCCCAAGGACGCATGTGACTCTCATGCATCGCGCCCCGTCGCTCTGGGCGCGCATGCTGGGGCCGGAACTGAGCAAATGGGTGGGCGAACATCTCGCCGCCCACGGCATCCAGTTGATGCTCGGCGAGGCCTTGAACGGCTTCGAAGGGCGCACCGTGCTGAAGAACATCCAGACCAAGAGCGGTCAGCGCTTTCCGGCGGGATTAGCCATCGTCGCCCTCGGCACGGAGCCGAATCTCGGACTCGTCCTCAATACGCCGCTCTCCTACCCGCACGGCACCCCGGTCAACGAATACCTGGAAACCGACGAAAAAGGGATCTTCGCCGCGGGCGATATCGCCTCCTTTCCGGACAAGATCCTCGGAGGAGTGCGCCGCGTCGAGCACTGGGACGCGGCCGTGGCCCAGGGGCGGGTTGCCGGGGCGAACATGACCGGGAAGAAGCGCATCAAATTTGAGTACCTTCCTCACGCCACGAGCACCGTTTTCGATTTGCATTTCGATTTCGTCGGCGATTTCTCCCGCCCGCCGACCCGCGTCGAAGTCGAGGGGGATGCGGCGAAGAAGAAGTTCATCGTCCGCGGGTATCAGGGCAATGTCCTGATGGGGGTGGCGCTGTGCAATCAGCCTCCGGAGAAAATCGAAGCCGCGAAAGTGCAACTCCGCGAATGGCCGCGGGGAAAGAAGGCGGAGACGATCTAGCAGCGTGTTGAAATACAAAAAGCATCACCGAAGCGTGTCATCCTGAGGACCCAAAGACGAAAGGCCGTCATCATCAGTGTGGAGATGAGGGACGGCTTTGGCAGCGATCTGGCGCGGCGAGCAGCCCAAGGAGCGGCGGTTTCCCTACCGCCGAGGAGGCGGTTGAGGTGCTCGTGGTGGCCGGTGTCTTCTGGGGCGAGCCCGAACCAACCTTCGCGCCGGAGGCGCCCAGACAGAATGAAAATGGAGGGAGCTTATGGTCGGCGGTAGGGAAACCGCCGCTCCTTGGGCTCCACTGCGCGACACGTCATCTCCGCACTAATCATCACGTCCTCGTGTTTGGTTCCTCAGGATGACACGCCTCATTTCGGTTTTTCAATAGTCTGTTAGGCGATTCCGGTCGATTCATGAAGGCGCTTGGAGAAATAGAGCTTGCTGTGGCCGCGCGAATCCCAATCGGGAGTCTGGCCGACGATACCAAAGCCGTGCGCCAGATGGAAGCGGGGAGCCTGATACTCCATCGTGTCCACATATGCATACTTGCACCCGCGGGCGACAGCCTGCCGCTCGGCCTCGGCGAGCAGCCCCGTGCCGATGCCTTGGGAACGGCGGTCGGGACTGACGGACACGATGGAAATGCGCAGCCACGCCAACTGCGTCTCGTCAAAGAGACCGCCGACGCGGCCGGACTCTGCGGTAGCGAGGAGGACGAGTGAGCGAGCCTGGTGCTCTGGTTGCTGAAGCTGCCCCATGAAATCGGGGTTCGCCGTCCAGTTGTATTCGCGTAGCCACTGCAGAACGAGGTCGCAACCCGGTCCTGAGGTGTCGGGAACGGTAGCCAGTCTCCAATCGGTGGCTGCCGGACTTGTCATTTTGGGACACGCGCAGAAACGCCAACGACCCCAAGCTCAGCGCGGCAGCGCATGGATGGCGTTGAGTGTGCGATCATTGGGGGTTCGTATCATCAATAGACCGGTGGAGTGATACTGCTCAGTAATCCGGCAACCGCAAAAGTGATCCAGCCGGCGATTGCCAACTGGGGATAGGAGTGTCTGATGAAAAATGACATAACGGCTAATACCAAAAATGCCGCGGCATACAAGAAGTAGAACCCCGCTGTAAAATCGTATTTTCCGTCCGCCGAAAAGTGGAGCGCCACAACTCTGCAAGTCATTCCTACGACGGGTGTGCCGTTCAATGGATGTAGTGTGTTAGTCACTCAGGGGGAAAACCGTGTTTATCGAAGTAAGTCCAAAGGGAAGCCCAGCGGGAAGTGGAAAGCAAAAGGGCGCGCAAAGTGAGCACCGTATGGGCGCCGGAACGA
>JBBRPL010000084.1:0-36711 GCA_038228205.1 Chthoniobacterales bacterium
ATGAGACCCATGAGACCCATGAGACCCATGAGACCCATGAGACCCATGAGACCCATGAGACCCATGAGACCCATGAGACCCATGAGACCCATGAGACCCATGAGACCCATCCGCCGGAAGCAACGCCCGCTCCGGAGACGGAAGCGCTAGCGGAAGTGCCTGCCGAGCCTGCCGCGCCTGAACCTTCCGAAGAGCCACCCGCCGCTGAAGCTGGCGAAGTGGCGTCCGCACCAGAATCCGACGATCAAACCTCCGCATGAAGCTGCCTGCGATACGCCAAAAGATCGATGCGCTGGATGATCAACTCATCCAGTTGCTCAATGAACGCGCCGACCTCGTGCATGAAGTCGGGCTGGTCAAGCGGGCCGAGGGCACGGAGATCTACGCCCCGGAGCGCGAAGAGACGCTCCTCCGTGGTCTGGCGACGAAAAATGCGAAGTTGGAGGGCCGCCTGCCGGAGAAATCGATCCGGGCGATTTATCGTGAGATCATGTCCGCCTCTCTGGCTCTGGAGAAGGACCTGACGATTGCCTACTTCGGGCCGGAAGCGACGAATACCCACCAGGCGGCGCGCTCCAAGTTCGGCGCGAGCGTGAACTACACTCCGCGCGTCAGCATCGCCGACGTGTTCGATGTCGTGGCGCGCGGAAATGCGGACTACGGAGTCGTGCCCATCGAGAATTCGACCGAGGGCGCGGTGAATCACACCCTCGACGTATTCATGGAAAGCGAGCTGCGCATTTGCGCGCAGATCCTCATGAAGATCGAAAACCATCTCGTGGCCAAAATCCCGCGCGAGCAAATTCGGCGGATCTATTCGCACCCGCAGGTCTTCGGCCAGTGCCGGAACTGGCTGCGACAGAACCTGCCGAACGTCGATCTCATCGAAGTCTCCAGCACCCCCCGTGCGGCGGAACTCGCGGCGACGGAAGACGGCGCCGCAGCGATCACCGGGACAATGGCTGCCGAGGTGCACGGCTTGACCGTCCTCGCCCCCTCGATCCAGGATATCGCGAGCAATACGACACGCTTCCTCGTCATCGGCCGCAGCCCTTCGCCGCCGACCGGCGAAGATCGCACGGCGATCATGTTCTGCGTGAAGGACAAACCCGGCGCACTCTTCCACGCGCTGGAACCATTCAACCGGCTGAAAATCAGCATGAGCAAGATCGAAAGCCGCCCCTCGAAGCGCAAAGCTTGGGAGTACTTTTTCTTTGTCGATATCGACGGTCACGCTTCGGAAAACAACGTGAAACTCGCGATCGAAGAATTGGAAAAACACTGCACCTTCGTGAAGATCCTCGGGACGTATCCAAAGACGTCGCCAGCGTGATCAAGCCAACGCTTCTCTTCGTGCCGACCCAATTTTCCGCCGAATAAACGGCCTCCATGCTTGCCCGAAGTTTTCCCCTCTGTTTTCTGACCGGCGCTCTGGCTCTTGGTGGCTTGGTGTATCCGTCCGCCGTCGCGGCGGAGAACGCGAAACTTCGCGGCCGCATTACTCTGGAGCAGGCTTACGATCAGGCCCTGGCCACCGATCAGTCGATCCGCATCGCGTATTGGGAAGTGCGCAAGGCGAACCTGCTCCCGTGGAGTGCGCTGACGCGGCTCGGCCCGCAGATCACGGCCAATGGGGGATACACCCGCGGCGAGCAATTCACGAAGCGGGCGGTCACCGAAACTGTGACCGACACCGCGACCCAGTCGGTGAACTCGACCACCGGTTCGACGACGGGCATTCCGACGATTGCGGAGACTCGATTGACGGACCGAACCACCCGCAACCGCGCAGGCACGGGGGATTTCGGTCTCACCTACGTCCAGCCGCTGATCGATCTCACGGTTTTCCCGGCTTATCGCGTGGGCAAGATCTCGACGGTCATCACCCGCCTGGAACACCAGTTCACCGTGCGCGGCACCCTCTTCGGCGTCGCGGGCGCCTATTATGAGGTTCTCAAGCAGCAACGGCTCGTGGACGTCGATCGGGAAGCCCTGCGCCTCGCCGAAGAGCAGCGCAGCCTCGCGCGAATCCGCGCGGACGCCGGCGAAGTGACGCCCTCCGATGTGCTTCGCGCGACGGTCGTCGTTGAGACGGCGCGGCGTGTCCTGGTCGAATCCGAGAACGCTCTCGAACTCGATCGGAACACTTTGCGCAATATCCTCAATTTCGCGCCCGACGCGCCGGTGGATCTCGTGGAACCGCCGGACTATCCCGGGACTCTCCCGGCCTTCCCTGAACTGCTCAATCGCGCCTACTCCCAGCGCGAGGACTTGCGGGTGAAGGACCTGGCCATCGATCAGGATATCGCGCGCCGTGGCACCATCATCGGTGAATACGGGCCGCGCGTGGTGGCGCAGTTCGATACCTCGCGCGACCACATTTCCGGCAGTTCCAACTCCAGCGCGTACGATTGGCAGGCCGCCGTCGCCGTGCAGGTGCCAATCTTCACCGGAGGCCAGCGGGAGATCGATCTCCTGACGGCCAACCGGCAGATCGAGCAGACCCGGCTCGATCGTGAGCGCACGGCCAAGACCGTGGAAGCGGACGTCAAACAGGCATGGCTGACGGTGCGCACGCTGCAGCAGACGATCAAGGCGCTGCACGCCCAGGTCGTCGCCGCCGAGCAGGGCTACCACGACTTGCAAATTCAATACCGCGCGGGGACCGCGACGAGTGTGGACGTGCTCAGCGCGCTCAATGATCTCAACGCCGCGCGCAAAGACCTCGCCGTGCAGACGTACGATTTCCAAGTCGCATTGCGCAATCTCGAGCAGACCTCCGGCGTTTTCCAGGAGCCGCGGGTGCGCAGCAGCAAAATCAAATGAAGACGTTTCTCTTCGTGCTCCTTGTAGCCATCGGTGGCGGCAGTTGGTGGTACCTGCATTTCCGCGGCGAAAAACCTCCGGAATACCAGACGGTGACGGTGGCCGAGGGCGCCATGACCCAGATCGTGACCGCGACGGGCACGCTGAATCCGGTGATCAATGTTACCGTGGGCAGCCAGATTTCCGGCAACATCAGTGAACTGCATGCCGACTTCAACTCGGCGGTAAAAAAGGACCAGGTGGTCGCCATCCTTGATCCCTCGACGTATCAGGCCACCGTGCATCAATGCGAGGGGGACCTCGCGCAGGTCCAGGCCGCGCTGGAGCTCGCGCAACTCACCGCCCGGCGGAAAAAGGAGCTCGTCGAGCAAAAGGCGGCGCCGCAGGCGGACCTCGATACCGCGCTGGCCAACCTCAATCAGGCGCTCGCGAATGTGAAAGTGAAGCAGGCCAATTTGGAAAAGGCGCAGGTCGATCTCGAGCGCTGCACGATCCGTTCACCCATCGACGGGACCGTCATCTCCCGCAGCGTGGACGTCGGCCAGACGGTGGCCGCGGCGATGAATGCTCCCGTTCTTTTCCTCATCGCCAATGACCTGACGAAAATGCAGATCGATTGCGCGGTTGCGGAGGCCGATGTGGGCACGATCGAAGAGAAACAAAACGTCGATTTCAGCGTGGACGCTTTCCCGTATCGCGTCTTTCACGGGACGGTCGCACAGGTGCGCAATGCGGCGACGACCGTCCAGAACGTCGTCACCTACGACGTCGTTGTTTCGGTCGACAATCCGGACTTGAAACTCAAACCGGGCATGACCGCGAACGTCTCGCTCATCGTCGCGCAGCGCGAGAACGCCGTGAAAATTGCCAACGCGGCGCTGCGTTTCCGCCCGCCGGATGAGGCGCCCGCGAAGCCGGCCGCAGCTTCCCCGGCTGCCGGGGGCGGCGGTCAGCGCCCGCCAGGCGCCGGCGGTGGCGGACGGCCCGGGGGTGGAGGCGCAAAGCGTGGTGGCGGCGCGCGGGGTGAGCGGAAAGTCTATGTGCTGCCGTCTGGCGCGGCCAAGCCGGAAGCTGTGACGGTGAAGCTGGGCATTAGTGACGGCGTTTCCACGGAGGTTCTCGACGGACTCAAGGTGGGCGACGTCGTGGTCACTGGGGTCACGGTCACGCAAGCGTCGCCGACGATGCCGACCTCCAATCCTCTCAGCGGCGGCGGCGGCGGTCGTCGTTTCTAGCCATGGCCGCGGTCATCCACCTGGACGCCGTGTCCAAGACGTATCGCTCCGGCGATGTCGAGGTTCACGCGGTCCGCTCCGTCTCGCTGCAAATCCACGCGGGAGAATTCGTGGCCATCATGGGAGCGAGCGGATCGGGCAAATCCTCGATGATGAACATGCTGGGCTGCCTCGATCGTCCTTCGGAGGGTGTCTACCTGCTCGACGGGATCGACGTGTCGAAGCTTGATCGCAATGAACTGGCGGACATCCGCAACCAGAAGATCGGCTTCATCTTTCAGGGCTTTAATCTCCTCGCGCGCACCACGGCGCTGGAAAATGTGGAGCTGCCCATGTTTTACGCGCGCCATGACATTCCGAGGAAAGAACAGCGCGAACGCGCGATGAAGGCGCTGGAGACGGTCGGTATCGCCCAGCGCTCCGACCACCATCCGAACCAGCTCTCCGGTGGCCAGCAACAGCGGGTCGCCATCGCTCGAGCCCTCGTCAATCAGCCTGCGCTTCTCCTCGCCGATGAACCCACCGGCAATCTCGATAGCCGCACCAGTGTGGAGATCATGGACGCATTCCAGGAACTCAACGACAAAGGCATGACGATCGTCATGGTCACGCACGAGACGGATATTGCCGCCTACACGAAGCGCAACATCGTGATGCGCGACGGAGTGATCGTCACCGACAAGGCTGTCGTTCAGCGCAACCTGGCGAAGGACGAACTGCGGCGACTCGACGAGGAACACGCGGCCGCTCAACTCATCCCGTCGTGAAAGGCACGCCATGAAAATCGGCCCTACCTTTCGCCTCGCGGCCCGCGCCCTGCGCCGCAACAAGATGCGCAGCTTGCTGACCATGCTGGGGATCATCATTGGCGTCGGCGCGGTCATCGCCATGGTCGGCATCGGCAACGGCGCGCGGGCGCAGGTCGAGGCGCAAATCGCCAGCCTCGGCCAGAACATGATCCTCATTTTCTCGGGCAGCGTTACGAGCAGCGGGGTGCGCACGGGATATGGCGGATCCGGCACATTGAAGGTCGATGACGCATTGGCGATCACGCGCGAAGTGCCCGGCGTGATTGCGGTCAGTCCCGAGATCCGATCTTTCTCCCAAGTCGCCGCCGGCAACCAGAATTGGTACACGCAACTCCTGGGCGAATCGCCCGAGTACTTCGACATGCGACAATGGCCGTTGACGAGTGGCGCCGATTTCACCGAGCAGGAGGTCCGTGCGGCGGCGAAGGTCACCATCATCGGCAAGACGACGGCGACGCAGCTTTTCGGCACGGCTGACCCGGTCGGGCAGATCATCCGGATCAAGAACGTGCCCTTTATGGTGACCGGCCTCCTCAAGGCCAAGGGCATGTCGCTCATGGGCAACGACCAGGACGACGTGGCGATTGTGCCTTACACCACAGCCATGAAACGGCTGACGGGCGACACCAAGCTCCGCTCCATCAACGTCCAGGCCAACAACGCCGACAACATCCCTCAGATCCAGCAGCAGATCAATGCGTTGCTCCGCCAGCGCCACGGCATCACTCCCGGCCGCGACGACGATTTTACCGTGCGCAGCCAGCAGGACATCGCCGAGATGGCCACCGCGCAATCGAAGATCATGACGCTCCTCCTCGCCTCGATCGCCTGCGTTTCGCTCGTCGTCGGCGGTATCGGGATCATGAATATCATGCTGGTCAGCGTGACGGAGCGCACCCGGGAGATCGGCATTCGCATGGCCGTCGGCGCGCACGGCCGTGACATCCTGATGCAGTTTCTCATCGAGGCGGTGACCCTCAGTTCGCTCAGCGGGGTGCTGGGGATCGGGATGGGCTTTGGCACGTCGAGCATCCTGTCCCGGGTGATGGGCTGGCCCACGCAGGTGCCGATGATTTGGGTGGTGCTGGCGTTCGGCGTGAGCGCGCTGATCGGTGTGAGTTTCGGGCTCTACCCAGCCTGGAAGGCGGCGGCCCTCGACCCCATCGACGCGCTCCGGTACGAGTAGGGGGTTACATCCTCACCCTCGCTTGTCGGATCCGGGCGGGACGTTCAAGTGATAGGAAAGCACTCGCAAGACGCGAATCGTCACCGGTTTGCTGTCCCGGCGAATTTCCCGTTTCTCAATGGAGAATTCGATGACCGATGAGAGCGTCAGGCTCCCGCCGGAATTCTCCTGATATTCCACGGTGTAGCGCTGTCCCTTGGATTTGATCACCCGGTAGCGCATGAATCCGTTACTGTCCGGCCAGGGCCCGCGGGTCCATCCGTCCTCCTGCCTCACGCCCTCCCGATTAAACTGATTCGTATCCAATGCAACGGCATCGAGATTGATCTCGGTGACCACGGGACTTTCCCCATCGGACAACAAACCCTGCACCATGCTGAATACTAGGGGGTGCACCTTGTCGAGCGTCGGCGGCGGTGGCGCCTTCTTGTCTTCGGCGAGCCCCGCAGCCAGGCCGCAAGCCATCACGCCGAGGAGCAGGAGGGTATGGGAGGATTGGCGCGTATTCATCGGGACGATTTTTTACGCGTGATGTCTTCGGACGGCGAGCAAGATGCGGCGGTCACGCTGTGGGGTGGATCATCGGCGGGAGCCGCCAGGCATTACCCACATCTTGGCCGTGAAAGACGTGGGCAATGCCTTGGGACAAGGCACCGCACACGCAGGCTTTCCGCTCCGATGCCTTACACTACCGCGGGGCCGAATCGTCGATCGCCCTCCATGCCTGGCGGCCTCAAGCCTTCGTGGGGCCCGTGTTGAAAACGCTCCCGTTCCGGACCCGGTTGCTGCGGCGGCATCGGCGGCCGAGGCATCCAGCGAGGACCTTCCGGTGGGGCATTGAATGGGACTGGGCCGGAGCCGCGCCGGGGTTCGAACCCCGGCGGGCGCGGTGGCATCTCCTCGCGGCCAAACCCACGTGGCGCTGGGCCAAGCTGACGTTCATCCGGCTGTGGGCCTCCGCGCTGTGCATCAAAGTAGTTCCGACCCAGATTCCCGTCAGGCGCCCGGAAGCCACGATGGCCATCCTGTGGTGCCGCTGCGCGTGTTTCGCGGCGATCTTCTGCCGGGCCTTGGGGCGGCGCCCACCGGCCGGACCCGCCCATCGGTGGCGTCATGGCCCACCGATCCGGCATCCGGTGATCCGCTCCTGGCGCCGCATTCTCCCCACGAGGCCGCAGCTCTGGCCGGTCATCGCCGCGTCGTGGATCACGGCGGGCAAAGCGGGGTTCGCCCTCAGGGCCTCCCGGCAGGAAGTAATGGTGGTGATGATGAGGTTGCCACGCTTGCGGCCCGCCTTCACGCGCGCCGGGTCCGTCGCGACGATTGTCATCCTGCGGGCGTGGCGGCGGCGGAGGGCCTTCACGGCGCGGCGCTTCCCCCTGGGGCGGCCCGCCGCGGCGATCCCCGCGATCCAGGCCTTGTGGTCCGCCGGCTTCCGGAGTGGGCCGCTCATGGTCGCCCGGTCCGCGGCGTCCCTCTCGTGCCTCAGGTCGATCCGGGCGTGGGCCGCCGGGAAGGTGAAGTTCTTCCCGATCCAGCTTTCCGTCGCCATTGCGGTCGAGTTTGCGAAGCACCTCTGCCGCCTGGTTGATTTCCGCGGCGTCAATCACGCCGTCGTGATTGGTATCGAGCGCGTCGAAAAGGCCGCCCATCGGGCGTCGCCCGTCCGGCCCCTCGGGTCGCTGGCCAGCGTCACCCCGGGGTCCACCGTTGCGTTGTGGCGCGTCCGGCGGTCGCGGCGCAGGATTGTCCTGAGCGCAGAGCGTCCACGCTGGGAGCGCGAACGCCAGGGCAGTGGCGAGGATGTAATTGGGATTCATGGTTTGGAGGTAGTGAGAGTGGAGGCGACTCCGCGAGGCCGTGGGTTCAACGGATAAACGCCGCCGCCTCGAAATGTTGTGTGCGGTAAGGGCGACTCCCGCCAACCGGCCTTGACTTCGCGACCCGAGGCCACGCCGGGAAGGGCCGTTACAGTGGCGATTCCGCTTTCGAGAAAGCAGCGCGGACTTCCCGGTCCAGGGCGCTCAGCGAACGGCCGTCGAGCAGGATGTCCAGATGCCTCGCGCACACCTTCGTCGGGTCGATCCCCCCCGGCCCGGTTGGACGGGTCGGCTCCGCGGGTGGCTTGAGGCTGGAGGGGTAACGCAGCATGCCATCTCCCATATCCACGACGCCCGGGGTGTGCCTGAACACTTCCCACTCCTCCTCGTACTTCCGCACCGCTTCCTTGTAGGCCGCCATCGTCGTGGAATTGAACGTCGCCCACACTTTTCTTTCCTCGTGGATGGCGTCGAAGAATCGCTTCAGGCGAGTCCCTTTTCCGTCACCGTCGAGGTGCATGAAGAAAAAGATGAGGGCGTGGGACGAGAAGTAGCGGTTCGGCAAGTCGAGGATATCGGGCGGGACGCCGGACCCGGGATATACGGTCGTCATGATGCCGGTTCCCGGATTCGGCGTCTTCGGAGGGTCGGGATTGAGATCGGTGATCACCCGGCTCTTGATGATCGACGTCGTAAATCCCCAGAGCGTTTCCGCGCCGACCCAGTGCGGCGGCGTCCCGGCGCGAACGGTCAAGCCGCGCTGCTTCACCTTGCCGAAGTTCTTCCGCATCTGTTTGAAGCCATCGACGGCGGCGCTCACGTTGTACCGGCCGCTATTGTAGGGCAGATTCGCCGTGTATTCCGCGAGCCCCTCGGCCATCCAAATCGGCATGAACCGCAAGTACTCATGCATCATCTGATGCGTGACTTCGTGCGTGATCGTGTCGTTGTTAATCGGACCGCCGAGGTAAAAATCGTTCCCGCGATTCTTCAGGCCGATTTCTTCGAAGGGAATCCGGAACAGCCCATCCTTCGGCGAGTAGATCCCGGCCGACCACTCCGGCGCGCCGGTTTTTATGTAATCGGCCCGTGTTTGATAAAACTGGGAACGAAAGATCCGTCCGTCCTCCGGCCATGGGTTGATGCCCCACGGCAGCTTGGACACGAGTTCGAAGGTGCTCTCGAACGAGCGGCAGATCTCTTTCATCGAGCCTTCCCCGAGTTTCACCGGGCTCGTAAACTCAAAGTGACGCGACCGATACACACACTCCCCGGGGGTCTCCTTGACCACCTGGATGGTCATCGACATGAGCGGCTCGCTGATCGACGAGGGCATGTAGCGCTTGTCGGCTGGGAGGCGGCCCGTATCCGGCG
This sequence comes from Chthoniobacterales bacterium, assembly GCA_038228205.1. Taxonomy (GTDB): domain Bacteria; phylum Verrucomicrobiota; class Verrucomicrobiia; order Chthoniobacterales; family Chthoniobacteraceae; genus Chthoniobacter. Next base: position 9,251 of record JBBRPL010000084.1, read on the forward strand.
CCAGCGCGACGGCCTGCGCTGGTGGTGTCGCTCCCGGACGGGCGGGATTTTGCGCGAGCGCCACAGCGCCGAAGCCGGCGAGGAGTCCCAGCAGGCCAGCGGCTTGCAGATACGTTCTTACCCGTTGCGTGGCTCGATGGGGTTTCGTCGCTCGGCGCCCAGCCAGGACGTCGCGAGGGGAGATAGAAGGAAACAAGCCGCTTGGGGAACGTTCGCCGCTCATGTGGCCAACCCTAGGGTCAGGGGAGTTTGGCTAACAAGACGAAATCGCCGATAACCGAGTGTCAGGCCTGTCTCACGGCGCCGAACACTGCCGCAACCGCGCTCCGCCAGAAACACTCCGGTTCCGCGAAGCCCGCATCGCTCAACATGCGCAGTTCAACGATCAGGGGCGGGTAGTAATCTTCGTTCGCCCAGCTCGCGAAATGATCGAACGCCTCACGTTCATTGATGCCATGCGGCTCCATCGATCGCGCCCAGCCGCGGAAAGCATGGTCACTGAGGACAGGCGTCGCTGGGGCGGCGGCATCGGCGTTGACAAAGATACCTCCCGGGCGCAAAGCCGCGCAGATCTCGCGGTAAATGCCGGCTTTAATCGTGAGATCCTTCACGTGATGCAGGGCGATGCTCGATGCGATCGCGTCACATGGCGGAAGGGGACTGGTGAAGGAGCGCTCGACGTAGCGGACGCGCCCTCCGAACGGGGCGCAGCGCTCGCGGGCCGTCGCCAGCATATCCGGATCGGTGTCCCAGATCTCGACGGTCGCGCCGGAAAATCGTTCGGCGATGGCGGCGGCAAGCGCACCCGTACCGCCGCCGAGATCGAGCACCAGCCCGCCCTCCGCCGGCACACTCAGCGCGAGCAAGTCGAGTTGCACCGCGCGCATCGCGTCGTAGGCCGGGACCAGTTTGCGGATCAATTCGTCATACTCCGCGACGCGGAGCTTGAGGTGTCCTTCGACAGAGTGGGCCATGCGTCCAACGATGCCCGGTTCCGGTGGAAAATCGAGCGACGATCTTACCTCTATTTCAAGGTCCAAGAACGACCTTGCTCCTATTTTGCGGCGTCCATTAGCCTCCGCGGATGAAAGTTCTCCTCACCGGCGGCGCCGGGTTTATCGGTTCCAGTTTTGTCGATCTGCTTCTGGCGGAAGGCCATAGCGTGAGCATTTTCGACGACTTCAACGATTTCTATGACCCCGCCATCAAGCGCGCCAATATCGCGGGCTTTGCAAAGAATGTGCCGTTGTATGAAGCCGACTTGCGGGATTGGGAGGCCGTCGAACGCGCCGTTCGCGAGACCCAGCCGGATTGCATCGTGCATCTCGCGGCACGGGCCGGCGTGCGTCCCTCGATCAAGGAACCCAAGCTCTACATCGACACGAATATCACGGGGACCTGGCACATCCTCGAGGCAGCGCGACTGCACGCGGTGCCGCGCGTGGTTTCGGCTTCCAGCTCGTCCGTGTATGGCGTGATCAAGACGGCGCCGTTCTCTGAGGATATGCTCATCAACCAGACCATCTCGCCCTACGCGGCGACCAAGATGGCGACGGAGCAGTTTTGCTCCAACTACAGCCACCTTTACGGCATGAGGACGATTTCGCTGCGGTTCTTTACGGTCTACGGACCGCGGCAGCGGCCGGACCTCGCGATTCACTCCTTCACCAAAAACATCTGGGAGGGCAAGGCGATCAACCAGTTCGGCGATGGCACGACGCGGCGTGACTACACCTATATCGATGACATTCTGCAGGGGTTGCGCGCCTGCCTGACCTACGACGGAGCGTTATGCGACGTCTTCAATCTCGGCGAAAGCCAGACCACCACGCTCAACGAGCTCATCGGCACGATCGAGCAGAGCTTGGGCAAAAAGGCGGTGATCCACAAGATGCCCGAGCAACCGGGCGACGTGCCGTTGACCTACGCAAACATCGACAAGGCGCGCCGTCTATTGGGATACAACCCGCACACGAAGATCGCGGAAGGGATTCCGAAATTTGTCGAGTGGTTTCACGCCTCGCGTTGAGACGGGAGCGTTCGTTCCCACCTCACGGAAACGTTTCCTCCCGTTCGATAAAGCTTTGCGTGCCATGCTCCACTTTGCGCGTCCCGTAATGGACCCGCTTGCGCAACCGTCCCTGCTCGAAGTACTCGTGAAAGTGTTCGCCGTCGGGAATTGAGATTGTGCGTTCTCTCAGCAGCAGATCAGGCGTGTAAAATAGCATTTCAAACTCTCCCCCGGGTCCGGTGATTTGCGCGCTGTATTGCCGGTTACCCGAACAGGAAATTTGCACCTGGGTTTCCAGGGGGCCGCCGACGAGGGATGAAGTAATGGAAATCAGATGGTCGCTGGCATCGAACTTGAATGTTTGTTTCCCCCGCACGAGTTCGAGAACCGGTTCGGAACCGAGTTGGTTGTTGGCCACCGTCGCCGTGATTCGCAACAACGGCTCACTCGGGCTTGTCACGTCGAGCGACGTGGTATTGCCCTCTGGGGAAGTCATCTTAAACGCGGTGTGGACCATTGGCTCTCCGAGTCCGTACCAAGGCCACGGCTCACTTGGGCTTGTCAAGTTGAGCGACGTGGAAATGGCCTCTGGGGAAATCATCTTAAGCGCGGTGTGGACCTTTCGCTCGTCAAGTCCGTACCAAGCCAACGGCTCATTGTGGCTTTTCAAATCGAGCGACGCGGGGATGCCCTTCGGGACACCTGCCTGAAACGCGGGGTTGAAGGTTGGCTCTCCAGGCCCGGACCAAGCCAACGAAACGTGAGAAACGTAACTGGTCGGGCCACCGATCATCCAGGTCGTCATGGTACTGCGTACACGGTCCCAATCCAGTGCCCAGACGTGGGACACGGGTGAGTCTTTATTAAGGTATTTTCGCAAAAACAGGGTTCGCTGGGGTTGGCGTTCGCCGAATCGACGGTTCGCTTCGGCGACAGCCTCAGCCCATGTGAGCCCTTCCTCCTTTTCGACCGCGAACGCCGGATCAAAATCCCCCAGCGTGGTTTTTAGCAGGGGATAGACTGTCAGCAGGCCGATGAACTGCTCCATGACCTGCCCGTCGTGCGACTCCGGTTGAAAATCGGTAGCTTGTCCGCGCACCGCGAAGAACGCCAAACCCAGAAGTGCGAACGCGGTTTTCATGAGTGCCGGATTTGACTATGCCCGGCATGCGCAGCTGCACAACTGGATTTCAACCTTCCAAGCGATACGCCCCGGCGCGGACTACCGGTATGGGTAGCCCCAGCGATCGGCACGGTATTGGTCGTTCCCGCGACCGTAATCGTAGGAATCGTCCCAGTGATTCCCGTGGTGGTGATGATGATGCCGGGAGTCACGATCATCGTGGTGGCTATGATGATGGTGCTTGTGGTGGTGATGCTTGTCTTTGGCCTCGGCGGCAGGCACCGCCAGCGTCAGGCCAACCAGTCCGATCAGGGCGACGAGGAACTTTTTCATAGTAACCAATGAATCGCCGTTACTCCATTCGGTGGATGCTTCGTAAAGCGAATAGTTAATCTAGTTAAATAGGATGGCTCAGTTGCGCAGCCAGCCGCACCGCCTGGTAGAGGCTGGCGGGATTCGCGCGGCCCTGCCAGGCGATGTCGAACGCCGTGCCATGATCGACGCTGGTGCGCACGACCGGCAGGCCGAGGGTGGTGTTGATCGCGGAATCGAAAGCGAGGGCCTTGAGCGGGATGAGGCCCTGGTCGTGATACATACAGACATAGGCGTCGGTGCGGCGGCGGCGCTCGGGCAGGAACGCGGTGTCGGGCGAGAGAGGGCCTTCGATGTCGAGACCGGCGGCCCGTGCGGCGGCGACCGCGGGGGCGATGATTCGCTCCTCTTCCTGCCGGCCGAAGAGGCCACCCTCACCGGCGTGCGGATTGAGCCCGCACACGGCGAGGCGGGGTTCACGTCCCCGCAATTGGCGCATGGCCGTGGCCGTGAGGGCAATGACCTCACGAATGCGCTCGGTGGTCAGGAGAGCGGCGACTTCGCCGAGGCCGACGTGGACGGTAACCAGGCTGCAGGTGATCTCCGGCGCGGTGAGCATCATGCACGACCGCTCGGCGCGCATGCGCGTGGCGAAGATCTCCGTGTGGCCGGGAAAATCGTGCCCGGCGGCGTGGAGGGCTTCCTTGTGGAGCGGTGCGGTGGCGACGGCATCCACTTCGCCCGCGAGGGCCGCATCGATGGCGCCGATGATGTAGCGATAGGCCGCCTCCCCGCACCGGGCGGTAACCTGGCCGGGGACCACATCATGGGCGGAAAGGGCCGCGAAATCGAGCACTGCAGGCGCGGTGAGCGCCTGCCCCGCATCCGGCCAGTGGTCTCGGGAGATGACCGGCGCCGTGAATGGCAGGGAGAGCTTTTCCGCGACGCGGAGCAGGACGGCCGCGTCGCCGAAGACGATCGGAGTCGCGAGGCGGCAAGTCGCGGCGTCGGTGAGGAGGCGGAGGCAGAGTTCCGGGCCGATGCCGGCGGGGTCGCCCATGGTGACGGCGACGCGCGGGAGTGGGTGGGTGGTGGAGTGGTTCAATGATGGAGACGAGGGGTGTGACACTCCACTCCCCGGAAAGGCCCTACGGCGATTCGATTTGGAGCGCGAGGCGGCGGCAAAAGGTGCGTAGCTCGGCGTCGATTTTATCCGGCTTGCGGCCGCGCATGAGGAAGCGCTCCACCGCATCGGCGGGCGGGGTCCGTTTCGTCAGGGCGGTGAAGTATTCTGCGAGTCCGGAAGCATCGCCGGCGCCGTCGTAATGGAGAAACCAGTGGGTGAGGAGGGCGGCTGAGTTGTAATGATCGTAAGCGGCGAGGGCGGTCACCTGCTGCTGCCATTCTTCGCCCGAGAGGGCCATGAGCTTGCCGGTGGGAATAAGCCGGAGGCTGCGTTGATCCTTGGTCTTGCGCCACTTTAGGAGGTAGTCGCGGATGGCGGCGTCGAAACTCGTGAACGTGTAGCGACCGCGCACATACGGCGTGGCGGCGATGCATTCCGCGAGACCTTCGCGCAGCCAAACCGGCAGATAACCGCTCCACGGGGCCATGATCTGGTGCGTGACCTCGTGCTTGAGGACGAAGAGATGTTCCTGGTGGGCCAGGGTCAGGCCGTTGGTGGATTTCTGGATGCCGAGGTTGGGCAGCAGGAGCAGCATGTACTCGCCATTAAAGAAGCCCCCGGTGCCGCCGGCGCCGCCCGCCATCCCATAGTCGGTTGCATTGGAGAAAAACATGACGCGATAGACCTTCGGCTCGGGCGCGGCATCGAGCCCGAGCGGGAGCGTGCGCACCGCGACCCGGGTGGCTTCAAAGACCGCGGCGAGATCGCGCACGACGCTGATGGGGAGTTTCACGTCAGAGGCCATCTCGAAATGAGGACTCGCGTAGGTCGTGGCACCGCTCGCCCGATCTTCGGAGAGCACGCGGACGTCGTAATTTCCCGCCACGGCATCCGCGGGCCACGGGCGGGGATTTTGCGCGAGAGCGGTCGCGGCGGCCAAGAAGAGCGGGAGGAGGAATCTCACAGCCGCGGGTAGTACGCGAGGTAGCAGGTGGCATCCATTTCCTCGACACGCATGCGGCGGTTGCGCGCTTCTTCGGCCCAACTCTCGCTGAAGATCACCTCGCGGCGCGCGCTGTTATATCCATTGATGACCGAGGCGTGCATGAAGCCTTCGCGAGTCGGCCAGGTCTTTTGGTCCGTGGCGTCAGGCCGGGGCAGGACCGCGGTCGGATCGGCGGCGAAGCGCTGGGCGAAGGCGCTGTGCACATAGTCGCGCTGCTGATCCCAGCGCCGGAAGACAATGACCGGGAAGCCCGCGTCGATGCTCTGCTGTGCGCGCGTGAACTCGAAGCGGGTGCCGTGGGCCATTCCCAAGCCGGCCTCCCTGGCGGCAGCTTCGTAAACTTCCCGGATGTGCGATTTCTGCGTGCTGCCGTAGCGAATGCCCGCGCCGGCGGCGAAGTCCTCAGTGTCGAGGGTGAGGCCCGCCCCGCGCATGACCATGGCGAGCGCAGACACCCCGCAATAGGCACGGTCGCCCTGGGGAAAGACGGGCAGCCCATCGATCTGGCGGTCGCCGATGGAGGAAGTGTGGACGTTCGCCGCGAGGGTGCGCCCCTGCACGGTTCGATCCGGCGCGCGCCGCCAGGCATCGAGGAGTTGCGGCGCATCGGCGGGATCGCGAAAGAGGGTGAGCTTGATGAGTTGATCGGGCCACAGGGTCAGCCGTGCGCCGAGACCGCCGTATTGGTAGATGACAGCCTTGTGTTTGAGCCAGGGCGTCGTGCCGAGGGAGATTTCGTGGCCCGCGCCTAACTGATCCATTTCGCGCCGGACGGCGGCAGCCGTTTCCGCGTAGAGTTTGGCAAACTGCGGTCCGCGATCCGCGGCGACCGCTTTTTGCTGGGCGTCGGGCACGTAGCCGAACCAACCACCGGAATCGAGGAAGACGATCGTCAGCGAGGTGATCTTCCCATCGTCAAAGCAACCTGAGACGGAAGCGGCATCCCGGCCGAAGACCTGTACCGGAAAAAGGCAGGTGCGGAACAGCCGCGTCCCTTGCGTGAGTGGGTTTGACCAACCGCGCGGGGACGCGACGTCTGCCCAGGGTGCTGTCGAGCGGACGGCGGGAGTGAGGTCTGTTTGCTGCGCATGCGTCACCGTCGCGACGAGCGCGAGGGCGAGCCAGGCCCACCTCATGGCAGAGGCGTAAACTCCACGATCACTTCGCCCTCTCGTGCCGGGGTGGCGCGGATTTGGGTTTGCTCGTAACGGAAAACCTTGCCGTCGTGCCCTTCCTCACGGGGCGGGTGACCCGTGAAGGCCGCGATGCCTTGCGCCACCCGGGTGAAGAGCGTCCGGCGCTCCTTGCCGTTGTCACGGAAGACCACCTTCAGCCGGGTCAGCCGGTCGTTTGACTGTTCCGCCCGGACTTCGGCGGCGTTGAGACCGAAGACCTTCGTCGCATCGGTGAGGATGCGGACGCCATCGGCTGCGGGGGCGGACCACGGACCGGGCAGCGGGGCGCTCGGCGACCAGGTCGCCCGATCGCCGGCGAATTGCTCAAGAGTCCGGCCCGCTCCGAAAACGCCGTTCGTTTGAAATGTCTGCGGGATGGCCCATACCGTGGCGGCGAATCCCGCAATCAGGCAGATGGAGAGAAGAGTTTTCATGGTTCTTTGGGGTGGGGCCGGAGGTGAACGATCCGGCGCGGGCTGCTGTTAACGGAATGATGCATCAAAATAGAGGTTTCGCCAAGCTGTCAGTTGGCGCCACGGAATTGAGGCTGGCAGGAGTGCGCGGTCTTCGGCGAGTGTTTCGACCGCATGTCCGAACCACGCTCTGTTGTCGAACTTCTTCAGGCTCTTGTGCGCATTCCCAGCGTGAATCCACACGGTGATCCCGGGACGGATGGGATCGGCGAGGAGCGCATTGCGGCGTGGCTGGCGGAATTTCTGCGCGGGCTCGGCGCACGGGTCGAACTGCGCGAAGTATTGCCGGGCCGACCCAACGTGGTGGCGCACTGGCCCGGCGACCGGCCGGGCAAGCCGCGGATTTTATTTGCGCCGCATACCGATACCGTGAGCGTGCTCGGGATGAGCATCGACCCGTTCGGCGGTGAGGTGCGGGACGGCAAGGTGTGGGGCCGGGGCGCGAGCGATACGAAAGGTCCGATGGCGGCGATGCTCTGGGCGATCCGTGGAATGCGGGAGCGTCTGCCCTCGCTCGGTCACGAGATCTGGTTCGCGGGATTGATGAGCGAGGAAGCGGACCAGCATGGCTCGAAGGCCCTGGCGGGCGAAGAGCGATTCGATTTCGTCATCGCCGCGGAACCCACGGGACTCGACGTGGTGCACACCCACAAAGGCAGCGCTTTTCTCACCCTGCGCACGCGTGGCAAGGCGGGCCATGGTTCGCGGCCCGAATTGGGGGATAACGCGATCACGAAAATGCTGCGGCTGCTGGCGTGGGTCGAGGGCGACCTGGCCCGCGAATTTGCCGTGCTGCGGGACCCGGTGCTCGGCTCGCCGACGGTCAGTATCGGAACGATTCGCGGCGGCTCGAAGACGAACATCATCCCGGACGCGTGCGAGGCGAGCGTGGATATGCGATTCATCCCGGCGCAGTTCACGCCCGGAATGGGCGATTCCCTGGCCGCGCGGCTCCGGGCGGTCTGTCCCGATGTGGAAATCGAATTCCCGCTGGCGCCGCCGCTTTATACCGATCCGACGCATCCGCTGGTCGTGAAACTCGGCGAATGCGGCGCGAAACCGGTCGGGGCGCCGTGGTTTTGTGATGCGTGCTTTTTTGCCGAGCGCGGCATGGCAGCGGTGGCTCTCGGACCGGGTTCCATCCGCCAGGCGCATACGAAGGACGAATATATCGCGGTTGCGGATTTGGAGGAAGGGGTGGAGTTTTTCACGAGATTTCTTGAGAAGCTATGACCGACGATCTTCATCCCGTGCAGATTGCGCGCATCCGTGAGATGACGCTGGGCGAGCGGCTGGGCCGCGGACTTGCGTTCCTGCGCTCGGCTCGGGAGTTTGTGGCGGCGGGGGTTCGTATGCGGCATCCCGAATGGAGCGAAGCCCAGGCGCTCGCGGAGGCGAGGAGATTGATGCAGCATGCCGGAGACTGAACTGCCGTGGATTTTTACCGAGCCGATGGAAGCGGCCGGAATTTCCTACATGATTGTGGGAGCGTTCGCCACGCTGGCCTTTGGCGTCGTCCGAACGACAGAAGATATCGATCTCGTGCTGGGGCTTACGCCCGCCGACGTTGCGCGGTTCGAGCAGGCATTCCCTGCTGTAGAGTTCTATCGGCCTCAACGAGAGACACTTTTGAGCGAAATTGCTCGAACCGAGCGAGGCCACTTCAACCTGATTCATCACGCGACCATGGATCGCGCGGATTGTTACCTGGCCGGGCGCGACCCGCTTCAGTATTGGGCGTTGAAGAATCGGCGGCGCGTCGAATGGCGCGGCCGGAATTGCTGGGTTGCTCCGCCGGAGAGCGTCATCCTGAAGAAGCTCGAATTCTACCGTGAGGGCGAGAGCCCAAAGCATATCCGCGATATCCAGAACATCCTTAAATTGGTGGATGTGGATCGCGGGTTTATCGAAGAGCACGTCGCGCGGCTGGGGCTTCGAGAGCAGTGGCTCCTGTGCCAGACGGGCGTGAAGTAGCGCGCCACCTCGTGACGAGGGCATTGCTTTTCGACGGTGGTGCGACAAGACTGCCTCCCCTTTTTTTCCCATGAGCGAACAAACCAAGACCGCCATCACTCCCCGCCGCGACGAAGACTTTCCTGAATGGTATCAACAGGTCGTCCGGGCGGCTGACCTGGCGGAGAACAGCGATGTGCGGGGCTGCATGGTGATCAAGCCCTGGGGATACGGGCTTTGGGAGAATATGCAGCGCGCGCTGGATGGCATGTTCAAGGCCACGGGCCATAAAAACGCCTATTTTCCGCTTTTCATCCCGATGTCGTACCTGGCCAAGGAAGCCGAGCACGTCGAGGGGTTCGCCAAGGAATGCGCGGTCGTGACGCATCACCGCCTGGAGTCGGACGGCAAGGGTGGCCTGCGCCCGGCTCCCAGCGCGGAGCTGGCCGAACCGCTGGTCGTGCGCCCGACGAGTGAGACCATCATCGGCGCGAGCTACGCCAAGTGGGTCCAGTCGTACCGCGACCTGCCGATCCTGATCAACCAATGGGCGAACGTCGTGCGCTGGGAAATGCGTCCGCGCCTTTTCCTCCGGACTGCGGAATTCCTCTGGCAGGAAGGCCATACGGCGCACGAGACCGCGGAGGAAGCGGTCGCCGAGACGCAGCAGATGCTGCGGGTGTATGAGACGTTCGCTCGCGATTACCTGGCGCTGCCGGTCTTCACCGGAGAGAAGAGCGAGTCGGAGCGGTTTCCCGGCGCGGTGCAGACCTTGTGTATCGAGGCCATGGTGCAGGATCGCAAGGCCATCCAGGCCGGCACGTCGCATTTCCTCGGGCAGAATTTTGCCAAGGCCAGCGGCATCAAATTCCAGTCGCGCGAGGGCAAGGAGGAACTGGCCTGGACCACGAGTTGGGGTGTGAGCACGCGCATGATCGGCACGGTGATCATGGCGCATGCGGACGACGACGGGCTGGTCTTGCCGCCCCGGATTGCCCCGAATCAAATCGTCATTTTGCCAATTACCCCGAAGCCCGAGACGCGCGATGCGGTCCTCGCGGCGGCTGAACAACTCGCCGCCGAACTGCGCGCGCAGATCGCCTTTGGGGAGAAGATCACCGTCGAGGTGGACAAGCGCGACATCGGCGGCGGAACGAAGGCCTGGGAGTGGATCAAGAAAGGGGTTCCGATCCGTGTCGAACTCGGGCCGCGTGACCTCGAAAAGGGGAGCGTGGCGGTGGCGCGCCGTGACCGCGGACCGAAAGAGAAGGAGTTTGTCGCCAATGCCGACTTCATCGGGAAGGCGGGGGCGATCCTCGAGGAGATCCAGGCGGGCCTGATGGCGAGAGCCACGGCCTACCGGGATGCGAATACCGTCCGCATCGACACCAAGGAAGAGTTCTACGCCTACTTTACGGCGAAGAATGCGGGCAAACCCGAGATCCATGGCGGCTTCGCGCTCGCGCATTGGAACGGCTCGCGCGAAGTCGAGGAGAAGATCAAGGAAGACCTCAAAGTGACGAGTCGCTGCATTCCCTTTGACGCGCCCGAGGAGGATGGCAAGTGCATCGTCAGCGGCGAACCGAGCAAGCGGCGGGTGGTCTGGGCGAAGTCGTATTGATTCTCCCGATCGAAACGAAAACGGCCCGGATCGCTCCGGGCCGTGTCGAGATCGTTGGAAATGGGTCCGGGCCTACTTGCCCTTCAACTCATCCAGTTTGGCGATGAAGGCTTTCGGTCCGCCTTCCTGATAGCCCAGTTCTCCGACTTTGGATCCCTGTCCGTTCAGGACGATGATGGTGGGATAGCCTTCGATCTTAAATTTGGATTGGAGCTTTCCGTTCTGAGCTTTGACCTCCGGGGCCAGTTGCTTGAGCTGCGGAAAGTCCACCTCCATCAGGACGAGATTTTTCGTGGCGTATTCCTTGAACTCCGGTTTGGAGAAGACCTCTTTGTTCAGCTTGATGCACCAGCCGCACCAGTCCGAACCGGTGAAATCGAGAACCAGCAGCTTCTTTTCGGCTTTCGCCTGGGCAAGCGCCTTTTCGTAGTTATCGCCCCAGCCTTCGGCGGCGGAAGCAAAGCTGGCCCCCACGGCGAAAACGGCGCAGGCGGTAAAGAGTCGGGCAAGGAAGGATTTCATTGGTCCTCCCTGAGACTGCATACCGCCGTCAAATGTTCAGCATTTTTCTCAGGGAGAGAAACATCCACCATCCCGATTGAGCGTCCTTGAGGGCGACGGCGCCGGCGACAGCCAGGAGTCCACCGCAGACGGCGCGACGCGTGGGGCGAAGGCCATCCATGAAAAACGTGAGGATGATGGTGACGAGCGGTGAGGTGGCGACAACGGGCAGGACGATCCCGCTGGCGGTGGTGCGCAGCGCCCACTGATAGCAGCCGACTCCGAGGGTTGGCCCCGCGAGCGCGTTGGCCACGACGAATGGCCAGGCCTTGCGCCAGCGTTCCGCGGGCGGGGTGTCCTGGATCGGCTGGCTGGTTCGGCGAAAGAGGGCGAAGGCCAGCAACGTCATGAGGACGCCACCGATCACCCGCTGGTAGGCCGCGGTGCCGCCGTCGATGGGGAAATGGTTGAGCGCGGCGATTTCGTTGGCCTTGCGGCTGAGCACGGCTCCGCCGGCCTGGCCCAGGGCCGACCCGGCCCCGAACAGCGCGCCAATCCAGAACGTCCGCCGATCCACTTCCATCCCGCGATCCGGCGCCAGGGCGATGGCGACGCCGGCGAGGATGACGGCGGCACAGGCGAGGTCGACCGGGCGGAGGCTGGTCCCGAGCCAGAGCCATTCGACGAAGGCGGCGATGGGCGCGGCCAGGCATTGCGTGATCAGGATGGCCAGGCGTGGACCGATCCGGGGGAGCGCGCCGAAGAGCGCCATATCGCCCAGGCCAAATCCGATGACGCCGCTCAGGAAGAACCAGGGCAGCGAGGCGCCCTGGAGGCCCTCCCCGAACGCATGCGCCCAGATCGCGAGCAGCACCGTCGCGATGCCGATACGCCCGAGATTCGCGACCGGACCCCCGAGCACTCGCGAGGATCTCGCGGCAAAGATCACCGACAGCGAGAAGAAGATCGTGGTGAGGAACGAGGGGAACATGACGGCGGGAGCCGGGCAGTAAGCCGCAGGGGGTCTGGCAAGGCAAGTGGGGGAGTGCGGAGTTCTCAGTGCTCAGTGGCGATCAACCGTGTTTGGGCGCGGTTTCGATTGGCCAGGGAGATGGGGACGGCGCATACTGGGAGCTCTTATGGCGACGATGCGTATTTTCCTGTTGCTCTGCATCGTGATTGGATGGTGCAAACCGGCGCACGCGGGGATCATTGTGAAGACCGAGGAAACGATCGCCGAAGGGTTGATCCTCGTCAGCGCGGAATTCGGCCTCTTCGAGCAGGGCGCGGATGGAACGGTGACCATCGAACCGGTTGACACCATTCCCTTGATCGAAGGAAAGGCCTACGGCTGGCGGTTGCGCTTCCGCACGGTGCGCGAAGGTGTGGCCTTGCGCGAAGAGTTGGAACTGCCCGTCGCACCCAAGGCGTGGAGCGGCCCGGTCGGCGACGGCGGATTCAAAGTGTCCCCAGACGGCCGGACCGGAATCACGGAGATCGATGCGGAGCTGAACAAGGGCGAATTGATGAATGCGTGGAAGGTCGCGGCCGGCGATCCCGCGGGCAATTACGTGCTCCGACTCTCCATCGCCGGCAAGCTGGTGCGGACCTTCAAGTTCAAGATCGTCCCACCGAAGTAGAGCGGCGCCTCAGCTGCGCAGGAAGCGCTCGAGGGCGCCGCCGAAAAGGTCGCGAACATCGCGTTCGATTTCGGCGCGGGTCGGTTCCCAGCCGGTCGCCGCGAGGTCCTCGTATTTTTCCGCGAGCACCTTGGCGATGACGCCCCGCGAGTGCTTCCACTTGTAGACGAGTTGATCGAGAACCCGGCAATCGCTGTGCTGCGGGGTCATGCTCAGCCCGATGAGTTCGACCCGCATCCGGGTGATTTCCTCGACGATCGACGGGTTGTTCATGAACCACCAGCAGCCGAAGACGTGGAGATTCCGGAACTTGCGCGCGGTGACGCACAGCTCGTGCTGATTCTCCCGCGAGAGCATCGTGCAGAGGAATTTGTTGTCCGGGAATTCGGAGCAGAGATTTTCCACCGCGACGATATTGGCCTTGCCGAGACTGTCACCCGCGAGGCGGAGGAGCGGGTTGACGTTTCGCTTCACGCCGATCATCAGCGCGAAGGCCTGCCCATGCTCCTGCCCGTGCGGCATGATGGCGTGCTGGATGAGCTGCGCCGCCGCCGTGTGCGCCGGGAAAGCGAAGTCCGGCGTGAGCGAGACCATGCAATACTGGGCATTCATCTTCTTCGTCCAGTCGCCCAGGAAGCGGCGCACTTCGTCGAAGGTGCGGCCGGCGAAATCGGCGCTCACTTCGTAGCCCCACTCGCGCAATTTCGGGACGGTATTTTCCCAATCGAGGAGCAGGGGATCGATGCGGAGCGCGGCCAGGAATCGGGGGTCGCGGGCAAAGCCGCGTTGCCAGACCGGACGTTCGAGGTCGTCGAAAGGCGAGTTCGTCATGCAGACCTGCCGCACATTGGCGATTTCGAGGCAGCGCGTAGTGAAGTCCTCTACTTTCCACTGCGCAAAGTGGCGCCGCAGGGCGGGCAGGTCGCGCTTCTTCACGTCGAGACCCAGGGCGTTCAGCACCGTGAGGACGCCGCGGCAGGCCTCGGAGATCGGTGAGTGATCGATGAAGAGGGCCTGCCAGATGGCATCCGCCTGCTGTTCCTTCGTCAACTCCCAAAACTTTTCGTAGGGCAGATCGAACTGCCGGAAGCCCTCGGCGATCAGGTAGTGATAGATGAGCAATTCATCCACGCCCCACAGGAGCAACTCGCCGAACGCCGGGTCGTAGAGGTGCGTATGGATGTCGAAAACCGGCGTGCGTGCGACGACATCGGCGACGGTTTCTCGAAGAGCGGCGGGGGCGGGCATGGTCTTCATGTCAACGGAGAGACGGGGAAAGGCCAAGGTTATTTCGGTGAGTGTGGGACACGCGACTTGCGCGAGGCTGTTCAAACGCGCATACTTCCGACATGAGCCTGCAGGAAATCCAAAGAGAGATCGCCCAACTCTCGCCCGAGGACCTCGCCAAGCTGCGCGCCCATCTCGATCAGCTCGACATTTTTGCTCATCCTGAGGTGATGCAGGAGTGGACCGAAAGCAATCGCGAGGCGCGTGCGGGTCGTGTCCATTCGCGCGAGGAAGTGATTCTGGCTCTGCAAAAAGCCGGGCAGCCGATTCTCTGAAGTCGGGCATGGCTCCCTCGCCGCGCCCTTACGCTCTCACCGACCACGCGCTCACCGCGCTCCTCGTGTTGTCCGAGGCAGATCGGCGAAGTGTTTTGGCGACTTTCGATTATCTCGCCGAAGACCCCGCGCAAGCCGCAGACGGCATGGGTTTTGATTGGGATGGCTACCAAGTTCACGTCCTGCGCCGTGGGCGGTTCACGATCGGTTATGTCATCGATGCAAACTCGGGAAACGCCACGATCTCTCTGATTCGTCCCCGGTAGCCGCAATCACCACTTGGCCAGTTGTTGAGGAAAGAGGCACCGGGCGCAGTCCGTGGCGTCGCGCATGCAGAAATCCTCGTAGATTTGCAACAGGCCCTGCTGGAGCGCGGCGGATTTGAGGAACTCGCGCTGGCGGGGGCTTTCACCGAAGAGCCGAAGCGCGGCGACTTCCACCCGTTGATTGGTCAGCGGCGCGCGCAGATTTTTGAAGCCGATCCAGCGGGTGCCGTCCTGGTCCACGGCCAGGGGGAAAAAGACGTTGGCCAGCATCTCGGTGACGCGTGATTCGCCGACGAGCGCCATGCGGCGCGCCGCTTTTTTCGAGGTCACGGTGTAATGGAAATCCCAGTATTCATCGCTGAGCCCGGCGAAGTACTCGTGAATCGCGGCCGGTTCGCACTGGTCGCGCAGGGCACGGATTTTCGGCCAATGACGGACGAGTTGGGCGAGGGCGGCCAGCCGGCGCTGGGGATGGTTCATCGGCCGCTGGCCGCCCATGTTCCACAAATCGGGCTCGATCTTCAGCCGCTCGTATTCGGCCCGACGTGGCCACCACTGCTCCCATAAGCCGCGCAGGTAGCCTCGCGTGGGCTGGTCGAATCCGGCCAGGTCGCTCGGCAAAAATCCGCTGACGCCGAAAAGGAGGGCGTCGGCATCCGACTTGCGCAACAGCCGCAGCGGGAGCCGCTGGGCGAGCAGCGTGAACGGCAGCTTGTTGCTGTTATAACCGAGCGTCGCGGCGAGCGCTTGAAAGAGCGCTTCGTCGGCGCCATGCGATTCGGTGAGCCGGGCGAGCGCCGCGGCCTTGCGCCGGAGGCGAAATTGGGCGGCGCCCAAAAGGACTTCCCGGGCCCGGTCCTCGGGCAGCTCGCGCAAGGGGCCCGCGCAGCGCCCGAGTTTTGCTTCCGGCAGCGTGGTGGGCACTTCGTCCGTCAGATTCGTGAGATCGAGGAGGACTTGGGGCACGAGGCGGTGTTCGGCGGTGCGGGTAAAGGATTCGCCGCCGCCGGTGCGGGTGAAGACATGCAGGACGACCGATTCGTAGTGGGGATTGGTCGCGTGGCCGTGGCGCTCCCAGTCCCGGGCATCGGGATCGAACTCGATGCAGCCCCGCTTGGGTTCCGCATCGTTGAAGGCGACGGCCGCTTCGGCAAAATCCGGCCCCGCTTCGCGATTCCATACGCCGAATTGGACGATGCGCACGCGTTCCCCGGTGGTGCTCGTGAATTCCCGTCCAAAATCCCCGGCAAACCAGTGCGCTTGCAATTCCAATTCGGTCAAGTGTCGCGGGAGCGAGAGCAATGGCTCCTCGCGCACGAGCGCGGAGCGCAATGTGGCGTACCGGTCTCCGGGGTTCATGGGCCGATGCTTGCTCGCCCACGCGTGAAGATCAACGTTTAGCTCGCTTCGGAGCGGCGGTCGCTGCCGGCGGGTTGGAAGTGGTGGGCGGTGGTGTCGGCTCGGTCATGGCGCGCAGCAGATCGACGGCTGGGGAATGCGGCACGGCCTCGATCATTTTCTGCGCCAGGGCCCGGGCGTCCGCATCGTGGCCGGCGGCACGCAACTGGATGATCTCGTGGATGGCCACCCGCAGCGCATCGTCGGTCTTGCCGTAGTATTCCCGGGCCACCGCGAAGGTGGCGAGCGCGGCGTCGCGATCGTCCACCGAGAGCTGAAGTAATCCCAGTGCCTCCATGATCATGCCGCTGTGGTCCTTTTTCCCCGCGGCGCGCAGGGTTTCGTCGGCGGCGGGCCGCTCGGCGGAAAACCACGCTTGCGCGGCGCGCCGGTAGTCCGCCCATTCGCCACTAGCGGGCAATTCCTCGAGTTCCGCGGCACCCTTGAACGGGCGATACAGCGGATCGCCGACGCACGTTGTCATCCAGGACAGGACCCGCTGCGACATGTAGGCACTCTCGGCAAAGGTGAGACCGGCGCGGAGGCGATCGTGAAAAACATCGAGGTGCGGCGTGAGCGAGAGATAGGGCTCATAAACATTGCCCAGGGTGGCCGCCGCGCCGGCCGCCAGGAGCGGCCCTGCCCAGTGCCGCAACGGATCGCGCAAGGTCGCCGCGCTAAAGGAATGGATGTGCACCGCCACCGCTCCGCGCACGAAACGAAAATCCTGCCGCACAAAAGGACCGCTGAGATGCTCGGTGTACCAGCCGAAATAGAGCGAGGCGCGGGTCATCGGGTAGCTCTGGGGAAAGAGCGACGGCCCGTTGTCGAGGATCACGGGCGTGCCGCGGCGGCGGGCGGCATTGGCAATCGCGTAAAGCCATCCGTCCCCTTCGATATAGCCCGGGTCCGAAATGCCGCGGGCGTCCACGTAGGCAAACCCCGCCAATCCCGCCTGCTCGGCGGCGAGGCTGTCGGTGATCATGCGGCGCACGATTTCCGCCGTGGGCGCATCCAGACGGCAGACCAGCAGGAGTTCCGGCCGGCGGGCCTCGGCAATCGGCGTGAAGCTGCGGAAATACTGGTTGTTGATCACCCCGGAAATGACGCGCGTCCGAAAGCCCAGCACGGCCAGTTCGGAATCGACCGCCGCCTCATTGGATGTGCCGACCGGCGGCGGTCCGGTGATCTTGTCGCCGTCGTATTTCGATGCCGGCGCGATCTTGAGCGGAATACCCCGGATCAGCGCGACGAAGCGGATCTTGTTCGACTCGACCGGCCCGAGCGGGTTTTCGGCGTCGCGCAGCTTCCACCAGAAATTTGCCGTAAACATGCGGCGCAGCGGCTCGGCGATCGTCTTGTCGTAATCCTCGCGAGTGATTTCCTCGGTCTTGGCGCATTTGAGCCCCACGACCTGATCCTTTGGAATGCCGCGCTTGTCGGCGTAAAAGTGGGCCAGGTCCACGGAGTCGCGGTCGTTCTCGTTGAAGACCACCAAGGTCGCGGCGGCATCGGCATTGGCCGGCCCCCCTTTCGCGTTGGGCGCCGCATGGGCAGCCACGGTGACCACGAGGCAAATCAGCAGCGCGGACCAATAAATTCCGGTGGGTCGGGGGGATCTCATATTTCGATCTTCAATCCGTCGTAGGCGATTCCCACTCCGGGGGGAAGCGTGGGTTCGAGCTCGGAGTGCATCAGATCATGGCTCAAATGGGTGAGCCACGTCTGGCGGGGCGCGACTTCGGCGGCCAGGGCCAGCGCTTCATCCACGCTCATATGCGTGGGATGCGGGGCGTAGCGAAGCGCATCGACAATGAGGTGCCGGACGCCGCGGAGCTGGGCGCGCGCCTCGGGGGGGATTTCCTTGCAGTCGCTGAAATAGGCCGCCAGCGACTCCCCATGCCGGCGGAAAAGAAATCCGTTCACATGCGCGCGGCCATGGCGCACGGGAATCGGGATCACTTCTGTGTCGCCCAGCAGGAACGGCCCGTCGATCACGCGGGGAATCGGCCGGATGTAGCCGGGCCAGCGGTTTTCGCCATTGAAGGCAAAATTAAAAACGCGCTCCATGTCCGTCATAGTCTCCCGGGAGGCGTAAACCGGCAAATCGTGTCCGCCAAAGCAAAATGGGCGCAGGTCGTCGAAGCCCATGATGTGATCCGTGTGCGAATGGGAGTAAACCGCCGCGTCCAGCCGGCGCAACCGCTCCCGGAGCGCCTGCGTCCGGAAATCCGGTCCGGTGTCGACAATCCAGGCATATTCGGGGGTCTCCACGTAAATGGAAGATCGCGAGCGCCGGTCGCGCGGGTCCGTGGACTGGCAAACCCGGCAGTCGCAACCGATCATCGGCACGCCCAGCGAGGTCCCGGTGCCGAAGAAAGTAATCGTGAGTTCTGCCATGCGTGCGGATTGAAAAGCGGGCGGCACACTTTCATAATACCGCCGTGCCCGCAACGCTCTCCTCCCTCCGCATTCGTAATCTCGCCCTCGTCGAGGAACTCACCTGGTCGATCGCACCCGGGTTCACCGCCGTGACCGGAGAGACCGGTTCGGGCAAATCGATCATCGTCGGCGCGCTCCAACTCATCCTCGGCGAGCGGGCGGACAAAACGCTGATTCGCACCGGCGCGGAAAGCTGCACCGTGGAGGCGGTGTTCCACACGGGCGACGCGAAGGCCCTGAATGCGAGGCTCGAGGAATTCGGCGTGGAGCCGTGCGAGGCGGGCGAGCTGATCTTGAAGCGCGTCTTCTCCGCGGCGGGGGCCAATCGGCAGTTCATCAACGGCAGCCCCACCACGCTCGCCGTGCTGAAGGAACTCGGCGACGGGCTCGTCGATTTGCATGGCCCGCACGATCACCAGTCGCTCCTTTCCGACGCCAAACAGCTCGACCTGCTCGACGCCTTTGCCGGCGCCGGCGGGTTACGCGACAAATACGAGGAGCACTTTCGCCGGCTGAACGAGATCGTGGCGGAACACACCGCGCTTTCGACCAGTGAGGCGGCCCTGGAACGGGAAATCGATCTGTTGCGGCACCAGGTCCAGGAGATCGAGGCGGCCCAACTGCGTCCCGGGGAGGAGGACGAACTGCTCGCCCGCTACAGCGTCGCTGCCAATAGCCGGCGGCTGATCGACCTTTCGGCGCAGGTCATCGGGCGCCTTTCCGAGGCCGAAGATCCGCTGCTCGCGCGGCTCGTCGAGATCGGCAAGTTTCTCCGTGATCTCGAACGCGTCGATCCGGCGGCGGCGCGCTTTAGCGAATCGCATGTGCGGGCGACGGTGGAACTGGAAGACCTCGCGCGGTCGCTCCAGCGCTACGCCGAGGAGATGGACCTCGATCCCGAACGCCTCGCGGAGATGGAGGAACGCGTCACGCTTTTCGAGACCCTGAAGCGCAAATACGGAGGGAGCATCTCCGAGGTGATCGCCTTCGGCGACGAAGCCGCCGCGCGTCTGCATAAGATCGAATCACGCGGGACGGAACTCGCGCGATTGGAAAATGAGATCGCCGCCGCCCGGGCGACAGTCCTCGACGCGGGCCGGAAGCTCGGGGCGAAACGCGCCGCGGGCGCACCGAAGCTCGGGGCGAGCGTGACCACGCACCTGCGGGACCTGGGGTTCAAGAAGTCCGACTTCCGGACCGCCCTGACGCCCCTGGAAGGGGCCGGGTCCCATGGGCTCGAAAGCGTCGCCTTCCTTTTCGCGCCGAACCCGGGAGAACCGCCCAAGCCGCTCAAATCCATCGCCTCCAGTGGCGAGATTTCCCGCGTGATGCTCGCGGTGAAATCCTCGCTGGCCGCGCAGGACACGATCTCATTGCTCGTTTTCGATGAAATCGACGCCAATGTTGGCGGCGAAATTGCGCACGCCGTGGGCGCGAAGATGAAGTCCCTGGCCAGCGCCCACCAGGTGCTCTGCATCAGTCATCTTCCGCAAGTGGCCGCGCTGGCCGATACCCAGTTCGTCGTGACCAAGGAGTTTACGAAGGACCGGACCGTTTCACATTTGGAAAAGGTCGAAGGCAAAGCTCGCGTCGAGGAAATTGCCCGGATGCTCGGCGGCAAGGGAGACTCGGCCCTGGCGCACGCGAAGACGCTGCTCGGGCAAGGCTGAGGCTCATTCGCCGCGACGTAACGCGCCATCCGACTTCGCCCGCCGCGTTCGTGCCCAAGCTTCAGCTCGGTCACGAGGGAAAGCCATCTACGTAGCTTCTCGCCCGCCCACCGAACACTCCTTTTCCCCTCCTCCACCTCGCTGGGCTGGTTTATTCAATGCCTTCGGCATATTCCTAACTACGCCCTGCCCGTACGTTCGGAATAGGGTCTAGGCTAATCATGTTATGCACTCGTTCCTCCCCAACTCCCATCCACGGCTTTGCCGTTCACACTCTGCCGCCCGCGTAAGCCAAAAAAACCTGGCCGCGCTGGCCTTGTTGAGCGTCACGCTGGTGGCGGGCGCCCTCGCGGCCGACTCCGGCCCCGTGCCGATCTTTTACGTCCCCTTCGACGGCACGTCCGACGCCAAGATCGCCCGCGGCGAACCCAAGCCGATGACCGCGTGCAACAAGTACGAGCCCGGCGTGGTCGGCCAGGCTGGCGTGACGAGCGGCCGCACCATCGCGCGTTGGGAAGGGCGGGGGAACATCGACCTGGACCGCGGCACCCTGGCCATGTTCTACAAGCCGGCCGCCGAGGTCCATAATCACGTCTTCGGCGGAATCGCCCTCGGCGTGGACACCAACATCCAGGGCTACTGGAGCATGGTCCTGCTCTGGAACATGCTCGGCGAGCAGTTCTGCTTCGACCTCTTCGACGTGGGCCGCTTGGGCGAGCGCCTCCAACTCGAGCCGAATGTCGGCCGGTGGAAGACCGGCGAGTGGGTCCACATCGCGGCCGTCTGGGACCGCAACGAAGGCATCAAGGTTTACGAAAACGGCAAGCTCGTCGCCACCAACTGGGGCAAGCATCACTGGGATTGGAACAACGATCCCACCGCGCTCTGGGCCGGCGGCAGCGCGTCCATCGATGAACTCTACGCTTTTGCCGACTGCCTCACGGATGCGCAGGTGGCGCAACTGGCCAAGGGGCAGGCGCCGACCGGCCCAGCAATGCCCATCACGCCGCCCGATCAGCGCCGCGCCGCCGACCTTGCCCGCATGGGCTGGACCGACGCGGACCTGGCGCAAATCCCATCGCTCGATGCCGGCGCCGCGCTGAAATTCACCTTCGCACGGATGGTCTCCGCCAGCGACGACGGCCGGCTCGAGGCCCGCCCGTTCGAGGGCCTCAAGGCCACCGCGTGGCCCAACCCGCGCATCGGTGTCCAGCTCGGCCGGAAGGAACGCCGCCTCGACATGACGCTCGCCCCCGGCCAGAGCTTCGACCGCGTCCGCATTTTCGCCCAGCGCCCCTTCGAGGGCGAGATCGTGAAGGTCGTTCCCGACATCGGCAACAAGGTGCTCGCCAGTGTCCAGGCCGACCGGCCCATCTGGCGCGCCTCGCTGCCCGCGAAGATGTCCGAGGAAAAGCTCTCGATCCTCCGCCACGCCGGATGGATCGGCCAGATCGATTTCTTCACCGCGGAGCCCTCCGGCGCATTACCCGCCGCCGGTGAACTGCAGCGCCTGGGCGATCTGGCAAAAGTCGACCGCCTCCCCCCGACCGACGCGGGCAAGGCCATCGTGGACGAAACGCCCGTGCGCTTCGACTCCCCGGTGCGCGCCACCGCCGAGCCGGCCGCCGCCTGGACCCTGCCCGCCCCCGCGTTCGGCGGATTCCAGGCCGTCAGTCAGCCCCTCGCCGAGCAGGGCGCCTACGACGGCGCGCTCATCAAGCTCGTGGCGGAAAAGATGGACGGCCCGACGCCCGTGCGCGTCGTCGTCAAGGAGCCGGTCTTCACCCAGCGCGACTGGATGGTTGCCGACGTGATCCTCCGGCCCAAAGGCGCCGGCCGGCAGACCTTCACGCTCTTGCTCAAGGGCCGGCCCGTGCTCAATACCAAGGGCATCGAACTCCCCGTGCTCGTCACCGCGGGCAACCCCGTCACCTGGGCGATGGGCCAGGGCGGCACCGGGATCAGCCTCTGCACCACCGACATGGCCAGGGCGCGCCCGACGGCGGTCGATGATCAGGTCGAGTTCGCCCGCGAGGATTACGGCGAGACCAGCGAAGGCCGCAGCACGATCTGGGGCCTCCCGCCCGCGTTCTGGCTGCGTGGCTACATTCCGCTGGCCTGGCTCCGCGATTACGCGCCGGACGACCGCCGCGCCATGCAACTGCTCTTCCGCCTCGGCTGGCGCAAGGAGCCGCTCCCCTTTGCCGAGCCCGTCAATGACACCGGCGCGCCGGACTGGGCCTTCTGGCAATGGAAGGCCCTGAACGAATCCCGCCGGATCAAATACTGGTGGATCGATCACCGCCAGGCGCCCTGCGGCGAGTTCGGCCACACGCTCGGCGATGACACCGACATGGTCGAGAACTGGGTCGATGCCGCGCTCTGCTACGACGGCGACGATCAGAAGATCAAGAACGCCCTCCGCCGGCTCTACGGCGCCGCCTGGGAAGCGATGGACAACGGCGCCTCGCGCACCATCCGCGACACCCTCCATTCCTACGAAGAAGGCTGCGGCACCATCGCCCAGCACCTCTTCATCGACTACGGCGATCCGATCGCCTTCGAGCGTTGCATGGCTTCCTCCAGCCACTTGGAGAAATGGACCAGGGTGAACCCCGACGGCACCATCAGCTTCCGCAGCGTGATGCTCGGCGCCCCGGGCGTCTGGGAGTATGGCCAGTTTGCCAAGGATGCGCCGATCAACAACCTCCTGCTTATCCCCGCGGCCTTCCAGATGTGGTACAGCGGCCACCTCACCGCGGCCCACTACATCACCAAATGGCAGCTCATCGAGAGCGGTAAGACCGGCATGGTTTCCGAGGCTTACGCCCGCACCCTCGCCCCCGACGCCCAGCAGAAGTGGCGGGAGGCGAAACTAACCAGCGCCCTCGGCAGCCCGTACGCCTTCGAGCTGGCCAACGCGCTGGGCGACCTGCCCACGATCCCCGACGACCTCAAGAAGAAAGTGCAGGACAAGGCCAAACGCTACTACGGAGACAACCCGCTCATGCACTTCTACAAGATGGACCCCGACCCGTGGTACGCCCTGGTCAACAACGACACCCAATGGCTCGGTTATGCCGGCACGGGCGATACCGCCTACCTCGCCGACTCCTATCGCCAGGTCTGCATGTTCATCAACAACGGCGACTGGCTCCACACCTTCGGCCAGACGAATGGCGACCGCTGTCCGCTCCCGCGGATGACGCTGGCCCGCGCCCGCATGGGCGGCTCCGCGTCGCACCGCGCCGGCAACTCAAACTGGTGGCCCCGCCACGCCATTTCCTACACCCTCGGCGCCACCGAGACCGCCGCCCTCGTGACCGAAAACACCGACACCCAGCTCACCGTCCGCCTTTTCGCCTTCACCGATCAGCCCCACAAGGTCGAGGCCCGGCTCTGGCGGCTCGACCCCGGCACGTATCAGCTCACGCTCGCCCACGACAAAAATAACGACGGCGTACCGGAAGGGATCATCGAGGAGCGGAAGATCGAAGTCGTGCGCGGCTCCTTCCTGGAATTGACCCTCCCGCCGAGGGAAGGCGTTGTGCTGTCGCTCACCGGCCTCAAGACCGCGCCGATGAACTTCGACCGGCCCGACCCCGCCATCTCGCTGGACACCATCGCGCTGGACTACGGCGAACACCTTCAGGTCACCGTGCACAACCTGGGCAACAAGCCGGTGGAGAACCTGCTGGTCCGCATCAGCAGCGCCCGGAGCGGGAACATGCTTTTTGAGAAACGCATCCCGCACATCGACGCCCCGCTGGATTTCAAGCCCCGGACCGCCATGATCGAACTCCAGAACGTCAACGCCGTGACCGACGGTCGGGTGATCGTCGAACTGGATCCGAACCACGAGATCGACGACCTGAATCCTTTCAATAATCGAGTGGTGTTTACGTATTGAGCCCCCGTCAAGGTGCGAGATTGGAGTGGAGCGAGACAGTAGACGGTAAGGACGGCCCCTTTCGAATGGAAGCCGTCAGTCGGGAAAAGGGAACGCCGCCAGGCGTCAAAGGGCCGTTGTTCAACCACGGATCTTGAAACACAGAGACGGCATTTCCAGCGTCGCCCACACCATCTGTCGATCTGGCAAACTGCGACTTCCTCCCATCAACTGTGGCGCTAAACGATGCGTCAATATGGCGCACCCACTTTCGGTCGCCACCGGAACTTTCATCGGAATTATGGGTTGCAAATCAAGGGGGATGGCCGCAGCTTCACAGTCATTGCGTTCCATGCGAGGTCGCGATCTAAACATGGCCCGATTTTTGCTTGACACTTGAGAGACAAGCTTCGAAAGATCTTGATCGCCCGCCTGAACCTATATAAGCTGAGAATATGAGCACTGAACGCGTTGTAAGATAACACCCCTAAAAAGGGTGAGGATGGAGATACTTGGAAATGCACGAGGACGCTGGAGTTTGGCCGATCGGTGATGTTTGGTGTTTTGACGGGGCGTGATGAGGAAAAAAAAGAAAAACGACACCACGCTTTCAGTGACTGCTGAGGTAACCACCACGGCGGTGCCAGGGGACTCGTACAATGGTCCGACCGAGGAACCATCCACTTCTGCGGCAGACCCGGCTCCCGCTGCCCCACCACCTCCAACACCCGCCACGCTACCTGATCGGCCAGCACCGGCAGCCACGACCCCGCCGATATGGTATGCCTATCGCACGGGAGGGCCCGACTTTCGCGGTCGCTCGATTCAGGAAATATTTGCGTCCACCTCAGTTTACGTCGTCTATCTGGCGAACGACGATCTAGTGTATGACGGCCCGGACGAAGTGTTGAGTCAGGCAGACCAGATCACTGGCTTGATGATCAAGGTGAAGGCGCTTATGCCGGGGGGAGAGGCGCGACAGAAATACGTCCAAAAGGAACGCGCCAGAGCTTTGGCACTTTGCCTGGATGGCAACTTGAACCTCGCTGAGGCGGCAATGAGGGATCTGCTGACGCAACTTGAGGGATCCTTCAAGGCCGCTTCCCGACTCTCATACCTTGGCTTCTCCATCCTAGGGTGTGCCGTGGTGTGGATCGTATTCGCCGTGTGGCACTGCAAGTGGGAAGATAGCATGGGGCATCAGTGGATGCAGGCAGCGGCATTGGGCGCGGCCGGCGGAGTTTTCGCGGTCGCACTCAACCAAAAAAATATTCCCATCGATTTTTACCAGACGACTGTGCGGAACGGATGGGGAGGCATTGTCCGGATCATGATCGCGATGATTGCTGGTCCGATCTGTCTACTCGCGCTAAAGGGGCAGATCGTATTGAGCTTCGTCACGACGACCGGGAAGGGTACTGCAGAGAATGCCACTGCGAATGCGACCGATGGAGCGACTCTTTCCGCTCTTTTCTTCTGCTTCCTGGCTGGTTTTAGTGAAAGCTTCATTCAAGGGGTGCTTCGAGACAACGATAAGAAGGGCGATGCATCCAAAATGACTGTCAATGCCTCGGTCGCCACGGATGCTTCCGATCAATTGATCAACGCCAGTACTACCAAAAAGACGGCGAAAAAGAAAAAGGCGTCCAAGAAAAATTGAACAACATTGCGAGATGTGTGGCGTAGAGCGAATCCCGGAACCTGAAAGCTTGGGATAAACTCAAACATAGAATATGGGTCACCAGTTTGGGAGCGCGGCAAAAGCTGCAGGACGAACATACTGCCTGATCTTTTCCGCCTACGGAGCCGGATATGGATTCTATGTCGCTTTCCTCATCATTTTTCTGGAGAAGCTCGGCTCAAAGTCAGGATTGGCGATCGCTCATGGCTCGCTACTCATTCTTGCGATCTCCCTCCTGGTCGAAGTGATCCTTCAGCCGTTGAGCGGTATTCTGGCGGATTTCCTCGGTAAACGGTTGGCCATTGCCCTCGCGTTTGTCTGCTCCGCTCTGGGCAACCTGATGTTTGCGTCGCTGGTTCTGTTTGGCCCACTCAACACTTTCACTTACGTGCTCGGCGCGGGCGGTTCTGATTTGTTGATCGTGTTTGGCGGCCTTCTATTGCAATGCGCGGCTTCCGGTTGGCTCGCTGAGACCGTCTACGATGCGGAGGGGGTCGACATTTCGCTCCCCGATGCCGAAAAGCCTCCGCTTACCGTCTTCAAGGCGAATGGGCGGATTGGGCTGAGTCTGGCCATGGCATTTGCGGGTTCGCTGGCCATGCTGCAACGCTTTCCATCCACTCAGGGCGGGGCTCTGACGTGGGATGCCTACCTTCATTGGTCATGGCCGTGGCTTTCAGCCGTGCTGGCGTCGGTCATTGGCGCGTTGTTAGTCTGGCACCGGCTCAAGCCACGATTTGCCTGCGTCTTCTCTGCCAGCGGCGACGATGATCGCCCACCGCGCCGGCACCTCGACGACTTTTCCGACATCGTAAAAACGCCTCTTCTCCGGCATCTCATTGTAGTGTCCTCCATCATTTATGCCTTGGCCCTTGTCTCGCTCTACAATGCTCAAGCATTGCTTAAGACCGATGACAACACTTGGTTGGGAAAAGTGGTCATGCTATTTCCGTGGGTCGTTCTCATCCCTCGCCTTGCTGGGCCTCTGATCGTGCGTAAATTAGGCGCGAACTGGACAGCGGTGCCGAACCCCAAGGATCGGCTTCGTATCCTCGTCACACTCACAGTGGCAGCGGCAGGATGCTCGATACTAACGGGCATCGTCGGGTTTTTATACGCGACAGATCATTCCTCGTCTTGGGTCGTGTGCGTTCTCATTCTTTCGATGTGCAGCGGGATCGCTATTATTCAAGCAGCCCTCCCCATGGCCGACGATTTCCTCCAAGCGTCCGTACCGCCAGCCCTGCATCACAAAAGGGCTTTTGTGCGATCCGTTAGCGGTCCGTTGGGGGCTGCCCTTGTTAGCGGTATTTGCCTGATCTTGAGCCTGACGTTCGAGCCGCACCATGAAGACACCGCAAAGCTGGCCTCAACAATATTCACGCTCGTCGGAAGCGCTGCATTCCTCGTGACCATGACGAGCGGGCTGCTGGAAAAACGCCATAATGAGCCCGGGGTCAGTCTGTGAAAATCGATTCTGCTGAAAAAGTGGTATATAACACAGGTGTTCCTTGCGTTATATATTGTTGTCTATAAACTAGCGCTTCATCATGAGTTTGCCTCGCTTCGACACCCAAGGATCGCTTTTCGGAAGCCTAACATCGGTGGCCGC
>JBBRPL010000085.1:0-36007 GCA_038228205.1 Chthoniobacterales bacterium
ATGACGCGCTTTGCGAAGTGCCGAAAATCAGAGTGCGCGGGTGGATCGGCTTCTCCGAAGACGATGGCAAAAGATGGGCGGCGGAGCCGCGATTCTTTTTCCCATCGCGTTGCGGAGAACGCGATCCACCCGCGCTTTCTGCACGCGGAGACCCTAT
Source organism: Chthoniobacterales bacterium (assembly GCA_038228205.1). Taxonomy (GTDB): domain Bacteria; phylum Verrucomicrobiota; class Verrucomicrobiia; order Chthoniobacterales; family Chthoniobacteraceae; genus Chthoniobacter. The sequence goes on from JBBRPL010000085.1 coordinate 158, forward strand.
CTTGCGCGAAGCCGCTCAACGTCGTCTCCGCACTGATGATGACGGCCTTTCGTCTTTGGGTCCTCAGGATGACGACGAAGAGGAGAGCGCCTTCATCGTGCGACACGCTCGCGCCGAGCCAGGCGGATTTGCAAGATCCTCGCGGGGACTGGCAACGTGGAGGCTATCCGCGCCATCCGCGTTTCCTTTTCCAGATTCGGCTCAATCCAGCAACCGCTCGCCATTCGTATATTTTTTGACTGCGTCGCGGTCGAGGGTGAGGCCGAGGCCGGGCTTGGTGGGGATCGCGAGCATCCCATCGGAGTCGAGATGCCACCCGCCGGCGGTGATCTCGTCGATGAACGGCGACCCGGTGAGGTACTCGACGAGGTCCGTGCCGGGAAAGGCGGAGGCGAGGTGCAGGTCGGCGGCGAGGCCGACGGCGGTGTTCCAGCCGTGGGGGATGAAGCGCACGCCGTGTTCCTGGGCCATCCAGGCGATGCGGCGCTCCTCGCTGATGCCGCCGACTTTGGTCACGTCGGGTTGGATAATGTCGAAGGCACGTGCCTCCAGCCAGGGCTGAAACGACTGACGGCGCGTGAGCACCTCACCACCGGAGATGGGCACGGGCGAATGTTCGCGAAGCTTGGCGTAATCTTCGAGCGCATCGGGATGCAGCGCTTCTTCAAACCAATGCACGTTGAAGTCAGCGAGCATCTTCGCGGTGTTAAGCGCCCACTTGTAGCCATTGGGCCAGAAGGCGTCGCTACCGCCCGCATCGACCATCAAGCGCGAATCCGCACCCACCGCTTCGCGGGCCGCTTTCACGATGGCTTCATCGGTGGCGGCATTGCGGCGGCCGAACGGCCCCCAGCCGATCTTGAAGGCCCGAAAGCCCTGCGCCTTCACGGCGAGCAGATGGTCGCGCAGTTTTGCGGGTTCATCCATGAGCAGCGAGGCGTAGGGCTGCACGCGTTCACGATAGCGCCCGCCGAGCAGACGACCGACCGGCTGTCCCGTAGCCTGACCCAACAGATCCCACAACGCGATGTCGATGCCGCTGATGGCGTGCGTGATGGAGCCGCCGCGCCCGAGCCAGAACATGTTCTGGTGCAGCTTCTCGCTGACGCGTTCGGGTTCGAGGGCGTTTTCTCCGCGATATAATGGCTCCAGCACAGCGAGCGAAGCCCGCACGAGCGCGTCATTGGTGAAGACGCTGCCCAAGCCAATCGCTCCTTCATCGGTGTGCACGGCGATGAGCGTGTGGACGCAATCTTCGGGCCGGAGTTCATTGCTCCAGCCGCCTTCGGGGGTGGCGCCGCGCAGACCTGCACAGCGGATTTCTTTGATCTTCATGGATGGGATTTGTGTCGTTGAAAATGTTTGGCTTTAGGCGTGAAGGTGACCCCGGGGTCGAGCGGAAAAATGGGGCGCGGGCAGCGGGTGTGGCCGAGGTAGGGCAGATTGGCGCTCGTGGAGCCGGGCGCGTCGACATTGACCATGCGCGCACACCAGCCGGCATACATGTGATGCTGGCAGTGCGGCGACTTGACGACCACGGCATCGAAGTGCCGCGGATTCTGGCCATGCGCCCGGAAGAAGGAGCGATCGTAGAGATGCACGGCCCGGCTGCTCACCACGAGCGTGAAGTTATCCGCCTCCAGGACGGCCGTTGGCCCGGCGAACCATTCCTCGCCAAAGGACTCGCTGCGGAATCGCCCGTCGGCGAGCAGGCGCACCCTGGCGGTGATCGGGAACGGTGTGAATCGCTTCGCATCGTGGGTCCCGCCGACGGTGGTCCGGATCGTGGCGCCGAGGCCCGCGGCCATGGCCATCTTCACGGCGGGCTCATCGACGATCGGCAGCAAGGTGCGTCCCGTATAGCCGGCTTCCATGAGCTTGCGCAGAACCGCGTTACTGTCGCCGGACGCGCCTGAGCTCGTGGCATCCGCCGCGTCCACGAGCGCGAGGGTGCCGGAGGTTTGCGCCTGGGCGATGCGGGCCATTTCATCGAGGCTCACCAGGGGGACTCGCATCTTTTCGTGGTTCGCCCAGAAGCTTTCCGCGATGCGGATCGCCTCGCGCTCGGCCAGCACCGGATCGTTATCGGTCACCACGAAGCTGTAGGTCTGCAAAGCGGGCACATCGGTGAACGGATTTCCGATGAACATACCAGCCGAGAGCCCTCGTGGGCCGTTCTCCACTTCCTGGGCGATTTGGATGCTTTGACCGAACAGCCCCGTCGCAGTGATGAGCTCATCGCCGCGCACCAATGCAGGAACCGCCACTTTGGCGGTCACCGGCTTGACCTCGCCGGACACCACGCGCAGCAACAAGCGGGCGGCCCGCTGGCCGGTCTCGAAGAAATCGACGTGCGGATAGGTGTGGTAGGCCACGATCGCATCGCTGTGCTCGACCATGCGATCCGTGAGGATGCCATGCAGATCGAGCGAGACGACGATGGGGATTTCTTCCCCGAGAATCTTGCGCGTCTCCGCCAGCAACCAGCCTTCGGGGTCGAGTTCCGCCTCGGCGGCCATGGCCCCATGCATGCAGAAATACACGCCGTCGACGGGGCCCGCGCCGCGGATGGAATCGAGGAACCCGCTCGCGATTCGCTCCCACGCTGACTGCGCGAGGGTGCCGCCCGAAGTGATGAAAAACGCGCTGTAGGCCGGCACGAGTTCCACGCCGGGCGTCACATCAAATACGCTCAGCGCACCGCCGACCTCATTGCGCACGGTGCGATGGTAACGCAGCAACTCATCGCCGTGGCGAAGGACGAAATCTTCGTAAACGCTCAGGTGCGGATTGAAGGTGGATACTTCCTGTTTGCATTCGGCGATGAGGATTTTTGGCATGGGCGGGAAGATTCTATGGCTCCACGACGACGGCCTTTTGCCAGGCCTCGTCGAAATAGCCGGCGCGCACGACCTCCTCGGGGAAGGCTGTCGATGAAGGCTGCCACTGCTCGCCCCCTGGCGCGATCTTCATCACGGCCCAGTCGCCGAGTCGCGGGAAGAGGAGATAATTGATCGTGGCGAAATCATGCTCATGAAAGGTATGACCGCTATTGATCACGATATAGCGGCCGGCGGCCAGCGGGCTGGCGCAGATAAAGACGGGGGCATGATCTGCCGCCGGATTCACCTGGTCGCCGAGGCGCACTTCATCCCGAGTCCAGGTGACCGGCAGGTTCGGCAGGGCCCTGGCAATCCATGAATTGCTGCCGGGGTCACCAAACAGAATGAGTTGTTTTTCGCGCACATCGGCCTCGGTGACCTCGGTGTCATTCTTGATCGGCAGATCGCCACGCATGTAGCGATTCCATTCATACGCGAAGCGGCGCAAATTGGCGTCCGCCCAGGCAGCGATCACAGGATTCCAGGCCTTCCCAGTGCCGCGCACGCACAGAAAGGGCGCGGTGAACGCATCGTCGATCGGCCCTTGCAGGCCGGGACGCTTGCCGCTGAGCGCGACCTGACCGCGCAGCCCATCGCATTGCCAGGTGCCGTTGGTTTGACCGAAAATACAAACGTCATCCGGCTTGTGAGATGGGAGCGGGACGTCCGACCCGGCGATGCGCACTTTGGTCACCGGCCGTTGGATCGCGAAACGGGTGATATTCCTCACCTCCGAGACGTCGATGGCTCCCGCATCGGTCGACGTGGCCTTGATCTCCGCCCGTTCGTAGTGCTTGCCCAGCGCGAGGAGTTCCAGCCAGTGACACTGGTTGTATTTCAGCGTCCAGGTGACGAAGCGAAGGTGATCCGGCGTGTGGTCGAGCCCCTTGGCGGCGTATTCTCCGATGCGCCGCATTTGCTCGCGGTGCGTCACGGGATCGATCACGTGACCGGTGCCGGGCGAGATGAGATTCACCATCGGCAGGCCTTCCTTCGTGAACGCTTAACCCATGATCACGTGCGCCTGGAAAAAGGGATCCTTGTCGCCGATGGCGGCGATGGCAGGCACGACGCTCGCGTTGGCCGCGTAGTCCACCGAGTCGAGCATGTGCAGGCCCATCTCCTGGCGCATGGGCAACGGTCCAATCTTGGGGAAATTTGGCATCGGCGTCTCGGAGAAACGATGCGTGTCGACGTACCCGCAATAGGGGCCGATGGCGACAAAGCGATCCGGATGCTTCAAGCCGAGATGCCACGTTCCCGAAGCGCCCATCGACATGCCGCGCAAGACGATACGGTCGCGGTCGATGCGGTAGTTGCGACACACGGCTTCGATGGCTTCGAAGACATCCGTCTCACCGGCCCAGCGGTAGCAGTTCTCCACCCGGCCGAGGGGTTGAAGCTCGATATAATCCACGTCAGGCGCGGAGTTCGTGTCCGCGTCGCCGTCATCGAGGCGCGCCATGAAACGAAGCTCGCTCATGCCGACCGGTTTGGAACTCCCGTGCAGGACAACGTCGAGCCGCATCGGCCTGGTCCCATCGTAGCCCTTGGGCACGATCACGCCGTAGGGCTGCTTGGATCCATCCACTCCGGACACAAACCCGCGCAGGACCTTGCCTTTTTTCGCAGCCCAGGGCGCCTTGTTCGTCGCGAGGGCTTCGGCGCGTTCCGAGCCCCGGGCGAGCGCCTTGTTCAACATCGCGAGATCGCCCGGCGCGAATTTCGCGTCATAACGCAGCGCCCAGGCGATGCCCTTGTGAAACACTTCGGCATCCGCCAGCAAATCCGGGCTGGCCGGCTTGACGGCCGCAAGCCTCTCCGCCAATTGCTGCGCTCCATTTCCCAGGATGCGCAGATCCTCGGCGGTCGGGCTGGCCTCGCGCAACATGAACTCCATCGCCGCGCAGGTGTCCTCATAGGTCGTCGCATGGCCGCCGGTTTCACGATGGATGCTGAGCACCTTGCGACCCGCTTGTTTGAGCTTCTCGACGAGTCTCAACACGCTCTGCGGCGGCACGAGTTGGTCCTGGCCGCCGGTCGTGAAGGCCACCGGCATGGTGAAGCGCTCGGGCCACAGCTCGGCGCTGCGCTTTTTGTATTCGTCGGGCACTTCGGCCTTCGTGCCGCCGAAGGAAGCACTGATCGCGTCCTGGAACTTCTCGTACTCGATCAGATTCGCCGTGCCATTGAGGCTGCACACTCCCGAGACCAGTTCCGGATGCAGAGCGGTAAAGGTGAGCGTCGCGGTGCCGCCCATCGAGCCACCCGCGACAAAGACCCGGCCTATCTTGTGCCGCTGCCGGAGCGTGGCGATGATCTGCAGCACATCAGCTTCCGCCGTCGGGCCCATCCACGATGTTTTCGCGCGGTAATCCGGGGAGACGACGATCACACCCGCTTTGGCCGCCACGTCGCGCACGCCGCGGCATTCGCCCCGCGCATCTTTGATGAACTGCCAGCGATCCGAACCGTGGCCGTGAAACGCCAGCACCATATCGTGTGCGGCCTTCTCATCGAAGCCGGGTGGCAGCAGCTCGACATACCGTTGCTCCGTGCCGTCCACCTTCGCGGTGAAGGCCACATCCAGCGGCTCTTCTGCCCGCACCGACGCGGCGAGCATCACGGTCAATGCCAGACAGGAAACGAGGAATGACTTCATGGTCTTCATGGGATGCTGGTGGGTTCGATACATTGGCCGGTTCAGTGAATGCGGTCGTAATCCTGGCGAAAAAACAGGGTGCCGCCGACGAGCAACACGATCCCGGCAATCACATAGGCGACGCCCGTGAGCGTGAGGAGGTGGTCGATCCCGAGGGATTTCTTCCAAAGGCCGCCGAACAATGTGGCGCAGCCGGACATGATCCCGCCGCAGAAATTGAGCACGCCGACCGCGGAGGCGCGCGTGTCGGCGGGCACGACCTCAAAGGCCGCCGGAAAAATGTTCCCCATGAGCAGCCCGCTGAACAGGCCGAACGCAGCGGCGGCGACCCGGGTGATATTGAGCGTGTCGCTGCTGCCGAGCGCATGCAGGCAGGGCGCGCAGAGCAGCAGGCTGGCGATCATCAGCCACTGGCGCGCGGCTTTGGTGCGGCGATACATTCGATCGGCGAGAACGCCACCGCCGAGCAGGCCGATCGCCGTGGCCCCTTGCAGGAAGACGGTCGCGTTGAAAGCGGCATCGGACTGATTGAGCGTGAACTTGTCATGCAGGAACGTGGGCAGCCATCCATAGAGCAGCCACAGCCCGAACACGAACACGGGGAAAATAACGCACAAGAGCAGGAAGGTCCGGACCTTGACCAGCGCCGCGAGCGCCAGCGGGGCGCCGGCTTTCGCCGCCTCGTCGGGCGGCGCCTCATGCACGCCGCGCAGGAAGAGAAAGTAGGGCACCGCGTAGAGCACTCCCACCGCGCCGAGGGCGAAGAACGCGCCGCGCCACTGCCCGCGATCCGCCATCCAGCCGCCGAACCAACTGCCGGCGACGGTGCCCGCAATCTGCGCGGTCGTGAGCGTCGCGATCGCCCGCGAGCGATGCTCGGGAAGGTGCGCATTCGCGGTGAGCGAAATCGCCGTGGGCATGTACAGGGACTCGGAGATGCCCATGACGCCACGCAGCGTGAGCAGCATGATCGCGGAGGTCGCCAGGCCGGTGGCCACGGTCACAATGCTCCACACGACAAGGCTCAGGACCACGAGCAGCCGTTTGGAAAAGCGATCCGCGAGCTGGCCGGCAATGGGACATCCACACGCGTAAATCCACAGAAATATCGCGCCGACGAATCCGAGTTGCTTGTCGGTCATGGCGAGGCTCGTCTTCAGCGCCGGAAACATCGCGAACACCGCCTGGCGATCCGCATAGTTCAGGAAATATGCGACCCACATGAAGGCCACGAGGAGCGTGGCCTGGCGGACGTTGTGCGCTGGTGCCAATGCGGTCACGCGCGCAGCACTTCCTTCGCGGTGACGCGCTGCGCGATGACGGCCACGCAATCACCCTGCTGCGTCAGGCATGGAGCGCGCATCGCGACGAGATAGCCGGCGCCCTGCGCCACGATGGATTCCGGCGCGCGGTCGGGCCGTTCGAGGTGATGGATGAAGCCAACAGCCTGCCCGCGCTTGACCCTGGCGCCGAGATCGACCGCGATTTCAAAGATGCCGGACTCGGGCGCGAGCAGGTAATCCTCGCGCCGGAGCGCCTGGGTGAGGATGGCGGGCGGAAGGCCGAGGCTGGCGCGCGTCGTGGCGCGGCCCTTGAGCAGACCCACGTGCTTGAGCACATTGCGCAGGCCGCCCTGGGTGAGGCGATGCACGTCGGCGGGAATACATTCGCCGCCACCCATCTCGGTGGTGACAACGAGCTTGCCCTGATTCTCCGCCTCCACGGGCAGCAGGCCGGTGCCGGCGATGTCCGCGTAGAGAAACGCGAAGTCCGAATTCCAGGCCAGCATCGCGTCGAACATCCGCGCGCGCTGGTCGCGATCCGCGACGAGATGCATGTGCGCGCAGGGCAGGAACTCCACGCTGCGCCCCCCGGAGTGGATGTCGATGACCACGTCACTCAGCGGAAACAGCACGGTGGTGAGGAAGTGCGCGATCTGGCTCGTCACCGATCCCTCCGCCTGGCCGGGAAAGGCGCGATTCATATTCATCCCGTCCAGCGGCGAGAGACGCGTGGCGGCCCGCGCCGCGGGGAAGTTCAGCGAGGGGATGAGGACGAGGCGGCCCGTCACCATCTCGGGCGTCAACTCCCGCGCGAGCTTCATCGCGGCGATCTGCCCCTGGTATTCGTCGCCGTGATTGCCGCCGAGCACGAGCACCGTCGGGCCCCGCCCCCGGGCGATGACCGTGATGGGGATCATCACGTTCGCCCAGCCGCCGAGATTGTGGGAGTAAGGGACCTGGAGAAAGCCTTGCTGCTTGCCGGGTTTATCGAAGTCGAGGGAAGTGATGATCATGGAAGGGGGGAAACTTGGCGATCCGCGCGACGGTTACGCGAGGATCGCCTTGACGACATCGCCCTCCACATCCGTGAGGCGGAAGTCGCGTCCGGAATAGCGATAGGTGAGACGTTCGTGATCCAGCCCCATGAGGTGGAGGATGGTCGCGTGGAGATCGTGCGCGCTGACGGGATTCTCCGCCGCGGCGAAACCGAACTCATCGGTACTGCCATGGACGGTGCCGCCCTTGATGCCGCCGCCGGCCATCCAAACGCTGAAGCCGTAGTGATTATGATCACGGCCCAGCTTCGACTTGTTGCCGCTCATTTCCACCGTGGGGGTGCGGCCAAACTCGCCGCCCCACATGACCAGCGTGTCCTCCAGCATGCCGCGCTGCTTGAGATCGGTGAGCAGCGCCGCAATGGGCTGATCCAGTTCCCCGGCGAGCTTGCGATGATTCTCCTCGATCTTGTCGTGATTGTCCCAAGGCTGCCCCGAGCCGTGCCAGAGCTGGACGAAGCGGACGCCGCGCTCCAGCAAGCGCCGCGCGATCAGCGTCTGCCGGCCATGCACACCACTGCCGTAAAGATCACGGGTCGCCTGGGGTTCGCGCGAGACGTCGAAGGCATCCGCCGCCTCGGTCTGCATGCGAAAAGCCAGTTCGAAGGATTCGATGCGGGCATCGAGCCGCGGGTCGAGCCGCTCGCGGCGGTGCGCTTCGTTGAGCGTGCGCAGGAGGTCGAGCTGACGCCGCTGGGCCTCCGGCGTGGCGTGCGGGCTGCGGATGTTTTCGATGAGGCGATCCACCGTCGTGTGTTGCGAATCCACATAGGTGCCCTGATAGGCGCCGGGCAGGAAGGCGGACTGCCAGTTCTCGGCACTCTTGATGGGATAGCCGCCGGGACACATGGCGATGAAACCCGGCAGGTTCTGGTTTTCCGTCCCGAGTCCATACATCAGCCACGATCCGAGGCTCGGGCGCGTCTGGATCGAGTCGCCGCAATTCATGAGCATGAGCGATGGCTCATGGTTCGGCACCTGAGCCTGCATGGAGCGGATCACGGCGATGTCATCGATGTGTTGCGCGGTCTTCGCGAAGAGTTCGCTCACCTCGATCCCGCTCTGGCCGTAGCGCTCGAACTTGAACGGCGAGGGAAACGCGGCCCCGGTCTTGCGCTCGGTGAGCAAGGTTTGCGGGAGCGGCTGGCCGGCATACTTCAGCAGCGCCGGCTTGGGGTCGAACGTGTCCACGTGCGATGGTCCGCCGTTGAGAAAAAAGTGGATGATGCGTTTCGCCTTGGGCGCGAAGTGCGGGCGGCCCACTATGGTGGCGCCGGAGGCCTGCGGCGCGAGCAGGCCGGCGAGGCCGAGGAGGCCGAAGCCCACGCCGGAACGGCGGAGAAACTCGCGGCGGGAGACGGGAGGCGGGAGGGTGTGCATGGCGGCGTTCATCAATCGATAAACAGAAATTCATTCGTGAGCATGAGGGTCTGCGCGAGTTGATCCCACGAATTCAGCGGCGCGGTGAACGGACCGGCGAATTCCTTCTGCGCGTCCCACGACGGCGCGTCGCTCCCCCGCGCCCCCGGCCGCCACGGCGGCAACCTTCGGCGCCCAAAGGAACTGATCGCTGTTCAAGCCATCGCGAATGTCGACCACGAAATCCAGCGTATCGCCCGCCATCATCGGCAGAGCCCCGACGTTCAACTCCGCGGTGGATTTATGGACGATCGCGGAGCGCAGCAACCCCTGGCGGCTGTGGCTGATGAACGCCCGGATTCCATCGCCGACGGCCGGTTCGTGGATGACCGTGGAAGTGATGGTGTAAGTGCCGTCGTGGGGTGCCACCCAGCGGCGCGCGACGGCGTGCTGCCGATCGTTACCCGGATGCCCGCCCGTCGCGGTCAGTTGCGCCCAGCCGAGCTTTTTGTCCGGCCACTTGTCTCCCCCCTGCCAGGCGGTGCCATTGAAGAGCGGGAGCGCGGTGAAACTCTTCATGGAACCCACGTCATCGTCCCACTCGCCGTAGCCATACTGCCAGGCGTTTGGTTTCTCGTGCTTCACGACCGCGGCCGGTTCCGGTCGCACAAAGGCGAGGGCGGCCTCCATCTCAGCCGCCGTGGGCGGGCGCTGATACAGCAGGCCGTAGAGGCGGCGCACCCGGCCGGCATCGTCGTTGCTCCCCTGTCCCGCCCGCCGGACGAGCACTGCCGCGCGCGCGGCGGGAAAGGGATGATTGAGTCCGAACAACGCCTGCTGCGGCACGATGGTCTCGCTGCGTTGCGGGATGGAAAGATCGGAATTTGCGAAGTCGAACGTGGACATCACCGTGGGCAGTCGCTCGCGATCCACACGGGCGTAGAGCGTGCGCCGCATATTCCCGCCGGCAAACAATTCCAACGGCTTGCCACCCACGCCCAGGTCGAGTTCACCGGTGGCAGCGAGCCACGCGTCGCGCATCTCCTCGAAACTCAGCCGGTGGGTGTTCATCCGCCAGAGCAGGCGGTTTTCCGGGTCGAGTTCCTGCGCCTTGCGCGCGGTGATATCCTCCGGGGAAGCGAGCGAACTCTGCTGATACGTCGCGGAAAGCATGATGCGGCGGTGCAGGCCCTTCAGGCTCCAGCCTTCGTCCATGAAGTGCCGGGCGAGCCAGTCGAGGAGCTCGGGATGGCTCGGCGGTTCCGCGCGCTTGCCGAAGTCGCTCGGGGTCGTGACGAGTCCGCGCCCGAAATGCTGCATCCACGCACGGTTGACCATGACCCGCGCGGTCAATGGGTTTTTCGGAGAGATAATGTCCTGCGCGAGTTCGAGGCGGCCGCTGCCTTGGGCAAACGGCGGAGGAGGATCGCCCGCGAGGACTTGCAGGAAATGCCGCGAAACGACCTCGCCTCGGGTCAACGGATTCCCGCGCTTGAAGACGCGCGGAGTGGACGCCTGCGCGCGGTCCACGAGGATAGTCGCGTAGGCGGGAGCCGCGGGAGACTGGATGAGCCAGCGATCCACCTCGCCCTGGAGCTTCCACAATTCCACGGTCGTGTCGTTCGGGAAGTGCCATTCGATGGTCGCCATGTGCTCGTCCGGCACCGTGCAAGGCGATTCGGGGCCGTAGAGCACGCGGCGCAGCATCTCGGCATTTTCGTCCGGCAACTTCGTGGCCTCCGGGTCGGTCTTGAGCAAGGCGCGCCATTGCTTCTCCACTTCGGCAAAGAGCGCCCCGTAGCGCTCCGCGACTTCATGCATCGTCGCCGGCGGCGCGGCGAAGGCTTGCGCCAGGAGCGGGTTCGTCGCATTCGATCCGTGCTGAGCCCCGTGCTGGGCGAAGTCCCCCGGCGCAAGTTTCGCATACTCATGCCAGGCCGCGAAAACAGGATCGTGGCGCCGGTCCGCGTCCGCCAGGTAGCGCTGCCAGCGCCGCACGAAGACCGGATTGATGTCCGCCGGTCCCAGGAGCTGCGTGAACGTCTCCTCGGGATATTTCTCCAGCTCGAGTTGCGCGACGAGATGATCGGTGATCCTGGCGCGCACCCGGGCCGCTTGCTCCTCGCGGCGTTGCGCCATCGTCGTACGCAGTTTTTCCTGGCGGATTCCCAGTTCCTTTTCGAAGGCCGCATCCGTCGCGGGTGCGGCGCAGGGCACCACCTCTTCCGCGCAGCTTTGGAAGACGCCGTAGAGCGCGTAATAGTCGCGGGTCGGGATGGGATCGAATTTGTGATCGTGGCAGCGCGCACAAGCCACCGTGAGCCCCTGGGTCCCGCGCATGACCACGTCGATGCGGTCATCGATAATGTCGTGCGTGACGCCGAGAAAGCGGCGCCCCAAAGTCAGAAAGCCCATCGCCGCGGAGTGCGGCGAACCCCGCGGCTCCACTTGATCCGCCGCGAGCTGGAGCAGGATGAAGCGGTCATACGGCATGTCCTCGTTCAGCGCGCGCACGACCCAATCCCGATACGGCCAGGCGTTGACGAACTGCTTTTCCTCGCGCGCATAGACGTAGCCCTTCGTGTCCGAGTAGCGCGCCACGTCGAGCCAATGCCGCGCCCAGTGCTCCCCGTAATGGGGCGAGGCCAGCAGGCGGTCCACCACTTTGGCAAAGGCCTCGGCCGAGGCGTCGCCCACGAAGGCATCGACCTCCTCGCCGGTCGGCGGGAGGCCGGTAAGATCGAAAGTCGCCCGGCGCACTGGGTTGCAGGCCGGCCTGCTGCAAGCGCGCGTAGATGAAACGATCCAGATCCTGCCGGCTCCACTGATCCTGCGCGAGCACCGGCGGCTGCGGATGGGCGACGGGTTGAAAAGCCCACTGCGCCCGCCCGGCCGCGAAGTCCACTTCCTTGCGAACGCCCGCCACGTTCGCCTCGCGCGGATCGGGTGCGCCGATTTTTATCCACTGTTTCAGGGCCGCGATCTCTTCCGGCGCGAGTTGCCGCTTCGGCGGCATCTGCAAATCCTTGTCCGCGTAGGACACCGCCTTGATGAGGAGGCTCGCCTCCGGATTACCCGGCACGATGACCGCGCCGTTCTCGCCGCCCTTTTGCCAGGCGGCTCGCGAGTCGAGACGCAGATCTCCCTTGTGCTTTTTCTCCCCGTGACATTCGTAGCAGCGCTCGACCAGCAGCGGTCGAATCTTCGACTCGAAGAACGCGATCCCATCCCCTTCCGCGGCCTGTCCCGCTGCCGCGAGGAGCAGCAGTGCGGCGGCGGTGAGGTGGGGGGACACGCGTTTCATGGCAGCTCACTCGTGGTCTAGGCCGGCAGCCACTCGCGCCACGTGGCCATTTCCAGTCGCATCGCATTTTCGGCCTTCCGCTCGCTGCCGCTGCGCAGATCCGCCAGCAGGCGCCGGTGGCCCGGGACGGTGAGTTCGATCGCGGACAGATGGTTCTCGGCCTGGGCCCGATGCGTCAGCGCGAGCCAGACTTCGATCTGCGACCGGATGGTCCTCCAGCAAACGGCCAGGGGCCGGTGCCGCGCGGTCTGAATGATCCGGTCATGAAAAGCCACGTCGAGGAGGCTCAGTTCCGTCAGGTCTTCCGTGGCCTGCTGCTCGTGAATCATGCCTTCCAGGGCCTGCACATCGGCTTTCGTGATCCGCTTGGCGACCAAGCGCGCGGCCATCACCTCCAGCGTGCAGCGCATGGAATACAACTCCTCCAAATCCTCTTCCGTGAAAGTCCGCACGCGGCAGCGCCCGCGCTGGTCGAATTCGACCAGGCCCTCTTGCTCGAGTTGGATGAGCGCTTCGCGGACCGGCACGCGGCTGACGCCGAGTTGAACGGCGAGCCCATCCTCCGAAAGCGCCGCCCCCGCCATCACCTCGCCGGCGACGATCGCCCGGCGGATACGAGCGGTGGCATCTTCCGCGAGGCTGCGGCGGGAGAGGGGCGAGAGATGAGGCGTGGAGGTTCCGGGCATGATCTTGGCAAGCATGGCGCTTCCGCACACAGTATACAGTGCACCGTGGGTGTCAATCTCGATGGGTGAAAGTGCGCCTGCTTCAGTTACGTTCCTTTCATGAATCCATTGACTCAAGCCGGTGCAGGTGTTTGCAGGGTCATCGTGGCGTTCGCTCTGTGCTGCGGTCTCCAGGCAGGCGCGGAACCACCGAAAACGACGGGCGCACCGGCCTCGCTCACCATGACCAGTTCGGCATTCCCGTCCGGTGGAAATATTCCGTCCAAATACGCCTGTGACGGGGCAAATGTCTCTCCCTCTTTATCGTGGTCCGGGGCGCCCGCCGGCACGAAGAGCCTGGCGCTCATTTGCGAAGACCCTGACGCGCCCAATGGGTTGTGGGTCCACTGGGTCTTGTACAATCTGCCCGCCACCACGACCGCATTGGCGGAGAAGGTGGAAGCAACCGGCCCACTGCCAGGCGGCGCCAAACAGGGAACCAACGATTTTCAGAAGATCGGATATGGCGGCCCCTGCCCGCCACCGGGAAAAGCGCACCGCTATTTTTTCAAGCTCTATGCCCTCGACGCCGATCTGGCTCTCAAACCCGGCGCCACGAGGAAGGATCTTCTCCGGGCGATGGAGCATCACATCGTCGCGGAGGGACAACTCGTGGGGATGTATCAGCACAAGAAGTGAGCTCGAGGCTGCGGCCGAACCCCAGGGAATCGATCACTCCCGCCGTTTCGGAAATATGTCCACCGGAACGCCCGGCATGACTTCGGCGAGGCTCTTGATGAACTCGGCATTGATCGGCTTGTCGCCTTCGACCGGCAGTTTTCCGAGATCCACCGCCTTCCAGTGCCCCTCATCCAGATGCAGGAGAGCCTTGGTTCGGCTCTCGACCGTCGTGCCATTGTGGTCCTGGGGCGTGACATCCGCCCACGCCCAGCCACTGTGCACTTTGAGGTAGTTCACTTGAAAAATGACGCTCTTGGCCTGCGTCGAAAATCGGTCGGCGCGCAGCGCGTCCATGATGGCCTTTCTTTCCGCGCTTCCCCGCTCTGGTTCATGCAGCGGACTCGCCGGAGCCGCCATATTGAAGGCGGTCAATTTCGGAGAAGCCGAAGACGTGTCGGCGGCAGGCGCCGGAGTGGCGGGAGCTGGCACGGGCGTGGCCGGGATGGGCGCCGGCGTCGTGGGACGTGGCAGCGCCTTGTCACTCGCCGGATGGGCATTGACGGGCGCGGCTGCCATGGGCGGCAAATCGCGAAGGGCGGGAATGTGCGCGTAACCGACGAAGTCGACGTGCTTCTCCGGGTCCGCCGGATTCGCTTTCGGCATCTTGAAATCGAAAACACTCACGCCCCACCGCTGGACACCGTTGTAGCTGCGGCCGTCGCTGGAGCCGAACATGACGCGCTTCCCGCTCCCCTTTTCCCGTCCGAGATAGAGCATCACATGCGAAATCGGCACGGCGCGCTCGGTCTTGTAGGTGCCGCTCCAAAACATCAGATCGCCGGGCGCGAGGTCCTTGAATTCGAAGCTATCCGCCTCCGTGCTGATCACGGCGAAAAACTGGCCGTGCTTCCGCGCCCAGATGTATTGCTCGCTGGAATCGCGCGGAACGTCCTTCAAGCCCTGCGACCGCAGCAAGTAGTAGATGGTGCCGGAACAGTCCATCCCACCCGCAGAGGGCTCCGCGGAACCAAAGGTGTAGGTTAGATTCAATTTCGTTAATTCCAGCGCCGCCCTGATCATCGCCTGGATGGAGGCGGGCTGCGCCGCAAAGTCGGCGAGTTGCTCCGCCTCGATCGTGGCCGCCGGGGCATGGTGCGGTTGGTCGGGATTCGATGGGCTCGCGCTTGCATCGCTGTCCGCGGCGGGCCGCTTCTTCTTCGTCCCACTGGAATCCGGGGCGGGATCGGTCGCCGGTTTTGGCGACGGGGCGGCTGGCGGAGCATCGTCGGTCGAGGTCGCCGCGGGCTTCTTTTTCCGAGGGGTCACGGGCTTGGCGGCGGGCGCGTCATCCGAGGACTTGGCCGGCGCGCCATGGACCCAAGGAGGCGCGGCCAGCAGCAACAAGATGCAAACTGGGCAAACCAGCCAGGAAACGAAAAATACTCTCACCCCATCACAATCTCATCACCTCCGCGTATCGTCGCGTTTATTCGCAGTCCATCATTGAGATCAGGGCGCGACTTCCCACGCCTTGACGTCGGCGAGAACGACCGACTCCCCGCGGGTGACAAAACGGAAACCCGTCTTGTCCACATCGAGCGCCGGATTGCTGCCTTCGATCTTGACGCCATTGTCGGTTTGCACCGCGACCTTCTGTCCCTTGATCTCCACCTGGATCGTGTACCACTGGCCGTTCTCGAATTTCGCCTCGGCTTTGCCGATCGGCACAGCCTTCGAGTTCGGATCATTCTTGTCCGCATCGGTGGTGATCGCGACCCCGGAAGGCGTGATGTTCACCCGAAACAGATGTCCCTTGGGCTGATTGTAGCTGACGCTGAGGTTATTGGTGCCGTCGAACTTGAACGAAAAGCGGATGATCGAGTCGTGAAGGGGCACCATGAGCCCGCAGACCGCCGCGTGGTTGTCTTCCTTCTTTTCCTTACCGACCAGCGTGCCGTCATGGATCTGCCAGTCGCCTTTGGCCACAGTCCAGGGCTTGCCGACAGCCGCCGCCGAGAAGGCATCTTCCGCGGCGACTTTGGCCGGAGTGGCGAGGATCGGTTTGATCTCCGCGCCTTTCCCGGCGAGGCAGACGGCGGATGGCAGCGTGAGAAGGATTGCGGTGAGGATCGAGGCGGGATTGGTTTTCATGGGTGGGTGAGTCTTGGCTGGCTTCAAGGGTTGAGCTTCTTCCCGGCCGCCTGGAGCGGGACCGGAAGCACGAAAAGGCGGCCGGGAAGAATGGGGTTCATCATGCGGGGAATGAATGAAACTCGGCGCCAGGGGATTTGTCGCGCTGGGGGTCGACAAATTCTGCGCGAACCGTGGGCCGGATGTGGGTCGCCGAGCGCGGCACGTCCGTCTGCAATCCACTGCGGAATGGGGCGAGAAAGAGAATGAGGTTTCGTTTTCTCACTTTCTCTGTCGAAGTGTCTTCACGTCCCTCCCTTCCCTATGAGCAACCCCATCCGCCCTCTGCTCGTCCGTCCATCCGTCGTGGCGATCCTGCTGTTTTTCATCACCTGCCGGTGGCTGAGCGCGGCCGACGCTTTGTTCGAAGTCGCCACGCAGCACGACGTCATGATGCCAATGCGTGACGGCGTGAAGCTCGCGACCGATATCTATTCGCCGGCGCGGGATGGAAACGCGCTCGGCGAACCGCGGCCGGTGATTCTCACCCGGCTTCCCTACAACAAGACCGGCGCGAAAACGTTCGGCGAATACTTTGCCGCCCATGGCTATGTCTTCGTGGCGCAGGATACCCGCGGCCGCTATGCCTCGGAAGGCGTCTGGCATTTCCTCACCGACGACGGGCGGGATGGCTGGGATTGCGCCGATTGGATCGCCCGCCAGCCATGGTCCAACGGCAAGATCGGCATGATCGGGACCTCCTACGTGGGCGGCACCCAGCACGCGATGGCCCTGGAAAAAGTGCCCCAACTCATGACGGTGATGCCCGTCGATGCCGTCTCGAACATGGGCCGGCAGAGCATGCGAAACGCGGGCGCCTTCGAGCTGCGCTTTTGGAATTGGATCATGATGAATGCGGGCCGTGGCAGCCGGGCGGGGCGCGATCCCGGCACGGCGGCCGTGCTCAAGGAGATGGCGGAGAATCGCTTCCGCTATCTGCCGCTCCTGCCGGTGCGCGCCGGCACCACCCCGCTGAAACTCGCGCCCGAGTACGAAGAATGGCTGACCCAGGCGATGAGTCACGGGGCCGACGATGGGTTCTGGTCGCAGAACGACATCCTCGGTGATCCGTCGCGCTACAAGGATATCCCGGTTTACCTCGTGGGCGGCTGGTACGACTCGTGGGCCGGCAATACCACCGCTAATTTCCGCGCGCTCAGCCGCACCTTGAAGAGTCCCGTCTATCTCATCATGGGACCGTGGATTCACGGCTCGCAGACCAAATCCGCGCACGGGCAGGTGGATTTCGGGAACGACGCCGCCATCGCCGACGAACGCGCCTGGCGGCTCGAATGGTTCGATCACTGGCTGCGCGGTCTCGAAAATTCCGTCGGCAAGGCCGCCCCCTTTGCCACGCCCGTGCGCATCTTCGTGATGGGCAGTGGTGACGGCGGCAAAACGGAGAAGGGTCTGCTCCGGCACGGCGGCTCCTGGCGCGAGGAGCGCGAGTGGCCCCTGGCCCGGACGCGCCTCACGCCGTACTACTTTCAGCCCGGCGGCGAGCTCGCGACGGAAAAGCCGTCCTCGGCTGCGGCGCGCACGATCTACGACTTCGATCCGCACAATCCCGTTCCCACGCTCGGGGGAAATATTTCGTCGGGAGACGACATCCTCCAGCAGGGCGCATGGGACCAGCGCGGCGGAGAAAAGTTCTGGAACTGGCCGCACCCGATCCCGCTCTCCGCGCGGCCCGACGTGGTCGTCTTTCAGACCGCGCCGCTCACCGAGGACACGGAAGTGACCGGTGAAATCGAAGTCAGACTCTGGGCTTCTTCCTCGGCCCCCGACACCGACTTCACGGCGAAATTGCTGGACGTGTACCCGCCGAGCGGCGACTGGCCCGGCGGTTTCGATCTCAACCTCGGCGACGGGATCGTGCGGGCGCGCTTCCGCGATTCACTCAAGGAGGAAAAGCTCATGGAGGCCGGCGAAATCTATCCCTTCACGATCAAGCTCTACCCCACGTCGAACATCTTCAAAAAGGGCCATCGCATTCGCGTGGACATTTCCAGCAGCAACTTCCCGCGCTTCGACGTGAACCCGAACACGGGCGAACCTCTGAACGACCATCGTCGCTTCGTCATCGCCACCAACGTCCTCTACCACAATGCGGAGTATCCCTCCCAGATCGTCCTGCCGGTGATTCCCGCAAAATAAAGAGCCACAACATCCTCATGAACCTCAAAGACAAAGTCGCCATCGTCACCGGTGGCAATAGCGGAATCGGCATGGCCATCGTCCTGGAACTCGCCCGGCAGGGGGCCAACATCGTCATTGATTACGTGGTGCACCCCGAGGCCACCGAAGCGCTGGAGCAGCAGGTCCTGGCGCTGGGAGATCGCGCCATCGGCGTGAAAGCCGATGTGAGCCAGGTCGCTGAATTGCAGACCCTGGTCGCCGCCGCCGTCCAGGAATTTGGGCGCGTGGATATCATGGTCAACAACGCCGGCGTCGAGACGCGCACGTCGGTCCTCGACACGACCGAGGCGCAATATGACAAGGTGCTCGCGATCAATCTCAAGAGCGCGTTTTTCGGCACGCAACTCGCCGCGCAGCAGATGATCAAGCAGGGCGGCGGCGGCCGCATCATCAACATCACTTCAGTCCACGAAGACTGGCCCATGCCGGGCAACACTGCCTATTGTCTCTCCAAGGGCGGCATGCGCATGCTGACCCGCACGGCAGGCCTGGAACTCGCGGCGCATAATATCCTGGTCGTCGGCGTCGGCCCCGGAGCGGTCGCGACTCCGATCAATCAATCGACCATGCAGGACCCCGCCCTGCTCCAAAAGCTGAACAACGCCATCCCCCTCGGGCGCCTGGCCCGGCCGGAGGAAATCGCCAGTCTCGTGGCGTTTCTCGCCAGCGACGGAGCCAGTTATATGACGGCGACCACCGTCTTCGCCGATGGCGGCATTATGCAGAGCAGCCCGGGGCTTTGATCGTTCTCGTCACTTCATCCCGAAGATATCCTTGAGCCGGATTTTGAATCCCGCGGAAGGCTTCGAGGTCTTCCCGTCGGCGTCCGTGTACGTCGCGAAGAGATAGAAATCCGTGTCGGCTCGCAGGCCGGTGATTTGCAATCCCGGCTCCTTCCACGCCTTGCCGAGTTGCAACGCGCCGCGCCCGTCTGGATACGGGCTGGCCCAGACGTCGTACCCCTTGGCGCCATCCACCGCTTTGAAATGGACGAAGCAACGCGTCCCATCCGCGTCCTGGCTGGGCAGCGTGATCTTTTCGATCTGGATCGGCGCGCCCACCCCGGCGGCGCCCAGTTCCACGATGGGGTTGCCCAAGTCGGGAATCCCGGCTGGCACGGGCATCCGCACGTGATCGAGGCGGACGACCTCATTCGTCTGATCCTGCGGGCGCGCGTACTCCGCGTTCAAGTCGCCGAGCAGCACGTCATCGGCCCGGGTCGGCTGCGGGTTATTCACGTACATCGCACTGGTGCGGCGCTCGACGATGACTTTTTCCAGCGTCAGGGGCAAATCCACCTCGCCATTTCCCTTGCCGAAATGGCCCCACCACGTAGAGCCGTTCTCGCGGTAACGATCGTACGGGCTGTTCGAGGGCAATTCAAAACGCAGGTAGCGCCATCCGTCGAAACAGAAGTAACTCAGGCTTCGCGGATCGTCACAGTTCCAGTCGCTGAAAGTCCCGACGCTGATCCAGCGTTCGCCCTCCGCATCGCGCAGGCTGTAAACGACACGTCCCCAATCGCTCGCCCCTTTCACCCACATGCCGAGATGGCTGGCCTTCCCCGCGATCACCATGGGCTTCGGCGGGACGAGCGTGGTGTAGAACGGCATGAGTTTCTGTTCCTTCGTCTGCGGCCCGAGATGGACGGCGAGGGCGCGGCCTCCCTGCTCCGCCGGGGCGTCCGCTCCCTGGACCGACATCACACCGGGAAAGCGCGCAATTTGCAGCGGGCTATTCTTCGCGTAGGTGGGGTCTTCTTCCGTCGAGATTTTCCAGGCGTCCGCACCCGGGTTGCCGAGCTTTTGCACGATCGACCCTGGGCGCGCGTCGGAATGGTCCGGCTCGCCGAGCGCGATCGCGGAGTCCCCGGTGACGCCCTCGATATAGCACGGTGAGGTGGACGCCGTGAAAGTCACGCGTCCGTCCTTGTTAGGCAACACGGTGGCGTTATCCATGGAATCATAGCACGTGATGGCGGCGTCTTTCGGCACGGTCAGCGTGACGGGCCGCGTCCCGCGGACTGTCCAAAACACATGCGTGAGTTCACCGGTCTTGTAGTGCGTAAACTGGAGCGCGTAGGCCGACAGGCTCCCGGTCGGCATCCACTTCGTGAAATTCTTCCGATTGATGTGCCGCGTCATCGTGGCCAGCGCGCACGCCGACGGTTTGGGAGTGACCAGCGGCAGCCGGTTGTAGACCCCGCCGCCGTAATGTTGCTCGCCCCAATAGTCCGCACAATCAACGGCCCAGCCACCGATCTGCCGGTCGATGCCGTAGCCGTAGAGCAGCAGGGAAAGGCGGACCCAATTGTCGGCCTGCTCGTCCATGGTCAGCGCACCGGGCCGCGTCGGCAGGCACGGCCCTTCGACCATGACGAGGTTCGGGTTCTTCATCCCCGCCTTGCGCAATTCCTCCTGCATGATGTAGCAGCGGTGAATCGAGACCTGGTGGATCTGGTTCTCGGCCAGGCGATCGAAGACCGGGATGTCCACGTTGATCCCATCCATCAGCTCGCGCACCTCCTTGCTCCGGCGCAGAAAATAAACCGGGAACAAAGGGTCGCCGTAGGGGAATTGGCACTTGATCCCTGGCCAGAATTCCTTGGCCGCCCGCGCGCCGAGGACAAACGCCTTCTCGACCCCCTGATATCGGTCCTCCTCGTCTTTGGTAAACGTGTAGTTCTCACCCCAATAATCGGGCGGAATGCCGGTCGTGACCTGCCCGAGTTGCGGCTCGGCGAAGAACGAAAGATTATCCGGTTTTTCGATCGCGCTCGGCTTGACGTCGTATTTGCGGAAATTCTCCAGCAGCGTCTCACGCGCTTTCGCCGGGTCGTCGAGCATCTTGCGCACGGCGGCGGTGTAAAAGTGGCTCCCGCCCCCCTGCACCAGCGACGACACGCCAAACTTCTCCGCGGCTTCGCGCCCGGGTTCATCGGACTGCGGCAGCGCGCCGCTCACCCACTCCGCGCCGATGCGGCTCATCAGCTCGATCTGCACCGCGCGCGTGGGCGTGACGTGACCTCCACCCCAATCCCAGAATCCGAAGCTCGCTCCGCGGCCTGGCTCCCAATCGCGCCGGGCGCGTGTATCCGCCTGCAACCAACCGAGGCTGCGGCGCTCCGTCCACTGGGCGTCGCCGTCCTTCATCGTCAGGATCAGGTCATGGTAGCCATAGCGCTCCAGCTTGAGACTGAACTTCGCGGTTCCACCGGCCGCGGAAAGCGGCACGCTGATTTCCTGCACGGTCTTGCTCTTGCCATCGTGGCTGATGGTGGTCAGCTCCAATTTCACCGGATGGGCCTTGCCGCCGGGATTGCGCAATTTCACCGTGTAGGAAGGCTTGGCCGGCGCCGCCCAGAGGTGCCCCACCGCGTCCGGTTGCAGATCGAGCGACACCGCGGGACGCTCCAGCGTCATCGCGTAAATGTGCGCCGCGCTCGGCAGGCCGCCGGCGTGCGCACTGTATTGCGTGGGGTCCGGATAAGCGCGGAAAAGTTGCACCTCCTTGGTGATTTCCATCCCGTAAATTTCCAGGTCGTCGAAACCGGCGAGCGCGCCCGGTTCGATCGGCACCGTCACCAGCCAGAGCTTCGCGGCCGCGCCATTTTCGAGTTGGACCGGCAGCGGCACAGCCTCGCTGGATTGCGCGGTGAGCAGTGGAACCCGCGCCGAGAAATTCTCCGGGTGGCCTGCGGAGGGCCGAAAAAACTGCACCGTGACGACCGGCGTGCTGTCGGCCGCGCCGTCGGAGGCGGCAATGAGATGCAGCGCGCGATAGCGGCCCTTGGGGACCAAAAATGTGAGACGCGTCGGGTTTTGGATCAGCGGCCCCACCCAGCGTCCACCCACCGCGCCGTGACTCGGATCAGAATCCCCCTCGAGAGTGGCGGACTGCAACCGGCTCACCCCGACATCCAGATGATCGTTCCCGCGGGTATCGTGGCGGGGAAAGACAAACGGCACGCCCTGCACCATCGCCGGTTCGTCGGGACCGGGGAGCGAAGCGCCCTGCACGGTCTTGCCATTGATCAACGCTGCATTGACCCGGCTATCGATTCGCACCGTCTCAAAGAGCGGCGACTGGGTCGGCGGCAACGGCCGCGTCTCCACGGACAGCAATTCGACATTGGCCGGCAGCGTGACCGTCAAGGGCCCGCCGATCGAAACGGGCGGCGGGACCTTCTGCCCGGGCGGCACTGCCGGCGGGACAGCCCCAGCGGGGGTGGGAGGCACTTCGCGCGCGTTGATCAGGATGTCATCGAAATAGATTTCGAATCGATCCCGGTGCAGGACGTAGCGGATGGAAAATCGCCGCTCCGAGATGGGAGGCATCGAAGCCATCTCCGATTCGATCGTCTTGCGCAGATCTTCCGGCCACGTGAGGCTGCGCTTATAGTTTCCGCGCGTCTGGTAGCTGGCGGGCACGCCGGCCGCATTCACCGAGACGAGGTCGTTGCCTTCGGTCGCGCCCACCGTCACGGGCAATCCCGGCGCGCCCTCCTCCCCGATGATGGTCTTGAGGCTCAGCCCTCCCTTTCCCTTCGGATGCATCGCAAAATAAATCGTGACTTCCGTATTCGCCGCAATTTTCGCCGGCGATGTCAGCTTGATCGGCCGGCTGCTCGCGACGAACCCGGTCGCGCCATCCACCGCCTGCATATCCAACTTCACGGGCTTGCCAGTGAGATCCGTGACCAGCCATGAGGGAATGCTCTTTATTTGGGTGGGTGGCTGCTCCCACCAAGTGTCGGCTCCGAAACCGGGACTCGCGCCCGCCAGCACGAGCGCGGTCGAAAGGACACCGGCGCCTCTCCGCCATCCGGCGAGGTACGAGGCGACGCGAATGGAACCGGGAATGTTGAGGGGCATAATGTCTTGGGGTTGTCGGCGGCGGCACATTCCCGGAAATTGAAACACCTGCATGGGAGCGGCCATTTCTCGCGGAATCCGTTGCGATGAATCACCTTGCCCAAGGCTAAAGTATTAGCCTGTTTGTACGTCGATAATCGCAACGCCGGTTCACGCAGCGCGTGGACGCGAGAGCGCCATCTCCCCCGCTTTCATCCTGAAGACCCGAAAACGAAAGGCTGTCATCATCAGTGCGGAGATGACGTTGTGCAGCGAGGCACCAGATTGGGTCCCCGCATTCAGAAAGCGCGGGTGGATCGCGTTCTCCGCAACGCGATGGGAAAAAGAATCGCGGCTCCGCCGCCCATCTTTTGCCATCGTCTTCGGAGAAGCCGATCCACCCGCGCACTCTGCTTTTCAGCACTTCACAAATCACGTCATTAGCAGCTGACACCACCAATCCGCTGCGCAGGACTAATTGTCGCGCGCTGAAGCGCGACACTCACCTCTTCCATTCCGCAAAAACAAAATCCGTGGACTCCAGCGGCAGCGTGACGGTCACGGACCCATCCTTGTTCTCAACGCGCTGCAGCGCTCCGCGCCGCGACGAGCGGATCTCCCCGAATGGCCGGCCCGGACGAACGATGACCGAGACATTCTGCAGCGGGGCGCCCGTGTAATTCGCCAACGGGACGACCCAGCCACGCGTGCCTTCGAGAAAATTCGCCTCTACCTCCGCGGTGCTGAGTTCGACCGGCCGCGCGACTTTCGCCACGCGCGTCGGCTGAGTGACCAGCGCGCGCAACGGCGCGGAGTAGTGGATGGGGCCCGCGAAGACTTTGGCCAGCGAGGCGGCATTGCCGGTCGCCTCCGCGAAGCCGCCTTCATCGGCGAGCAACGCCGCGGCCCGGGCCACGGAAGCCAGCGGCGTCGCGGGCTCCGTGTCGCGCACTTCCTGGTTATGCAGGTAGGCCGTGCGGATGTAGGCGAGCGCGGGGAGGAAGCCCCACAGCGCCACGCGGCCGTGCTCGACAGGCTGCAATGCGGCGGCGGGTGTGCCGTCCTCAAACCTGGCCCACACCTCTCCCCCGGCGATCGCCTCGACGGGCTGGGAACGGGCCACGAAATCGACACTTTCGCCGCCGAGACTCACCTGGCCTTGCGTCTTCAGCAACTTGCAGACGTATGCGCCGGAGTGCCAGATTTTCTGCAACACTTTGCCCGGCGCCCGATGGAGGCCGAGCGCGTCATCGAGCGCCGTGTTCGGCCGATTCAATTCATCGCGGCTCCCGGCTTCGGGCCCGAGCACGAGCGTGCCACCCGCGCGCACCCATGCGGCGAGGGGCGCGACGTTCCGCGCGTCGAGCTGTTCCCCGTGGAGATAGACGACCTTGCGCCCGTCGAGCTGCCCCTCGCGGGCGTCCTCGTCGCTGATCACGTCCACCGGCACCTGCGCGTGCCGCAGGGCGAGCCAGGTGTGCATCCGTTCAAAGCCTTGCGTGTTGTCGAGGCCCACGTTCCAGATGTCATACGCCGTGGAATAAAGAATCGCGGTCTCCGCGCGCCGTGGCATGGCGTCGAGCAGCACATCTTCCGCCGCGCCAATCTCCCGCGTGACCTCGGCAATGGCCGGAAACATCGCGAAGTTCTCCGCCCATCCGTGTTCGTGCCCGGCGTAGCGCGGCGAATACGCGTAGAAGTGCAGCGCCTTCGCGCCTTCGCTGATGTCGGTCAGCGCCTTGAGCTTCACGTCGAGCGGACGCCGGCCGAAGCTGCTGATGACATACATGTGAATGGGCTGCCCGTGCCGGCGCGTCGCGGCGCGGAGCAGGGCGACATTCCAGCCGCAGTCCTCCGGTGTCGCCCCGCCATTCGTCCAGTCTTCGCTCATCGCGGCATCGAGCGCCCCGCGGCTGAACCAGGTGAAATAATCGTTCCCCTGCGCGTAGAGGTTCGCCTGGTAAACAGCGCCGTCGCTGTAATTTTGCGTGGCGGGAGCGCTGGCGGGAAAATGTTTTCGCACCTGCTCGGTTGCGAGCCGGAAGAATTCCGCCACGCTCCACGCCCGAAACCGCTGGCTGAGATAGTAGAGCGCCGGCGTGGGCGCACCGGGATCGGCGGTCAACCCCGCGGCCTCCCACGAAGCCACCCCGAGGCTCGCGGGCGTGTGCCCATTCTCGCGCAGCCACTCCCGGAAGCGCCGCTCATCCACGGCGTCGCCCACCATGGCCTTGAGATCCTTCGCGCCGGCCTCATCCATCAGGAGGGTGTGCACGGCTTGATCGTGCCGCGGGCTCCTGGAAAATTCCACCGCCGCCTGTTTGACGCCCGCCTCGATCTTGTCGAGCAGCGGCTCGTTGAAGCGGGCCGGACCCATGTGCCAGATGCTCGCGTGCGCGCTGCCGAAGATCAGCCCCGCGCGCACGTCGTCTTCCGTGAGCAAGCCGGAGCGCCCATTGATACCGAGGAACTGCATCGCGCGCGTCTCGTCGGCGCGCACACTCGGGGTGTTATGGACATCGCTGGCGTTGAGCCCGACCATCACCGGAAACTTTTCGGGCCGTTTGCCAAACGCCGGAGGGGTGAGCTTCGCGATGAACGCGGCGCGCTCGGCAGCGAATTCGGCATCCGCTTTCGGCATCCGGCCCGCCGTCAGATCCGGTGGCACCCGGACCTGCAGACCCGCGCCCGGTCCCGCGCGATGGATGGTCTTCACCATGCGGCCCTCGGAGGGTTCCGTGGCAAAGTCCACGTCGTACTCACTCTCGGTGGCGTCCGGGTTGTGATATTTCACCGTCGCCTGGATCATGAAAATCGAATCCGTGTCGGTGTAGAGCAGCCGCGAGATATTCATCCACGGAGTCTCTTCCCCGGCGCCGAGATAATCGGCGGGCGGCGCGGCCACGCTATCCGCCCACCCACGGCGGTTGAAATTGACATTCCGATACCATGGCGCGCGCATGTGATCGTTGAAGCTGTAGAAGTAAACCCGCTCCGGCACCGCGCGTTTCACCCGGATGCGCGCGTAGGTCTGCGGCGCGAAATCACGTTCGTCCGGCTTGTAGACGGCATCGCTCGTCAGCAGCAGGCAATCGACGCGGCGCGCCTCGGCGTCCTTCAATTTTCCCACCGTGGTGAGGGCCACGGTGGCCGCACCCTTGCCCAGCGGCACTTCGAAGAACTCCCACACAAAAGGCGGGTTGCTGGATCGGCGCGGGCCCGCGGCCGGGGACGGCACGTGTTTTTCATCGAAGGTGTATTCACCCGCGACGCGTCCGGATTGCTCGACGGACACGCGAAACGGGGAGTGCCATTTATCGTCCACCTCGGGAGATCGGATGAACCGCACCCAAAGCCGCAAATTGCCTTCCTCGGCGACCGCGATCTGCTGCTTCACGCTGGCGCCGCCGAGCCCGCTTCCCCGCAGGGCTTTCATGCCCGAGGCAATCTCCGCGAGATTGGACGTCGGCGTTTCGACGATCTGCCAGGCCTTTCCGTCGCCCGGAAAACTTTCGGCTTCGAGGAAAACGAATTCGCCTTTCGGCCCAGGCCAGGGCTCGGGCGGGCGTTCGGACGCGGCGTGCAGCGCCAGGGGGAAAAGACAGAGCAGCAGTTTCTTCATGGTGAAGCGGGGGGTGGAAGCTTTATACATGCACAACCCCTCCATGAAACACTTCTCCTCTCTCCTCATCGCCGGCGCGGCGCTCGCCGGCCTCGCCCGAGCCGAAAACGTGAAACTCGACATTCCTTATGTCGAGCAGGCCGACAAGCTGCAAGCGCTCGACGTCTATACCAAAGAAGGCGCGAAGGACCTGCCGGTCGTCGTCTGGATTCACGGCGGCGGATGGCAGGCCGGCGACAAAAAGGAGATGCACGTCAAACCGCAGGCCTTTCTCGACAAGGGCTTCGTCTTTGTCTCCGTAAACTATCGCCTCTTCCCGACCGTGGACATGGGAACCATCGTGCGCGACGTCGCCAAATCCGTCCACTGGGTCTCCGACCACATCGCGGAATCCGGCGGCGATCCGAAACGGCTCTTCATCATGGGCCATTCCGCCGGCGCGCAACTCGCCGCGCTCCTTTGCACCGACGAACGCTACCTGAAAAACGAGGGGCTCTCGCTGGCCATCGTCAAAGGCTGCGTGCCCGTGGATGGCGACACCTACGACGTACCGCTCATCATCGCGGTCGCCGCCGAGCGGCGCAAAGCAGCCGGCCAGCCCGATCCGAAGGTCGGTCATCGCGAGAAGTTTGGCACCCCGGAGCAACACATCGACTTTTCCGCCGTGACCCACGTGGCGCGGGACAAGGGCATCCCGCCCTTCCTGCTCCTGCACGTCGCCGATCACGTCGACACCACAGCGCAGGCGCGGCGTCTCGGTACCGTCCTCCGCGCAGCAGGCGTCCCCGTGCAGGCCTTCGGCGCGTGGGGCACGAATCACGTCAAGCTCGACGCGAACCTCGGCGTGCCGGGCGACCCGGCAACGAAGGAGCTTTTTGAGTTTGTGGAAAGCGCCTTGAAGCGCTGATCTCCGATTCGCCCGCATTGACCGGACTGGTCAATCCGCGTTCGCCTGCGTCGCCTTTTCCCGCCAGAACGTCTCCGCCGCGCGTTGAAATCCCAGCACCTCGTCGCGCTGCGCGCCTTCCGGCAGCTTCACGCGCGCCATTCGCTCGCGGACCCACTCGAGGAAGAATTGCGCGGACGCGCGGCTCACGCGGCGCTTCGTGTCTCCGACCTCCACATAAAACGGCGCGGTCGAAGCGAAGCGGAATGTCTTGGCGTTGTCCGTGATGACGCGCACGAGAAACCATCCGCTCTCATTGAACTTGAGCGTGCCGAGTTTGCCGCCGTTCTTGCGCCACTCATCGAGAGTCACCGCCCGTTCGAGCTGGCCGTTCTTGATAATCTCGATGGACGGCATCGGGTCACGCCCGTCGAGCGCAGCCTCGAGTTCGATCGGGTCAAGCCCCGTGAAGACGGCTCCAGGCCACTGGCCATTGGCTTTCACGCGCAACAATGGGCCGTTCGAGACAAAGGAGCGTCCGGCGCGCAGGCCGTCCCACCATTTCTCCCACGTCAGCTCCGCCCCGCACTGGACCCACACGCGGTTGTAGCCGACGGGATTTGGGAGCACGCCGCTCGCGCTGCCCGCGGACGGCGGCAGGCGAAGACCGCAGTTCAGCAAGTGGTAGTAAATCTCCTGTGACCAGAAGCCGTTGCCGAGCGGAGGAGGCAGGCGCACCGTGTCGCGCGGGTGGCCCCACGCCTCGGATTCGGACATCTGGGAGCGGTCCATGTGATTGTTCGCGAGGCCCACCGAATCCACCTGACCGCTCGCAAACCACACCGGCGCGTCCCACCAGAATGGTTTTTCGACATCGATCCACGCGCCGCGTTTCTCGCGTGCCATGGCCAGAAACGTCATCGGCGACGGCCACTCGCGAGCAGCCCCGGTGATGGGCAGCGGCTCGCTCCTGTTGAAATAAAGCAGCGCGCCACCCTCGCGTTCGTCCTCGCCGGCCATGAGGTGATAAAAGCGATACCGGTCGAAGTGGACGAGCAATGGCGCCGGCGGGCGCTCCGTGGACCAGAGGTTCGTCTTGTTCCACCACGTCATCACGGGCGCGATGTGCAAGTCCTCCGCTCGCATGAGCACCTCGATGTCGCCCGGCGGGCGGTGGATGTGCAAGTCGCCGCTGAACCAGCCTTCCTTCGCGAGGTCGCAGATGCGATCGAGCGAAGCGGCGACTTTCCGCGGAGTGACCGCGTCCGTCGTAAACGAGCCCGTCTCCTGCATGAACTCCGGCCCGCGCTCGATCTCATAGTGATACTCGCCCGGCGCCAGTTCGAGCTGCGCGGAGCCCAAACACGAGAAGTGGTCACGGAAGAACGGCAGGTTCGCCGCGCGCACCGGCTTGCCATCCGGGCCCGTGAGATGGATGCGACAAGGAACGGGCTGATGGTCCGCCCCGTCGGTGACGGTGAACTCAACGGGAGAGCCCAGGACATGCGCGCCCCACGCGAGCGCCCCGGCCGCCGCCAGGAGTGCCGCTCGCTGGCGACCGCTGAATGTCGCGCCCGGTGGCGTGGGAAAAATCAAAAGAGACCGGTTCATGTTTGGGGGGACTTCAGGGACGAGCGGGGCGTGTTCGCTTTTATTAGAGCGCGTTCCGAACTTTGCGGACCCAATGACCTGCGACTTTGAGTATGGTGCGAGCGCCGAAAAGACTGTCATCCTGAGGACCCGAAACGAAAGGCCGTCATCGTTAGTGCAGAGATGACTTTGAGCAGCCTGGCGCAAGATAGGAGTTCCGCGTTCAGAAACCGCGGGTGGATCGCGTTCTCCGCAACGCGATGGGAAAAAAGAATCGCGGCTCCGCCGCCCATCTTTTGCCATCGTCTTCGGACTGGAGCGGAGCGACAGAACTCGCGGAGCGAGCCCGATAGGGCGATCGCGGAGCCGATCGTTTAAAGCCGATCCACCCGCGCACTCCGTGGTCGAGAATTTTGAGAAACTCGCGCGTTCTCGCGCTTTCAACAGGATCCGGATTTTTCAAACACTCCCTAGGCATTTCCGGGTTTCTCATTGAGTGCGTTGGAACGCCGACGGCGAAAATGATTTCGAATAATACAGGCGAGCGCGAGCGCGAGGAGCGCCCAAAACATACTGTCGCAAACGAACATGAGTGCTGCTGGAAGAATCGAATCGAGATGCATGGTGATGAGCGCCGCGATGAGTGGATGAAAGACCCAGAGGACTGCACCGGAGCCTAGCAAAGTGTCGGCAGGGCCAGAGCTGGGTAAGGAACGATCGTCGAGGTATGGCAGTTCGTGCTGAAACATGAGCATCTGATGGAAGACGACGGCGATAAGGTGCAAGCCTGCAAGGATGGCGCAAATCTGTAGCGTCTTCTTCATGGTTGGCTTTCATCCACGGGAGACGCGCGGAGACGCCAACGGCGCCAAGCTCAGGCGCCGTAGCGCATGGTGGGCGTTTCCAGTCGATTGGAGTTCATTGGAACGGTGTGAGGAGAAGGCGGTAAGTGACGGCGG
Organism: Chthoniobacterales bacterium; assembly: GCA_038228205.1. Classification (GTDB taxonomy): domain Bacteria; phylum Verrucomicrobiota; class Verrucomicrobiia; order Chthoniobacterales; family Chthoniobacteraceae; genus Chthoniobacter. The sequence continues at coordinate 30,348 of JBBRPL010000085.1, forward strand.
CAAACGGGAAGAGAAGCACTGATGCCGAAAAGCGCAGGACTCTGGAAGACGGATCGCGCCAAGCTCGGACTAAAGTGGCAACGGCCCGAAACCAAAGAACGGCAAGAAGAAGCCCGAGCGCAAACCAAAGCCATGCATCCCATAGCGGTGGAGGCATCTCCGCGGCCCGTCGAGCCTCGGTTAGTGGCCCTGTCGGACGGAGCCTCCACTCGATGACTCCGGCAATGATCTGGAGGAGAGCGAGCGCCGCCAACGGAAGAAAGCAGCGGTCGAACGCTATTTCGCCAGGAAGACAGCGACGCTTGCGAACAACTTGTTTGGTATTCATTCACGGATGACGGGAGGAAGCACTCAACGACCAGAAACTCAACGCCTGCAGCGCATGGCTGAACGCATCTTCAGGGTTGGGCTTATTCAAGATATGATGGGAGGTGGTGCTGCTTTAGATCGGAAAAGCGCTTTTCGAGATTGAATAGTGGTTCGATCTTTCGTTCGGAAATCGCACGACTCTGGTCGGAGGACAGAATGATCTCATAACCAGGACCCTCATTGTCGAAAAACGCTATTTGCGCTGATCCGCCGTCGATGACAGGGTTCCCCTCCTTCGGGACAGCCTTAAGGAGTTTCTCTTTGGAAGCATTCGCAAAGGCAGTAAACAGTGCCTGCAGCTCCTTTTGGGGCGCGGGTAGAGTAATGGTTTTGCTATGGCTTCGGTAGATTCTCGTTTTCTCGTCAAAACTGAACTCCCGATGAATTAGAAGGAAATTGCTCTTCGTTACGATGAAGTCTGTCGCCCCAGATCCCCAGCTTGAAGCATCGACAATCCGAATTCCTCGAACGGCGTTGTTATGCCGACAAGTGAAGGCCAGGGAAGGCAGGTCAGGAAACGCTAAAGCTTGCTCCAGGTAGATATCGGCGGCGAAGGAGAACGAACGGCAGCAGACGAGTATCCACCCCAAGATGAAGAATACTCGACTCATCGGGTGGGCTGACGACCCCAAGCTCAGCACTACAGCGTCAGGGTTAGACGCATTTCCTTCCGAATTCATCGTGGGAATAAAATACAAACGGGCGGCCAGAAGATCCAAGCACATGGCAATCCCATAGCATCAAAACGGAGTAAACAACCGTCGAAACTGCGGCATCGAATTCCTTCTTCCGGATAAGATGACCTGGGCGCTCTTCAAGTGACTCGGAAATTCCATAGGAGGCGCGAAATCTGCGAAAGAGATGCTCCCACTGGCCAGATGGCCAAACACTCCAGTCGTGCAGCCACACGCAAACTTCGTCCTCATCCTGAAACGCACGCATGTGTCCTCGAACCAGCGCCACGCGCTGACCAGCGTCTCGCGGAATTGTGAACCTTTCGAGTTCATCGCAATCACGCAGCGCGGGTAATGCGCGCGCATTTAGCCCGTAGCCGCGCGACTCCGACCACATCTCGATGGCATGTCGCTCTAAGGCTTTCATGCAGTGCCATATCAACGGCCCAAGCTCAGCGACACGCCGGAGCGGGCGCGGCACCTGCATGGCCGGCGAAAAAAAAGCGGTGGGGGAACCAGGTGCCGTGACGCGAAGGCGTGTTCGCTGCAGGGCCTGGATGGGGACGGTTGTTTCATCTTAGTATCTCTTGTGAGCAGTCCAGCGTAACGGCACACCGTCGAAAAGAAAGGCTCCAATGCTCTTGGGCAGCCAGAGAACTTTCTGGATGATGCCCTGACGTTCCATCTCTGTTTCCCAGTCGTTCTCAGAAAGGTTCGTCTTCCGCCGTTCTTCGGTGCCGTCGGGTCGGTGAATTGTGATGAAATACTCGACCATGCCGGTCCAGAAGGCAGGCTCCGAGGCGGAATAATCAGTTAAGTCGCACTTGTGGCGAAAGGTGAGGTCATCCTTCGTGGAGAGGAGTTGATACGTGTTGAGCCCAATGGTAGTCGTAGGGCATGACTGCAACTCATGAATACGGTTCGCAGGAAACGGTGACGGGAATGTACGAGTGACCAGCGTGAAAAAGGCGCCATACCGTGGCTTATTGAAGTGCGCGATAAGATAGCCGATGCGGCCTGAAGAGTGTTCAATCTCGACGACACGACCGGTCTTGAATCGGAATGTTGGCCCTTTCAGCATTGAGAAGACGCTAAGTCAACGACACCAAACTCGGCGACTGCGGAGGGCGGCTCGGTAGCGGTACGGTTGGCGGAGGCAGGTGCCGTGACGCGCGGAGCCGTTCGCCGCAGCGCCTGGATGGCTTTGCGGGCGATTGGGTGCCGTGGTTCATAGGGCTCCGGAGATGGACTGAAGATACGCGACAACGGCGGCAACAGCATCAGGGACCGAGTGAACACGAAATGCGTCTGAAGTAGCAGCCATGTCGCTGTGCTCGACCAAGAACGGGCAGTCGGATGTGGACGACTCAAGCTGAATGTCGCGACTGATGGCGGGCAACCGGAACCACCAAAGCCCGTCATCGTCGGCTGGATGTGTTCGGTGCATCTGGACGACAGTAACAGACGGAACCACAGCGCGAATTCCCTCGATAGCGTCTTCAATGTCGTGTGGCTTGCTCATGTCTTCGTTCGCAGTGTGCGCGAGCGACAGGGGTAAGTGTTTCCGATCGATTCATGGTGGGTCAAGCCCCCAGATATCCAAACTTGGACGGCTGGCATGAAGTTCTTTGATCGCTGCGTATAGCGACGGGGTTGGGTTAGGATGGTCGGAGAGCTTGATCATGGTGAGCTTCGGTGATGCGGCGATTGCGCGCAAGCCTTCGGCGGTGATCGGGCTCCAGCTAAAGTCGGCGGCTTCCAAATCTGGCATGAGGGGAAAGCCTCGCCCGGTAAACTGGCTGGGAACGAGAGAAATGCCGCGCAGCCGGGGAAAGCCGGCAAGCGCCTGAGAGAGCGCATTGCTGACCGGAGCGTGAAAGCAGTTGATCTGCCTGAGATTCGGCTGGCGCCTGAATCCACAGAGAAGCGTCATGACTTCAGGACAATTGTAGCCGACGCTGAAATCTTCGAGACTGCCGAAGAAGGCGAAAGCGTCGGCGAACTCCTGTGCAGCTTCGTGGTCGCTCTCAAATGCGGGCCACTCGATATGGATGTAAGTGGGCCGCGCTCCGCATACAACCTGCCACCACGACGGGGTCCGCTCTACGTCCTGTTGGCCCTCGACCCGCCAGAGACACGTCAACCCAGGCTTGCTGGACTCGCGAGCAAGGACTCGTCGACACGCCTCAGCGCGGACGCCGTAGTATCCTACGACTGCAAAAAGCGCGACGACGAGCAGTGAACCGCTGACAAATTTAGTGCTCCGTTTCACGAGAACGCGCGGAATTACCTAGATGCGCTTTCCTCACAAGACGCGAGCGACGCCTAACCGTCGCGGGTATTCGGTGGATTGGAATCCAATCGAGCAACAATCCGGACGGCGGAACCTATAACGATGAAGACGACGCCGACTGCGAGAAATGCCGTGCGAGCGGACTCGACTCGGTGAAAGTGTTCGACAACGCCGACCAATGCAAAACCGGCACCACAAGCGATGAAGCGGGCAGGCGTTCCAAATGGATTGCGCTCGCGGCGGGCGCGCTGCTGCTGCCACAGCTCTTGGATGGCCGCAGAAAATGGTAAGAAGCCAGAAAGGAACGGGCCGATAAGAAGTGCCCAAGCAAGCACACCGCCGATGAGTCAAAGACGCGTGGATACCGGGGCAAATGCGATGGCCGATGCGACAAGAAGAGCCCACGCAAAAGCTACAAAATGCCGAAGCGGAGATTGCTGCGTCGCGATGTAGAGACGCTCGAAGGTGGCAACGGTGTTCTTGGCTTTCATTGGAGTTGCGCGTGGCGGCGCCTAGGATCCCAAGCTCAGCGCATGGATGAACGCGTGACTGTCACTTGGAATCCTCTCCCTTCCGTGTCCGACAAAACTTTGAAACGGTGCCGTCCCACCAGCACCGAGTGCAGCGCCCCCCCACAAACGTATGCTGGCAGGCCTCGTAGCCGTAAAGGATGTGCGCACACTCTGGACAGAGTTGGTCCATGTGTGACGTGTCAGCAAAGTAAAGGCTGCGGCACTCGTCACAAATTTTGGTTTCACGTGCTGTCATGAGATGTGAAGTGGCCAACGACCGCAGGCTCAGCCACGGGCGGGCGTGGCACGGCGGCTGCCCGGTGGGCGGAAAGGCGGCGGTGGAAGCAGCCGACGCGATATGCACGCCCGTTGGCTGGAGCGCATGGATGGCGACGTTGTTGGTAGCAGGTTTACCAATGAGAGAAAAGGTAAAGCTCGGCTGAGCCTTTCTGCACTATGACTCCGTGAATCCAAAATGATTTTCCTGGCGGTGCGTCGAAGGAGGCTGCGAACCAGCCATCAGACTCAGCAACCTCACCGAACTCGCTGCCTCCGAAATAGGTTTTGGGAGCAGTAGCCAACACAGCTTTGAGGTCTTTCGCGGAGTTGATGGGATTCGGACAGCGCAACACCCCGCCAAGCTTCAGTTCCTCAGGCCAAATCGGCAGCGCTTCGTGCTTGGATTTGAGGAGCAGCGTGGCAAGGCCGATATCTCCTCGAACGTGCTTCGGAATCTCGGCGGCCCGTGCCGAAAGCACCATCATGCACAGCAATGGAATGAAGGCGCGGATTGTCATGACGCGTGGAAGCCGCCTAGGGCGTGTTTGTAAAATCACTTTCCGAACTTCACGAGGACAGCCAGTAGGATCCAGCCAAAGAAGGTCTCCGCGAGCTTGTCATAGCGCGTGGCGACTCTCCGAAAGGTCTTCAGATGCCCGAAGAAATTCTCGATCAAATGGCGCTTGCGATAGGACGCTTTCCGATAGGGCAAGGGATTCGTGCGGTTACTTTTGGGCGGGATGCAAGGAGTTATGTCGCGCTCAAACAGCCAGATGCGCAAGCCGTCGCTATCGTAGCCTTTGTCCAACACGACGATCCTAGCCTCGACCTCCTTCAAGAGTTGCTCGGCCTGCGAAACATCCGCCACTTGGCCACCAGTCAGGAGCAGCGCAACGGGAGTTCCATGTCCATCCACCGCCGCATGCAGCTTGGTGTTCCAGCCGCCCTTCGTCAGCCCGATCGCCTGCGAATCCCGGCCTCCGGCCGCGTTGAGCCCGCTGCGCTGAACCTTAATAAACGTCGAGTCGCCATACACCGCGGCCGTGGGCTTGTGGCATGGCATCACCTGCTCCCAGACCTTGGCCCACACTCCATCGCGGCACCAGCGACGATAGTATTGATAGACTGAATTCCACGCGACCTCGGGTTGATCGATGCCGCGCCACGTGCACCCCTCGCTGAAGACAAATAAAATGGAGGACAACACTTTTTCGAGTGGCAAAGGAGGTCTGCCTCTCTTACTCTTCGAGAGAGTCTTGGAATTATGTTCCTATGGCAGTTATAAGCCGGGCCAGCTTCGGCACCAGACAACGGAGGTCGGAACGTAGATTCATGCGCCACGATTGGAGACAGTTAGCTTGCGTTGGGCAAGATCCCTTTTACAAACACGGCCTAGGGAAACGCTGAACAATTAGGCGACCGTTTCGGTTCGGGAGGGAGGCGCGATTTTTGCGCACTTTTTCATTCGGCGGGACGTTTCGAGTGGCCGGTCTTTGGAAAATGGAGAGTTGCGCGAGGATCCAAATGGCTGGC
>JBBRPL010000086.1:0-35988 GCA_038228205.1 Chthoniobacterales bacterium
AATCTTCGAATACATCGAAGGCTATTACAACACCCACCGCAAACACTCTTCGATCGGATACAAAACCCCGAACCAATTCGAAGCCCAGATCCACTCAACAAACTAAACAACAAAATGGTCCAGAAATCGGTTGCACCTCATAGCTGGTCATTTGCTCGGTTCGCGTTGACGAGAGGAGCGAGCCGAGCGCTCGGGTTGCCTTGTAATCGCGGTGGTACTCGGCCTCCAGCGCCGCTTCGTCTGTCTCAGACATGATTTGCGGCCACTGCGACTGAAAGGGAGGTTGAAAACTCGTCGTCGAAACGAAACTCGGCAAAACTCCTTTTTCTTCCGCTTGCTCACAGACGACCTGAGCGTAGTGCCGGTGCAGAACGTTTGGTGGGACAGTTGAGCCAGCGAACATCGCCGAGTGGACGGTCTGAACCAACTCACCAAAGCCCGCGGTCGCTGAAGAGCTATGCACGGCACAGGCTGCAGCAGCGTAAAGCACAGCCTCGAAAACCTGCGGGTCGTTTACCGTCTTGAATTGCTCAACGAGCGCCGCGGCAACAGTTGGACGAGTGCGTAGAAGACGAGCCAGGGCATACGAAGCGCGACGGCGGGAGGCGTAAGCAGTCGTCGAACAAATCCACGCGAGCGCGATGGTGAAAAGGCGGCTTTGTGCATCCGAAATCAAATGGCTCGCAGCATTCTCGGCCAAAGAGAGTAGGCGAGAAACGATGCCCTCACCTCCTTGCCATGCGAGGTCTTCATTCAATGCCATCGTCCATCGCCGATCGCGTTCGGCGAGCGACAGCGCAGCAAGTTGCACGTGCAGGTAATCCGCGTTCCAAGGATGCTCGACCAAAGGCGCAAGGCTAATCCTGAAAAGCTGCGGCAAGGTGTTATGGATGCGAACCGCATTCCACAGTGCCTCAGTGCGGCTGGAAAAACTCGCCCGCGTCCGCCACCGAATGCTCCCGAGGAACACCGAATCAACTGTGTAATTGGCGGATGGCATCAGGCCAGCAACATCGTGAAGTTCGCCATGTCCTTCTTCGGGCAGGCGAACGGCGAGCAAGCTTAGCAGATTTTCATTTTCGAAACACCAATGCGGGTCGGCGAGATGTGCGAGAAGCGCGGGCGAGGGAGCGGCACCGGGCGGGAACAGGTGAAACGTGAGCATGTAGTCCCACACCCGCTCGTATGCGAAACGAACCGTGATTCGGTCGCCAAGTTGGTCACTTTCGCGCAATTCGTGAAGAAGACCCTCCGAGCAAAAGCCGCGGTAGAGACTGCGCGCTTCATCGACCGCCGTATGGTGCTGGCGCAGTAAAGTGCGCACCTGGCTTTCGGGCAAAGGCCGGTGACCGGCGTCGTGAATAGCTTTGGCGAGCTCACGGAGCGCCTCCCGAACGACGGATGCAGAGCAACCGGTCGCGGCGGCGATGTTGTCCGACTTGCGCGCGACATAAGCCTTGAGGATTCCCGGCAGACTCTGCGTGCCAGGCGGCACCACATCGTCTCTAAAAGCTTCGCAAAAAGTCTTTAGGAAGAGCGGATTCTGCATCTCGCTCGCCATCGCGAGGACATCAGCGCCGCGAACCTTGTAGTCCGCGAGATAACGCGGTGCCGCATCAAAAACCGCGGCACCCAGACCTTGGTGATGCACCAGTCGCCAGCCATCGGACTCATTCCTCACGGATTGTGGCAGCGTCAGGTCGGCAAAGTCCGATCGGCAACTGACGACCAGCTTGAGATTCGGGAAAGCGCGCAACTCAGCGGCAAACGATTCGAGTCGGTCCAGCCATACCTTCCTGGCGGGCGTCTCGTTGAGCGCATCCACGCAAACCAAGCCGGGTAGTTGCGCTCCGCCAGCTCGTGCAGACGACCCGGCGGCGAGCGCTGAGAAGCAATCGAGGAATTCGCGGATGCTTCCTCCGAAATCGGCCCATCGTAGAAATTGTGTCCAAGGATCGTCGGTCGAGGTGAAGGCGCGTCCCTCAACGAAGAGAACGCACCCTCCAGCTTTTTCATATTCCGTGACGATCTCCGCTATAGTGTGAGTTTTCCCTTCTCCGGCTCCGCCGAGGACAGCGACGCATTGCGCGTCGGAAAGGGCGCAAGTGTCTCGCAAATACTGTGGCCAATCGCCGAGCGAAGGAAGATGGCGCAGCAAGTCGCCGGGGTCCTTCGATGGCTTGTTGGATGTTTCCTGACCCGGCGAGGTCGATTGCGATTTTTGCTTTTCTAAGTGATCCAACACGGCGGCGTAGAGGTGCCCGGCGCTGGTCTCGAAATCCACCCCAGCGACAGCCAGGTCTTGCAACGACTTGGGGAAATGGCAGCCGTCACCGAGCAATTCCACCACGATTGCGAGCTTCGACTTCACGGCGGCGAAGAATGGTTTTGCGGCTTCTGGCCAGTCGTCCTTTCTCATCCAGTCGCCCTCTCGCACGCCGCCGAGCCTTTCACGCGTCTGTTTCACGAATTCCTGCCAAAACCGTTCCGTGCGGAGAAAGCGGTGGAGCTCGGCCTCGCTATCGGTCGGCGTGTGAAGGCCGGGCATGAAGCGCTCGTGCAACCCAATGATCGTCCCGTGATTGAGATGAGCGCAGCGCTCCCTGTGGAAGTTCGGGAAATCAAACCAGTACAGCAGTTGTCCGCGCATTGCCGGTCGCAGTAGCCGCGCTTCCAACTCGGTGTAATCCCAATGAGTGAACTCAGGCGCGATCGCGTAGCCGAGCGTTAGCGCATATCCCATCCACTCAAGGCAGAGGTCATCCCATCGGCTGCGCTGCTTCTTCGTATAAATACGTGGCGTGCAGACGACGTAAAGCTCCATTACGCCCTGATTTGCGTTTTCCGCGAGCGCCTGCTGCACGGATTCACTCATCTGCGACCACCATCCGGTTCGAAAGGCAGCGCCGACAAAGAACTTGGATTGCATGCCGATTTTCACGCCACCAGCGCAGTCCGGGACGTAGCCTTCGAGTCCTTCGTCTCCGCCAGCGCCTTCTCGACGGATGGCTTCACCCGAGGAACGGAAACCCTCAGCGAAGAGTAGAAAGCAAAGCTCCTCGAAAGCCCATCGGCGATCGCCGAGGTGCGGCTTGATTTGCTCGAAATCTATGGATGCAGGCATTGTTGATCAAGTGGTCAGCGCGGGAGCATTTTGCGCGTTGCTCGTTGGGCGCTTCGTCGCGGAACTAGGCTTCGACGAAGCGCTGAAAGGCGGAAGGCTCGAATGATCGTTCACAAAATAAGCTATTATGTTGACATCGTAAACAGTCAACTCGAAAGTGAACGCATGAACCCTGATAGACTTGTTGGTGTTGCAGAAATCGCCTCTCTTGCGGGAGTGTCGAAGCAGGTCGTGAGCAACTGGCGCCGTCGCTACGACGATTTTCCACGGCCAATCCAAAACTTGGAGAGTGGACCTGTTTGGAACAGGGAGGCCATCGAAATCTGGGTGAAGACGCGCCGCGGCGACGCCACCTATGTTCTAAGCTTCATCAACCTGAAAGGAGGGGTTGGAAAAACGACCACGGCGGTCGGGGTAGCCGAAATCCTAGCACAAGAACACAGAAAGAAGGTACTCGTCGTCGATCTCGACCCTCAAACCAATGCGACTGTAACGTTGATCAAGGAAGAGAAGTGGACTGAGATGGACAGAGACGGGCGAACGATCGCGCAGCTTTTTATGGACAAGCTTAGTCCCCATGCTCCGCCTCGGTTCGATATCGAACGCTCCATTGCAAAACAGGTTTCGACGATCAACGACGGAATTGCAAAGCTCGACCTGCTACCGTCGAGCATCAGGCTGATATCAATTCAAGATCAGATTCCAACCATTGCCTTGCAGAATGACACTGCCGAGCGACCCACAGAGATTTTACGTAACGCAATCGAGCCGGTTCTTGGCGGCTACGACTACGTTATAATCGACTGCCCTCCAAGTCTCGGAGTTGTGACAAAGAATGGTTTGCGGATTTCCACGGGCTATGTCATTCCGACAATTCCGGACATCCTTTCAACATGGGGCATCTATCAGATCGCCGAGAATGTCGGAAACTTCGCTCGCTCGTTTCAGATCAACATTCCGCCTCTAGGGATCGTCGCGACCAAAGCCCAAGGAAACACCCTTCACAACCGGATTATGGAGGAACTACGCCGCGGGAACCTTGGCCTTTTCGCGCAAGGTGCGTTGACTCAACCGCCACTATTTGATGCCCACATTTCGCAATCAGTCGATGTCGCCCGTGGTGCGGACGTTGATGCTGACAATCGCACCTTCAAAGGGAAATACGGCGCAAAAGCTTACGGACAATTACAGGCACTAACCCAAGAAATCATGCAACGATGCGAAAAGAAAACCTCCTGATTCGTATTCTCCGCGACCTTGCAAACTTGGTCGCCGATGAAGCGGCGCAGAATCCGGCCTTCGCGAGTCGCCTAGATGCGGTACTTCATGAGGTTCCACGCCGGGAAAAGAAGACCAGCGTCAAATCCCTGCCCGACGACCAGCTTCCGGATTTGTTCTTGGAAGCCCGCTCCAAAAGCGGAGACGACTTCGAGCATTGGCTTACTGACTTGGATATCCCAGTGCTCAAAGCGCTCGTGCGCAAACACGACTTAGACTCGTCGAAGCGAACTCAAAAGTGGCGTGAGCCCGAAAAATTTGCGAAGCTGATCGCCGAACAAATTCGTGCTCGGATGCAACGAGGGTCGGGCTTTCTTACCACGGTAGCAATTCCCAACACGGCCCCAGAAATGAACTCGTAAGGGTGCACCCCTTGCCGGTACCTCGAGGAGAGGATTTAGGGGTCAAAGGAGAATGGTGCTTAGTTAAGCCCTGTTTTCAGAGTAAATGCCGGCCGGCGAGGTCCAAAAGGTGTCTTAACTAAGCGCCATTCGGGTCAGGGAATGATTGTTGACAGATTTCTCAAGTGTGGAGTTGCCGAGGCAACCCTTGACACGACGTTCCTCCCAGCACTCGCTTCGTCCTCTGATGGTGAGTGGACACCTCCCGCCGGACTGCGTCGGCGCGAACGTCCAGGTTAAGGAGTATCCGCGCTCGTCAGGTCTTTGATGGCGGTTCTCAATAGTCCGCCACCGAGCCGTCTTTGAGCGTCATGCTCGGCCATTTGTAGCTCTGCGGCTTCTTCGCCTCTTCATCTAGCACCTTCGCGTCCATCTCCACGCCCAAGCCGACGCCCTGCGGCAGCGCCACATAGCCGTCGTCGTCCACTGACCATTCCATCACGGCGATGCCACGCGGGTTGAAGCCCATATTGGTCGGATAGAATTCGTGGATGAGGAAAAGCGGGGTGGCCGCGATCGCGTGGATGCTCGCCGAGATACCGAGATTGCTCGCGGTGCAATGTGGCGCGAGCGGCACCATGTAAGATTCGGCCAGGGCGGCAATCTTGCGCATCTGGCTGATGCCGCCGGTGTGGCAGCAATCGGGTTGGAGGATATCAATGCACCGCTCCTGCAAATAGGGAATCATGCCCCAGATCGTGCGGTCACGTTCGCCGGTCGCGAGCGGGATGTGAATGGCCTCCTTGAGGCGCTTGAAAACTTCAATGTTGCCGGGCACGGCGGGTTCCTCGATGAACAACAGGTCGTAAGGCTGCAGCGCGCCCGCGAGTTGGATGAGCGTGGCGGGTGGCACGGCGCAGTGCGCGTCGAACATCACGGCGCCATCAGGGCCGACCTTTTCACGCGCGGCCGCGATGGCCTTGACCATACGCTCGATGTCGGCGGGCGTGCCGGACTGATCGTAAATGCCGTGGGGCGGAACCTTCACGGCCTTGGGCGTGTGATAAACGCGGATGCGGTCGCGGACCGGGCCGCCGAGCAGGCGATAAACGGGCACGCCCCAAAGTTTCCCCGCCAGATCCCACAGCGCGATGTCGATGGCCGCGATGACGTGAACCATGAACGGCCCGCCGCGGATGTCACGGTGCGCGCGGTAGAGTTTCTGCCACAGGTGCTCGATGCGCGTGGGATTCTCGTCCTTGAGCAGGTCAAAGAGCGAAGTCATCAACGCCATGCCCACGCGTGGATCAATGGCCTTGATCTCACCCCAGCCGCTGACACCGTGGTTGGTATCGAGCCGGATGAAGACCACCGGGTTGATCCACCACATCTGAAAGCCGGTCAGGCGGATGGACGAAGTCTTGTCCGCAACCGTCACTGCGGGATTGCGCTCGGCCGCCATCGCGTCCTGCACCATGCCAAAGCCGACGGCGGCCGCGCTCCGAGTGATAAAGTCGCGGCGGGAAGAAACGGAGGGGGGATTCATGCGGAGATGATCTTACTGCTTGAATTCCAAGCCCGGCAGCGTCCCCGTGCTCGAGCCGAACTTGTCGGCTTCGATGCCCAGGCGTTGCAGCATGCTCACGTAAAGGTTGGACAGCGGCGGGTTCTTGTTTTCGTCGAAGGTCAGGAATTGGCCATGCTTGAATCCGCCGCCGGTTAACAGCACGGGCATGTTCTTCACGGAGTGTTTCGATGCGTCGGCCAGATTGCTGCTGAAGAAGACGATCGTGCGGTCGAGGAGGCTGTCGCCTTCCTCACGGGTCTGCTTGAGCTGGGTGAAAAAGTCCTTCAGCGTCTTCATCTTCGCCATCTCGAGCGTCTTGAGCTGCGCGATCTTGGCCGGGTCTTTGCCGTGGTGCGAGAGGTCGTGATGCCCCTGATTCACGCCTTCGATCGGCGGCACGCCGCTCGTGCCGAGCAGTTGCAGCGTGACCAGCCGGGAGGAGTCGGTTTGCAACGCGAGGTGAATGAGATCGAACCAGACGCGGGTCTTGCCAATCAGGTCGGTGCTGATCGTGTTGATCGGCGGCTGTTTGGCGTCCACCTTCGGCTTGGGCTTTTTCGACCAGGCGTCGTCCTGGGCGAGTCGCTGTTCCAGATCGCGAATGCTGGTGAAGTACTCGTCGAGCTTTTCACGATCGTTTTTGCCGAGGTCGCGCTCCAGCCGGCGGGCCTGATCGCGCATCGCGTCGAGGATGCTCTGGCCGTCCTGCAAGCGCCTCGCCTGGGCCTGAACTTCGTCGAGACGGCCGTCGAGAAACAGCTTGGCGAACGTGCTCGACGGCCAGGATTCGGTCGGCACCGGCGCGCCGCTGCGCGTCCAGGAAAGGCCGGATCCTTCACACGACAACGGCAGGGTTGGAAACCGCGTCACCCCGTAGAGGTGCTCGGCCGCGAACTGGTCGAGCGAGATGCTGTTGCGGAATCCCGAGCGGTGTTCCGGATGTGGGGCGGCAGTCAAATAACTGGCGTTCGAGTCGTGGCTTGGGCCGACGTCCGGATGCGACAGTCCGCCGATCACCGTAAAGTCGTCGCGAAACTCCTGGAGCACCTCGAGGTACGGCGAAAGCGCGTAATCCCGCCCCGGCGTGTCGGGGAAGAAGTACTCGGGATGAACGCCCAGCGGCGTATTGATGCAGACCATGCGGCGTTTGAGCGCCGCGGCGGGAACTCCGGCCGCGTTCACGAGCGGTGTCATTACATCCAGCAGCGGCAGCGCGATCGCGACACCCGCGCTCCGGAGAAAGGTTCGGCGATTCATGGGGGAAGGAGGATTGGAGCGATGGAGCGATGGAGCGATGGCTCAGTAACGAATGTGCTGGGGGTGTGATTGAATGTCGGTCCACGCATGTGGGGCGATTTTCGTTTCTCGTCCTCGTCCTCGGAGCCCGGAAGAGGTGCCACCTTTGGACCTACTTTCAATCAGACACATGTGTTGGTCGGATTTCATGTCGTTAGCTTGTTATTTAATACTCCAATACTCCAATACTCCATTTCTCCAATACTCCATTACTCCATTTCTCCCGTCATTTGCTCCGGAAGGTGTCGCTCTGAACGATTTCATGGACGAGCGAACGCAGACCATAATTCTTCTGGCCGACGCCGGCAACGATGGCCTGCACCGCGGGACGGTCGGCCGCTCTGGGCGCGGCGCCCGTGGCGTAGGTCAGAAGTTTGGTGGTCATAGCACGGGCGAGCTGGTCTTTGTCTCTCAGGAGCAATTGCTTGAGCTCATCGACGTCTTGAAATTTCCGGCCATCGGGCATCGCGTCGGAGGGATCGACTTTCTTGCCCATGTGATAAGACATCCGCCGGCCATCGATGACCACCGGAGCGCCACTGCCGGCGGTCCGGTAGTTGTCGCGCCAACCGCCGATGCAGTCGAAGCTCTCCAGGGCAAATCCGGGCGGGTCGATGCGTGTGTGGCAACTTGCGCACATCGCGAGCGTGCGGTGTTTGGCCAGTTGATCGCGGATGGTAACGGCCCCGCGAATGTCGGGATCGAGCACGGGCACGTCATCGGGAGGCGGCGGGGTCGGCGCGCCGAGAATGCGATCGAGCACCCACGCGCCGCGAATCACCGGCGAGGTGCTCGTGCCGTTGGCTGTCACCTTCATCACGCTCGCCATCGTCAACAAACCGCCGCGGTGGCATCCCGGCGGCAACGGTGTCTTTTGAAACTCCCACCCCGGCGGCCCCGGGATGCCGTAGTGTTTGGCCAGCCTCCCATTGAGCATCGAGAAATCGGAGGAGATAAAGTTGGTCAGGCTCAGGTCGTTCTTCAAGACCTCCTCGAAGAACAACTCGGTCTCGCGGATCATCGACACCTTGAGCAGGTGGTCATATTCCGGATACATGAACGCCGAAGGCTCGGTGGCATCGATGTCGCGCAGGCCAAGCCACTGGCCGAGAAAGTTTGTGGTCAGCGCCGCCGCCTTGGGATGAGCGAGCATGCGCTCGACCTGGGCGTGCAGGGTCCGCGGGTCGCTCAGCTTTTTTTGCTCGGCGAGGGTGAGCAATTCCTCGTCGGGCATCGTGCTCCAGAGGAAGTATGACAGACGGCTGGCCAGGGCAAACTCGTCGAGGGTTCCAGGCTTCTCCCGGAGAAAGAGAAATTCGGGCGACATCATCGCCCCCTTGAGCGCGGCGCGCATCGACTGCTCGAATGAATTGCCCGACTCCAGCCGGGCCTTCACGATCGCGATGTAGGGCGCCACGTCTTCGTCGGTGACGGTGCGTCGAAAGGCACGCCGGGTGAATTTTCGCAGGATATTTGCGGCGTCGGCGAGCGGATCGGTCGAGGTCACCTCGACCCGCGCGCTCTGATTGTAGATCGGCGCCGGCTTCTGTGGCAGATCGCCGAAGATCTGGCGATGGCTTGGCGGTGGCCAGGTTTCGTAGAGGGGTCCCTCGGCTTCGACGTATTGAATCGTCAATCCGGCGCCCTCCCATTTGTCGGCGCCCACCTTGTTGACCGCCTGCGCTCCGGCCAGACCCCAGGGGATAATGCGAATAGTCGTGCGCGGCTCCATGTAACGCACGAACTCGATCAGGGTTGGCTGATCGGGTTGCGCGTCAAAGTAGCCGACCAATCCGCTCGTCCCCGTCAGCCGCGTGTTGCTCACCGTCACACGAAACGTGACTGGTTTGCCCGCGCTTTGGAATCCAGAGGCGCAAATGCGAAACCGGTAATTTCCACCGTCCGGCTGGTAAACGCCCGGGACGCTGACTTCGTTCCAGAGCGACGAACTGAAACAAACCACCGCTCCTTCGTCCAGAAACCGGTACACGTTCTCCTGCGTGCCCCGAATCGGATGACCGTCCTTGATGCTGATCCGTTTCTTGAGTTGCGACGGCGGCTGCATGTGGTTGACGATGGCCAGGTTCAGCGCGGTCTCGGTCGCGTTCAGATAGCGCTCCATCAGAAACCCGGACGTGTGCAGGGCAGTGCCGGCGTTATCAAACCCGTTGGCCGAGCCATCCTGCGGCAGTTGTTCCTTGAGGTCGGCCTCCACACCCAAAAGGTCGTTGATCGTATTCTGGAATTCGGCGCGATTGAGCCGTCGAAGCACCACGCGTCCCTCCGCCGCCCGCCGGGCGATCTCCGGTCCCGCTCGCTCGGTGATCCACTTCACAACGGCGTCCACATGCTGCGCCGGAGGGCGCGGCCTTTCTTCGGGTGGCATGTCGCCCGCCTTGAGTTGCTCTAGAACGGCAACCCATTGCTCGACGTTCTTCCGATCGGAAAAATCCTGTGAAAGGCTTTCAATCTGGAAGTTGCCTTTGTGCTTGGGACCCGTGTGGCATTTCTCACAATGTTCTGCCAGGAGTGGCCCAGCGGGGCCGTCCGGCACCTTCCCGCCGGAGCCACTACCGACAGTTTCCGCTGCGATCATTATCGAGGAGCCGATAGTGATTACCGCCAGGAGAAAGATTGCCCACGCCCTTCGGCGAGGCCGGTGTGCTACTGAGGGGGGATGGGGCTGGCTGGGAGACATGGTTGCTGGAAGACTGCTTCCGCAGGAAGCGCACGGCACGGCGGGCGCATCAGAGTTCGGGGGAAAATTGATTCTTCGAGTAGACCTGCCGCGCTTCGGAATTAAAGGAAGTTTCTGAGTCGCTCGCGCGCCAACTTTCGGAGCGAGTTTCTGCGTGTTCGCGCGAAACTCGTTTCGGTCCGCAGGTATTCGAAAAGAAGCTAAAACAGTTGGATTGGCGGGATAGCCCTTCGTCTCTGTAAAGTAAGGGCCGATGGGGCAACAAACCCTCCGAAGTGTTGCCCAGCAACAAGGCAACGCATCCCTGGCGGCTCGTTGCCGTTCCGCCTGTGTGAAAAGCGGAATGGAATCTGGCTACAAAATAGCTACGAACGAGTTGTTCCAGAGTAGTCCACTGCCCTCTCAAGGCGGGGACACGCGTTCGAATCCCGTTAGCGCTACCAACTGTCCTGGCTATCCACGCTTCAATCCATCGCTGAAATACCATCCCACCATGAGCACCGGACACATCTTCCAACGACTCGCCGCCGGCACACTTTTGCTCCTGCTCCATCCCATAGCGCCCGCCGCACCCGCCCCAGTCACACCCTCCCCCACCACCGCGCCCCCACCCCCGCCCGTCTTCCTGCGCACCACTCTCCCCGAGCATCACGCCTTCCAGAAAACCCTCCGCACCTACCTCGCTTCCTTGAAGGCCGGCGATTTCGAGCACGGCGTCACGCAACAGTTCAGCACCGTCTCCGTCCCCGCCGACGCGGAGACCCAGTACCGCAATTTCCTCCTCACCCAGATGCTCCAGCCGCTCATCGGTACCAAGCGCGGTTACCCCGCTGTCAACGCCCCGTCTCACCTGTTCACCCTCCCCGAAATCGAAACCCCCGAGGGCATCCAGTGCCCGCCGGTCTGGGTCGAACCGACCGCCTTCCTCGTCACATGGAGTCACCCGGGCAATCCCTATTTCCAATCGCGCGCCATGAAGCTGCGGGCCTTTGTCACGATGTGCATTCATCTCTCCATGCTCGATGCGCAACTCGAGTACGCCCCCGAGGTGGGCGGCTCCGGACGCAGCGACTGGCTCGCGCCAACGCTCATCCTGCTCGCCTATCCGTTCCCCACGGTGCGCGACGTCGTCCCCGAAACTGTGTGCGAGGCCTACCTCACCGGCTTGCGAAAAATGGGCCAGCGCCTCCTCGACCGGGGGCCGAAGGGCGAAGACCCACAACTCGACGTCGTCGCGCCCCTGTCGCTCTGGTACATCAGCCAGGCGCTCGGGGACGCCGATTTTCTGAAACAGACCGAAGCCTACGCACGGAAGCTCTTCACCGATGAACGCCACTTTCACCCCGCCGGTTACTTTGTGGACCGCGGCGGACTCGACCTCGGCTTCGGGGGGCAGACCAATTTCTTCACCAGTTGGATTGCCCTCGCCACCCGCTGGCCGTTTGCCAGCGACGTCGTCGATCGCTGTCACCGCCTGCGCGCCCACGTCTCATTGCCCGACCCGGACGGACACACCTACGGCCCGAGTCATTTCCAAACCCGCTACAGCGCCGACGCCTGGCGCGATCAATGGGAGTGGGGCCACTACCGAGACTTCGCCGCGTCCCTTGTCACCGACGAAGCCGCGTATCTCGTGACCCTGCCGCCACCCGCCGTGCTCACCGATGCCGCCGCCCAGCGCGCCGGGTTCTTCAACGCGCAGATCGCCGAAAACCCGCTTACCGGTGAACCCCGTCATTTCGCCCGCAACGATGAACTCGGCAACCATCCCTGGAAGTTCTCTCTCTGGCAGTCCTACAACTTCCCGGCCATGGTCAGCTACGCCTACGATCATTACCCCGCCGGCGCCTTCGCTCATCGCATGAAATTGGAGCAGGAGAAATCGCCGTTGCTCCTCTCGCCCTTCCTCCGCGACGGCACTTTCATCCGGGATTTCTCGAAAGTGTTTACCGTCGCAAAACTCACCAATTACTCGGCCATCCTCCACACCGGACCCGTGGGCGCTCCGAACCCCGAGGACGGCCATGTCCCTCTGGCCGGTCCCTATGGCTTCGGCGGCGGCCAGCTCTCCGCCTTCTGGACTCCCGCCACCGGCTCCGTGCTGCTCGGCCGCCGCGGCGGCATGACCAAAGACAAGAATATGGACAACCTCGAGGACTGGCGCTCGTGGCCCATCCACGCCGTTTCCGGCATCCGACCCGACGGAAAAGTCTTCACCACCGCACGCCTCCAGAGTCCGCACGTCGAGAGCACGCTCCACGCGTCCGACGGCACCGTCCGCGTCAGCGGCACCATTCCCCGCGGCCTGCTGGGCCAGGCCAAAGCCCTCGACGGGCGCGTCGATTACGCGCGCACCTTCACGCTCACCGCCGACGCATTGCGCATCGAGACGACATTGAAATCCACCGGCCAGGACTCCATCGCCGAGTTGTACGAAACCCTTCCTGTCTTCCTCCGCGAGACGGCGCAACAAGCCAAATCCCAGCCGACCACCATCGAACTGCTGCAAGACGAAATCTGGTCCGTCGCGGGAGCCAACTGGACCGAACAAGTCGCCGCCGTGCGCCTCACCCGCTTCAACGGCGCGGTCCTCGTGGAATTCGACCGCCCTCGCCGCGTGAAACTCTCCCCGGCAGACTGGCAGGACACCTATCTCAGCCACGCTGCCTGCCGCAACATCCTCATCGACCTCCTGGAAAACAAAGACCAACCCCGCGTCCTCGGCACCGCCGCCATCAGCTACCGCCTTCGCCCCGCCCAATGAATCCCTTCGGACGCCACGCGCTCACCCAAAGAGGCGGGCTGGGCGGTGCCTTCAGTGACACAATTTCGCGGCAGCTGCATGCGAAATGCGGGAACGACGGCGCATGGCGGGCAGATGACGGAACGGAGCTTCGACGGCGTGACTATCACCGCAGATCACATCGCAGGACCGGCCATACTTCATCGATCCACTCGTAGGCGGAGGAGCATCACCAGGATGGGGAGTCACTCCGCGCTTCGCCGCTGCCAGGCAACGCACGACGGCGGCTAGATCAACTCCGCTATGGGTGAACCCACAGCGAGGACCGGATTCGGCCGGCCCAATTGGTCGTAAAAGATCGTGTCCGTCGGGACGCCCAGTTGATGGTAGATGGTGGCCAGCACGTCGTTGAAAGGCACGGGCCGATCCTTCGGCAGATCCCCTTCCCTGGTGCTGGAGCCCACGACGATTCCCGACTTCAGCCCTCCGCCCGCCAGCACCACGGAGAAGACTTTTTCCCAATGATCCCGACCGGCGTTGGCGTTGATTTTCGGTGTGCGGCCAAATTCCCCGAACATCGCCACCAGCGTGGTGGCGAGGAGACCGCGTTCCTCGAGGTCATCGAGCAGCGCGCTGACGGCCATATCCATCGGCGGAAGCAGGACGTTTTTCATGAGATTGAAGTTGTCCACGTGGGTGTCCCAATCCTGGCCGTGATCCTGATTGAGGGTGTAGTTCACGAGCGTGAAGGGCACGCCCGCCTCGGCCAGTCGCCGCGCGAGCACGGTCTGCTGCCCCCAAAGGTGGTGCCCATAGCGTTCGCGTTGCCGCAGCGGCTCGCGGCCCAGGTCAAAGGCACTCCCGGCCGCGCCACCAGCGAGGAGCTCCGCGGCGTGGCGATAGTATTTGTCGAGTCCCTCCACGTCCTGGCCCCTGGCCGCTCCGTCGAGATCCCTCAGCAGAGTCATGCGGTCCTCGAGCCGGCTCATGGAAAGTCCCTGCGGCAGGTTCAAATCAGGCGGTCCGGAAAAGGCGCCGTCCGCCCGCTCCGGCGGAATGCCGGAGTCCATGGGCTCGAATGCCGCCCCCAGTGGTCCCGCTGTGGCATAATGCACCCGGCGGCCCAGTTGTCCGGCGTGCGGGACGGACACATAGGCCGGGAGCAGCGGCACCCGCGCTCCACACCGCCGGGCAATGACGGCTCCGATCGATGGATGGTCCACATTGCGATTCTTGACCTCGACGGAAGCATCCGGAAGATCCCAACCCGTGAGCGTCTGGTGGATCGCCACCGGATGACTCGGTGAATTCACATAGGCGCTCCGGATGAGGTTGAACTTATGCGCGCGCCTGGCCAGTCGCGGCAGATACTCGGAAAAATGAATTCCGGGCAATGTCGTAGGGATATGCCCAAAATCTCCCCGGTAGGCGGAAGGCGCGTCCGGCTTGGGATCGAAGCTCTCGTAGTGGGAAAGTCCCCCTTGCAGATAGATCACGATCGCCTGCCGCGCCGGGGCATTGCCGCCCCCAGCCTCCTGCGCACGGAGCAAGCCGGGCCACAACATCGCCCCGGCCATGGCGCCGCCTTGCGCCAGCCAGCGGCGCCGGGTGACGGCTGCGAACGGATCGGGTCTGGGTGGGTTCGGCATGAAAGTCGGAGCGTGGAAGGTTCCCGTTTCTACTCACGGCGGGAATCGCTTCAAGGGGACAGCTTCACGCAGGAGGCTATCCCGTCGGCTCGCGCGCGGTCAATCGCGCTTGCAGGTGCGGGGCAAGACTGCAACCCGTCGAGGCTCAGGTTGGGATTCTTCTGCCCGGATTGCCGCGCACAGCCGCACCGTCCGTATTGAAACTGGACGACGGGCACGCCGTCTGGGTTGCGGTTGAATGCAGGAATGCCCGCCGGTGAGGACTGGCCTTGCGGCGGATGATTGGTTATCGGTGACGACGTGGAAGAGCAGAACCCCTACTACCGGGAAGCAGCGGAGCAAATCCGGCTCTATCGCGAGATCGTGCGCGATCCCGCGACCGGCTTGTGGCACCAGGGCCGGGGATGGCTGAGCGGGCAGCCGCAGGTCATCTCGCCAGGAGCATGGTCGCGTGGCCACGGCTGGCTGTTGCGCGGCCTCTCGGCGGCGGTCATCGAAATTCCACGTGAGCGTCCCGAGTTTCGCGAATTGCGGATGGCCTGCGAAGAACTCGCCGATGCCCTGCTGACGCGCCAGCAACCCGGCGGACTGTGGCCGTGCCTTCTCGATCGCGAACCGGGCGCGAGTCCGCTGGAGACCAGCGGCAGCGCGATGATCGCCGCGGCTCTGTCACGGATGTGGCGCGCTGGTGTGCTGAGCGACGCCAGATATCGCGATGCCGCCCGGCGAACCTTTGCCACGCTCCCCGCCTATGTGGATGCCGCGGGCCTGGTCTTGAGCACCAGCCCCGGCCCCGGCCCGCTGGAGTCGGAAGAAAAGTATTTCACGACGTCGTTTCCGCCGGGCAATGACCACGGCACGTTCGCCCTCATGTTTGCCGCGTCCGAGGCGGTGAACCTGGATCGAAGGATGAAGGACGACGATGAAAAGCGCTGAGCCGACTCAGCCGGGTCAAACGTCGCACATTAGGATCGCTTCCGCGGTTTCGCCATAAGGCCCGCGCGCCGCTTCGCTGCCATCGCGAGCGATCAGGAGAGAGTTACCGATGCACTTCCGGCCCTGCCACGGCCCGGCGGTGATCGGTCCCACATTACTCACGCCCGCTATGACCAGGCCAAACTCGCGCGCAACGGGGCAGTAATTGTCGAGCCACAATTGTCCGTACGGTTCGCGCGCGTTGTCATGATCGGCAGGCACGGCCCACGCGCACGGCGACAGGATGATTTGCGCTCCCATCAGCGCCAGCGTGCGGCTGATGGATTGCCCCGGCGCAAATCCATCCGCGCAAATCATCACGCCGATCTTTCCGAAGGGCGTGTCCGTGACGGATAGCCGATCTCCCCGCGCATAGAGGTCGTAAGCAATGTCGAGTTCGTAAATTTTCCGGTGATGGTAGATGACCTCGCCGGCGGCATCGATCAGCACCGCCGCATTGAAAATTCTGTCACCAGCGCGTTCCACGACGCCAGAACACACCGAGACGCCGTGGGCTTTCGCCGCGCGGCGCAAGCGGGCGCACGATTCCCCGTCGGGAATGGCGTCAGCCTCCGTATGCGTCGACGGATGCGTCCAGCCCAGCGGCATGGCTTCCGGCAGCACGATCACCTCGCCGCCCTCGGCCGCGGCCTCGGCAATGCGCTGCTCGGCGCGCGCGAGGTTCGCCTCTTTGCATCCGGGTTCCACGAGCATTTGCACCAGCGCGAGTTTCATGAGTCGTCGCGGAGGAGGTCGCACATCGGCGTCCGGCAGAACAGCTCAAAATCAACACAGCAGTCGGTGATGCCAGGCCAGTTGCGGCTTTCATCTCCGCGGAATGACGCCGAGGACGGCGGCGGATTCATCGGCGACGTGGATCGGCCAGTCCGCTTTGCCAAGGAAGTCGGCGCGGTCGGCCTTGTATTTCTCGAGCCGCCTGAGGAATTCCACATTGAGCCGGGAGCCCGGAGTACCGAGCGTGGGATACCGGGCCATCGCCTTGCCTCGGGCGACAGCGGCCTCGGCCACGATCGCGGGCTCGGTGAGGGAGACCAGCCAATTGAGGTCATGGCCACCCATCGCGCGAAAGCCAAGGCGCTCGGGATCGGCGACGGTACGGACCAGCGATTGCCTGGAAGCGCTCTCGGCGGTGTTGTCCCTGTTCAGCGAGATCGTGGTTTCGCCTTTCACCTCGAGGTGAACGATCCAGGAATAGCTTTCGACGCCGCTGTCCGTGCTGCGCTCCGCGTGGGCGACGAGGACGTAGCTTCCATCCGGGGCATCGAGCCGGAAGCGGCCCTCGGAATCCGTGGCGACGGTCACCAGCGGGTGAGGGCGCTTTTCGAAGTACCAGCCGGCGGTGCGCGGATAGAGGGCGAGGCCTTGGGCGTAGTCAGATTTTGTCCCAGCTTCGGACCGCGCTTTGTCGAGGATCTCCTGCGTTTTCCGAAACCTGGACGTGGCCTTTTCGAATTCGGCCACCTTATCCAGGAGAGACTCAAAGTCGCCGAGTTTGGGTCGGGTGCCTTCGTGCAACTTTGAAGCGACGTCAGCCTCGGTGAATAGCTGGCTGGCGCGAATGGCGGGAGGATCAAAGAAATTGGCGACTTTGGCGGCCAGGGCGCGACGCTCCGCAATGAAGTCCGCCATTTCGGCTTCACGATAGATGCCGACCTCCATGAGGGCCAGTCGGATGACTTCCTGCTGTGCAGGCTCGACGATGAAGGCCTCGCCGTGGATTTCGGATGCATGCGCGCGACCGATGAAAAAGGCGCCCGCAATAACGGGGAAAATGCACACCGCCTTGATCCACCAAGCGAATCGCCGCCGCACTGGGGAGAGCAACATCCTTCGCATGCTGGGAGCCTAGGAAAACGAGGTGCGAATGTCGACCCGCACACGTGATACTTGCCGTGTCACGCTTTCCGCTACCCCACAGCAGGGCGAAGACCCGTAATACATATCGAGAGCACGATACTTCCGAAGGCGCAGAGCAAATGACGAAAGGTCACCCACGGTCCACAATCCTATCTCGCCCCCATACCAGGCGCCAAAGTTGAAATGTCTCGTCTCACCGGTGATGACGATGTTTCTTCGCCCATCGGCCAAATCCATGCCGGGAATGCCGCCACCTCCCCCTATGAAATTCTCCGCCATCTTCATTCTCAGCTTGCTCACCACCGCGTTCGCTTTTGCGGACGGGCAAAAGGACAATCTCCCTGATCAGGTCCGGCCAATTCCACCGCCGGGTATCAAGATCGCGGACGCCGATCGTACGGAATTGGAAAGCGGCGTGGCGGCACTCGGCCACGAGATCGAGGCGCTACGCGGAGCCTTGAAGGCCAGGCCGGCGCTGCTCGACTTGCTGCCCGATGTGCAGGTCTATCACAAGGCGGTGGATTGGGCGCTGCGCTACGACGAATTCTTCAAGCCGCAGGAAATCGCCATCGCCCGCGATCTGCTCAAGCGCGGAACGGAGCGCGCGCAGGCGCTGGCCGAAGGAAAATCGCCGTGGACGACCCAGACGGGGCTCGTCGTCCGTGGCTATCGATCGAAGATCGACGGCTCGGTGCAACCCTATGGCCTGGTCGTACCCGCGTCGGCAACGCCGGGAGCGCCGCACCCGTATCGGGTGGATTTCTGGTGCCACGGGCGCGGGGAGACGATGACTGAACTGGCCTTTCTCGATCAGCGCCAAAAATCGCCGGGACAGTTCGCGCCGCCGGAGGCGATCGTCGTGCATCTCTACGGGCGCTACTCCTGTGCGAACAAGTTTGCCGGCGAGGTCGATCTCTTCGAGGCGCTCGATCACCTCAAGCGCACGTACGCGGTCGATGAGAATCGGCTCGTCGTGCGCGGGTTCTCGATGGGTGGCGCGGCCTGCTGGCAATACGCCGTGCATCATGCCGGCAAATGGTGCGCCGCCGCGCCGGGCGCCGGCTTTAGCGAGACCGCGGAGTTTCTGCGGACCTACCAGGAAGAGGTTCTCCAGCCGACCTGGTATGAGCAAAAGCTCTGGCACCTCTACGACTCGACGGACTATGCGCTGAATCTTTTCAACTGCCCGACCGTGGCCTACAGCGGCGAGATCGATCGGCAAAAGCAGGCGGCCGACATGATGGTCAAGGCGCTGCAAGCCGAGGGCATGGAGTTGACGCATCTCATCGGCCCGAAGACGGCGCATGCCTATCACCCGGAAACGCTCAAGGAAATCGTCCGCCGCGTCGATGCCATCGCCCAACGGGGACGCAACCCGGTCCCAGACACGATCCGATTCACGACGTGGACACTGCGCTACAACGAGTGCCTCTGGCTCACGGTCGAGGGCTTGGAAAAACATTGGGAACGGGCGCGGGTGGATGCGGAAATCGACCACGCCGGTCACGCCATGAAGGCGACGACGAAGAATATCAGCGCCCTCACGTTTTCCTTCAACTCGGGCCTGTGCCCATTCGACGCGACGATCCCGGTGCGAGTCACGCTCGATGGTCAGACGCTCGACGCGAACGTCCCGCAGACCGACCGCTCCTGGAAGACGCACTTCAGCAAAGCCGGAGGGAAGTGGGCGATCGTCGCCGCGCTCGCCGAGCCCCCCCTCGCGAAACGCCCCGGCTTGCAGGGACCGATTGACGACGCCTTTCTCGACGGTTTCACGATGGTCCGCCCGACGGGCACGCCGCTCAATGACAAGGTCGGCAAATGGGCTGCCACCGAGATGGCGCACGCCACCGAGCACTGGCGGAAGCAATTCCGCGGCGACGCACCGGTGAAGGACGACGCGGCCATCACCGACGAGGATATCGCCTCGCGCAACCTCGTGCTCTGGGGCGACCCGCAAAGCAACAAGGTGCTCGCGCGAATCGCTGATAAACTGCCAATCAAATGGGACGCGCAAGGCGTGCGTATCGGAGAAAAAATGACCTTCGACGCGGCCCATCACGTGCCGATCCTGATTTTTCCGAATCCGCTGAACCCCAAACGCTATATCGTCCTCAATAGCGGCTTCACCTATCGCGAGTATGACTATCTAAACAACGCGCGCCAGGTGCCCAAGCTGCCAGACTACGCGATCGTGGATTTGAACCTGCCCGTAACCACGCGCGCGCCCGGAGGCATCACCACGGCCGGTTTCTTTGGCGAGCACTGGGAACTCCTGGCCGACGACGGGCGGTGAGCATCTCGTGTCACTGCACCGTGAATGAATAAAGCCGGCCGCCTTCACCAAGGGTAAACCGCAACCGGGCGGTCCCACCGGGGGACAGCTCCCGCAATTTCCTGCCATCGAAGGCAACGCTGTGGCGGAGCGAGTCACCGTTGATCTCCGCCTTGCCCAGCGCTTTTCCGTCCGCGGCGAGGGCTTCCACCGTCAGTTTTCCGATGCTGTTGACCAGCAGATCGTTCCCCGCAACGACCATGGGCCGGGTGGTCAGAGTGCCCTCGTCCACCGAGACGAATCCGTCTGGACGAAGCCGGGCGCGGAAGATGCCGCCGCCGGTCAGGCGGGGAGTCTTGTTTTTTCCGAGCGACGAAGCGCCGTAGTAGTAGATCAATTCATCACCGATGAGCAGCGGGCCCTGGCTGAAGAGGCACATATACCCGCCATCATTGCGGCCGTCGTTGCCACCCTCGGGGCCATTGGCGACGAAGACTTCAGGAATCCCGACGTCATTGGCAAAGGGGACCTTGCTCCAGTGCAGCCCATCGCGGCTGACGGCAAGTTTAAGAAACGCGCACCCGGCGGCAGACCACGCCCGATCCGTCTCACGGTGCCAGACCTTCACCGCGCCCAGCCAGAGCGGTCCGCAACGCCACGCGTCGGCGGCGTAATACTCGTCGGTGGGCTTGTCGCCGCCGGCGTCCGTGCCGCGCGGCACGAGATCCACCCGGCCGATCCGGGAAAGATCGAACGGCTCATCCAGCCGGTCGAAAAACGCATACGCCCGCGACCGCAGCAGGTTCTTGTTCGGCAACCGCTCCTCCAGGTGAAACTTGAACAAGCCCAGGAATCGATTCTCCAGAGGATCGCGGTGAAAGGTCGTCACATCTTCCGGGCCGCGGAAGAGCTGCTCTCCCTTGATGTGTTGATGCGCGGCGATCACCAGCTTGCCGCGCTCCCATTGCCGGCCGTCGACGGACGACATGTAATATACGCCCTCCATTTTCCCGTGGATGTAGAGCCAGCCTTTGTAGGGCCGCTGCGAGTCAGCCGTATCGAGCCAGCAGGAAAACAAGTCGATGTTGGTGAACCCCGCGTCCGGGTCGCTCAGGTCGATGGCGATGCGTTGCGGCGTCCCGTCGTCGCCCTTGATCCAGTGGAGCCCGTCGGGCGAGGTGAAGCGGTAAATCCGGCGGCGGTCCGCCGGCGGCAGCGGCGCATCGTGGGCCGTCGCGCGGGCGAACATCACATACTTTTTCAATGCGGGATCGAAGAGGATGGTCCCGTTGGCATGCAGCATTCCGGGAAAACCATCGAACTCCTTTTCCAGCGCCAGCACAGGAGTGTTGCCGCCATCGTCCTTGATAGGCTGATGCAAGGTGCGCTTCAGTCCATCGGAGGAAGCGATGAGAAAATCATCAGCAAATAATTGCGGCGCGCCGGCGGCAATTTCGACCGCCTGGTTGCGTGCCGGCTGGGAAGCGGCGGGCGTGTCGGCCGAAACAGGCGAGAGGAAGAGCGAGGGGATGGCGACGGCGGAACGAAGCAAAACGGCGCCGCTGCGCGCCAACGCTTCACCGATCCGACAAATTGGTTTTTTGCGGAGGTTCACAGGGAGAACATGCACCGTGAGCTCCCGCCGGCCCAAGAACATTGTGAGCCGTGGCACAGCGAAAACCGCAGGAACAAAGGAACTTACTGCCAGGCGCTCCCGCCGGGATACGTGTGCGCGGCGATCGAGGCATGCTTCATGGTGATGCTCGTGCCAGGCTCGGTGGGGGCCAGGTAGCGGCCGCCGCGGACCACGCAAGGGTCGATGAAATGCTCGTGGAGATGGTCCACATATTCGGTGATCCGCCCGGTGAGCGATCCGCTCACGCAGATATAGTCGAAAATGGATTCATGCTGCACGTATTCGCACAGGCCCACTCCGCCGGCGTGCGGACACACCGGCACGCCAAACTTCGCCGCGAGCAGTAGCACGGCGACGACCTCATTCACGCCCCCGAGGCGGCACGAATCGATCTGGCAATAGGAGATCGCGCCGGCTTGCAGCAGTTGCTTGAAGATGACGCGGTTCTGGCAGTGCTCCCCGGTCGCGACGCCGATCCCGAGCGGCGCCAGCGCCCGGGCGATGGCCGCGTGGCCCAGCACATCGTCGGGGGAAGTCGGTTCCTCGATCCAGAGGGGCCGATATTCGGCGAGCGAGGTTGTCCATGAGATGGCCTGTCCGACGTCCCACCGCTGGTTCGCATCGACCATGAGCGTGTTCCCCGCGCCGATTTCTTCGCGCACGATCGCGGCCCGGCGCCGGTCGTCCGCGAGGTCGGCGCCGACTTTCATTTTGAAATGGGTAAAACCTTCCGCGAGCCCCTCACGGCAGAGCCGGCGGATCTTCTCATCGGGATAGCCCAGCCACCCCGCGGATGTCGTGTACGCCGGGTAACCGTCCCGCTGCATCTCGGCTTCACGCGCCGCGCGGCCCGGAGCGAGGCGTTCGAGCATCTGCAGCGCTTCCTCGGGAGTGAGCGCGTCGGTGAGATAGCGCCAGTCCACCAGTTCGACGATTTGCGCGCAGGTGAGATCGGCGAGCAATTTCCAGAGCGGCTTGCCTTCCAGCTTCGCCCAGAGGTCCCAGAGCGCATTCACCACCGCGGCGGTCGCGAGGTGAATGACCCCTTTCTCGGGCCCGATCCAGCGAAGCTGGGAATCGCCCGTGAGATGCTTCCAAAACGCGCCGGGCGCTCCCGTAAAAGCCGCCACGCTTTGCCCGACCACCAGCGGCCGCAACGCCTCCACCGCAGCCACCACGATTTCCGTGCCCCGCCCGATCGTGAAAGTGAGCCCGTGGCCCTCCACGCCATCCGGGCGATCCGTGGTCAGCACCACGTAGGCCGCCGAGTAGTCGGGATCGGGGTTCATCGCGTCGGAGCCATCGAGCGAAAGCGAGGTGGGGAAGCGCACGTCGAGCACGTGCAAGTCGGTGATTGTGCCGGTAGGTTGGGTCATGGGTAGGGGACGGAAGACTTCACGTTTTCGCAGATGGCGGGAATCGCCGGATGCGCATTCAATCGCAATGAAAAACTTCCTCCATCGCCGCCCACCATTCACCGGGCGCGCGCGTCGGTAGCGGGTCTTGCATCGGCTCCATCAGGGCCCACCAGCGTTGCGTCACGGGATCGGCGGCGATGCGCGCCATGTCCGCCGCATAATCATCCCCCCAGTACTCGTAGTAGCTGAAGAGCAATCCGGCGTGGTGGTAGATGGAAAAATTGCGGAGATGGCTGCGCGCGATCGTCTCCAGCACTCCCGACCAGACCGCCGCGTGCTGGCGTTTGTATTCCTCGAAATGCTCCGGGCGGACGCGGAGCACACCGCCGTGACGTTCGGGCGTGGTCCTCATATCGCGGCGCGCGCGGTGCAGGCGCGGTCGAGATGCGTGTAACCGCCATCCACGTAGATGAGCTGCCCGGTCGTGTGCGCCGAGCGGGGTGAGGCGAGAAATACGACCGTGTCGGCGATTTCCTGGGCCGTGGTCATGCGGCGTCCCAGCGGAATCATCCGTTCGATCTCCGCCCGCGCCGCCTCCGGGTCGGGCTGGGCGGAAAGCAGGCGGGCATACAGCGGGGTCATCACCTCGGCCGGGATCACGCAGTTCACGCGAATCCCGTCGGAAGCCAGGTCCAGCGCCCACTCCCGGGTCAGCGCGTTCAGCCCGCCCTTGGCCGCGATGTAACCGCTCGTGCCGCCCTGTCCGGTGGTTGCACACTTCGTGCCGATATTGACCACACAGCCGCGGCTGGCGATGAGCGCATCGAGGCAGGCCTGCACGAGCACGAAGCAATGCACCAGGTTCTTCTCCAGGGACGCCCGAAAGTCCTCCACGCTGGCGCGCAAGCCCACGCCGTCATTGACCCCAGCATTGTTCACCACGCCATCCACACGCCCATATTTCGCCAGGACCGCCCCGACCGCCCCGCGCACCGCGGCATCATCCGTCATCTCGCAGAGAAAGGAATCCGCGCGCCGCCCTTGTGCATCGAGCTGGGCGACCAGCCGGTCCGCCTCGTCCCGATTGCGCCCGAGGATGCAGACCACCGCGCCTTCTGCGGCCAGGCTCCGCGTGATCGCCTCGCCGATCCCCTTGGCCCCGCCGGTGACGAGCATCACTTTGTCCTGGAGTTCGAGATTCATGGAGGGGAGTGCGAAAAGGGTTGCATGAACGATAGCGTTCGGGCTTTCGATTCGGCGAAACCAAACCGTACCAGCCCGAGACGCAAACGCCAACTCCCGCGCGCAGCAGGTTGTTGTGTTCTAATTTCGACGCGCGGTGTTAAGAAATCAGCTTCCCCTCCATTTTCCCAGCACGCTCCCCTTCCATGACCCAGCCCGATCCCCATCCATTCTCGCTCACCGGCCGCGTGGCCCTCGTCACGGGAAGCACCACGGGCCTCGGTAAAGCGATGGCCATCGCCCTCGGCCGGGCCGGCGCCAAGGTCGCCCTCAATTATAGCAACAACACCGCGCGGGCGGAAAAAGCGTTCACCGAGTTCAAGGCCGCGGGAGGTCAGGGAATGCTCGCGCGCGGCGACGTGAGCAGCGAGACGGAAGTCCCGCGCATGATCGGCGAAATCGCCTCGGCCCTCGGCCCGGTGGATATCCTCGTCATCAATGCCACGCCCGACCAGCCGCAGAAGCCCATCGAGGAATACCAATGGGCCTTCTATCAGCAGATGCTCGATTTCTTCGTCAAGAGCCCCGTGCTCCTTTCCAAAGCCTGCCTGCCGCACATGAAAGCGCAGCGGTGGGGCCGCATCATCAATATCGGTTCTGAGGTCGTCGCCCGCGGTGTGCCAAACTTCACGGCCTACATCGCCGCCAAAGGCGGGCAAAATGGATTCAATCGCGGCCTCGCCACCGAAGTCGCCGCGTGGGGCGTCACCGTCAATATGGTCAGCCCCGGTTGGATTCCCGTGGAGCGCCACGCCGACGATCCTCAGGAGCAGAAGGACGGCTACCGCGCGCTCATTCCCGCAGGCCGGTGGGGCGTGCCGGACGACCTCGCCGGCGCCATCGTTTTCCTCGCCAGCGAAGCCTCGTCCTTTGTCACCGCCCAAAACATCCACATCAACGGCGGCATGACCGTCCACTAACCAGCTCTCCATTCTCCCCCCATGAAACTCACCCTACCAGCTCTCGTCGTCCTCGCCGCCGTGCTCACCACGGCCTGCAAGCCGTCCGCATCTTCCACCTCCAACTCCGGCTCCGGTTCCGGCCGGAAGAAAGTCGCCTTCGTCAGCAATGGCGTGGCCTCGTTCTGGACCATCGCCGCGGCCGGGGTGAAGGCGGCCGGAGAGAAATACGGAGTGGATGCCGAGACGCTCATGCCGGTCGAGGGCATCAGCGATCAGAAGCGCATCGTCGAGGATTTGCTCACGCGCGGCATCGATGGCATCGCCATCAGCCCGATCGATCCGGCGAATCAATCCGACATCCTCAACCAAGCCGCGAAGCGGACGAAGCTCATCACGCACGATTCCGACGCGCCGGCCAGCGAACGCCTGCTCTATATCGGCATGGATAACTACAAGGCCGGCCGGCTGTGCGGTGATCTCGTGCGCGAAGCGATGCCGAAGGGTGGCACGGTGATGATCCTCATCGGCCGTCTCGAGCAGGACAACGCGAAGCTCCGGCGCCAGGGCACCATCGACGCCATGCTCGGCCGGTCGGAAGACCCGAAGCGCTTCGATCCGCCATCGGCCGTGATCGAGGAAGCCGGCTTCAAAATCCTCGGTACGCTGACCGACAATTTTGATCGGGCCAAAGGCAAGGCGAACGCCGAGGACACGCTGGCCAAGTATCCGGACATCGGCGCCTTCATCGGCCTGTTTGCCTACAATCCTCCGCTCGTCCTCGAAGTGCTCGCGCAGGCCGGCAAGCTCGGCCAGGTGAAGGTGATCGCGTTTGACGAAGACGACGCGACGCTGGCCGGCATTCAGAAAGGCACGGTTTACGGCACGGTCGTGCAGAATCCCTACATGTATGGCTACAAGTCGATCGAAGTGCTGAGCGAACTCGCGAAGGGCAACACGAGCGTGATCCCGGCGAGCAAGATGATCGACATCCCCGCGCGGCAAATCCGCAAGGCGGAAGTCGATGCGTTTTGGGCGGAGCTCAAGGAGCGAGTCGGCACCGGGAAGTAGAGCATCGCTTTCATGGATCGCCCGCTACTCGAAGCCCGGGGGCTCGTGAAAACCTTCCCCGGCGTGCGTGCGCTGAAGGAGGTGAGCCTGACCCTGCGGCGCGGAGAGGTCCTCGCGGTGATCGGCGAGAATGGAGCGGGCAAGAGCACGCTCATGAAAATCCTCGCCGGCGTGCAGTGCGCCGATGAAGGCGGGATTTCGATCGATGGCGAACCTGCCAGCATCCGCTCCGTGCACGATGCCCTTTCGCGAGGCATCGCGCTGATTCACCAGGAGCTCAATCTCGCGGACAATCTCGACGTGGCCGCGAACATCTTTCTCGGCCGGGAAAAACGCCGCTTCGGCCTCATCGACAAGGCGCACCAACGCCGGGAGGCCCGGCCCCTTCTCGATGCGGTCGGTCTCGACACCGATCCCGCGATGCTCGTCAGCAGCTTGAGCATCGGCCAGCAGCAGTTGGTCGAAATCGCGAAAGCGCTGTCCGTGCAGGCGCGCGTGCTCATCATGGATGAACCCACGTCGAGCCTTTCCAGCCACGAGTCGGAGAAGCTCTTCACGGTCATCCGCGATCTTCGTTCGCAAGGCGTGAGCATCGTTTATATCTCGCATCGCCTCGGGGAAGTGCGCGCGCTCGCCGATCGCGTGACCGTGCTGCGCGACGGCGCGAATGCCGGAGACCTTGCGCGCGACGAGATTACCCACGAGGCCATGGTAAAACTCATGGTGGGACGCGATCTTTCACAGTTCTATCCTCACGAGTCCCATCAGCCGGGCGCGACCGTATTGGAAGTCGAAAACCTGCGGACTCCGGTCCACCCCACGCAGGCGCTGAACTTCCACGTGCGCGCCGGCGAGATCGTCGGCGTCGCGGGCCTCATCGGCGCTGGCCGTACGGAAATGCTCGCCACCCTGTTTGGCGTCACGCCCGCCATCGGCGGAATCATCCGGGTCGCCGGCGAGGCCGTCGTGCCCCGTTCACCATTGGAAGCGATCGCCGCGGGGCTCGCGCTCGTTCCGGAAGATCGCAAGAAGCAGGGAGTCGTTCTGGAAATGGCCGTGCGCGACAACCTCAGCCTCGCCAGCCTGCGGCGCGATCAGCGGCACGGCATGATCGATCGGAAGCGCGCGGGAGAATTGAGCGGCGAGATGATCGCGGCGTTGAAAATCAAGACACCCGACAGCCGGCAGCCCGCGCAATTTCTCTCTGGCGGCAATCAGCAAAAGGTCGTGCTCGGCAAATGGCTCGCACTCCGCCCGCGCGTCCTGTTACTCGACGAACCCACCCGCGGCATCGACATCGGCGCGAAACAGGAGATTTACAAACTCATGGAGGAACTCGCCCGGAAGGGAGTGGCCATCCTTTTCGTCTCCAGCGAAATGGAGGAAATTCTCGGCATGTCCGACCGTGTGCTCGTCATGCACGAAGGCCGCATCTCCGGCGAACTCGCGCGGGGCGAACTGACGGAGGAATCCGTCATGCATCTCGCCACTGGAAACACATCCGCGGCGGCCTAGCAGATCACCTTCATGCAACTCAAAAAGACCCTGGGTATCACCATCCTGCTGGCGATCGTGTGCATCGTCACGGCGCTCATCAGCGACAGTTTCCTCAGCGGATACAATGTCGAGAATCTGATCCGCCGCACCGCGCTCTTCGGCATCGTCAGCATCGGTGTCGCCTTCGTCATCATCACCGGCGGCATCGACCTTTCGGTCGGGTCGGTCATCTGCCTGGTCGGCTGCGGACTGCCGTGGCTGCTCACGACCCACCATTGGCCGTTGCCCGCGGCGCTGCTGGCCGTGGCCGCCACCTCGGCGGCCATCGGGCTCCTGCATGGGCTCATCATCACCAAGCTCCGCATCCAGCCATTCATCGTCACGCTGTGCGGGCTCCTGCTCTATCGCGGCATCGCACGCGGCTTCACCGACGATCAGACCGTCGGCTTCGGCGCGGATTTCACCGGATTGCGCAAGCTGGCGACAGGACAAATCGAACTGCCGTTTATCCACGGATTCGCGCTCCCGGCGCCGTGCATTTTCCTGATCGTCGTCGCAGTGCTCGGCGCCGTGTTCCTGAACGGCACGATCTACGGGCGCTACCTGCTCGCGCTCGGACGCAGTGAGGAGGCGGCCCGCTACAGCGGCATCAATACCGGACGCATGACCATTCTTGCCTACGTTATCAGTTCCTCGTTCGCCGGGTTTGGCGGCGTGCTGTTCGTCCTCGACGTGAACTCCGCGCAGCCCGTCGATTTCGGAAATTTCTACGAGCTTTATGCCATCGCCGCCGCCGTCCTCGGCGGATGCAGCCTGCGCGGCGGGGAAGGCACCATCTTCGGGGTGATCATCGGCGCCGCGCTGATGCAGGTGCTGCGCAATATGATCAACCTCACGACCAAGCATCACAACATGGAATTCGCCATTATCGGCGCGGTCATCCTCGTCGGCGTGATCGCCGATGAACTGATGAAACGCTACGGTATCCGCCGCCGCGCCGCCCGCGCCCTGCTGGCGGAGTCCAAAGCAGCGTAACGCGGAGATTCTCCGGGCTGGATTTTCCGCCAATCCACGAGAGGATGGCCGTATGAACCTGATCCTCCCAGACAGCGCCATGAAACTCGTCAACCGCCGCGATATGATCCGCGCGCTCGGCGTCACCGCCGCGTTCGCCGCGCTGCCCAGGTTGCGGGCGGCCACGGCGGACAAGGATTCCCTGCCCATGCAGTTCTACAAGAGCCTCAACGAGGAGCAGCACGCCAGGATCTGCCTGCCCGTGGATCACCCGAAACGCCAGTTCGTGAGCAACTGGTGGTACATCTGTCCCGAGCAGCGTCTCAACACCTTCTACTCCAAGGAGCAGCAGGATCTCGTGCGGCAGATTTTTGAGTCACTGCATCACCCCGAGCATCGCGAGAAAATGAACTGGCAGGTGGAGAAGGATCTCATGGGCAACATCAAGAACACGCCCTCGGTCGGTTTCTTCGGCACACCGGAGGACAAGAATTTCGAGTTCATCTACACCGGCCACCACGTCACGCGGCGGTGCAATGCCCACACCGACAAAGGCCTCGGCTTTGGCGGCGCGCCGATCTTCTACGGGAACTTCGCCAAGGCTTTCCATGAGTCGAAGGATCACGAAGGGAATCCCTTCTGGTATCAGGGGCTGATCTTCAACGAGTTCGTCAGCTCGCTGGACGGCAAGCAGCAGGAGAAGATCCTCGTCGGCCGCGAACCCCGGGGCGAAAATCCCGCGACGGTCATCGAAAAGCGCAAGACGGATCTGCCTGGTCTCTGCGGCGCGGACCTGAGCAAGGACCAGCAGGCCAAGCTGCTCGAAACTATGCGGCGCATGCTGGCGTGCTTCCGCCCCGACGATGTCGCCGCCACGATGAAGACCATCGAGGACAGAAATCTGGTCGAGCGGCTTTTTGTCTCCTGCTACGGCGGCGCCTACGACATCGGCAGCGATAAAGTCTGGGATACCTGGCAGATCGAAGGGCCGGAGATGGTGTGGTATTTCCGCGGAGTGCCGCACATCCACGGCTATTTCCACGTGACGGCGTAAGGTGCTTCCCGGAGTTCCGGGAAACCCGGCAAACCATTCACTCTCGACGGCATTCCGGCGCGGAGAGGCGTCGAACTTCCTGCCGGGTGTGGTGTTCCTGCCGTCTGGGTGGACATGGATGTCGAGTTGTCTCAAGCGCGCTGCGCCGCTGCGCTTGCTTTGATTGGACGAATCCCCTGCGCACGCACTACAACACTTCCGCTGTGAAACTTCCCCTCCCCCTCTCCCTCCCGTCGGTCATCGTTGTCGTATTCGTGGCTCTGACGGCGCCAGCGCCCCGTGCCGCGGATACTCCAAAAACCCTCTCGCACCCGCCGCTGCGTCCCCTGCCGACGGCCTCGTCACGGCCATTGCCCGCTGCCGGAGCGGGTGGAACGGTGCGTTACGTGGATGCCCAAAAAGGAACCGACGACGGGCCTTCCGCCGAAGGCTCGGAGAGGCAGCCCTGGAAAACGATCGTTCACGCGCTGGGCCGCCTGC
The DNA here is from genome assembly GCA_038228205.1 of Chthoniobacterales bacterium. Classification (GTDB taxonomy): domain Bacteria; phylum Verrucomicrobiota; class Verrucomicrobiia; order Chthoniobacterales; family Chthoniobacteraceae; genus Chthoniobacter. The sequence goes on from JBBRPL010000086.1 coordinate 30,076, forward strand.
AACCGGGCGACACGTTGTGCCTGCGCGGCGGGGTCTACCACGAACAGGTCTCGGTCGCGATCTCCGGTTTGCCGGACAAGCCGGTCACGATTCGCAGTTATCCCGCCGAGTGGGCGATCATCGACGGAGGATTGCCCGAGTTTCTGGATAAGCCCGCCGACGCGTGGGAACCCGTCGCCGGAGGCGCCGCGGGCGAATACCGCTCCCGGCGGCTGTATCCGGATCTCCGGGATTTCATGGGTGCGTTCGGCGATTCGAGGATCGGCCTGCACGTGTATCACCACGCGGAAGACCTGCGCGCGGCGAACGAATCGTGGGACCTTCAGAATCCGGACGATCCCAAGAACTCCGACATCAAGCCGCTCTATTGCGGACCCGGCTTGTGGTACGACCGCGCGGACGGGCGCATCTACACGCGGCTCATGCCCACGCATGTGCCCGACATCGACAACTATTCGGGTGAATCCGACCCGCGGAAGTTGCCGCTGGTCGTGGCTCCGTTCCGATCTTTGCCACTGCATGTGGACGGCGCGGGCCACGTGCGCTTTCAGGATCTTGAGATCCGCGGCGGTGGCTTCGATACCGTGATGCTCGACCAGAGCCACGACGTGGAGTTTGAAAACGTGACGATCTACGCCAGCACCTACGGCGTACGCGCCACGGGGATGGAGCGGCTCAAGCTGGATCACTGCGGCGTGGTGGGAAGCATTCCGCCGTGGTCGTTCCGCTCGGATACCAGCCTCCGCAGTTCCAATGGGCGCGCCACGCGAGACATCACGCGCTTCGGCACCCATGCCCTTCTCGTGCAGGACGCCGGGCGCGAGTACGAGGTGTTTGCCTATCCGATCAATGACGACTGGGAGATCTCCCATTGCGAATTCACCGGCAGTCACGACGGTATTTACCTCGGAAGCGTCAATGTGCGCTTCCACCACAACCGGCTCTGGGGCACGCAGGATGACGGCATCTACGTGAGCCCGATGTATCAGCGCATCGGCAAATCCAAGCCGGCCGAGCTGCACATCTACCAAAACGTGATCGGCAGTTGCCTGACCGCACTCGCCTTCGGCGGGACGGAGACCCAAAATTCGGACCGGGTCTTTATCTACCGCAATGTCTTCGATCTGCGCACCCCGTTGAAAACCGTCCGGCCCTCCTCGCGCGACGGCAAAATGCGCCTCTCCACGGGCGGGATGGCCGGCGACCACGGATCGCCGCCCTGGTCCGCCATGACCATCTATCAGAACACCTTTATCATGGCGGAAAAGGCGCGGTCGGCAGACATGGCGCTGCTCGGTGCGACCAACGCCGAACGGCCCCGGCGATTCTATAACAACATCCTGCTCCACCTCGAGAAGCTCCAGCCGCTGTCCGCGCTCAATGAGCAGCACGACGTGCGCGCGGAAGGCAATCTCTACTGGCAGCCCAGCCTCACGCCGGAGACCGCCGCCACCATGCTCAAGCCCCGCCGCGGCGCCGCGGCCAACACGGCCAAAATGGAAACCAGCTTCGTGGCCGCCGATCCGCAGTTTGCCCCCGCGCTCCTCGCCGATCCCAAAACGCCAGCGGATTACCGCCTGCAAGCCGGCAGCGCCGCAGTGGACGCCGGTGCGGAATTGCCGGCCGATCTGCCCGATCCCCTGCGCGCGAACGACAAAGGCAAGCCGGACATCGGCGCATTGCCGATGGGCGCGCCGCCGATGGATGCCGGGCGGTGAGGTAAGAACGCTCATAACCGCGTCCATCACGCCGGGCAATTTGCGCAACAAAGTATTGGCAAGAGCCCGTGAACACCGCAATCTGAAGCACACGCTCGCAATTTGCCAGCAACACTCCAAAATCATCCACATCCTATGAAATTGAAATCCCTCCTGACTCTCGCGCTCACGCTCGCCATCGGCGGCACCTTCGCCTTCGCCGAGGAAGACACGGCGTTGACCAAGGAAATGAAGATCGTGAACAAGAACCTGCGCACGCTCAAGCGGCAGGTCGAAGACGCGTCCAAGAAGGACGAGAACCTTACTTTGATCGAGGGTGCCAAGAAGTCGATCGCCAACGCCCTCAAGCTCGAACCCGAAAAGACCAAGGACGTGGCCGCGGGTGACAAGGCGGCCTATGTCCAGAAGTACAAGGCGCAGATGACCGACCTCGGCAAGTCCTTCGACGAACTCGAAGCGGCGGTGAAGGCCGGTAAAGTGGACGACGCGAAGAAGCTTTTCGAGAAGCTCAGCGAGCAAAAGGAAAAGGGCCACAAGGACTTCGCTCCTGACGAGAAGTAATCATCCTGTTTTTTGACGTATTGGTTGACGCACAGCCCCGGGGCTCCTCCGGGGCTGTGTCGTCCCTGGGAGTTGCGCCGCCGCCCGGCCCACCTAGATTCCCCTATGACCCGTCAGCAGATTCTCGATCTCTACTTCATGGATGCCCGGTCGAAGCTTATCGACATCGCGGCGTTTCTTGATCGGGTGGATCGTGGTGAAGGCGACGCGGACTTCCGCCTCGCGGAGTTTCGTAAGGCGCTCGGGGAACTGAATGGTGGTGAGCCGACGCGCGCGCAAGGCGTCCTCATGTCCTTGAGCGATCCCACCACCGAGCCGATCCCCAAGGCTCATGGCAAGGGCGCGGTCGGCGCCTGGCCTGGATCTGCAACGACCTGAGGCTGTATGCGCTACATCGAGCCCCACGGACATATGGTCAGCCGCGTGACCGACGATTACGAGGCGATGATCACCGCGGGTTGCCGCGCCGTTTGCGAGCCGGCGTTTTGGGCGGGTTACGATCGGAGCGGTCCCCAGGGATTCTACGATTACTTCTGCCAGCTCACGGACTATGAGCCGAAACGGGCGGCCAAGTTTCTCCTGCCTCATTTTACCTGGCTCTGCATCAATCCAAAGGAATCCGAGGATGTGAAGCTGGCCGAGGAGGTCATCGCGTTGATCCCCCAATTCCTGGATCGGCCCAACGTGCTCGGCATCGGCGAAATCGGGCTGAACAAGAATACCCGCAACGAGTTGAAAGTGCTCGAGCAGCACATCGATCTCGCGGCGCGGCACGACCAGCTCATCCTCGTGCACACGCCACACCTCGAGGACAAATTCAAAGGGACCCGGTTGATCCTCGACGCTTTACTCGCGGATTCGCGGATCAAGCCCGACCGCGTGATCATCGATCACGTCGAGGAGCACACCATCCAGATGGTGATCGACGCCGGTTTTTGGGCGGGCATCACCCTTTACCCCGAATCCAAGACCACGCCCGCCCGGGCAATTGACATGTTCGAGGTCTATGGCGGGCAGCGCGTGTGGTTGAACAGCGCGTGTGACTGGGGACGGAGCGATCCGCTCGCCGTGCCCAAGACGGCCATCGAGATGCGGCGGCGCGGGCATTCGGACGAAACCATCGACCGGCTGGTCTTCCAGAACCCGGTCCGTTTCCTCGGACAGAACCCGCGCTTTACCGTGCGCTGAGGGGTTGAGCGTTGGAAGGATCGGGCCTAGGCTGGCGTCACTCATGAAGTGTTTATCCCTATTTGCCTGCCTGTCTCTCGCCGCGACCGCGACGCACGCGCAGCAAACGAAGCCGAATGTTCCCGCGCCGCGCGAAACGACGCTGGCCTCGGTGGATGGGCCCAAACCCGCGACGGCGGGGCCCAATGGATTGGCGCCCACCTGGGACACGCAAAAGCATTCCCGCACCTACGTCCTGAATATCCCCGCGCCGCGCGGCCAGATCGTCGATCGCAATGGCAGCCCGCTGGCGCAGACCCGGGTGAGTTACAACCTTGCCATCGTTTTTCCCACGCCCACGACTTTCACCGACGCGCAAGTCATGCAGTACGCCGAGCCGCAGATCATGCTCGCCCGCAGCATTACCGGTCGTCCGATCTCCGTCACCCAGGATCTGCTGCTCAAGCATTACAAGAATCGCGGCGTGCTTCCGCTCGTCATCTCGCAGGACTTGAAGCCCGACGAGATCGAGGCGTTCAACCGCCGCAAGCCGGAGACTCTGACGCTCCTGCCCACCTACCAGCGCTTCTATCCGAATGGCGGGCTGGCCGGGCACATCATCGGTTACGCGGGCCGCACGGGCCGCATGCCCGATGGCCCCATCCAAAACAACGAGATCCTATGGCCCGGCGCGGAAGGACGCGAAGGGCTGGAGCAGACCTTCGATGACCAGCTCCAGGGCAAGGAAGGGCAATACACCATCGTGTTCGATCAAACAGGCCGGAAGGCCAGCGAGCAGGTCGTCATTCCGCCGCAGCCGGGTTACAACGTCGTCACGACCCTGGACGAAGAACTGCAACGGCTCTGCGAGCAAACGCTGGAGAAGAGCGTCAAGCGCGGCGCGATCGTCATCCTCGATCCGAACAATGGCGACATCCTCGCCATGGCGTCATGGCCAACGATCAATCCCAATTGGTTCATCCCCAACATTTCCGCCGAGGCCTTTAAGGCGTTGAACGACGACCCCCAGATCCCGCTCCTGCCGCGCGCTTTCCGCTCGGCGTATCCGCCGGGTTCCACCTTCAAGGTGGCCGTGGGCATCTCCGCCATGGAAGAGCACGTGATCGAAACGGACTCCGAGTTCAGTTGTCCGTCCTCCATGGAGATCGGTCGGATTGTCTTCCGCAACTGGAAGAAGACCGATTCAGGTTCGCTGAATTTCGCGGACGCGCTCACCCAGTCCTGCGACACGTGGTTTTATCAAGTCGGGATCAAGACCGGCAGCCGCAAGATGGCCGACTGGTCGCTCAAGCTCGGGTTCGGAGCCCGCACCGGTATTCCGCTGGCCGCTGAGGCCGAGGGCCGCATCCCCGACGATACTTTCATGGAAAAGGTGCACGGGCGGAAAATGCTCAGCGGGGATCTCGCCAACTATTCCATCGGCCAGGGGGACGTCCTGTGCACGCCGCTGCAACTGGCTCAATCCATGGGTGTCGTCGGCAATGGCGGCACCTTTTACCAGACGCGGCTGGTCAAGCAGGTGCAAAGCATCGATGGCAAGATCGTCACGGCTTATGGAGTCCGGGCGCGCGCCCAAATGGACTTCGAGCCGAAGATCTTGAAAGAAGTGAAACGCGGCCTCGTCCAGGTGGTCTCCGGCGCCATGGGCACCGCAGGCCGCGCGGCCGTGCCGAACGTGAAGGTCGCAGGCAAGACCGGCACCGCGCAATGGGGACCGAAGAACAAGGAGCGCACCGCCGCATGGTTCGCCGGCTTCGCGCCCGCGGATAAGCCGAAGTACGCTTTTGCCGCGCTTTACGAGAGCGAAGTGAGCAACAGCGACGATGTGCACGGCGGCACCGTCGCCGCGCCGCTCATCGGAAAAGTCCTGCGCGAAGTCTTCAAGGACGACGCCAACGAGAAGAAGAAACCCAAGAAAAAGCCCGGCGAGAAAGAAGAGATGGAAGTGCGGCGCGCGGAGCCGGTCGAGCCGAAGCAAGAACCACCGAAGGATTAGGGGGAAGTGGGTGGTGGATAGTGGATAGTTGATAGCCCCGCACTCGACTTCGACGGGCCGCACGTTTGAACTGTCTGATTTTTAAACCTAAACCTAAAAACGGGAATGGAACTCTGACGCCCTACGGAAGTCGTTACCCTTCCACGAAATCCCATCGCTCCGCAATGAACCCAGTGGATGTCCCAGCATGCCAACAGCACAGTACCAACCGCATCGCTAAAAAGGACCCCGAAGGGGTCAAAGCCATTAGCCCCGGGTCGAGCGAGCCTTGCGAGCGAACACCCGGGGTTCCTGCCAAAACAGCGCAGCTCCATCCGTCCCGGCCTCCTGGCCGCATCATTCCCCTCGCCCTCGGAGATGCGGCTTCGCCGGGACGGATGGAGCGTTCGCTGTTGGGTGGATACCCCGGGTGTTCGCTCGCAGACTCGCTCGACCCGGGGCTAATGGCTG
>JBBRPL010000087.1:0-35383 GCA_038228205.1 Chthoniobacterales bacterium
ATATCACCGGAATCATCGGCGTGATCATCATGCCCTGGAGACTGGTCGCCGATCCGAGTGGGTACATTTTCACGTGGCTGGTGGGCTACAGCGCGCTGCTCGGCCCGATTGCCGGGATTCTCATCGCCGACTATTTCGTCATTCGCCGCACAAAGCTCAACCTCGAGGCCCTCTACGATCCCGAAGGCGAATACTGCTACACTCGGGGTTACAGTCTCGTCGGACTGGCGGCGCTCATCCTCGCGGTGTTGCCAAATCTTCCCGGCTTCTGCGTCCAGGTGAAGTGGATCGACAAGGCTCTGGTTCCGCACGCCCTCATCGCCAGCTACGACTATGCGTGGTTCATCGGGTTCGCCGTCGCCTTCATCCTCTACCTCGCACTTCGAAAGATTTCCGCTAAATAGAAACATGAACGCGCCCGAACTTCCGCCTTTCGATCACCAACCGCAGCCGTACGAAGGGCCCAGCGCCGAAGAGGTGCTGGCCATGCGCAAGGAGTTTCTGAGTCCGGCCATCTTCGCCTATTACAAGCGTCCGGTCATGATCGTGGAAGGCAAAGGGCAGTATCTCTACGACGAAAAAGGCCGGCGCTATCTCGACGCCTTTGCCGGCATCGTCACGGTCAGCGTCGGACATTGCCATCCCCACGTGCTCGCCGCGGTGCAAAAGCAAAATGCCCTCCTCCAACACACGACGACGATCTATCTGCATCCCAACGTCGCGGAATACGGGCAGGCCCTGGCGGCAAAGATGCCCGGGGACCTGAAAGTATGCTACTTCGTGAATTCGGGCTCCGAGGCGAACGACCTCGCGATGCTGCTGGCGCGCGCATTTACCGGCAATTACGACCTCATCGCCTTGCGGAACGGCTACCACGGCGGCAACTCCAGCGGGATGGCGCTGACGTCCCACTCCACGTGGAAGTTCAACGTGCCCCACAGTTTCGGAGTGCATCACGCCATCGCTCCCGATCCGTACCGCGGGGTTTACGCGGGCGATCCCGACGCCGGGCGCAAGTACGGGGACGACGTGAAAAGCGTGATCGATTTTGCCACGCCGGGAAAGATCGCGGGCTTCGTGGCCGAGTCGATCCAGGGCGTCGGAGGCACGGTCGTCTTCCCCGATGGCTATCTCGCTCGCGCCTATGAGCATGTGCGTGCGGCGGGCGGCCTGTGCATCGCGGATGAAGTGCAGGCCGGCTTCGGACGCACCGGCACCCATTACTGGGGATTCCAAACGCAAGGGGTGATTCCGGATATCGTCACGATGGCCAAAGGCATCGGCAATGGCGTCCCCCTCGGCGCCGTCGTCACGACCCCGCAGATTGCGCAGGCGCTGGCCACGCGCATCCATTTCAATACCTTTGGCGGAAATCCGGTGGTCTGCGCCCAGGGCAAGGCCGTGCTCGAAGTGATCGATCGCGAAGGGCTCCAGGCAAATTCGCTGACGGTCGGAAACTACCTCATCGCGGGCTTCCGCAAGATGGCGGAAAAACATTCGATCATCGGCGACGTGCGCGGGAAGGGTCTGATGCTCGGCGTCGAACTCGTGAAGGATCGCGCCACGAAAGTGCCCGCCAAAGAGGAAACGCTGCAAGTCTTTGAAATGGCCAAGGACCTCGGTCTGCTCATCGGCAAAGGCGGCTTTTACGGCAATGTGCTGCGCATCAAACCGCCGATGTGCTTCACCAAGGCCGACGCGGATTATCTCCTGCAGGTCATCGACCTTTGCCTCGCGAAATTGTGAAGACCAAACTGATCGATCATCGTTACGGTAAATCGCGCGTTCGGGTGCTCAAAGTCCTGCGGGACGGCGCCACCCATACGATCAAGGAACTCGACGTCGCGGTGACGCTCAGCGGCGACTTCGACAGTTCCTACACCGAGCCGAAAGGCGACAATTCTAAGGTCGTCGCCACGGACACGATGAAAAACACGGTGAACGTTCTCGCCCACGAACACCTCGGGCGGGAAAGCGAGCGGTTCGCGGTCGTTCTCGGCGAACATTTCCTCCGCTGCCATCCGCAGGTGCAACGCGTCCGCATCAAGCTCGCGGAGCGCCTCTGGGGCCGCATGCGGATCGATGGTCACGCGCATCCTCACAGCTTCATCCAGGCGGAAAGCGCCCAACCATTTGTGCGGCTCGAACTGGCTTCTGGCAGCCCGGAACTGGTGTCGGGCATACGCGATCTGCTCATCTTGAAAAGCACGGGCTCGGGATTTGAAGGTTACCCCAGGTGCGAGTTCACCACCCTGCCGGAGACCAAAGATCGCATCTTCGCCACCTCGCTCGAGGCCACATGGCGCTGGGCCGCCGAACCGGTGAACTACGAAGCGGCGAATGGTGCGATCGTCACCGCGATGCTGAAACCCTTTGCCGAAAATTACAGCCCTTCGGTGCAGACCACGCTCTACGAGATGGGCGCCGCGGCGCTCGCGGCATGCCCGGAAATCAGCGAGATTACCCTGGCCATGCCCAACAAGCACTGCCTGCTGATCAACCTCCAGCCGTTTGGCCGCGAGAACCACAACGAAGTGTTCGTCCCGACCGACGAACCCTACGGGCAAATCGAAGCGACCATCGCCCGTGCATGACCGACGCCTTGCTCGCCGAATTGCTCGCCGCGCGCGGGCGCCGCGAGCCCTGCGTTCTGGCCACCGTGGCGGCGACGCGCGGATCGGTGCCGCGTGAACCCGGCGCGAAAGCGCTGATCTTTCCCGATGGGCGGATTAGCGGAACGGTCGGCGGCGGAAAGTTTGAGTCGCTGGTCATCGTGGATGCCCTGTCCACCCTTGAAGCCAGGGCGCCGTTGCTGAAGACCTATCTGCTGCATGAGGGGAGTTCCGAATCGTTCGGGGCGATCTGCGGCGGAGAAGTGACGGTCCTACTGGAGCCGCAACTCGTGAAAGAGGCGCTGGTCATTGTCGGCGCGGGGCATTGCGGTCAGGCGCTATGCCGGCTGGCGCGGGAATGCGGCTGGCATATCACGGTCCTCGACGACCGCCTCGATCTGCTCGAGTCCTGCAACGCGCACGAACGGATCAGCACACCCGCGCCCGAGTTCATCGCGTCACGCCCGTGGCGCAGGGAAGACGCCCTCGTGATGGTCTCCCGCAATTTTCAAATCGACGGCGACGCGCTCCTGGCCGCGCTGACCCATCCGGGCGCGGGTTATGTCGGCATGATTGGCAGCGTGCGCAAGGTGCGGCGCGTTTTCGATGACCTGCGCGGCCGGGGGGTGAGCGATGCGGATCTGTCGCGCGTCTTCGCACCCATCGGCCTGGATGTGGGGGCGGATTCGCCGGCGGAAATCGCGGTGAGCGTCCTGGCGGAAATCCTGGGGGTGTTGCGGGGCCGTCCCGGCAATCATTTGCGCACAGATCAATTTGCGGAATGACCCGTTCTTCTGCCACATTCCCCCATGCCGCTTGATCTGCTCGCTCTCCCGAAGGTTCTCCTGCACGAACATCTCGACGGAGGGTTGCGCCCCGCCACGGTGATTTCTCTGGCGAGCGCTTGTAACTATGGCGGTTTGCCGACCGACAATCCGGTCGAGCTCGGACAGTGGTTTCATCGCGGAGCCAACAAGGGCAGCCTCCCCGAGTATCTCGAGGGATTCGCCCACACCATCGCCGTGATGCAAACCCGCGACGCGATCGAGCGCGTCGCCTTCGAGTTCATCGAGGACATGTATCACGATGGCGTGGTGTATGCGGAAAGCCGCTTTGCGCCATGTTTTCACACCCAGCTCGGGCTGACCCCGGAAGCCGTCGTGCAGGCGGCCCTGGATGGATTTCATCGCGGCGAACAGAAATACGGCGTGCGCTGGGGGCTCATCATCTGCGCCATGCGCAATGAGACCGACTCGCTCGAATGGGCAGAGATGGCGATCGACTTCCGCTACCGCGGCGTGGTGGGCTTCGATCTCGCCGGGGAGGAGGCTGGCTTTCCGCCGAAGAAACACGTCGAGGCCTTCCGGGCGATCCAGGCCGCAAACTTCTACAGCACCCTGCACGCGGGCGAGGCCTTTGGCATCGCTTCGATCTGGCAGGCGCTCCAGCTCTGCGGCGCTCATCGCCTTGGCCACGCCACCCGTCTGACCGACGGCATGACCATCCTCGACGGCAAGATCGTGAAGATGGGTTCCCTGGCGCAATACATCCTCGACCGCCGCATCCCGCTCGAGATGTGCCTATCGAGCAACGTCCATACCGGCTCGGTCAAGTCGCTCGCCCAGCATCCGTTCAAGCTGTATTACGAGCGAGGCTTCCGTGTGACGCTGAATACCGATGACCGGTTGATGAGCGACACCTCCATGACCAAGGAGTTCCAAATCGCCGTCGACACTTTCGGCCTGGGCGTGGCGGATTTCGAAAAAATCACTCTCAACGCCATCAAGAGCGCGTTCATCTCGTGGGATGACCGTATCAAGCTGATCTACGACGTTATTAAGCCCGGCTATGCCAAGGCCCGCGTGAAATAGAACGTTCATCACCCCTAAGCCCGACAGCCGGCATTGGTCTTCCGAAGGATAGCAGTTTACTTTCCACACCCATGCGCCTCCCAAAACTCGCAGCTCTCACCGTCACCAGCGTCTGGCTCCTCACGATTTCTCATGCTCTTTCGGAGAATTGGCCGGGCTGGCGCGGCCCGCGCGGCGACGGCACGAGCGTGGAAAAGAAGGTGCCAGTCCGGTGGGATGTGGCGAAGAGCGAGGGCGTCCAGTGGAACGTGGAGATCCCCGGTGACGGTCACTCTTCTCCAATCGTCCTGGGCAAACGCATCTTCATCTCCACGGCTCTGACCGACACGCAAGAGCGCGTCCTGCTCTGCCTCGACCGCGACTCGGGCAAGGAACTTTGGCGCCGGACGGTGCTCAAGACGCCGCTCGAGCGGAAACATCGTGAAAACAGCTTTGCCTCCAGCACACCCGCGACGGACGGCGAGCGCATTTACATCAGCTACCTCGATGGCCTCGACGCGGTCGTCGCTGCCTACGATCTCGACGGCAACCAATTGTGGTTGGTCCGTCCGGGCCGCTTCACCAGCGTTCATGGGTTCTCCAGTTCGCCGGTGATTTTCGAAGACAAGGTGATCATCAACGGGGACCACGACGGTGACGCCTGGATCGCGGCCCTGGCGCGCAAAGACGGCGCGACGCTCTGGAAGATCGACCGCGAAAACAAGACGCGCAGCTATTGCACGCCTCTTATCCGTGATCTCGCGGGCCGCACGCAGATGATCCTCTCGGGCAGCAAGTGCGTGGCGAGCTATGATCCGCGCAACGGCCAGCGCCACTGGATCATCGATGGGCCCACGGAGCAGTTTGTGGCCTCGGTCGTTTACAATCCGAAGCACGACATGCTCTTCGTCACGGGCGGGTATCCCGATCATCATATCCTGGGAGTGAAACCAGACGGGCAGGGCAACATTACCGAGACGAAGATCGTGTGGCGCACCAACAAGGGCGTGTCCTACGTCCCCTCGCCGATTTCGGAGGGCGACTATTTCGTCATCGTCAGCGACAGCGGCATCGCCAGTTGCTTCCACGCCGCGACGGGCGAGCAGTACTGGAACGAGCGAGTCGGCCCACATGCGCACTCGTCGATCGTCTCGGCAAATGGGCTTGTCTATTGCACGACCGATGACGGGGCGACCACGGTCATCAAGCCGGGACCGACTTTCGAAGTCGTGTCGCGTAACTCCATCGGAGAGCCCTGCTTTTCCTCCCCGGCGATCAGCGACGGCCGGATCTTCGTCCGTGGGGCGAAGCATCTCTTCTGTTTCGCCGCCAAGAGTTGATCGGACCGATGCGGCTCGATCAATGGCTCTGGGCCGTGCGCATCTACAAGACGCGTTCGCTCGCCGCCACTGCCATCAAGGGCGGCCACGTCAAGGTAAAGGACGAACGCACCAAGCCCGCGCATGAACCGAAACCCGGCGAATTGATCGCCGCGCGAGTCGGCCTGATGATCCGCACCGTTCGCTTTCTCGCCGCGCCCAAGTCGCGCGTCGCGGCGAAACTGGTGCCGCAATTCGCCGAAGACCTGACTCCGCCGGAAGAATACGAAAAGCGCCGCGAACCAAATCTCATCCCCCTCGGCCTCCGCCCGAAGGGAGCGGGCCGCCCAACGAAGCGCGAACGGCGCACACTCGACGCGGCGGGGGAAGAATTGGGAGAAGGTTTCAAAGAGCATCGGGGACGAGATTCGGAAGCGCCGAGTTGACCTTGTCATTCGGCAGTCGGACGTAGCGAAAACAGTCGGTTGCGATGGGACAGATGGAAACGTGGGAGCAGGGGTCAGGCATCATATCTTCGCCCAAGGTCTTCAGGAAATGGCGCCGGTCATCGTCGTCCAGGAAGGTCTCTCCCCGGCGATTGCCGCGCCCTGACGTGCTAATATCCTCCAGGAAATTCCAGTCGGTTACTTTGCTCGGTGGCGTGATTTGGGCTTGTGGGATCGCATCTCGCGCGGCTTGGGGAAGAAGGCTCGGGAACGCCTGAGTTTTATCGAGGCAGTCCACTCCGGGTCCACCGCAGAGGTCTCAATGCCCAGGGTGACCGCGACGCCCAAGCCATCGGGCTGAGCCGGGGCGTCTTGACGATCAAAGATCCTTTATTCGACTATCGTAGATATGAGTTGAATATCGACGCCGCTCTGTTTGGCTAGTTGAACGATACGCTTTATCGTCCGCTCATCTGGATACGAGGTAATTGGTTCAGCGCCATCGCGCCACGCGACTCGAAGACCCGGATGCCTCTCAAGCCACAACCGAAAATCCGAAAAGGACATTCCATTATTCGGGACGGCCCGTTCCAACTTGAGGATAGCCACAACCTCTTCGTCAGTACCGATCCAGTATTTCCATGCCTTGGCGTGCGGAGGTTGGATAGAGATCAATGTTGATTTTTCCGCCGACGGGTTCGGTTCAGACAATCCAGGATGAAGTGAGCCAGTGCAGCAACCACTAAGCACGCCTAACAAAAGCAGATATCGTAAATAGTTCATTGCTGGGCTTTTCTTATACCAAATGGCATCGCGGGCAAATGGGTCAGGCATCATATCTTGGTGCGGGCGCACCAAGATATGATGCCTGACCCGAATGGCGCTTAGATAAGAGCGCTTTGGGACGTTTCGTGCCGTGTGCGTACACTGAAAACCGGCCTTATCTTAGCGCCATTCATGCCTGACCCCATTTCCATTACAAACAGAATATTTCACGGTGCGAAAACGACTTTTACCGTGGGTTCCATTTCGCGAATCACTTCCCCTCTAAACGCCGGATCTGGCTTCCTAGGAGGCGGTTCGGTCAAAACTAGATCAATCAGCGTAGAGATCTCCTTCAATCGCGTAACGCCGCTCACGGTCGCTCCCTCGGCCAGTCGAATATGCAGCGTTTCCAATCGCTTCATTTTCAATAGGCTCTGAAGAGCTGCATCGTCGAATTGCATATCGCAAATCAACGTTTTACACTTTACAAGGGCTGGAATTGCTTTTAGCCGAAACGAGACGTCCAAAAGTTCGCAACCGAGCACATTGGGGCATGCTTTCAACGCCCCTAACAAAACTCGCTCATCCGAAACAAAGGCCATACCGAGATATGACACATCCGGCATTTTGCCCAAGCTTTCGAAAAACTCCGCTCGCGGGCATTTGGGCCCAACAGTGGCAATAAGCTCGGTAATACGACCATACGATTTCAACTCTTGCACAAGCTTCGCCTCTCGACGCCCGACATCACGGATTCCGCGGACACCTACGATAAACCCGTGCTCTGCTTCGGACCATCTCGCGTCGATGCCCGTAGCATCCAACTGCGCGATGAGCCTCGCGCGTCCATCGTCGGACGCTTCTATCTGTCCGACTGGTGACAAGCGGATCACCATCAGAACAATGAGCATTCTGAAGAACATATCACTTAACCGATGGATCACGCTTTAACTTAAGCATCAAATTTGGCAAGTCACCAAAATTGCCGTCCGTCCACTGCGGATCATAGGGAATTCTCTTAGGAAACGGTATCGGCTTGCCGTTTCTGCCAACTGAGGTTTCGACCATCAAAGGGGTCAGGCAACATATCTTGACAGAGCGCGCCCATCGTAGCAGAGCCGGTGACACGCCGGGCAGTTGGGGCTGTCCATTTTGCCGTCGAACCTGCTGGCTCACGTTCGCCGCGCTGCCCATGGCCAATGCCCGCGCCAACCAACCTTGCCCAACCGTTGTATGCTCCCAGATGGTCCGCGCGATCGTCAAAGGACGAACGCACCAAGCCCGCGCATGAACCGAAGCCCGGAGAATGGATCGCCGCGCGAGTCGGCCTGATGATCCGCACCGTCCGCTTTCTCGCCGCGCCCAAGTCGCGCGTCGCGGCGAAGCTGGTGCCGCGATTCGCCGAAGACCTGATTCCGCAGGAAGAATACGAGAAGCGCCGCGAACTAAATCTCATCCCCCTCGGTCTCCGCCCCAAAGGCGCCGGCCGACCGACGAGACGGGAACGACGCACGCTCGATGCGGCTGGGGAAGATGCGGGAGAAGATTTCTAGTTTCTGGTTGCGTTTCGTTACGTGAACGCGGCTCGGTCACGGAATCCGGAACCAGAAGCTGTGCCATCCGAGCTTGAACTGCAGCGTGCGAAGGCCGCTCCGACACGGAACCTTAATCCAGAAAGCTCCCTATTTGCCCTTCCGCGGGTTGTTCATCGAGAGGATGCTGGTGCCACGCGTCACGTAGCCCGCGCCGGCCACAATCACTCGCCTCACGGGAAGCCCACTCTCGGGGTCGTGCGTGAGCGCCGGATCGGTCATCTTCTGGACAAACTCAAAGCGCCGGGGTTTCTGACCTTTTTTCTGTGGGACGGTTTCGTAAACGTACGTGGCCATAGCTGTGCTCTACCACAGGAAGACCCGAGAGCGAAGCGGCAGTTTCGAACATTTCTGAAGCGGGCTCGTTCTGGACTCCGGAGATTGGTTTCCGAAACAAGAACAGGGAGCGGGAGAAAGCCCAGCAGATCACACGAATCACATGCATGCAGGGGGGCATTCGCGTGATTCTCTGGCACCTCTCTTCTCTCCGCCGCAAATTACTTCATGCCAAAAATATTCAGGATCACGTAGTTGCCGAAGGCGAACAGCACCGATCCAAGGAAGATGCATACCGGCAGGGTGAGCACCCAGGCGAGCAGGATGTTTCGCAAAGTCTGGGCCTGCAGGCCGGATTTGTTCGCCGCCATGGTGCCGGCGATGCCCGACGAGAGGACGTGCGTCGTGCTGACGGGCAATCCCAGGAGATCCGCTGCCGCGATGGTGGACGCCGCCACGATTTCCGCCGAGGCGCCCTGCGCGTAGGTGAGATGCGATTTGCCGATCTTTTCACCGACTGTGACTACGATGCGCTTCCAGCCGACCGTGGTGCCGCAGCCGAGCGCCACGGCAATGGCAACTTTCACCCAGGGAGGAACGAATTTTGTCACTCCATCGAGCGCCGTTTTAAAGGAGGTCGCAGTTTTCTTTTCCGTGTCATCGCCGAGTTTGTTGCCCTTGCCCAGCTTCCCGATCGTGCCAGCCACGAGATAGATCTGGCTCCGCACGGCGCGGCGCGCTTCTTCGGACAGTTCGTTGAAAGTCTGAATCGCACCGACCTGCGTTTCGATGCCTTTGCTCAGCGTGGACAGACCCGCGAAGATCTTCTCGCTCATCTTACCGGCCGGCTTGAGGTAGGCGCTGAGTTCTTCCGCAGCCGCCTTTTCATCCAGCGTGGTCCCCGCGGCCTTTTTCTCAAACACGACGGCCGCTTCGTGCGCTTCCGCGACCAGCGTGCGGATGTCTGCCGGCGATTCGCTCATCTTCAACGCGTACATTCCGGGCAGGATGCCGACGAGAATCAGCATCACGAGACCCATGCCTTTCTGGCCGTCATTGGAGCCATGAAAAAAGCTCACCAAGCCGCAGGTGGTGAAAAGAATAAACCGAATCCACATCGGTGGCGCCTTGCCCTTGTCCGGTTCGACGAAGAGTTCCGGCTTGGGCACGAGCAGCTTCAAAACCAGCAGCAGCACCGCCGCCCAGACGAACCCAAACACCGGCGAAATCAGCAGGGACATCCCGATCTTCTGGGCTTCGGCCCAGTTAACGCCCTCGCTAAAGGCATGGCCGCTGAGCATCGAATTGGCCAACCCCACACCGATGATCGAACCGATCAGGGTGTGGGAACTCGACGCCGGGAGGCCGAGATACCAGGTGCCCAGGTTCCACACGATCGCAGAAATCAAAAGCGCGAATACCATGGCGAAACCCGACCCGGAGCCCACATTCAGCACCAGTTCCACCGGCAGCAGGGAGACGATCGTAAACGCGACGAGCCCCGACGAACACAGCACTCCCACGAGATTGCAAAGGCCCGACCAAATGACCGCCACCGTCGGCTTGAGCGTATTGGTGTAAATGACGGTTGCGACAGCGTTTGCGGTGTCGTGAAAGCCGTTGACGAATTCGAAGCCGAACGCGAGCGCGAGCGCGATAACGAGGAAAATCCAGGTAAGTGTCGTTGGGGCGGTGATGTCTGCCAAGAGATGCATATGGGCGTCTTGAATAAGCGAGGCTCGACTCCAGTGGCGAAACCGGGATTGTGACATTCTGGTGACGCGCGGCGGCCCTTGCGAATTACGCCTGACACTTCGGGCGCTCTCGGAAATCGTGCCTCGCCTTGCGCCTTCAATTTTCCACAGTGTCCTTTCTCCAAATCGTCCGTTCCTGCCTGTCGAAGCCCGAATTTTGGGTTCTCACCGGAACGACCCTGCCGCCGATCAACATCTGCTGGGCGGCTGGATTTCTCCTGGTCGGACGGCTGCGCGCCCGACCGGACGCATCAGTCCTGGCCCGCTGCATGAACATCCAGATGACCTACACCACGCTGCTGGCGGCGCCGGTCGTTTGCGGGTTCATCATCGCGCGGTGGCCGCTCGCCGCACATATATTTGTCCCCGGCTCCAATCGCGCACTCGCCGCGGGGCTTACGCTCGGGATCATGGGCGCCATCGCGCTCCTCGCGCTGGTTTTCTTCAACACGCGTGACTTCACCGAGAGCGTCCTCGGCCACCCACGCACCCGGGTTCCGCGATTTCGTCTGTTTCGGGAATGACCGTGAGTTCCGTGCTCCGGACCATCTAGAATAGCCGCATCGCCGTCACCGCGATCGCCCCCCGGAAGCAGACATCGACATCCGCGCCTGGTGTCCGGGAGCGACCGTGATAGTCGCCATTGTAATGCCATTCGCCGTTCTCCTCGTGCCGATAGCTCAGAGGCAGGGGAAGCGGATCGAGCGGGCAGAAAACAATTTCCGGTTCAGCGTCCTCGGCCAGCAAGTGGGGGAGATTCACGTTGTAAAACAGTCCCGCTTCGATCGGACGAGGCAGCAACTCCTCCAGCACCCGGGCCGCCAGTTTCGCGGCAAAGTCCCAATCGATAGCCATATCTTTGCGATGATACTGCGAGATGGCAATTCCCGGCCAGCCATGCAGGACGGCTTCCCGCACTGCCGCTACGGTCCCTGAATAGTAGACATCGGCCCCAAGATTGCCGCCTTGGTTGATCCCGCTCAGCACCCATTTTGCGTCCGGCACAAGCCGATGGAGCCCAACGCGAGCGCAATCCGCGGGCGTTCCAGAGACCGCAAAGCGCCCTGGGGAACGGGTCTCCACTCGCAGCGCCCCCTCATACGTCACGCGGTGACTCACTCCCGATTGCGGACCGTCGGGAGCTACGACGACAGATTCACCGTGCGCGTTTGCCACGGCGAGGAGCGCTGCCAAACCCGGGGCGTCGATCCCGTCATCGTTGCTCAATAAGAATCTCATGCGGCCAAGCTACGGCGCGAGGATATGCCGGAAGAGCGCAATCTTCACGAACCCGTGTGTAGGGCCCGGCCCGGCCCGAAGGGCAAGGGGGCAGCGACTTGCGGAGAGAGATTGTCCGACTCGACAAGAACGCCTCCGGCCCAAATCACCCGGACGCTATTTCCCGCTCACCCAATTTACGGCATTGCGCAGCAACGCCTGGTATTCGGGCAGATCGTGCGCCCGGGCGTCGTGACCGAGGGTGAGCCCGACGATGCGCGACTTCGAGTGCTTCACCACGAATACCTGGGGAAAGGTCTTGCCCGTGTTCGGACTCGTCGCCTCGACGAGGACTTCGATCGGCGTGGCCGCCGGGTCGGCGTTGTAGTTGTAGAGCTCGTCGGTGATTTCGAAACTCGCGGTCACCCCCTTGGTCACGGGATGAGTGGGATTGGTCACCTTCACGGGGTAGGGGCCGAGTTTGTCGTGGCCGCGTGTTCCCCCTCCGACCACCTGGAGATTCCATTCGGGGAAATTCTTCCACGCATACCAGGTACCCGGATGCAGGGCGACGATCCCCTTGCCGGAATTCGCGTAATCGATGAGCGCCTTGCAGGTCGCGGCGCTCACCGGTTGGTTCGCGCTCCACACGAGCACATCCACCCGGTCGAGGATCGCGGGGACCCCATTCGCGTTTTGCGTGAAATCCACCCATCCGACGTTTGGGGTGAGCGTGGCTTTATCCGAGGCGCCAAAGAATTTCACGAAATCATGCGATGATCCTCCACCCACGAGAAGCACCCGGGGCCCGTTTGCGGGCCGGGTGACCGGAGGCTGCGGCACCGCGTCGTTGAATTGCGGAACGAAACCCGAGTCGTCGCTCGCCCTGGCAGTTGCCGGCACGGTCGGGGCGGGCGTCACGCCCTTTGGCGCCACGTCCGAAACTTTCGGAAGCGGCGGTGCATTCGGATCGGCCAACTCCGCGGTAATCGCCACCGTGGTCGGCGCGGCGTTGGTATCGAACGATTCGAGCGCGATCTTTTCGATTGGCGCCGTGCGTTTCAATGGTTTGCTGAAGAATCGGAGTTGATGGGCGCTGACGAGGTCGGCGAACTTCGATCCCGGCACGTCTACTCGCGGGCGGTAATCGGCAAACTCAACACCGTTTTGGCAGACAATCACTTCGTTCTGTCCATCGGAATAGGTCACCGTAACTTTCAAGACGTCATCCGGCGTGCCCTGCCCATTGAAGCCCCACCCCGTGACGCCCCCGAGAAAATGCAGGCGGTTCGCGCGAAAGCCACCGACCCGTGCTTCGACGCGCTGCGGAAGCGATTTCGAAAAGGACCTCGCGGGCCCGCCCTTCAGCACAATGACATTGTTGCCGCTCGGGTTCTTCGCTGGATCCACGATGGAAAATGGAACGCCTTCGAAGCTCACAGTGCCAAACTTTTTGAACGGAATAGTGTCCCCGGCGCTGGCTTGCGAGGCATAGAGCCCCTGGCGCGTATCCGCGGTGAAGGCGGACTTCAAATCGACCACGCGGAAGCGCTGTCCATCGGCCCCGCAGATGAATGCGAGAATATCGCGCAGGCCCTCCGCGCCGAGTCCTTCAAAGCCTTCGGGCATGAGCGAGCGGCCGGTATTCACGCGGCTCTTGATGTCGCTCACCTTGACCTCCTGGACCCCGGCAAGGCTTTTCAGCATGATGGACGCTGGGTTTTCGCGCGCAATGATGCCGGCGTAAATCTGTCCGCTCCTGGTCTCGATGTTCCATGCGGAAAAACTGGGATCCACCTCGCGATTCGGATCGACGATAGCCACGAGTAACTCCGCGGGTCCGTGCGCCCCCATGCCGGTCAGCGCAGGCCCAATATCCGCGCCGAGATTGTCGAGCTTATGGCAGATCGCGCAGGTCGTGGTGAAGAGGGCCTTGCCTTTGACCGCGTCGCCTGGTTTTTCCACCTCGGGCGTCAGTTTCGCGATGACATCATTTTTCGCCTTCATCGCCGGTCCGAAGATCTCGTCGAGCAACGCGTTGGCACGCCTGGCCACTTCCTTGTTCGGATGGGTCCGCAGCCGCGCCAGGTTGGCCGGCCCCATTGGCGTCAGATCGGTCTTGTGGTCGCGCGCGGCGTCGAGCAACGCCAGGGTCCATTCCGGACGCTGCAGCAGGGCATCGAACGCGGCCGTCTGGGCCGTCGGATCGAGCTTGGCGAAGACGCCCACAATCACGCCGCCGGCGCTGGAATCACCCGTCTCTCCCATTGAGACGATGAGCTCCCGCTTGCCGGTCGGCGGAAAATTGGGCCTCGCAAGCACTTCTCCCAGCGCGGGAAATACTTCGTTGTGCGTTCGGCGCAAACCGAGCAGCGCCTGCGCCGCGGTGAGGCATTCCGCATCGTTGCCTTTCGCGACCGTGGCGAACAAATCCCTGGCCAGACGGTCAATTGCCGCCTTGAGCGTCCCCGCTTTGTCCCACTTCGCGGCGAGCGGCAATGCGCTGCCACTCGCGCCACTGGCGAGGAGTTTTTCCAGCGATGCGGAAAGTTCCGGCGTCATCTCGGGTGTGTCTTTGAGATCCTTGCCGAGCGTGTCGAGAATGGTGCGTTTGAGCGCATCGGCGCTCGCCGGCTTGTCCGCGAGAGACACCACGAGCTTCCCGGCTGCCGCCGTGTCGTTTTTCTCACCGATTCCTTGTGCCAGCGCGCCAACCAGCGGCGCAAACGACCTCGGCTCACCGCTGTCCAGCGCGGCAACGAGGCTGGCCGCGGTATTCTTGATCGCGACGCCGATGGCCGCGCTGCGCTGAAAGTCGTCGTCCAGTTTCGGCCAGGCCGCGACCACCGCACGGCCCGTGGCATCCGCCACTCCACCGGCGGCGAGCGCCCGCATTCCAGCGATGCGAACGGAAGCATCGGGGTCCGTCAGAGTTTCCACCAAGCCGGCAACCGTGGCGGTGGACGTTCCGCCGGCCTCGAGAACAAGGGCGGCGTTACGCCGCACCGAGGCATCGGAGTCCTTGAGCGCAATGAGGACGACTTCGTCCAGGTTGACACTTCCTATCGCTCGAAGAGTCCACAACGCCGCA
Source organism: Chthoniobacterales bacterium (assembly GCA_038228205.1). Classification (GTDB taxonomy): domain Bacteria; phylum Verrucomicrobiota; class Verrucomicrobiia; order Chthoniobacterales; family Chthoniobacteraceae; genus Chthoniobacter. The sequence continues at coordinate 14,924 of JBBRPL010000087.1, forward strand.
ATGCGAGTCTCGACGCTCGGGCTGGCCAGCAGAGGCTGGATAGCTGCCGCCGCTTCTTTGCTCGAGAGGGCCGGGGCCTTTCCTGCCGGAGTATCGGTCACCTTCTCCACCAGGAGCCGGCTCGCCGTCATCCGGACCACGCGATTCGGATGTGCCAGCGCCGCGGCCAACTCCGCAACCCCCGCCTTCGACAGGTCGGGTACGGTAATCTTCTGCGCGTCTTTGTGATCGAGACGCCAGATGCGGCCGAAATAGTGATCGCGATCCGGGCGCACGGCCGCATTGACCTTGTTGTGATCGGGACCACGCGTGTCGTTGTGAATCACGGCCTGATTATAGAAATCGCCCACATAAACCGCGCCATCCGGACCGACGCGAACCTCGATCGGCCGCCACCACATATCCTTGCTGCGGATAAACTCCGTCTCTTCCCGCCCGGGCAATTTGTAGCCAGAGTAGCTGGAACCAACCGGCTTTAGCCGCGAATGGTGGATGATATTGATCGTGGGTTCCGTGACAAAATAGTCGCCGTTGTACTCCGTGGGCCACGTTCCGCCGTCGTAGATCACGCACCCCGCAGCAGCGGTGAAATCGCCGACATGATCGATTTGCCGATACGCTTGCTGATCCCAGGACATCGCCGGAAATGTCTTGGGCGAAGCGATCACGTTGTTGAAACTCGCGGTGTTGCCGATTTTCCCGCGCGCAAGCGCGTATTCCGGCAGTACGGTATGATTCAGGACCGTGCCGCTCGTCGGCTGTGTCCACATGACGCGATTATCGCCCGTGATCTCGAGACCCCACGTGTTGCCGCCCTTGCTCGAATACTGCTCGATGGCGGACCCGTCCGGCTTGAAGCGCACAACGCCGCTACCGATCTTCGGCATCGGCTCGCCCTTGGCATTCAGGACCTTGTCGGAAGCGCTGTAACCATGGGTCGCGTAAATCCAGCCGTCCCATCCCCAGCGCGGGTTATTGATGACGGCGTGCGTATCCTGGGTGCCGAGGCCTGTGTAGAGCTTTTCCACTTTATCGGCCTTCCCGTCTCCATCGGTGTCGCGCAGCCACAGGATGTCCGGCGCTTGCGTAACGATCACTCCGTCCTTGTAAAAGACGAACCCGGTGACGAGTTCGAGGCCCTCGTAAAAGATCTCCTTTTTGTCCATGACCCCATCACCGTCGGTGTCTGTCAGAATGCTGATCTTGTCGATGGCCTTGCGCTCCTGCGGTCCAGGCTCAGGGTCGATGCCGCCGTGATCCAGCCACTCCTTGCCGCGATAGTCGGGACGCATCCCGCGCCGGCCATTCGGATACTCAGGCGTCTCCGCGACCCAGAGCCGCCCCTTGGGATCCCAGTCGAAGTTCATCGGCTTCGTGATCAGCGGTTCGGAAGCGACGAGCTTCAATCTAAAATCCGGGTGGATCTCCAGCGTCTTGAGCGTGTCCTCCGGCCGTTGCGGGCCGCCCGGCGGATACGTGAGCGCCGCTATTTCCTCGCGCTGGCAATACTCGTCAATGTTGGCGCGCTGCCCGGCCCACGCGATGCTGCGCAGGAGAATCGCCCGGAAATTGGGCAGCGAGAATGTATCGTAAAGATGGCCGGGAATACAGACCACCGCGCGGTACTTGTCTTTCTCATACGTCCACATCTGCGGCTGGATATCGTAAATATTGGCCTTGCCGCCCTCGGCCACTTTCCTGCCTTCGCGCACCTTCGGCGTGTAGGCGGTGGCGAGAACGCGGATTTCCGGGGCCAGATCCATGTCGTAGTAAATCTCGTCGTCGAGGTGGAAGTTGGACGCGCCCTGCGTGATCGGGTGTCCGCCGCCCAGCCGCTGGTTTTCTGTAAAGTAGAGATCCATCGGGCCTTCCTTGAATTTCGTCACATTCGGCACCCACGAGCCGCCGACCATCGATTTCCACCACGCCGGATCGTTGCTCACCGCCGCGGCGTGAATCACGACCAGGCCACCACCACGCTTCGTGAATTCCGCGAGATTCGCCTTCTGTTCCGCGGTGGCATCGCCGCCGGACTGCGCGTGCACAATGACGACATCGGTATTCTTGAATTGCTCAGTCGTCGGCCAGTCGAGCGCGCCGTCCGTCTTCATGCCCCGTTCCGCGAGCAGTTTCTTCCAGTCGTTGAGAAAGCGCTCATGCTCATGCGCATTCGGACCGTGAGTTTTCTTGCCGCCGCGAATGAAAACACGCAGCGGTTCGGCTCGCCCGGTGACGGCGAGAACGCAGAGCAGGAGAAAAGTGAGCAGACGTTTCATGGAGGTGAGTGTTTCGGGGGGCAGGGAGCGGCGGCGCGCCCGACGGGCAGGGAGACAACCACCAGATGATACGCCTCACAGGCAAGTTGCCATGTCCGAAAAACACGACCGCCTATCGGCGAACCACATGGCCCCACTCGCAAGACGGCGATTGACGCGCAACCCGTAGGTCTGTAGCGGCGGTCCATGCCCGTCGGCCCTGCCACCTCCCGACGGGCATGGACCGTCATCGCCAGAGCCCCGACTCATTCCAGAAATCACCCAATGCCCCTCCCCTCCCAGCTCGCGGAGACGCACACCGTCGGCACGGACACCCATGAATGGAAGGTCCGCGCCCAGGAATGTCCCGCGCTCGCGCTCCATCACATTGCGCATGTCGGCGTGGCGGATGCCGCAGTGCCCTATGAGATGGTGCGCCTCGATCTGAGCGGGACCTACATGCTCTCGTGTTCCGCCGGGAGCGGCCAGATCCTGCTCGATGGCCGCTGGCAGGTCTGCCGGGAAGGCTGGGCCTGCCTGGCGCCGCCTCATGCGCTCCTCGCCTTCCGGGCGATCAAGGGGCTGCGCTGGGAATTTACCTGGGTGCGCTATCAGCAGCCCCCCGAGCAAAAGCCGATTATCTCCGCCTCCTCACCGGCGCTCGCCCGTTTCGATCCCCTCCCGCTGCGCTCGGCGGTCCACGGCCTCTTCGCCGAGATGCAAAGCCAGACGGCCCCCATGGCGGTGCCCCTGTGGACGGAACTCATCCACACCTATGTGACCCGCTTTGCCCGCCCGTGGCAGACCGACGACCGGCTCGGGCATCTCTGGGAACACGTGGCCACGCGGCTTGGCGAGCCGTGGTCGCTCGACCGCCTCGCGCGACACTGCCATCTCAGCACCGAGCATTTGCGCCGCCTCTGCCGTCGCGAACTGGGCCGCAGCCCGATGCATCACGTCATCTTCCTGCGCCTGCGCCACGCCGCGAAATTGCTCGCGACCACCGACGACAAAATCGAAACCATCGCCAGCGAGGTCGGATACGCCAACCCGTTCGTCTTCTCGACCACGTTCAAAAAATGGGTCGGATGGCGGCCAAGCGATTACCGCGCCCGGGGCCGTTAACTGCCACTACTGCACGAGGGTCTGGAGCAATTGCTCGTAGTGCGCCGGATCGAGCGCAATGACGTCGCCGGCTTGTTCCGGCGTGGGCCGCCACGTACCCTCGGGGAGCGAAGGTGAAAACTCCACCTGTTCGAAGCGCACCACGATATTCCAGCCTGGCTTGGCCACGGAAAGGCGCTCCGGCCGGGCATCGGGCCGCACCCAGACCCGCGCCGCCCACCCAGGGGATTTCAGCGCCTTGACCAGCTCCGGCATGAGAAAGAGATCGAGCACACGGCACGGTTCCCCGCCCAGTGGCTCGGAGCCGACGTCCTTGATCTGAAACAGCGCCGGCAGAAACACGAGCTGCTTTTCCGGGATCGGGAGAGAAAAGGATTCGAGTTGGAATTTCGGATCGAGCTTCGGCAGTTTTTTCTTCTTTCCCGCCGCCTCGAGCAGCGGCGTGATCTTGCTCCCCGGGTAGGCCCAGACCTCCTGCCCGTGACGGCACACCGTCACATCCTCCCCCAGGATCGGCCCATGCAGGCGGACCTTGTCGGGATACTCCACCGCCAGCTCGGCTTTGCTGCCGATGAGGGCGGGTGGGACGCCAGTCAACTGCTCCAGCGAAGCGGTCAGTTGCATCGCACGGTTTGGATGGGTCGTCGTTTTCACGACCACGTCGAGGAAGGGCACAAGCATCCTGCTCAGGAGGTCGTAGCGATTCTCGTCGCCGCCGCTGGCTACGGAAGCAGCCAGCAGCGCGACGGCGAGAGCAAGAGCGGAAAGCAGGGATTTCATGGACACGGAGTCTTGCGGCCCAGAGGCAGCGCCGCGCAACGTAGCCGAAGATTTCCGCGAAGCCACGTGCAACCTTCGACTTCCATCCGTCCCATCCGTCCCCGCGGAGTGAGTCTCATCTCTTCCTTGCGAAATCCTCTTTTATCTTTGTGGCCCGCCCCGTCTTTCACTAGAGCAATGCTCTGCTCATGGCGGCAACGCTCTTCCCGAATCTCTTCCTCGCAGCCTCCGACGGCGGGCTCGTGTACGCCTTCGAGATGTCGACGCTGCCGGGCAAGACCATCCTCTTGCTGCTTTTCATCGCGTCGATCTTCAGTTGGTCGGTCATGGTCACGAAGTTCCGCGTCATTCGCCACGCCCAACAGCGGCGCGACCAATTCCTCGAACTCTTTCGCACCGATCGTCAGCCCCTGCGCATCTACACCGACCGCGCGCGCTTTGATGGCGCGCCCGTTTTTGCCGTATATAAGGCTGGCTGCAAGGAGCTCACCTACCAGCTTCTCGGCTCCGCCGAAGTTGACGAAACCTTCCGCGGGCGCCTCGACGCCGCCACGAAAATATCCCCCGCCCAGATGCGCGTCGTCAGCTCTGCCATGGAGCGCGCCGTCGGCGAGACCGCGCTCAAGCTCGAATCGCAGATGATCCTCCTCGCCACGGCGGTGAGCGGCGCGCCCTTCCTCGGCCTGCTCGGCACCGTCTGGGGGGTGATGGAGACCTTCAGCGGCGTCGCCGCATCCGGTTCCGCCAATCTCGCCGCCATGGCGCCCGGCGTGAGCGCCGCCCTCATCACGACCGTCACCGGCTTGCTCGTCGCCATCCCGGCCATGTTTGGTTATAATTACCTCGTCACGACAATCCGCGCCACCATCGTGGAACTCGACAATTTCGCCGCCGAGCTGGGCTCCGAGTTTGAGCATCAATTCGTCGAGCACGGCGCTCGCGATCGTTCCTGGAAGTAAGCCATGCGCCGCTTCTCCGACCGCCACACGCTCCACACCCTGAGCGAGTTGAACGTCACGCCCTTGCTCGACCTTGCCTTCGTGCTGCTCATCATTTTCATGATCACCACGCCGCTCATGGAAAACAGCGTCGAACTCGTCATCCCCACGAGCGAGGCGGCCAAACACGCCATCGATCCCACCGCCGTGCAGTCGATTTCCATCAATCGCGAAGGACTGATCCAATTCAACAGCGAACCCACCGACCTCCCGCGGCTCGAACACGACCTCATGGCCATGAAAGCGACTCGCCCTGACGTCGCGGTGGTGATTCGTTCCCACAAGGAATTGCCCGTGCAGAAGCTGATCGACGTGATGGACGCCGTGCAGCGCGCGAAGATCGCCAAAGTCGGCGTCGTGACGAATCCGGAGGAGGGGAAATAATCGGTTTCGAAGTTGCGGATTTCGAATTTTCCGGCGACCGACGGCGTCTTTCGGTTGCGGTTTCGCCAGACCGCGCCACTTGATGTCCTGATCCCATGCGTCCCGACCGCAACTTTCGACGGAACTTCTTCGTCATCGCCGCGCTCCACGTGGCGTTTGTGGTGGGCGTGTACCTGTTTGGTTCCTGGCATCGCACACCCCCGGAACAGGTCATCTGGCTCGAGGGCGGATCGGTCGGCGGTGGTGACGCTGGCGCCAACGACCCCGCCGCCTCCACGCCGGAAGCGCCCCCGCCACCTGAACCGCCCTCCGTACCGACTCCTGTCGAAGCCAAGCCGGAGCCCGTGGCTCCCCCGCCACCCGATAGACCTACCCCGAGCGAACTGGTTACCCCGAAGGCGACCCCGGAACCCAGCACCCCCAAGCCATCCACACCAAAACCGGAAACCCCCAAGCCGGCGACTCCGAAGCCGGAAACGCCCAAGCCCACCACCCCCAAACCGACCACTCCCAAGGCGACGCCAAAGGTCACCCCGAAACCCAAGCCCGCCACCCCGAAAGCAACTCCCACGGAAAGCGGCGACGCCACACCCAAGGCCTCCCCCACCGAAAAACCCAAGGGCACGCCGGGTACTGCAAAGGCGACTACGCCCGGGTCCACCAACAATCCAAAATCCGGCTCGACCGGTGGAAACGGCCCTGGCACCGGCAATGGAAAAGGCCCGGGCAAAGCAGGCAATGGCAGCGGCGCCTCCGAGTTCGGCTGGTATTTCGCCATGCTCCACGACCGCTTCCACGCGCGCTGGGATCAGCCCACCTCCATCGTCCGCAATGGACAGGATTTCACCACCACCCTGAAACTCCGCATTGGCAAGGACGGCACCATCCTCGGCCACGAGATCGTCCACACCTCAGGTGACCCCATCATGGACCAATCTGTCATGACCGCGGCCGACCGCGTGCAGCAGATCGATCCGCTCCCTCCCGGCCTCGCGACCGGCGACGTTTTTGAAGTCAACGTTGCCTTCAAGCTCGACCAGGGACAATAGGTCGCCGCCCGCCACGCAATTTTTCCACGTCATTAGCATTCCGTCCTCCGGCCGTTTCCACTACGCTCTGCCCGCCATGAAAAATCTCCGCGCGTTTTCTCTCCTCGCGTCCCTCCTTTTTGCGTCCACCTCCGCTCCCTGGGCGGCGGAGACACCCACCATCACCATCAGCAAGAGCGACAAGATCGCCGTCGCGATCGGCGCCTTGAGCGGAGCTGACGGCGCCCAGGCCGCGAAGATCATGCAGAACGATCTCGCGATGTCCGGCTATTTCAATCTCGTCCCGGCTGCCAGCGCGCAGTTTGTCGTCGCGGGCAGCTCCGGCGGCAGCCTCGCGGGCACGGTCACCGATCGGGCCGGCAAGGTCGTCCTCAGCAAGACGTTCAGCGGCAGCGCGCGGGGCAAAGTCCACGCCTTTGCCGACGAGATCGTCGAAACCCTCACCGGCAGCAAAGGCATCGCCAATTCCAAGATCGCCTTCGTCGGCTCCCACACCGGGAAGAAAGAAATTTACATCGCCGATGCCGACGGCGCGGGCGTCCATCAGCTCACCAATGACGGCACCATCAGCGTCGGCCCCCGGCTCAACCCCGACGGGTCTTCCCTCGTCTATACCGGCTACAAGAGCGGCTACGCCGATGTCTACGACATCGACCTGAACTCGGGCGCCCGCAATCGCATCATCAAATTTCCCGGCACCAACACCGGCGCGGCCTATTCGCCCAATGGCCGCGAACTCGCCGTCGTCCTCAGCAAGGACGGCAACCCCGAGCTCTACACCACCAGCGCCAGCGGCAGCGGCGCTCACCGGCTTACCCGCACCCCCGGCGTCGAGAGCTCGCCCACGTGGTCCCCGAATGGCGACGAAATCATCTACTCGAGCGACGACCGCGGCGGCCCTCAGCTCTACCGCATCTCCTCCGGCGGAGGCAGCGGGCGCCTGCTCAGCACCGGCCACAGCTACAACACCGAACCCAACTGGTCCCCCGACGGCAAGAAAGTCGCCTTCACCGTTCGCGAAGGCGGGTTCTCCGTCGCCATCCTCGATCTCGGCAGCGGCAATGTCCGCGTCGTGGGCTCCGGACAAGGCCCCGCTTGGGGCGCGGACTCCCGCCATCTCATCTTTGCCGACGGCAGCGCGGTGATTTTGCTCGACGTGCAGACCGGCCAGAAGACAACAGTCATCAGCGGCTTGGGCAAAATCTCCGAGCCAACCTGGTCCCGCTAAGCCCTCGATTTTCCATCTGCCATCTCCGATCTCCCATGTGCGCCTGAGCACTGATGACTTCCTCTTAACTGATTACTTCGCCTTCACCCGCCTCCCATCATGAAATTCACCCGCCTTCTTCCTCTGACCATCGTCCTCCTCACCGCCCTGTCCTTCTCCGGCTGCGTCAAAGGCAAGAAAGGGGCCCACTCCGGATCCGCCGCCGACGGCGATTTCGTAAATGGCACCCCGCTCCCCGACCGCCAGGAAGGCGTCTCCTTTCTCGGCAGCAATGTGGATCGCAGCAAATTCAGCCCCGTCCATTTCGGATTCGATAGCTACACCGTCAGCGGCGGCGAACACGCCAAGATCGAAGAAGTCGCCAACTTCATGAAAGGCGGCAACAGCACCATCATCATCGCCGGTTTCACCGACGAGCGCGGCACCCCCGAATACAACCGCGGCCTCGGCGAACGCCGTGCCCAGGCCGTGCGCGAAGCCCTCATCCACTCCGGCGCCGACGGCCAGAAAATCCAGACCGTGAGCTTCGGCGCCGAGATGCCTGCCGACAACGGTTCCGGCGAAGGCGCCTGGGCCAAAAACCGCCGCGCCGAATTCGGCGTCGTGCGCTGAACGATCGGGACTGCAGTCCAAACCCGGAGTTAGCGCGGCCCACCCGCCTGGCGCATGGCCCAGAAATCCGCCGCCAACAGCCAATCCGTCACGAAGAGCTTGTCGTAGTTGTAAAAGACTCCCGGCTGCCATGAACCGCCTTTGGACAAGTGCCAGGCGTCCGACAGCACCGTCGCCTGATCGGATTCATGCATCGCACTGATCACACCCGGCAGAATCCAGCAGACGATGAGGATGCCAGCCGTCAACGTCAGCCGCCATGCTCTGAATTCGGAACTGAACGGCGGCGGGGATATCAGTTCCCATCTACTAAACGGCGGTCTGGGAAGGTGAAGCGCAAATGTTTCTCCCGCACCTCCAAATTCCAATTTACCCTCCGCCCGCCCCTACCTACGGTGCCGGCGATCTCATAGGCACAGGCGTTCTACCCTGCACCGCGCTCTTGATCGCAACCTGACGCATCCAAACCATCCATCCGCTTCGTGGCAACCCCGCCCGTATTCTTGATCGTCGGAGCCGGATTCTCCGGCGCAGTCCTCGCTCGCGAACTCGTGTCCCGGCTGAATGCCCGCGTGATCGTCCAGGAGGCCAGATCCCATATCGCCGGCAATTGTCACACAGCACGGGACACAAACACCGGGGTCATGGTCCATGTCCATGGGCCGCACATCTTCAACACGAGCAACGAACGCGTATGGACCTACGTCAATCAGTGGGGAACCTTCCATCCCTTCATCAATCGCGTCAAAGCATGCACCTCCCGGGGCGTTTTCGTCTTGCCGGTCAATCTTCACACGATCAACCAGTTTTTCGGCAAGACCTTCAATCCGCATGAAGCGCAAGAGTTTATTGCTTCCCTGGGAGACCAATCCATCGGTGAACCGGCGAACTTCGAGGAGCAGGCATTGAAATTCCTCGGGCGCGAACTCTACGAAACTTTCTTCCGCGGCTACACGATCAAACAGTGGGGCTGCGACCCTCGCGATCTTCCAGCGTCCATTCTCAAGCGTTTGCCCGTGCGGTTCGATTACAACGACAATTATTACACGAAGAAATATCAGGGCATTCCCGAAGAAGGCTATACCGCCGTTATCGAACGCATTCTCGATCACCCGGCAATCGAAGTGCGACTCAACTCGGATTTTCGAAACAAGGCCTCCGCACCTGCCGTCACGCACACTTTTTTTACGGGCGCGATCGATTCATACTTTGGGTTTTCTGAAGGCCGGCTCGGGTATCGCACCGTGACCTTCGAGAGCATCGAAGCCGAGGGAGACTATCAGGGAAACCCGGTGATCAATTATCCAGAAACGACCGTTCCTTGGACTCGCATTCACGAGCACAAGCACTTCGCCCCCTGGGAAAATCACGCTCGTACAGTTGCCTTTCGTGAGTTCAGCAAGGAAACGACTCCGGAAGATCTTCCTTATTACCCAAAGCGACTCACTGCGGACAAGCAACTCCTGTCCCGCTATCGTCAGAAGGCGCTGTCAGAACCCGCGGTGACTTTCTTGGGCCGCCTGGCCACGTACCGTTACATGGACATGGAAACGGTCATCGGGGAAGCGCTGGTCCTCGCCGACCGGATTGTCGAGAACTCACGGGCCAATTTGCCCCTTCCAACCTTTCCAAACGAAGAGGATTGATTTTTCGGAAACTGCGCGCGCCCGATCTTCATGACGCGTCGATTTCACAATCAAATGCTTCCAACAGCGTAGCACCTGTATTTTACCTCTCCGTGCCGCTCGTGAAAGGAAGACCGCCTCAACGATCGCAGCCATATTCTTCGATCACCAGAACCTGCCCTCCACGCCGCGCACCGCTCACTTCCAATGGCTCGCTTTTCTTTTAACCTCGACGTGATCAGCCAAACGGTAACCGCGCCCCTGGTCATCGTCATCCCGATCTATAACGAAGAAAAGAACATCGCGACCGTCATCTCGGCTTGGACGGAGAAGTTGGAATCGCTTGGCATCACCGGCCAAATCCTCGCCATCGATGACGGTTCGCGCGACGGCACTCACGAGATTCTTTTAGAATTGGAAGAGAAAAGCCCCGACATGATTTGCGTCGTCCATAAGCCCAACAGTGGCCACGGCCCTTCGTGCCGGATCGGATACGAGATTGCCTCTCGGTCGCAATCCGAATGGGTGCTGCAAATCGATTCCGATGGCCAGTGCGATCCGGTCCACTTCGACGATTTCTGGAAGGCCCGCGACCGATACGACTGCATCTTTGGTATTCGCACGAGTCGCGACGATGGTCTGGCCCGTGTCATGACCTCCGCAATTTGCCGTCTGGGGGCCTCGATCATTTGCGGAGAAGACTTGCGCGACCCCAACGTCCCCTATCGTCTCATGCGCCGGAGCGCCCTGGCCATGGCACTTCCGTACATTCCCTCCAGCTTCAATGTTCACAATGTCGCCCTCACCTATGTCCTCAAGAAAATAGGCGGCATGCGCTGGAATCACGTGCCGATCCATTTTCGTGATCGGCAAGGAGGAACAAACTCCATCAATGTTCTGCAGGTCGTGACCTTGGGCGCTGAAATGCTCTTGGAATTGTTGAGAATCAAGGTCCGGCCGCGTCCAAATCGCGCGTGATCAGACCTGTATGTTTCTTCCATTTCCGGCAAGGGCCTCTCGCGATAGATCGGTAGCGCGCGCCCGCAGCGGCGCATCCACCGATGCCTGAACAAGTTGACTACCTCATCGTCGGCGCAGGCTTCGCAGGGGCCGTCCTCGCCGAGCGGCTCGCCAGCCAGCGGGGCGCCCGCTGCCTGGTCATCGACCGCCGCGATCACATCGGCGGCAATGCCCACGATCACACCGACGCTGCCGGAGTCCTGCTCCACACGTATGGTCCCCACTATTTTCGTACGAATTCCGACCGGATCGTCGCCTACCTCAGCCAGTTCACCGAGTGGCATCCGGTCGAATATAAGATCCTGTCGTGGACGCATGGCCGATTCTGGCAGTTCCCGATCAATCTCAACACTTTTGAACAACTCATCGGACACCCCAGCACCAGCGAGGAGATGGAACAAACCCTCGCCGCATGGCGGGTCCCGATCGCCGAGCCGCGCAACTCCGAGGAGGTCATCCTCAGCCAGGTCGGCCCGCGCCTCTACGAGATGTTCTTCCAAGGCTACACCCGCAAACAATGGCGGCGCGACCCACGCGACCTGGACGCCAGCGTCTGCGGCCGCATCCCCATCCGCACCAATCGCGACGACCGCTATCTCTCGGAAAAATTCCAGGCTCTTCCAAAAGGTGGATATACCGCGATGTTTCGCAAAATGCTCGCCCATCCGAACATCGAGGTGCGGCTGCGGACCGACTACCGGGATGCCCGCGCGCAGATTCGCTACAAGCGACTCATTTACACCGGCCCGATTGACGAATACTTCGACCACTGCTTCGGCCCGCTGCCGTACCGCTCCCTCCGCTTTGAGCCCGAAACGCTCGAGCAGGAGTACTTTCAACCCGCCATGCAGGTCAACTACCCAAACGAGCACGCCTTCACGCGCATCGTCGAGTTGAAGCATGCCACCGGCCAGCAACTCCCCGTGACAACCATCGTTCGCGAGTACCCCGAGGATTTTGGGCCCGGCCGCGAGCCCTATTATCCCATCCCAGCGCCCGACGCGCGCGCTCTCTATGATCGCTATACGGAACGCGCGTCCGTGGAGCCCAATGTCAGCTTCGTGGGCCGCCTCGCCACTTATCGATACTATAATATGGATCAAGTTGTCGGTATGGCGCTGGCAGAGTTCGAGCGCCTCGGCTCGCCAAACATCGAGGTAAAATCCGCTTAGACCCAGTGCGCGCCAACACGCCATGACCCGCCTGCATTTATGAATCTCGTCGTCGGTTCCGGCCCTGCGGGCGTCGCCTGCGCTCATGCCCTGCTGGCGGGCGGTTCTGAAGTTTGCCTGGTCGATGCAGGTTTGACGCTCGAACCCGAGCGAGCCGCGATTGTCGAGCGACTCGGCATGGAACCGCCGACGGCGTGGGACACTCAAGAAGTGGCGCGGATCCGCGACGGAATGGACCAGGCGCAGACAGCCGTGGTCTTGAAGCGCGCCTTTGGCTCGGATTTTCCTTACCGCCACGCGGATGAAGAGTTTGGGCTCACCTATGACGGTGTGGCGCTTCGGCCCTCGCTGGCATGCGGTGGCCTGAGCAATGTCTGGGGGGCCGCGATGCTGCCCTACCGCGCCGAGGATTTGGCAGGCTGGCCCGTCTCCGTGGAGGATCTCGCGCCCCACTATCGCGCGGTCCTCGGTTTCACCGGCCTGGCTGGCCAACAGGATGATCTCGCCCACCTCTTTCCGCTCTATCACCCGCATCCCATTGCCCTGCCGATGAGCCATCAGTCCCAGCTTCTCTGGGCGCGGATGAAAAAGCACCGCGAGCGCCTGCGCGCAGTGGGTCTCCATTTCGGCGCATCACGACTCGCGGTCCGTGCGGCCCCAGCCTCAGGCGGCCCCGGTTGTATCCGATGCGGCATGTGCATGTACGGCTGCCCGTATGGTTTCATCTACAACAGTGCGAACACCCTCGCCGACTTGATGAAAAATCCACGCTTCCGCTACGAGTCCGGCATCATTGTCGACCGCGTGTCCGAATCCGCCTCCGATGCCTTGCTCGAAGGCCGCCGCCTCGGCACCGGGGAGCCGTGGAGCGCGCGCAGCACGAGAGTCTTTCTCGCGGCCGGTGTCATTCCGACCACGCAGTTGCTACTCTCCTCGCGCGCGCTCTACAACCGTCCCGTGTGGATCCGTGATAGCCAATATTTCCTTTTCCCGCTAATCGCCCCAGTCGGCGTCCCCGGCATCCATCGGGAGCCGCTGCACACCTTGAGTCAAATATTCCTGGAGATCCTCGACCCCAAAGTCAGCCCTCATACCGTACATCTCCAACTCTACTCCTACAGCGACCTCATAGCCGGCGGCATTCGTCTGGCGCTCGGTCCATTGGGCCGTCCATGGCTTGTCCGGCAACTCGCAGCCCGGACCATCATTGTCCAGGGTTATCTCCACTCAGAACACTCCTCTCGCATCCGTATGGTGTTGGAAAAAGGAGCCGCGACCGACCGCGCACGACTCACCGCTGAGTTGAATCCCACCACTCCTACAATGGTCACCCGCGTGCTGCGCAAGCTCCTCGGCGCGGCCTGGAGGCTTGGTATGGCGCCAGGATTTTCACAACTCCAGTTCACGCAACCGGGCCGCGGCTATCACAACGGCGGTTCCCTGCCCATGCGTGTGCAGCCCGGCGAACTGGAAACGGACATGCTCGGTCGGCCGCACGGTTGGCGACGCGTTCATGCGGTGGATGCGACCGTGCTTCCCTCGATCCCGGCGACCACCATTACCTTATCCGCCATGGCCAATGCGCATCGCATCGCCACTGCCGCACTCGCTGAACCGTCATGAACACACCGAGAAGAACTTGCGTCGTCACCGGGGCCTCCGGTTGGTTGGGCCGCTGCGTGGCGGCGGAGTTCGAGCGGGGCGGTTGGCAGGTGCGGGCCGCGGTGCGGCATCCGTCACCGCAGGCGGTGGCGAGTGGTGCGGCGGTTGCATTTCAGCTCGGCGCGGCGGTGCCGTCGGAAGTATGTGCCGAGGCCGAGGCCCTCGTCCATTGCGCCTATGATTTCCAGGCGATGACATGGGAGGAAGTGCTCGCGGTGAATGTGCGGGGCACCGATAGACTCCTCGCTGCGGCCCAGGCGGCAAGCATCCCGAGGATCGTCGTCATTTCCACGATGAGTGCGTTTGACGGCTGTATCTCGATCTACGGCAGGTCGAAACTGGCGATCGAAAAGTCCGCGCTCCAAGCCGGGGCGATGGTCCTGCGTCCAGGGCTGATCCATGGCGAAGGCGCGGGTGGAATGGTCGGGCGCTTGGCGGCGCAGGTCCGCTGTGCGCGCGTGCTGCCGCTCTTCAACCGAGGAGCACAGCGTCTGTACTTGATTCACGAACAGGACCTCACCGGCTTCATCCGGCGGTTCTGCGAGGGAGAGATTCCGCAGTCCCCCGAACCGATCACGGCCGCCCACGCGCAGGCATGGACATTTCGCCAAATCCTCGAAGCGATCGCCCGCGGACTCGGGCGAAAACTGACGTTCTTCCCCGTCCCGTGGCGACCCGTTTGGGCGATCGTGCGTTTTGGGGAGGCTTGCGGGTTGCGATTAAACTTTCGGAGCGACAGCCTCGTCAGTTTGATGAACCAAGATCCCCAGCCCGACTTTTCACGGGCCTCACAATTCGGCCTGCAATGCAGGCCTTTCGACGACGTGCTGCGCAAGGCAGAGGGAGCATGACGTTTCTGCTCACCCGTCTGACGATCCTCCTTTCCGCGGTGTTGATCTGCGCGGGTTGGATTCTTTCGGCGATTTGGGGGCTCAACCGCCTGGGTTATGCCATTGCTTTCCTTATGGCGGCGCCGTTCGCCGGGCGATGGCTCACCGCCGAATGGCAGCGACTTCGACCGGTTTCCTGGCACACTTTCAAGCGGCGCATTCGGAGGCCTTTGGCGTCGGCGTTCCTGTTCCTCGCCGGGCTCACGCTCGTCGGCGGTCTTCTCTACGCTCCAGACAATTACGACGCGCTGGCCTACCGCGTCCCCCGCACCTTGAACTGGCTCGCGGAAGGCCGCTGGCACTGGATTCACACCTCATTTCCTCGCATGAACACGCGCGCCCAGGGCTGCGAGTGGATCATGGCGCCGGTCGTCCTGTTTTTCCGCTCGGAGCGCGTCATGTGGGCCCAGAATTTCCTCATGTTTCTCGCGTTTCCAGGACTGCTTTTCACGACCCTCCGCGGCGCTGGCGTGCCCCGACGGGTGGCGTGGCAGTGGATGTGGATCTTGCCCTGCGGCTACTGCTTCGTGCTACAGGCCGGCGGGATCAGCAATGACCTGCCGGGCGTTTTCTTCGCGATTGCGGCCGTCGCCCTCGCACTCCGCGCTCGGGCCACTGGCCGGCGTTCAGACGTCTGGTTCTCCATGCTGGCCGCGGCGCTCATTTCGGGACTCAAGGCGAGCAACGCGCCGCTGGCCCTCCCGTGGCTCGTCGCCGTCTGGCCGACCCTCCCGCTACTTCGCCGGCAGATCGCGGCCACCGTCCTCGTGGCCTTGGTCGCGCTGCTCTGTTCATTTTTGCCGGGCGCGATTCTCAACGTGCGCTACTGCGGTGATTGGTCGGGCTCCAGGTTGGAATTTGGTCCGGTCAAGAGCCCTCCCCCCTGGGCGCTGGTCGTGGGGAACACGCTTGGGCTGGTCGTGCAGAATCTGGCGCCCCCAGTGTTTCCACCCGCTGCACGCTGGAACGCCGCAGTGCCGACCTGGTTGCCGGCAGCCTACCAGCAACACGTCGTGCCGTATTTCGAAGCGGACCAGCGCGGGTCCGGTAATCTCACCTTGGGTGAATTGCAAATGGAGGAATCCGCGGGCCTCGGGTGCACGGCCACGATCATGCTCGTCATCGCACTGGCCGTGGGCCTTGGCGGACGGCGCGAATGGCGCCGAAATGATTTCTGGACCCTGGCGCTCCGCTGGTCGCCATGGGTGGCCCTGGTCTTTTTCTCATCCAAAATGAACGTCATTGCCGTGGCTCGGCTGGCGTCTCCCTACTATCCGCTGGTTGCTGCGGCCTTCCTCGCAGGCCGGGGGCAGGAATGGCTATCCCGCCGTCGCTGGTGGCAGCCATTGGCCATCGTCCACTTTGCCGCCGCCACGCTACTCGTGGTCGTCTCCCCACCCCGTCCACTCTGGCCCGCGCTGACCGTCCTTAACCCCCTCACCACCCGCCACCCGGATTCCGCTTCGATCCAGCGCGTGCGAACTGTTTATTCTGTCTATCGTCAACGCCCGGACGTGATGGCTCCGATCCGTTCCGCGCTGCCGGCGGAGGCCACGCTGGTGGGCCTGGTGACATTCGATGATCTCGAGACGTCACTTTGGCGGCCGTTTATCACCAGGCGGTTTGTCCATGTCACCCGCGCGGACACCTCAGCCGACCTTGAGACACGCGGCATTCATTGGCTGGTCATCGGTTCCGAGGCGTTTCACAATCAGATGGGTGGATCCTTGGCCGATTGGCTGCTTCGGATGAACGCGGAGCTGGTCGCCACCATCCCCGTCCAGGCACGGGCTGGCCATGCGGCCCTGGACTGGTACGTCGCGGTGCGGCGCGGCCCTGCCGTCCCCCCTTGACTTTTCCCACTGCCTCTCGTGCGTTCTCACCTCCCACTTCCATGGAGCCCAGCGTCGATCTTACCATTCTCATGCCCTGCCTCAACGAGGCCGAGACCCTCGTCCCGTGCATCGAAAAAGCGCTGCGTGGAATCGAGGCCGCAGGGGTCCGTGGCGAGGTGCTCGTCGCGGATAACGGATCGACGGACGGCTCGATCGAACTCGCAGAGAAATGCGGTGCCCGCGTCGTCCGGGTGGCGGCCAAGGGCTATGGCAATGCGCTTCGCGGAGGAATCGAGGCGGCGCGTGGCCGGTGGATAATCATGGGCGATGCGGATGACAGCTACGATTTTTCGCAGGCCCCCCGTTTCGTGGAAAAGCTCCGGGCCGGCGATGACCTCGTGATGGGTTGCCGGATGCCGCGTGGCGGCGGAACAGTGATGCCGGGAGCGATGCCGTGGAAGAACCGCTGGATTGGCAATCCCATCCTAAGCTTCATCGGCCAGCTTTTTTTCCCGACCTCCATCCACGACTTTCATTGCGGATTGCGCGCCTTTACGCGAGAGGCCTACGAGCGCATGGACCTGAAAACGACGGGCATGGAGTTCGCCAGCGAGATGGTCATGAAGTCGTCCATCCGGGCCATGCGGGTCAGCGAAGTTCCGGTCACGCTCCACCGGGATGGGCGTTCCCGACCGCCCCATCTCAAGCCCTGGCGCGACGGATGGCGGCACCTGCGGTTCATGCTCATTTATTCACCGCGCTGGCTCTTCCTCGCGCCGGGCCTTGTCCTGGCCGTCTGCGGGTTCCTCGCCGCAGGGGCTATCTATTTCAGTCCGCGCTTCATCAACGGTATCCAGTTCGATGCCGGCACCCTGTTGGTCGCCTGCATGGGCATCGTGGTCGGTGTGCAGCTCTCCGCGTTTGCTTGCTTTGCCAAAGTTTTCGCCATTGCCGAGGGACTGCTGCCGGAGGATCCGCGCTTCGCGCGCATTTTCCGCTTTTTCACCCTCGAGAAAGGCTTGCTCGCCGGGGCGGCCATCTGGCTCTTCGGGTTGGGATTGTTCTTATGGTCGGTGTGGATCTGGAAGCAGGCCGGCTTCGGACTGCTGCCTTACGCTGAAAATATCCGCCGCCTGATCGCAGCCACAACCGCTCTCACCGTCGGCGTTCAGGTCATCAGCGCGAGTTTCTTTATGAGCGTGCTGGGATTGAAAACCACGTCACGCACTCCTCCGGGCGCGACTGCATGAAAATCCTCATTTCCGCCATCGCCTGCAACCCGTTCGGCGCTTCCGAGGCCCTGCATGGCTGGCTCGTGTGCCGCTCCCTCGCCGATCTTGGCGAGCTGTGGCTGCTCGTCAGTGCCGAACACCGGGCCGGCATCGAGAAAGGCCAGGCTCTGGGCCTCGTGCCAGACCACATGCACTTCACTTTCATCGGGGATGCCAAAGGCTACGTCCAGAACCGGATGCTCGCCCGCATGCAGAGCTGGGCCCGATACATGGCCTTCAGCCGCTCGATCCTGCCCGTGGCCCGCGAACTCCACGCGCGCCATCGTTTCGATCTTTCGCATCACGTCACCTACTCGACGTGGCGGGTCGGGTGCCCCCTGTGGCGGCTGGGGATTCCCTTCATCTGGGGACCAATCAGCGGCACCGAAGTTTTTCCGCTAAAAAACTTCGCTCCGATCCTGAGCCCCTCCGCCAGGGCCTTTGAAACGGCCCGCGTCCTCGGCGGCGTTTACAGCAGCCTCCATCCCCAGGTCCGGGCGACCGCGCGCCGCGCCTTTCACATCTTTGCCGCCCACCGGGAGGCCGTCCCTCACCTTGCGAAACTTCGCGGCGCCTCCACAGGGATCAGCGTTCTATCCTACTACACTTTTACGCCCGACAAGATCGCCGCCTTCGCCCGCCCCGCTGATTCGCCTCGTCCCGCCGAGCCCTTGAAAATCCTCGCCGGGGGCAACCTCGAAGGCCGCAAAGGCGTCGCCATCGCCTTGCGAGGCCTTGCCCTCGCGAAAAAGGCGGGAGCTCGATTCACCTATCGGGTCACCGGTCGTGGCCCGGAACTCGAACATTTGCAACGCCTCGCCAAACAGCTCGGCATCGAGCAGGAAGTCACGCTCGGTCACGAATTCCCCCGCGAGGATTACGTCGAGGAATTGCGGAAAACCGACCTCTATTTGTTGCCCAGTCTGCGGGAAGGTGGTGGCCTCACGATGATGGAAGCCATGCTGGCCGGTTGCGTCCCCATCGTCGCGAATGCCGGCGGCCCCGGCACCGCCGTGTCGGACGATTGCGGGATCCGCATCCCTGTCGAATCGCCGGAGCAGATGGCGCGCGACATCGCGACCGCCGTGGTCCAACTCGACAAGGATCGTGGTCTGCTCACGCGCATGAGCGCTGCCGCACCCCGCCGGATCGCTAAAGAGTATGCGCACGAAAGATTCATCAACGCCATCCGCACCGTCTATGACCACGCCCAAGGAGCGTACGGGAAGGCGGTCCCAGTTTCACCTGCGTAACTTTCATGCTCGTCCTCCGCTTATGCACCGATGCGCACCGCTGATGCAGTGCGCATCGGCGGAATTCCCGCCTTCGGGAGTGCTGAATCCTCGTCAGATGTGGTTCAGGGAAAGGAACATTGACTGCCAGTGACTGCCGCCGACACACTTCTTTCATTCCGATGATAGGCCGCGTTTTACAGGCTTTGCTGCCGAGAATTTATGTCTTCGTAAAACGTCATAAACGAATTCGGGCTTTGGCGCTCCGTGCTTGGGGAAGCTTTTCGCGCTTTTCGGCACAAATCCGGCGCCTTTTGCCGGGGACCCAGCCCGTCCCCGCCCCGTCCCGCTTCATGCAGACTCGGGACTGGGTCGAACAGGAGGTAAATGGACACCCGAACGCCTGTCCCGTCCCCACCATTTCTGAGGCCTTCCCACCCGAACAACTGGTTCGCCCCCTCCCGGGAACCATCGGCGCTTCCGTGCATTGGAAGTTTCGGGAACGAGCCCGGATGGATCTGCCATCCACCTTCGTCGCGTCGATCCCCAACGGGCGCGTTTACGACCAGGGGTACGTCTTTACGCCAGACAATATTCTCCTCGGCGATGTCTCGCGTTACATCATCAACAATGAGCACGATTTGGACACCAGCCGTCATCCCTTGCTGCGGATTGGCGAGCTCCCGCCCGCCAGGACAATCCGCGGCCGCGTTGCCGTCCTGGCGACGCTCTCCGGCCGTGGCTTTTACCATTGGATGTTCGACGTGCTCCCAAGAGTGGAAATCCTGCGAGTCGGAGGCGTGAATCTGGAGACCATCGACGCCTTTTACGTGAACGAATGCGTCGCGGCCTTCCACTTCGCCACACTGGAGGCCGTTGGCATCGGCAGGAATAAAGTCCTCCAAAATCAGTGGAATCCCCACGTGCAAGCGGAGGTTTTGATCGTTCCCTCGCATGCCGGGCAGTTGTCGGCCACACCACGCTGGGCCTGCGACTTCCTTCGCCGTCACCTGGGGCCCAAGGGCGCACGGCTGCCCGATAGCGGACCCCAGCGAATTTATATCCATCGGGAGAACAACACCCACCGGAAAGTCATCAATCAACCGGAGATCACTGCGCTCCTCGTGAAGTTCGGGTTTACGGTGATTGATCCCGAAACATATTCATTGCCGGAACAGGCGGCGCTCTTTTCCGCAGCCCGTGTTATCGTGGGCCCGCACGGTTCGGGCCTCGCCAACCTAGTGTAGTGCGGCGCAAATAGCGTAACATCTTTCTTGTCTGGCGAGAGTTCCTCGGAGAGGTTATCGAGATGGTTATCGTCA
>JBBRPL010000088.1:0-34871 GCA_038228205.1 Chthoniobacterales bacterium
TACGTATATGCCCGCTGCCAAACAACGCCTCGACCAACTCCTCGTCGCCCGGGGCTACTTCGAGTCCCGCGAAAAGGCGCAACGCGCGATCATGGCGGGCAGCGTGAATATCGGTGAGCAACGGGCGGAAAAGCCCGGGACGCGCGTGCCGGAGGATGCGGTGTTGACGGTCAAGGCCGCGGAGCGTTACGTCGGTCGCGGGGGGCTGAAAATGGAGGGGGCACTGGCCCATTTTGGCGTCGATCCCCGTGGGGCGGTGTGTCTCGATATCGGCGCCAGCACGGGGGGATTCACGGACTGTCTGCTCCAGCATGGTGCGGAGAAGGTCTACGCGATCGATGTCGGCCACTCGCAACTCGACTGGAAAATCCGCAGCGATCCGCGCGTGGTGGTGCGGGAAAAGCTCAATGCGCGCTACCTCACGCGCGCAGATATTCCCGATCCCATCGCCGTTTGCGTGATCGATGTGTCCTTTATCTCGCTGACTTTGATCTTGCCTCCCGCCGTGGTGCTGCTGAGCAATGGCGGTGTCATTGTGCCTTTGATCAAACCGCAATTCGAACTCCGCAAAGAAGACGTGGGGCGGGGTGGTGTCATCCGCGATCCCGCGCTCCATGAGCAGGCGGTGGAAAAGATCCGTGCGTTCGTGGCGACGCTGGCCGGAGTCGCGTGGACGGGCGTGATCGAGTCGCCGATTCTCGGCGGCGAAGGCAACAAGGAATTTCTCGCATGCATCCGCGCATCGGCCTGATCGCCAATCACGGCAAGGCGGGCGCGGATGAACTCGTGCACGAAATCGTGGCCGCCTGTCTCCGCCGTTCTTTGCCGGTCGTGCTCGAGACCCAAACGGCGCAAATCATCGGCGCGCAGTCCCAGGCCGATCCGTCCGACCTCGTCCGGCAGTGCGATTTGCTGCTCGTGCTCGGAGGGGATGGGACCATCCTCCAACTTCTGCACGAGTTGTGCGACGAGTACCGGCCCATCATGGGCATCAATCTCGGGACGCTCGGCTTTCTGACCTGTGTCGGCGCCACGGCCTGGCCGGATGCGCTGGAGGCGATCGCGACGGGCACCTACTGCCTGAGCGAACGCACGCTGCTCGATGTGGAGGTGGTGCGCGACGGCCACCGGTTCTCCCGTCACATCGCGCTGAATGATGCCGTGATCAGCCGTGGCGAGCTTTCCCGCCTCATCAAGCTGAATGTGTCCGTCGATGGCACCACGCTCAGCGAATACAACGCCGACGGGCTCATCGTGGCCACGCCGACGGGATCGACCGCGTATTCGCTCAGCGCCGGTGGCCCCGTGTTGACCCCGGACAGCGGAGTCTTCGTGGTCACGCCGATCTGTCCGCACGTGCTCACGATGCGTCCGGTGATGGTCAACGATGCGTCGCGGATCGAGATCGCTCCCGCGCCCGGGCAGCCGGACGTGTTTCTCACCCTCGACGGACAGAAGTCGGTGCGTATCCTCGCCGGGGACTGGATTCACATCACCAAGGCGCCGCAGCGTCTCCAGCTTGCCATGCTGCCCGGAATGTCATTTTTTGAAGTGCTGCGCCAGAAACTCAAATGGAGCGGCACCGCAGTATGATAACCATCGGCGATCTTCTCAACCACGGTTCCGTCTTGATGGACCTCAAGGCCCCCCATGCGAAGGGGGCCATCGATGATGTGGCCGCGCTGGTCAAAAACCATCCGGCGGTTCTCGATTGGGACGCCTTGCTCAAGGGGATCCACGCCTCGGCGCCCTGCCTGCCGGAACCGGGGGGCGGTTTTTCCCTGTGCATCCCGCACACGCGGGGTGAATGCGTGAGCAGCATGGTGATGAGCGTGGGGCGTTCCGAAACGGGGATCGCATTCGCAGGGGTCGAACTGCCCGTGCGCTATATTTTCTGCATCGCGGTGCCGCGGGCGCTGGCGGCGGACTACCTGCGCATCGTGGGCTTGCTCGCGCGAGTGTTTAAGGATCCGAAAACGGAGGGCGAGTTGCGCGCGGCGCAGACGGGTGGGGAATTTATCGAATTGCTGACGCGGAGAGAGGCGAAGCTGTAGGGAGGGAGGCAGGCCGGCGCAAGGTGAGTGTTTCGCTAGATGAAGGCTTATTGGGGCGTCGCTGTTTGGGCCGCTGCCGCCGTCTGTGGTCCCGGCATTGGGATGCTGAGCAGGCGTTTGGACTCGGCGAGAAGCCAGGTGGCGTCGCGGAAGGGCTGGAAGCTGATGTTCTGCCAGCGGACGAGACCGGCGCCATCGATCAGAAACGTGCCGTGCAGGGGGGCGCGCTCGAAATCGTCGAAGGCGCGGTAGGCCTTAAAGCTGTCGAGGCCGACATCGGACAAGATAGGGAAGGGGAATCCCTGCGCGTCTTTGGCCTGCTCGAAGGTCTTGTGCAGGCCGTCTGGCGAGTCGGTGCTCACGGCGACGATGGGGATGCCGGCGTCGGCGAAGGCTTTGGTCATCGGCGCGAAGACGTTTAATTGCTCCAGGCAGCGGCCACAGACGCTGCCGAGGTAGAAGACGACGAGCACCGGCTTGCCGTGAAAGTCGGCGAGCGAATGCTGCTGGTCGTGACTGTCGGGCAGATTCCACGAAGGCGCGCCGTACGGCTGCCAGCGGAAGGGGCCCAGCGTCTGAATCTCGGGGCGGATGCCCGCATCGGCGGACGCCTTGACCGACGTGCGCCAATCGGAAGGGAGTTTCAAGTCCTCGATGATCGGAGCCAGACGTTGGAAGACAGGGAGATCGAGATCCACGGTGGCGGAGAGCTGGCGCAGTTTCTCGAAAGTCTCGCGTGCGGGTTGCGGTTGTTTGTCCTGCCACAGCAGGTTGGCGAGATTGGCGAGCGGCTGGACCTGTGCGGCGTCGGAGTTCACGGCATCGCGGGCCAGCTTCACCGCTTCCTTGTCGTCGCCGATGGCCAGGAGGACGCGCGAGCGCCGCTCGACGGGCAGGTCGCGGGCCTTTTCGAGGAGCGGCTTGATGGCTTCGAACTTTCGCGCGGCGAGAGCCTGGTAGATTTTGGCTTCAGCGATGGCCGCCTCTGCGGTGGAGATGCGATAGTTGAAGCTCCGCATGGCGTCGGCCATGGCCTTGGTGATTTGATCTTCCGGCTTCTTTTCCTGCTGGGCTTTGGCCTCGGCGGCATCCGCCGCGGCGATGCGCTCCTTGCGGGCGCTGGCGAGGCGCGCTTCGAGAACCGCGATTTTTTCGGCGCCGTGAACAGTGTCGCCCGTATTGAAGCAGGCGACGGCCAGGGCGCTGAGGCGCCGGGTTTCCGCATCCGGCGCGATTTCTGGAGCGATGTACATGGTCTTCTCAAGGGCGAGGAGTTGCTCCCATTGCTCGAAGCGGACAAGGGTCTCCACCAGGCGTTCGCGGCCCATATCGTAGGCCCTGCCTTGGCTTGGCCCGAGCCGTGGCAGCTCGATCAGGTTTTTCGCGAGGTCGATCGCATCGTGCACGCGACCGATGTAGGTCAGGTTCTTGACCAGCCAATCGTTGTTGTGGGCGTAATTGTGAATCTGCTCCGGCATGATGCGGGAGGCGGCCATGTAGGCGTGATCGACGCGGGCGGAAGCCTCCTGCTGCCAGGCCGCGTCGGCGTAGCGATGAAGATTGGAGAAGGTGTGGCCCGACATGTGCCACATGTGGGCGATGGCCGGGGCTGACTGCCCGCAATGGGCCGCGGCGTCGATGGCCCGCTTGTCGCCTTCGGCGCCATTCCACAGATGGATGAGGTAATGATGCACGGGGTGCATGGGATTGACGGCCAACACCTGGCGCGCCAGCGAATCCACCGCCAACCGGCTTGGCAGTGGCAACCGGTGCTGCTTGTTGTCCCAGAGCTGAAAGACGAGAAAGGCCTTCGCTTCAAGATCGGCCGGGAATTCGTAATTCAAGTCCTCCAGCGCACGGACGAGCGTCGATCGGCGGGCGTCCTCGCTGCCTTTCGAGGGGCCAAAAAAGGCCGCGTAGGCATCGATCCACACCTGTTCGCGGCGGCTGGCCTTTGCTTTCTTCGCCACGGCCAGCTTCATGAACTCCGTCGCGCGCTTCTCGTTGTTCACGTTGGCCATGGCCATCCCCCAGTAGGCCATCGCGCATTCTGGATCGAGCGCCGCTACCTGGCGGAACGAGCGCTCCGCTTCGAAATACCAAAAGCCGTGCAATTGCCCGACGCCCTGCGTGAAGAACAATTGTGCCTTGGGATCCGTGGTTGTGATGGGAAAATCGACTTTCCCGGTGCCCTCCATCAGCACAGCGGCTTGCCGGGGGCCTTCGTCGAAGGCTTCACCATTGGACGAGTGACCCGGGAGCGGCTTGACATCGGCAGCGGCGGGAACGGCGGGAACGGCGGGAACGGCGGGAACGGCGGGAACGGCTTCCTGGGCATGGACGGCGACAGTCCAGACCGTGAGCAGGCAGGCGAGGGGGAAGGGGCGCATACGTGCGCCAAAAGACGCCGGGACGGGCCGAGCGTCAAGCGCACGCAGAGTCGACTCGACCGGGAGCCCCGCATGGCGCACAGTCCGAAGCCTTGAATTTTGCGCGTTTTATCATCCAAGTCTGCAAAGGGTTCATCCGCAGCCATCGGGCGCGGCGGACCCTGATGTTCTACAACGTCCTGGTTTTGCTCCTCCTGTGCTTCGCTGGTTCGACCTTTCTTTGGTCGTGGCTGCGCGAGCATCCGCTGTTCTTCGCGGGCTACTGGGCATTGTGCGCGTGGCTTACGCTGCTCGCGATCCTGCTCGCGCTCTACGATATGGCCATGGTACGGCTGGAGGCGAAACGCGAGCGCCGCCGACTGGCGGAGGAAATCCTGAAGGGACAAAAAACTGACACGACTCATGATTCGCACACGCCTTGAGAAGGAAAAATGGGAGACGAACGCGCTGGCGCCCTATGCCCAAAAATCGGGCGAAACGGCCGGTCGCGCGCACGCCGAGCCGGGGCATCCGCACCGGACTGAGTATGAGCGCGATCGGGCGCGGATCATTCATTCGCGAGCGTTCCGGCGGCTGGAGTACAAGACCCAAGTCTTCCTCAACGGCACGGGCGACCACCTGCGCACGCGGCTCACGCACACGATCGAAGTGGCTTCGATCAGCCGCACGATCGCGCGGGCGCTCGGCTTGAATGAAGATCTCGCCGAGACGATCGCGCTGGCGCACGACCTGGGTCACGCGCCGTTTGGCCATTCAGGGGAGGAGATGCTCGATGAACTGATGAAGGGGCATGGAGGCTTTGAGCACAATTCGCAGAGCCTGCGCATCGTGGAGGTCATCGAGCGCAAGTATCCGCGGTTCTCCGGGCTGAATCTGGCGTGGGAAGTGCGCGAGGGGTTGCAAAAGCACCAGAAATTCTACGATCCGCCCACTCCGGGGGCGCGGGTGAAACACACCAGCCCCTCCCTCGAGGCGCAGATCGCCAATCTCGCCGACGAGATCACCTACTACAGCCATGACCTCGACGACGGCCTGGATTTCAACCTGATCACGACCAAACAACTCGGCGAAATGGACGTGTGGCGGCACAGCCATGAGGAAGTGCGCCGCCATTTTCCGAAGCTGCGGGGGAAGGATCTCAACAGCTACGTGATCCGCTGCATCATTGATCGCCAGGTGCAGGACGTGATCACGACGAGCGCTGAAATGATCGGCGATGCCGGGGTGCAGAGCGCGGACGAGGTGCGCCAGCAGAAAAAGCCGTTGATTCGCTACAGCCTGCCGTTGCTCACCGCGAACCGTGCCCTGCGGAAGTTTCTCTACAAGAACCTCTATTTTCACCCGACGGTCGCCGGGGCGAATCAGCGTGCCTGCGGGGCGTTGAAGGATGTGTTCGAGGCGTATTTGAAACAACCGTCGTTACTCGGAGAAATGACCGCCCAGCGACTGCGGAAGGACGGGCTGCAACGGACGGTTTGCGACTACCTTTCGGGCATGACCGACCGCTATCTGCTCGACGAGCACACGCGGTTGTTCAAGGGGGACAACATCGTGACCGGAGCCCGGACGCGCATGGAACCGGGGCTGAGCCGGCGGCGGGAGTGATTGTGAAAGTGTCCGAAATCGTAGAGGCTGTGAAACAAATTTTCGAAACGGATTTTTACCCACGAATCACTCGAATCAACCGAGTGGAATGTCTTTATTCGTGTCTACTCGTGTGATTTCAGGGCATGCGTGAATCGAGGTTGTCATGCCCCGTTGGGGCAAATCGCCAGGGGTGGATGCGACCCAGGGCGGCGCTCGTTTCACTCGCTTGCCCTGGGCTGGCTTGTTGTAGGCCTTCGGCCTAGATGCCCTGAAAGGGCTCGATACTTCCCTCGTGTCCCGTCCCGATGGGACGGGACGGGGCTACGATTCTTCCGCAGAATCTGGCATCTCGCCGAGAAGAAAGCGGATGAGCAGGCGGGTGCGGGCGCCGACGCGGAGTTCCTCGAAGACGGCCTGCCGGCGTTCAGGATCGCGCAGGAAGGTCTGCGCGATGATGTCGGAGAGCAGGGCCGGGTCTTCGATCTGCGCGAGTTGCTGGTCGAGCGCCGCGGGCACGGTGGCGCCGCCTGCACGAAGCAGGGTGCAGACTTCGAGCAGCCGGGTGGTGAGGCTTTCGCTCTCCTGGGCGTCCGCCGGTTCGCTGGGGAGCTCCCGCATCTCCGCGATGCGGAAAGGCGATTCCTGAAGGAAACCGGTGATCCGCACCCGGGCAAGGCCCTGGAGTACCAAGTGCGAGGTCCCGTCGTCCCGGCCGACACACGCGCGCACCAAGCCGAGCCCGACGATGTGGTAAAAGTCGCCGATCGACCGGGCTTCGGAAATTCCCGGCTTCATCGGCGCAACGCAAAACATGCGGTGTTGCTCGAGGCTCCAGGTCAGCATTTGCCGGTAACGTGGCTCGAAAATATAGAGGGGCAGGAGGGCGTTGGGGAAAAGGTGGGCGCCGGGGAGCACCATCACCGGGGCGTGTGCGGGGAGATTCAGCTTCTGGTTCGCGATGCTTTTCACAAGGGGCGCTCTTTTATTATACGCAGGTCCGCCGATTGCGGATGAAAAATTGTGTGACTAGAATCGCCGGATGCTGGCCTGCCAAAAAGATGCTGAGGAATTCGAAATTGTGACGCTCCAATCCGGAGTGCGGAGCCTGCGTTCGCGGGCCAATGGCGAGACATTTCATCCGGTGATCGGGCCGATGGCGGAAGCGGTGGCGCTGCATGTGCGGCAACAGCGGCTGGTGGAACGAGCGTTGCAAACAAAGGGGGCCTTCATCATCTGGGACGTGGGGTTGGGAGCAGCGGCCAATGCCGTCGCCGTGATGGAGGCCTTTGCCGGGCATCCGTCGGCTCGGGTGGAACTCCATAGCTTCGACCAGACGACGGCGCCCCTGAGTTTCGCGCTTCAGCACGCGGAGGGGCTGGGTTACCCAGCGCCTCACGTGGGAGCGATCTCGCATCTGCTGGAGCGAGGTGACTGGCGGGATGCCGCCGGGTCGTTGCACTGGCGTCTCCGTTCCGGGGATTTCCGAAAGACGATGGGCTCAGCGCCTGCACCGCACGCGATTCTGTATGACCCGTATTCGCCCGCAACGAACCCGGAATTGTGGACCCTGGAACAATTCAAGGCGCTGCATGCGCAGCTCGATCCAGCCCGCCCCTGCCTGCTGTCGAATTACACGCGTTCTACAGCCGTGCGGGTGACGCTGCTGCTTGCCGGTTTTTTTGTCGGGCTTGGACACGCCACCGGGGAGAAGGATCAGACGACGATCGCGGCGAATGCGCTGGATCTGCTCAGCGATCCGCTCGATATGAAATGGCTGGCGCGCGTGCGGCGCTCCACCCGGTCTGCTCCCTTGCGGATTGGCGGAACTCCTGGGAGCATTGCCTCGCACGACCTCGAAGCTCTCTCCTTGCATCCGCAGTTCGCAGTTTGACCGCGGCTCTCGCCAGAACGCTGATTTTGTTCACTCTCCGCCGCCGATGAAACTCCCATTGGTCCTGACCATCGTAATCACCGGTCTGTTGGTTTCATCCACCATGGCATTGGATATCACCACGTTGGACGGTGTTACGTACAAGAAGTGTGAGATCACCCGGGTCGAACCTGACGCCCTGGCCTTCAGCCACGCCTATGGCATGGCACGCATCTCGTACGAGAATCTGCCTGATGCGCTGAGACGACAATACTTCGATCCCGCAAAGGTGGCGGCTTATCGGGAGCAGCTACAGCAGGCGCAGGATGCGGCGGCCGCCAAGGTAGCTCAGGCACAGCGTGCGCGTGAAGAGGCTGCGCTGAAGGAACGGCAAAAGCAGCAACGATTTGTGGACGAAGGGCAGCAGGAGGAAAAGGACAGGCGGACCGCCATGGTCGACGAGCAAATCGCGCTCAAAGAAGCCGAGGAGCGACCCGAGAAAGTGCGACGGGGAGCGCTGGCGATGGCGGGGATCGTCGCCTTTGGGCTGCTGGCCCGGATGTTGATTGGAAAGAGGGAGGCTTCTTGATGCCTCAGCCACCGAAGAGATCGCCCTCCCGCTTCGGAGCAGTGATGCCGAGCTTTTTGTAGGCGGGTTGGAGCGCGACGCGGCCCTGCGGGGTCCGCTTGATGTAGCCCTGCATGATCAGGTAGGGCTCGTGCACGTCCTCCAGGGTGCCAGCATCGTCGCCGAGCGACACGGCGAGGGAGTTAAGCCCCACGGGGCCACCGTTGAATTTGTGGATGAGCGCTTCCAGGATGCGCTTGTCCATTTCATCGAGGCCGTCACGATCGATATCGAGCATAGTGAGGGCCTGGTCGGCGACCTCGCGCGTGACGCGGTTGCCGGCGCGGACTTGCGCGTAATCGCGCACCCACCGGAGGAGATTGTTGGAGATGCGCGGTGTGCCGCGGCTGCGCGTGGCGATTTCGAAGGCGCCGGGTTCGTCAATCTGCAGGCCGATGAGGCCGGAACTGCGCAGGATGATCTTTTGGAGTTCGTCCGCGTTGTAATAGTCCAGCCGGCAGGTCATGCCGAAGCGGGTGCGGAGTGGGGCGCTGAGCATGCCGGCCCGGGTCGTGGCGCCGATGAGGGTGAAGCGCGGGAGATTAAGGGGAATGCTGCGCGCGTTGGGCCCCTGGTCGATGATGATGTCGAGTTTGTAGTCCTCCATTGCGGGATAGAGGTACTCCTCGATGGCGGGCTGGAGGCGGTGGATTTCGTCGATAAACAAAACGTCTCCGCGTTCCAGGGTGGTCAGCAACCCGGCGAGATCGCCGGCTTTTTCGATGGTGGGGCCGCTGGTATTCTTGATGTTCACACCCATGGCGCCGGCGAGGATATACGCGAGGGTGGTCTTGCCGAGGCCGGGCGGGCCGCTCAGGAGGACGTGCTCCAGCACATCCCCACGCTGCTGCGCCGCCTGCACCATCAACTCGAGCCGTTCACACACTTTCTCCTGCCCCGCGAACTCGCTGAACATGGGCGGCCGCAGCGAGATGTCGAAAGCGGTCTTGGGAGCTTCGAGAGTTTGGCTGATGAAATCGTCGGGCACGCGCTAGACAAAGCAGAACGCCGCCCGGCGGGGAAGGGGAGAGTGGGGCGGGGGAAGTAATCAGTGCTCAGTGCTCAGTCCGGAAATCCAATGCGGGATCGGTCTTTATCAGCGCGAATGGATGCTGACTTGATGATTGGAGGAAGTGGTGAAGTTAGTCTTCGTCTTCGGCGTCTTCGGATCGCGCTGTTTCGTCCTGCTGCCGGGAGGCGAGCATTTGCTCGTGGACGGCTTCGTCCATGCCTTCGGCGATCAATTCTTCGACCACGTTGTCGGCGTCATCGAGCCCAACGTTTTCCACGTGATGCCCCATCGATCCGACGACCATGTCGTGTTCCGAAACCATCGCCGACATGTCCATGTCGCCGTTGGTGTCGTTCATGGCGTGCCCGCCATGGAGTTCGCGCTTGGCCTCGCGCCAGTCGTCCTGGCTGAACTGCTCGTGGCCGTTGATCAGGGCCAGTTCCTGTGCGCGTTTGCGAACGGTCTCGGCGTCCGGCGCACCCAATCCTTCGGCGTGTTGCATGATCTTCGCCGGCGTCGGTTTCATCGTGCTCATAACTACTGGTAAGTCCGTCCGCCGGATGAGCAAGGGCGAGTTGCTGTCGGGTGCAAAATTGTGCGGTTGTGCCGCGGCGATTTTCGGCCTATTCCATAAGGTTACGCCATGAAGCAAATCAAACTCAGCGGCCGGGAAATGGCAGTCCTGCGTTCGATTGATCCCGCGTCGGGGAGCACGGGGACGGAGATTCTGGAGCGCACCCAGATCGAGCAAAGCGATCTGGCGGACGTGCTCAACGGACTGTTCGATGTGGGCTACATCGAAGCGTATCCGCCGGTGGAACCGATCACCTACTTGAACTACGCCACGACGCGTTTTGAAATCAACCCGTCGTACTTCCAGGATCTGAAGAACGCGATGAAGCGGTAGTCAGTTGACGTAGCTGGCTTCGTTGGAAAGGAGCAAAGCCTGCGCGTAGGTTTCCAATGGCGAGAGGGGCTTGCGCTCCACGAGATCACCCGAGTTTTGGATGGGGCTCATGCTGTCGTAGCGGCCGTTGCCCGCGCCCTTGACCTTGGCCTTCTTCGCGATGCGAGCGTTGAGGGCCTTCTGATCGGCGGCAGAGTCGGCGGGCTGATTCTCTGTCTCCATCTCGACGAATTGTCTGGCGAGCTCGATTTCCGCGGGCTTCGGCGTGCGCTGAAAGACGACGCGGTAGAGCCCGACGATCTGACCGAGGGCGTCAGGGGCTTCGGCGACTTCTGGTCGGGCCACGATCCGGCGGGCAACGTCCACAGACATGGAGCTATTCATGAGGAAGAGCGCCTGCTGCGGGACGATGGTGCTGGCGCGCTTGCTGTTCGGCATGTCGGGATCGCTGAAGTCGAAGTTCTGCATCAGCTCCGGCAGATTGCCGCGGTCGATGTAGCCATAGACCGAGCGACGGAAGCTGTAGGGTTCCTCGGTGAGATTGACGGGCTTGCCGCCCACGGTGGCGTCGAGCTTGCCGCTGAAGACGAGCAGGGAGTCGCGCAGTGCCTCGAAGTCGAGCCGGCGAATATTGGCGCGCCAGAGGAAGCGATTTTCCGGGTCCATCTGGGCATATTTCGCGTTGGTCTGCGAGCTCTCCTGATAAACGCGCGAGAGCATGATCGCTTTGTGCAGCTTCTTCACCGACCAGCCCTGCTCCATGAAGAAGTTGGCGAGGTAATCGAGCAGTTCCTTGTGGGAAGGCGGCTCGCTCTGCACCCCGAGATCGTCCGGGGTGCGGACGAATCCTTCACCGAAATGATGCATCCATACACGATTGACCAGGACGCGCGCGGTCAGCGGGTTCGACTCGGAGGCGATGCTTTGGGCAAGTTCGAGGCGTCCGCTGCCTTGCGTGAAGGGGAGCGGCTGGCGATCGGGCGAGAGGATTTCCAGGAAGTGCCGGGGAACGATGTCTCCGCGAGATTGGGACTCGCCGCGAATGAACACGGGTGAGTCTTTCGCGCGCATCACGTCGTTCACGAGCATGGCGCGCCCGGGCGAACCCGGGTGAGTGATTTCGAGTTCGTTGATCTTCGAGAAGAAGAAGCCTGAACGCCCACCCAACTGATTGCCGAGACCAGCCTGAAACTGGCGCAGACTTGCCGTCGATAACTTTGAGGTGGGCATGACCTCGAATGGGTTGTTGAGGATTTGCACGACTTCCGGTGTGAAACCACTGACGGGCGCCTCCGTGGCCTTGGCGCTGGCGTCGAGATAGGCCTTCCGTTGGGGCTCGAGAGCCGCGAAGACCGTCTTGTAGATGGCGGCGATGTCCTCGACCGATTTCGGTTTGGTATCTTTCGCGACGGGCTTCTCCGCAGCGGGCTTCGTGCCCTCGTTTTCAACCGCCTTTTCGGAGTCCTGGAAGGCCTTGACGATTGCGTCAACGATCAGTGAATTGTAAGGACGTTTGCGCGTAGGATCACTCAGTTGCGTGACGATTCCCGGCGCCTTTTCGGTAAACTCTTCGGGTTTCAACTCGGCGAAGGCGCGGAAGGGACCGAAGACCGTTTCATCCTGACGGATCGTGCGGAAGGAAGTCTGCACCAGATCCTTCTCGAGGCGATGTTGGTTCTGCGTGTCGATGCGGGCTTTCAGCTCTTCCGCCGAGGCGCCCTTCTTTCCGCCATATCCACCGAAACGGGCCACGAGAAGATAGCCATCGATTTTGGCAAAATACTCCTTCTGCAGGCCGCCCAGGAATTCGTAATAGCGATCACGATTCCGCTGTTCGAGGCCAACCAGTTTGCTTTGGAAGTCGGCCAGTTCGTCTGGACTGGACTCGTGAACCAGCGGCTTGTCTGGCGGCTCAAAAGTGGAAGCGAAGACCCCGTGAAGGGCGTAGTAATCCTTCGTGGGGATCGGATCGAATTTGTGATCGTGGCAGCGGGCGCAGGACACCGTGAGGCCGAGGAACCCTTTGCTGACGACGTCGATGCGGTCATTGATGATATCGTTTTGGTTGCGGAAGCGTTCGCCGACGGTGAGAAAACCGAGAGCCGCCAGATTTTCCTGCGGATTGCCCTTGAGTTTGTCCGCGGCGAGCTGCTGAACGATAAATTGGTCGTAGGGCAGATCGTCGTTCACGGACTTGATGACCCAATCCCGATACGTCCAGGCGTACTGGTAGCGGTAGTCCCCGGTGCGCGCCAGATTCTTGTCGCCGCCGATGGTGTCGGAATAGCGGGCGGTGTCGAGCCAGTGCCGGGCCTGCCGTTCGCCGTAGGCGGGCGAAGCGAGCAGCCGATCAACGACGCCGGCAAAGGCCTGGGGCGAATTGTCGGATACGAAAGCCTGGATTTCCTGCGGGGTGGGCGGCAGACCGGTCAGGTCGTAGGTGGCGCGGCGAAGCAGCGCTTCCTTGGTGGCGTCGGCCGCCGGAGACATCCCTTTTTCCTCGAGCCGGGCGAGGATGAATTGATCGATGGCGGTTCGTGGCCACGCGCTGTTCTTGACCGCAGGCGGCGTGGGCTTGGTCACGGGCTGGTAGGCCCAGTGGGCTCGCGCCTGATCGGTGAGGCCGCTCAGCTTGCTGACTTTACTGGCGTCATCGGTGCGCGGATCGGGCGCACCCATCTTCACCCATGCCGTCAGGTCGGCGATCTGCTGCGCGGTCAGCTTCTCCCCCTTCGGTGGCATCTGAAGATCTGGATCAAGATAGTTGATCGCCGTGATGATCTGGCTCTTGTCGAGATCGCCCGGAACGACGATCGGGCCATTCTCGCCACCCTTGAGCAACCCGGCCTTGGTATCCATGGTCAGGCCACCCTTGGCCTTGTTTTCCTCCACGCTGTGGCACTTGTAGCAGTTCTCCTTGAAGATGGGCCGGATCTTGTTCTCAAAGAACTCGGTTTGTTCCTTGGTCGGTTGGGCCGTGACAGCGCCAAACGCAGGAACACCGAGGGCGGCAAACAATGCGAGACTGAACGAGTGGGATCGGTGCAGCATGGTGGTTGGGGGGATTAAGCGATGACTTCCTTCACGACGTTGCCAAAGTTGTCGGTGAAGCGGAAATCGCGGCCGTTGTAGCGATACGTCAGCTTGGTGTGATCGAAACCGAGCAGGGCGAGGATCGTCGCGTGGAGATCGTGGACGTGGACCTTGTTTTCCGCGGAGCGGGCGCCGAACTCATCGGTCGCGCCATAGACGGTGCCGCCCTTGACGCCACCGCCGGCCATCCAGGTGACCATGGCGCGGCCATTGTGGTCGCGGCCTGGGGTCGCGTTGCCGTTGCGGTCGCGCACGACCGTCCGGCCAAATTCGCCGCCCCAGACGATGAGAGTCGAGTCGAGCAGTCCCCGCTGTTTGAGATCCTTGATCAATGCGGCCGCAGGGCCATCGATCTCGCCGGCTTTCTTCGGAATGCCGGTTTCGATATTGGCGTGGGTGTCCCAGCCGCCATGCTGGACCTGGACGAACCGGACACCGCGTTCGATGAGTCGACGGGCGACGAGCAACTTCGCTCCGATGTCCGAAGCCCCGTAGAGTTCCTTGGTTTCGGGGGATTCCTTGGAGATATCGAAGGCGTCGGTCGCCTCGGTTTGCATCTTGAAAGCCATCTCAAACGCTTCGATGCGTGCCTCGAGCTGGGCGTCCTTTTGCAGGGACTGTGCGTGCATCTCATTGAGTTTGTGGACGAGATCGAGCTGGCGGCGCTGGCGGTCCATGCCCGAGAACTGATTGCTGATGTTCTGGAGCACCTCGTCCAGGCGCATGGTCGGGGAGTAGTTGACGTTGCAACCCTGATAGACGCCTGGGAGGAAGGACGCCTGGCGCCATTCGGGCTTGCCGCTCAGAGAAATGAAGCCGGGCATGTTTTGATTTTCGGTGCCCAGACCATAAACAACCCACGAACCCATCGAAGGCTTGGGCAACTGGAGCGAGCCGGTGTTCATGAAACGCTGCGCCACTTCGTGCGCGGGAATATCGGTCCAGAGAGAGCGGACGATGGCCATGTCGTCCACGCATTGG
Organism: Chthoniobacterales bacterium; assembly: GCA_038228205.1. Classification (GTDB taxonomy): domain Bacteria; phylum Verrucomicrobiota; class Verrucomicrobiia; order Chthoniobacterales; family Chthoniobacteraceae; genus Chthoniobacter. The sequence goes on from JBBRPL010000088.1 coordinate 14,523, forward strand.
CCGAGTTGCGGGAAGACTTCGCTCACCTCGATGCCCGAGTTGCCCATCTTGTTGAATTTGAACGGCGAGGGAAACGCCAGACCCTCGAGGCCGGGAAGCGTCTTGTCCGCATACTTGGCCAATTCCGGTTTCGGATCCCAAGTATCCACGTGGGAGGGTCCGCCTTCGGCAAAGATATGAATGACGGCCCTGGCCTTGGCCGGAAAATGCGGCTCTTTGGGCGCCAGCGGGTTGGAGAGCTTGACTGCCGTTGGCGCGGTGGTCGCGGCGGACGCCTTGCCGCCAAAGCCCACACCGAGGATTGAGGCGAGGCTCATGGCACCGAATCCCATGCCCGTCCGCTCCAGGAACTCCCGGCGGGTGAAAATGATGTCCTTCAGCGACGGGGTATGTTCGCGGACGTACTTGGAAGTGCTGGCGGAGTCGTTGTTCATGGGATGGTTGGATTTAGGAAATACATCCGTCGAACCGTCACAATCTGGAAAAGTTTCGCCCAGATTGGCGATTTCGCTGAAAAAAATGTCAGAAATCGCCCGGACGACCCTGATGTTTTCAGAGAATCACGCCAAATTGCGGGCGGAACTGGCGTCGGGCCAGTCGAGTGATGCTGGTCAGGTCGCGAGTGCGGCTGCTTACTTCGACGCCACCCGCGTGTAGATGCGGAAGGTAGTCGCGCCGGAGAATTGCCGTCGCGGGAAGAAGATCTCGGCGATGGCTTTGCCGTTGGCCCGCAGGCCGGGGTCGTCCTTCAAATAAATGGTCGAACCGCCGGATGCCGGTGCGACACGATCGATCTCGAAGGCCTCCGTGGCCGCTCCGTCGCCGAGCGAGACTGACATCCATGTTCCGCGCAGTGTTTCGCCAGCGGGAAGGGCCGTGGCGGTGACGAAGGAGTTTTCAGCGGCTCCGTCCCACCTGCTCGAAATAGCCTGGATCGTCCCCTGGTATCCAGCCGCCGGCGCCGTGAGGTTGAGCGCCCCGGCCTTCAACCCGGTCCCGCCGATCATGGCGGCGACTGGAGGGCCGGATTTCGGGAGCGAGACGAAGCCGAAGACGGCGTCGGTTGTCACGCTGGCGAGGGCCACAGGGGCCGCCCCGTCGAGATGCAAGGTGACGATGTCACTTCGATCCACCGTTTCGATCCGGAGCACGACCGCGGCATCGCTCTGGAGGATGCGCTCCACGGAAAGGATATTGGGTGCGCCGTAATACGGCGCGTGGACGGCCACGAAGACGCTGCTCAATCCATCCTGGCCTTCGCGGCGGAGCAGGAGCGAGGGCCGCTTGAGCTTCTCCGTCAAGGCGCTCCCGCCGAGGCCGGAGCGAGTGAGCGACGGCGAGTCCGCGAGGAACACCCTGGTCCCGACCGCTGCGGGAATGAAGGTGCGCACGCCGAGTTCGAGATGGTCGCGGTAGCTGGTCGGGTCGACCTCATAGTGGAGGCTCGCGCCCGGCTTGTAGCGGTCGTTGGCGTGATATTCCGGCAACTCGTACGGCTTCACGAGTTTCCAGGTGACGCTGAAGTCGCCCCGCGCTTCGGCGGTGCGGACATGGGTGAAAACGCCATACGCCGCGGCGACGGTGTCATCGCCCCACTTCTCATCGGCCGCCAGCAGGGGGCGTTCGCCTTTCATCGGTGCGAGCGGAAGGGTGCTCTCGGCGGTGGAATCGTAGATCGTCGGGCCGTGCAAAACGTAGTCATGTGTCTTGCCGCCCCGCACTTCGAACATGTCGACCAGATACGGCGCGTTGGGGTCGCGCGAGTTTAGAATCAGCGTGCGCCGATAGCGTTTGGCGAGTCCGTCGTAAGCGCCCTTTTGCTCCACCTGCACGACGGAGAGTCCCGGCAGATTCGGCTCATAGAGGAGGACATTTCCCTTGGGTTCCGGGCCGGCCTGCGGCTGGCGATCGATGACGACGGTGTTGTGGCTCAGCGTCGTGCTCGCGTAACCGCGGTACTTGGTCTTGTGGTAACCGACGTCGGTGAAAAACTCCGATCCGAAAGCCCAAAGCATGAGGGAAAGACCGTCGTGATGCGTATGCACGACGCCTGTAAATTTGGAAAATTGCAGGTGCGCCTGGACCTGCCGATCGCCCGTCCCGGCGCCGAGGACCGCGTGGCCATAGCCCGGCAGCAGCGCGCATTGGCTCTCGGTCAGCGGGGTACCGCGCGTGCCCGGCCGGGAAAGCGGATCGACAAACTCATCGTGCCGATTGTCGCCGAGCGGCATCGCGGAGCCATTCGGAAAACGGATGCTCTCGACCGTGGTGCGCGCCTTGGCCAGAAAGGCGGCCGAGCCGGTGGAGCCCAGGTTTTCCAGGTGCAGGCCGTCCTTCCCCTTGAACCCGGGCGGGTCTGAATAGCCATCCAGCGCGCTGAAATTCCCCTCCTGCGTGGCCAGGAAGACGTAGAAGTAGCCAGGCGACTCGGCGAACGCGGCCTCGCGGCTGAAGGCGTATTTCTCCAGCACGTCGTGGCTCCAGCGGTAGCCGAAGTGCACCCATTCCGGCCGCTTCAGGGCGCGTCCGGCCCGGATGATATCGGCGATGTGCGAGCTCGCATTATTGTTGAGCTGATAGTACCACGGATACTGCTGCAGGTAAGTGACCGCGTTGGTAAAGAGGTCCTCGATGATGCGCTGGCGCACGTCGACCCCGGATTTTTTAGACAGCTCCTCGAACGCGGCGCTGCCGTGCACGAGGTCATATACCTGAAGCAGTTCGCCGGGAAATTCGCCACCCCATCGTCCCCAGCCCCAGCGGCTCTGCGTCCAACTGTAGGGCAGGCTCGTCGGCTGATTTGACGCCTCGGGTTCGTCTGGCTTCCTGCCGGTTGGCTGGCCGTTGCGCAGCCAGGGCCCACCGGTCGAGACGTAAACGTAGCGAGCCTTTTGCGTTGCCCCCGGTTTCGGCGCGCTTTCTTCATCGAGATGATCGGTGAGGAAATCCTTCACGAGGTAGTGCGGGAATAGTTGCGCGTAGCGATCAAGCACCAGGACCGCGCGGCGGGCGTACTGTTCGTCGCCGGTCAGTTGATAGAGGCGCCCGAGCGCGATGAGCCGCTCGATCAGCCAGCCGTTTTGCCAGGAGTGCAGCGCGCCGGTCAGGGCGAAGCGCTTTCCTTCCGCATCTTTGTGAAAGGCGATCTCCACTTTCTCGCCGAGGGTATTGAGAAACGTCTCGCGATCATGTTGCGGAAATTTTTCGTTGGGAAAGGTCGTCTGGCACTTCAGGCACGTGAGCTTGCCCGGCGGCGTGAGCTTGAAGAGATTGCGCTCCAGCCCGCGCGTGTAGTGACCCTGTCCGCAGCTTGGGCAATCCGACGTGATGAACGGCGTCTGCGTCGGCACCATCGTGAGCACCTCGGCGTCGGAAAGTGCCAGGATTTCTTGCGCGCCCGCCTCCAGCTTCGGGCGTGAAATGGCGGCTGGCAGCTTGTATTCGAGCACCGGCGCCACGGGCGCGGCGGGGAGCGTTTCCCCGAGCAGAGACGCGCCGATGGCAAGATAAAGGAGCCGCTTCATGACGGGGAAAGTGATGCCGGAGAGTGCGGAGTAAAGACCCAAGCGCGACGGGCCGTATCCACGCCCGTCAAATGCCGCTCAGCGCCGCCAAGTCGTCCAGGGTGAAGACTCGGCGACGGCCTGTCTCCGTGTGGCGGAAGGCGACTTCGTACCAGCCAATCATGCGTTCGGGCTGGTAGAGCGACGGACCCACGCGCACGGGGCGATGGGTGAGGATGCGGTGGATGACCCTCTCGTAGCGGGAGCGCGGGAGGGTGCGGTGGCAGCGCCGGTTCCAGTCGATGACCCGGCCCGCGTCCTCGTAGCGGGGCGGGCGCTCCGGAAAATCGAGGAGCGATCGTGCCCGGCCGGCCAGCACCGCGAAGACATGAGCGAAGGAGGCGGAATCCGTCACGGAACGGATGGCGTGGCGGAAGGGCCGGGCGATTTCGTGGGCCACCTGCCGGAGGCTGCGGGTCCGTCCGTCGGTCAGCGGCCAGTCTCGTGCATCGACATCGGCGGCGAATGGATTGCGTGGAAAACAAAGGTGCCGGGCCAGAAATCCCTGCCGCGAGGTGTGTTTGCAGGGACGAAAATCCGCGATGACGGGAAATCCGCGCCGGTCCAGCTCATCGAGGTGATGCGAGGGCCATTCGAGGACGGCCAGCACGACGCCGGTGATCAATGAGGTCGCGGCAATCATCAGGTCGGGATCGGGGGTGAAATCGGCCGTGATCTCGATCCGGTTGCCGCGGGGCCGCACGCCGACGCCGGTACTCAGGCGGTTTGTTGCCAGGAGCATCACTGGCGGATGCAGGAGGTAGGTGAGCAGCCGCGCCAGGGTCCGCATTTGCCTGGCGTCCAACTTTCGGTGGGCTGGGACCGACACGTTGTAGTGCGTGCTGAATCCTTCCAGCCGCACCCGCTCCCCGTGAACTGCCTCCCAGGCATCCAGCTCTTGACGCACATACTCGATCTGTTCCCAGAGGGTCCGCCCGGCGCGCACCGCGCAGGATGGCTCGATCTCGATGATCGGCGTGGCGACTTCGATGACGCCGGTGTCGAAATACACGGCGCCGCCGACCGGCAACTGGAACGAGCGCCCCCTGCGGGGAATCATCTTCTGCCGGACGAAGGCCTGGGCCGTCCCGAAGACATCCTCGGGCTTTCGTTTTTCGTCTCCGACGTAGAGGGTGAATTCAGCCTCCAGCCCGATGACGGGCGCCTGCCCGGCGCGCGACGCGGCGCGGCGGGGGAGCGAAAACGAAAGTTTGCGGGATTCGGCCATACGGACGAGTCATTGGGATTCAGTGTATCCTCGCGGCGTGCAAAGCAAATAGCCAAGATCGAAGTGCAAATGATCATCGGTTTCGCCCGGCGCGTAGCCGTAGGGACGCGCATAAATTTCCTGGCCGATGGTTTCGGCGATCCGCACGTAGCGCTCGATGTGTTTTTGCGAATCAAGCCACGTATCGCCGATGCGATACAGATTCACGGCCGTGGCCCAGAGGTGCGGGTTTGGATGGGTGGAAAGCCGATGGGCTGGTGACCGGTAGCCGCCATTGACGGAGACGTAGACCGGCGCCTCCACGCGCTGCCGAAACTCCTCCAGGTAGCGCGCCAGGACGCTGACGGCGCACGGGACGTAGTGGGGAAAAGAATGCAAGAGGAGATCGGCTTCGTTACAGTCGACGGTGATCAATTCGGAGATCGTGAAATGGGGGGTGAGCAGCGTTTGTTTGGCATGTTCCCACGAGTCGATCTCGTAGAAGAATCGCGGCAAGGGGTGATATTCGCCATCGGCGACCGCCACCATTTCTCCTGGACGCAGGAGCGCCCGGTGCCCGGCGGAAAGGCTGAGTCCATCGACGATCTTCATGCGGTGATGAATTCGTAGATGGCGCGCGAGACCTTCGCCACCGCCTTCTGCGGAGCCTCCGTGTCGGGCGCGTGTTCGGTCAGGATGGCCACGGCATAGGGATGACGCCCCGGCAGCAGTACGAGCCCGGCATCGTGGGTGGAGGTGGAAATTTCGCCGGTTTTGTGGGCGACTTCCGTCGTGGGCGGCAGCAGCGCGGGGATCATGGTGTTGAATTCCTGCGCGAGGAGGATCTCGAGCATCTGGCGTCGCGAGCTTTCGCGCAAAAATTGCGGATCGCGCAATAGCCGGAAGAGCTGCACGAGGCCGCGGGCGGTTGTCTCATTGTTCATCCCGTGCTCGAAGGCTACCGAGTCTTCCACGCCGCGCACGACCTTGACCCCTTCCACGCCCGCGTTCGCGAGCGTCTCCCGCACGGTGGCCGGGGTCAGATGATCGAGCAGGAGATTGGTCGCGAGATTGCTGCTCCGCGTGATCATGGGATGGGCGAGCTCGCTCAGCTTCATCGAGCGCCCGATGCGGCGGTGCACGGCCGCATCGGCGTCGCGGTCGCGGCGGATGTTGAAGATGGACCGGTTGGCAATACTGCGGAAGCGGTTGCGGACATGGAGCCGGTCCTCGAGGCGGACGGCCCCGCTCTCCGCGGCCTTGAACAGGGTCAGGAGCACGGCCGCCTTCATCGTGCTCGCGGCGTGAAACCACCGATCGCCATCGTGCGAAAATTCCCGCCCGCTCTCGTCGTCATGCACGTGGACGGCGATGGCGTGAAGCCGGGCCGCTTCCCGGATTTCCTCGATTCGAGCCTGGAGCGCCGCTTCGTCCATTACGTCGAGGCCAGCGTGGCTTGGGCTGCGGTCAGTTTTTGGTAAAGCGCGTCGAGCGCCTCCGGGAGGACGCGGGTGTCGGCGAGGACCGGCATGAAATTATGGTCGCCTTCCCACCGCGGCACGACGTGCAGGTGCAGATGTTCGACCACACCCGCGCCCGCGCATTTGCCGAGATTGAGCCCGACATTGAATCCCTGCGCCTTGATGGTTTCCCGCAGGAGGCGCTGCGCGTATTCCGCGAGGTCCCACAATTCCAGCTTTTCGCCGTCCACCAGGGCCGCGAGATCCCCGACCTTGCGATAAGGCACGACCATCATGTGCCCGACGGCGTAGGGGAAGCGGTTCATGATGAGAAAAGTATGCTTGCGGCGCGCGACCACGAGGTGCGCGGCATCATCGGTCGCCTGGGCGGCGGCGAGCAAGAAGTCCGGGGTGGCGCCCGTCTTGAAATACTCGACGCGCCAGGGGGCCCAGAGGGCGGAGAGTTCGTTGGCATCCATCGGGGGAGAGGTTAAACGCAGAGACGCAAAGACGCAGAGAGGAAAAATGCGGGAGGGTGTGAAATTGTCGCCCGCCAGTTCAGCGACCTATGGTCGTTTGCGCGTCGACCTGTTCTGAATTCGCTTGCGGGCGACGGGTGAACGTGCCGCTTTATGTCCGCATGGCAATCGAGCGTCAGCGACCACTAGCCGAAGCATTCAACACGGTAGCTGCTCTTCCGTTTGAGCTTCGGCTTGAGGATTTCTCGCTCGCGATGCAGGACGTTTATGATTTCTTCTACGACGTTAACACGTTCCTCGTGAAGAAGGGTCTGCAGCGCCTCGATGACATGTTGCGACCTGCGATCATGTCAGGTCTGCTCTCGGATTTGCTGACGTCCAGCCTCGCGAAACACTCCCGAGCGCTTACGCAAAATCAGCATTTCAACGGTCATCCTGATCTTTTGGTGAAGGGCGCATACCCGAACGACGCCGCGAAGTCGGGTGTGGAGGGGGTGGAGATCAAGACCACTCGCAAAGCCGGAGGGGCGGTCGATACGCACGGTGCCCGAGAGCAGTGGATGACAGTTTTTGTTTACGCGCTCGACGGAACGACTGAGCCCGCGCGTGACCGAAAACCACTTCGCTTTACTGAAGTTTATCTCGGCCATGTGGTCATTGCGGATTTTCGAAAAAACGCGCGAGGTGAACTCGGTACACGCACAGCGACATTGCACCGCGATGGCATCCTCAAGTTGAGGCAGAGTTGGATCTATCGCGAATCAAACGCGCAACGCGGCTAGTTTCGGTATGGCCTCCTGCGCGACTCGAAAATACTCCGCGTCGCGTTCGACGCCGATGCTTTCGTAACCGACCGCTTCCGCTGCGGCGAGCGTCGATCCTCCGCCGGCAAATGGATCGAGTACCACGCCCTTTTCGAGTGGAAGAACCGCACGAACAATCTGACGCATGAAAGACTGCGGCTTGAGGCTGGGATGTGGCGCGATGGCTCGCTCGGCGGCCCTTGTCGGCCCTGAAACAATAACGTCGCCGAAGGGTTGGGCGGGTGAGGGACGGCGAAAGCCGCCGGTTTGCCATTTCCGCAAGTTGTCCTGCGCCCGCCCTTCCATGGGCTTGCGAAAGATCAACCACGGCTCCCACATTGAACGAGGCATAACGCTGACCCCCGAGAATTCTTCGTGTGCGTGTTTTGGTCGATCCCCGCCCCTCATGGTCATGGTGAGCCGAATAATTTCACCACGACGCTCCAAACCCGCGCGCACGACAGCCCCAGCGACGACGTAAGACAGCAGCGGATTGGACGCGATCAGCACCTGTCCGCCGGGAACCAACACCCGCAGAATCGCGCGAGCCCAACGGTGAAAGAAGAAATCCAATGCTGTGAGATCGCTCGGCTTGAGCACCGTGAAGCGGGGCAGGGGTGAGCGCGTGTGTCCATCGAAGCTCGGCGGGATGCGCCATACACCACCTTTGCCAGCTCGGAGCTTCGCTTGTTCGTGGGCGCTGTACTCTACCAATCCGTATGGGGGATCAGTGACGACTGCATGAACGCTCTCGTCCGGCCGTGCTTCCAACCAGGAAAAGCAGTCAGCTTCCACGAGTGTCGCGCGCCCGATACGAACAGTTGTAAATTTTTGCGAAACGCGATGTCCGTTTACTGCAAGGGGCAGATTCGTTTGCTCATCTTCGCGAACCCCTCGGCTTTCCGCGAGGCTGTAGCGCCCACGACCCGTACGCTGGAAGGTCTGAGGAGTATTTAATCGAAGATACGACCGGATGGAGGAGGCGGGTGTCGGACCGAGCAGTCGTTCCACTTCTTCGAGTATGTGAGCGACGGTTTCGCCCTCAGGTCGCTGCCGTAATGTTCGCAGAATAGCGTCGCGCACTGCACCGGGAGAGCGCTTGACAGCGGGTGATTTTTGCACACGTCAAAAATAAGACGTCGGGACGTCTTTTAGCAAATCCATTCTCGAAAAATTCGGAGACACGGGAAAAAGAGGGAAACTGTGAGGCGGTTCAGCATCTTTTCGCGGCGAGTTCATCGAGGATGGCTTCGGTCGCGCGTTGGGCGGCGCCTTGATCGCCCAGGCCGGAGACGACCTTCGCGAGGTCGCGCTGCAAGGCTTCGCGCTGCTCCTCGTTGGCGACGAGGCGCAGGGTTTCATCGGCCAGCGCCTGCGGGGTGGCGGCTCCCTGGAGGAACTCCCGCGCGATTTCGCGGTTCGCGAGGACGTTGGGCATGCCGAGATAGGGCACTTTGACCAGTTGCTTGCCGACGACCCAGGTCAGCCACGCCACCTTGTAAACGATGCAGAGCGGCAGGCCGAAGAACGCCGCTTCCAGAGTTGCTGTGCCCGAGCACACCATGCCGGCCACCGCCCGCTGCATGAGCTCGTGGGAGGTGCGCACGGTGACCCGGCAAAAGTTTTCGTCCAAACCGTAGGACTGGAGGATGGCCAGCATGCTTTCGCCAAGTTGGTGGGAAGCCGCCGAGGTTTCGAAGCGTAAGCCGGGCCGGATTCCTTTCATGCGCTGGGCGGCCTCGACCATGACCGGAAAAATCTTGCGCACTTCCTTCTCGCGGCTGCCCGGAAAGAGGCCGACGAGTTGCGGATCGCGCAGCGTGTCGAGGCGCTTGGGGGCGAGCGAGTCGAGCATCGGGTGGCCGACAAACACCGTGCGCAAGCCGCTTTGCTCGTAGAGCGGCTTTTCGAACGGGAAAATGCAAAGCATGAGGTCGAGGTAGCGGGCCATCTTCGGGATGCGCCCGCGATTCCACGCCCAGACTTGAGGACTGATATAGTCGATGATCTTGAGTTTTGGAAATCGACGATGGGATTCCCTGGCCAGGCGCAGGTTGAACCCGGGATAGTCGATGAGGACGAGGGCGACTGGTTGCACCACGGCGATATCGGCCAGCATCCGGTTGAACTGGCCTTTGAAATAGCCGTACTTCTTCAACACGTCCCACAGGCCGACGACCGCCTCATCCGCCCAGTCGGTGAAATGGGCGCCGCCGAAGGCGCGCATCTCGCGGCCACCGGCGCCGAAAAATTCGAGGGTGGGATCGCGGGCCCGCAAGGCGCGCATCAGCTCAACGCCGCGGGCGTCACCGCTCGCTTCTCCCGCAATGAGATACAGTTTCATGCCTTTTCCAGGCTGGCTTCGATTTGGCGGGTGATTTGCAGGGCGAGTTCCAGGGCGGCGGTGGCTTCCCGGCCGCTGACTTTGGGCTGCACACCCTCGCGGGCGCAGGCGACGAAATCGGCCAGTTCGCGTTTCAGCGGTTCGGCTTTGTCCACCTCGACGGGTTCCCGCACGATCCGTTTCCCGGCGAATTCCGTGACGATCGTGGCATCGGCGGCCACCCCGAGCAGCTTGCCGATGAGCGAGCTTTCCTTTTCATCGTCGCGAGCGAGCCGGAGCAGGTAGCCCGACTGGTTCTGGTAGTCGAGCGAGAGGTAGGCGTTGCTTTGGAAGACGCGAATCTTGCGGAGCTTGTCCTGGCTGATGCGGCTCGCGGTGATATTGGCCACGCAGCCGTTTTCAAACCGGATGCGCACATTGGCGATGTCCTCGCGTTTGCTCAGGATCGGCACGCCGACGGCATCGACTTGCACCCAAGGCGAGCGCACAAGATGCAGGATGATCTCCAGATCGTGGATCATCACATCGAGCACGACGCCCACGTCCAGGCTCCGGCCGGGATAGGGCGAAAGGCGGGTTGCCTCGATAAAGCGGGGACGGGTGAGGCGGGCCTCCAGCGCCGGCAGCACCGGATTGAAACGCTCGATATGTCCGACCTGCAGGACGAGGCCGTTCTGCTGGGCCAGTTCGCAAAGCTCCCGCGCCTGCTCCGGCGTCTCGACAAAGGGTTTCTCGACGAGGACATGCTTGCCGCGCTGGAGCAGTTGCTTTGCGATCGAGAAGTGCGTGACGGTCGGCGTGGCGATGGTCGCGGCGTCGACGGCGTCCGCAAACTCATCGAGGCTGGTCACGGCCCGCGCGCGGTACTTCGCGGCGATTTCGCCGGCGACTTCCGCGCGCTCGTCGAGAACCGCGGAAAGAGTGGCGCCTTCGAGTTCACCGAAAATGCGGGCGTGATTGCGGCCCATGCTGCCGGTGCCAACGACGCCGACGCGCAAGGGGGTGGGTGAAAGGGGAGGGGGAGAGCCGGTCATGGGGTGAGGCCAAAAATGGAAATGCGGTGCTGGTCCGCGAGGGCGGTAAGTTTCTCACGCTCGAGCAAAAGGGTCCTGCCGGCTTCGACGCCGATCGCGCGAAGCCGGGCCGCGCGGGCGGCCTCGAGCGTGAGCGGGCCGATGACGGGCACGTCAAACCGGAAATCCTGATTGGGCTTGGAGACTTTGACCATGAGGGCGTCCTTTCGGCCGAGTTCGCCGCCGCGGGCGATGGTGGCGTTCGTGCCTTCGAAGGCTTCGACGGCGAGGATGGTGCCGTTTTTTACGATCACCGTCTGGCCGATATCGAGGCGGCTGGATTCCTTGGCGATGTGAAAGGCATAGCGCAAATCCTCCTCGACCCGGGGCTTGAGTTTCGGGCCGGCGATCAGTCCGGCCGGCGCGAGGTGTTCCTCCATATAGATGGTGGCCGGCAGGAGCGTGACTCCGATCGCCGTCATCTCGTCGGCAATCGCGCCGAAGATGGATTCGGCGTTGCGCTGTTTGAGGCGGGCCAGGACGATCAGTGCCTTCATGTCGGGCCGGAGATCGAAAAGATTCTTGGGATGGATCTGGCCGGACATGACCGCGTGAGTCGCTCCGGACCCCTTGAGAAAGCCGAGCATCTTGCCGAGCTGGCCAACCCGCATCCATTCCATCCCGTCGACGAGGGCCTGGAGCGCGGGATCCGTTTCATTCTGAAAGGCCGCCACAACCAATCGTGCCACCCCCGCCGCCCGCGCGGCGCGTGCCATGGCCTGTGGATAGACGCCGTTTCCGGCGATGATGGCGAGGGTGTGTGGGGTATCCAGAGGCACCGAATCTAGGGGGCGACGGCGGTCAGTAAATCCGAAACTCGAAGGAGAAACTTCAAATTTATGCTGGGGCGGCATGAGCCGCGAATTCGCGGCTACGCAGGTGGGCCGAGGTGTGCGATAGTGAAACATTCCATTGCGCACCCTGCGCATGCCCTTCATCTTCCCGCCTTTATGTTCAATGAGGATACGATCCAGTACGCGATCGAAAATACTCAGGTCATCGTCGCTCCCCAGCGTCGCATCGCGACCTTTGGAGATACCAGCTTTCGTTTCTTTCTCATCACAGAGATGATGGACAGCGTGAACCAGGTGCGCGTGCGCGACGGGCGCCTCCATGCGGAACGTCCGCAAATCATCACGCCGGGGCATATCCAACGCATGCTCGTTGAGGGATTTGGGGAGCGGGCGGAAGGGTTCGCCGACTGGTTGCGCGAACATGCGCCGCAACTGGCGGTCCTGAAATACGGGTTTCAGTTTCGCAAGACCGACGTTTCCGACGAGCTCGTTCACAACTCGCTGGAGGAGGTCGTAGGCCGGTTGCGCGCCCAGGTCGAGGCGTCGGACGATCCTCTCAGCGCAGTGATCCAAGGGGTGGACGAAGGATGGGAAATCTGCCTGCTGAAATTTGCCGCCGACATGATCCAGGAATCCTCCGGCGGCAATATGGGTGACTTCCGCCAGCGCGGCCTTCTCTAAATCTCACCTCAAGTTGGCGTTTCTTCGTGTTTCCCATCTGGCGCGGAATCGATTAAGGCAATCGTGATTGTGTTCGCCAACGTTCGTAAATCTCTGTGAAAGCCCTTGTCATCATTGTTCTCGCCGTCGCGATTTTTGGTTCGGGCGGGTATGCGTTCTACCGGATGTTCATCCAGCCCGAGCAGGCGCTGAAGATGGAAAAGGCCCAGCCGCCGGGGCCTCCCCCGCCTGATCCGGCGCTGCCAGACTTTGAAAAGGCGGTCGCGGTTCGGAAGTCCGGCAAGCTGCTGCCGGCCAGGGACGCCCTCTACGCCTTTATCGAGCAAAACCCCGAGTCGAGCAAGACGGGCGAAGCCAAAGACATGCTCGGAGATGTAAACACGCAGATTTACCTCTCGCCGTACCCGTCGCCGGACAAGGAGATCTATATCGTCAAGAAGGGTGACGTGATTGACCGGGTGGCCAAGCACATGAAGAGCACGGGGGAGATGATCGTGCGGGCGAATGGGCTCAAGGCCAACAATGCCAGGGGAATCATTCTACAAATCGGCCAGAAACTGACGGTGCCCGTCCTCGAACTCACCCTTGTGATCAATCGCAAACACGACAAGGTGATCGTGCTGAACAAGGGAAAATTCTTCAAGTGGTACCCCATTCTCGCCTGGCCGCCTCAACTGGCCAAAAAACCTGCCACGCCAGGCAAGCCGGCGCCGCCAGCGGTGAAATTGGCGGGCAAGGTGACGGAAAGAATGGCCTGGGTGAACAACGGGAGGGTGACGTACGCCGATCCCACCTATCCGCAGGCCACGCACTGGATTCAGATCAATATTCCTCACTGCACCCTCCACCCGATTCTGGATGAGAAGGCCGAAAACCGTCCGCCGGGTGGCGGCATCGTCCTGGCTCCGCGGGCGCTGGAGGAACTGGGCGCTCTCTTGACCAAGGGCGATGCCGTCACGCTCGAATAACTTTTTCCATGAAGCTTCCACCCCTGGATTTTGAAAAGCCGATCGTCGAGCTCGAGGAAAAGCTCGCGGACTTGAAAAGGCATTCGCGTGCCAACGACATCAATCTTGACAATGAAGTCCGCCGCATGGAGGGAAAGATCGAGGACACGAAGCGCGCCATTTATGAAAATTTGACTGCTTGGCAGCGAGTTCAGATCGCCCGTCACACGGCCCGCCCGTTCGCACTCGATTATTTATCGCTTTCGTTCAGCAATTTCGTCGAGGTGCACGGCGATCGTCATTTCGGGGAGGATCGTGCGATGCCGGGTGGCTTCGCGACCATTGGCGACCGCAAGTGCGTGGTCATCGGCCATCAGAAAGGCCGCGACTTGAAAGAAAATCTCAAGCGTAATTTCGGCAGCGCGAATCCCGAGGGATATCGGAAGGCCCTTCGCCTGATGAAGCTGGCGGAGAAGTTTGGCCTGCCATTCGTCTCCTTGATCGACACGCCCGGCGCCTATCCCGGGGTGGGCGCGGAAGAACGCCATATCTCCGAAGCGATCGCGGTGAACCTGCGCGAGATGATGGTCTTGCGAACGCCGACGGTGGCGGTGGTCATCGGTGAGGGCGGAAGCGGGGGCGCGCTCGGCATCGGCGTGGCGGATCGCGTGCTCATGCTGGAAAACTCCTACTACTCGGTCATCAGTCCCGAGGGTTGCGCCGCAATTCTTTGGAAACACCGCAAGCACGCCCCGGAAGCGGCCGCGGCGCTCAAGTTGACCGCGCGCGATCTGCTCGAGCTCAAGCTCATCGACGATATCGTGCCCGAACCGCTGGGTGGCGCGCATCAGGATCACACCGCGGCCATCGGCAACCTGAAAAGAGCCGTCTTGGGACATCTGGAGGAGTTGAGCAAGATCCCGACGGACGAACTTCTCGCCCAGCGCTATGACAAATTCCGGCGCGTGGGTGAATTTGCCGGAGACGTCTGAGGCCAGGAGGGCTGGAAACCATGACTGGAGCGCGCAGCGATTGGACCGACGGATACGTCTCTGATGTTGCCTACACGGACAGTTACTACGCGGAATTGGCGCCGATCCACCTCAACTATGTGGCGATTCTCAACGGCTGCATGCCCCGCGCGCTCGACCACCCTTTTACCTACTGCGAACTGGGGTGTGGCAACGGACACACGGTCAGTGTCCTCGCCGCCGCCTATCCCGAGTCCAGGTTTTACGGCTGTGATATCAATCCCGCCCACGTCGCCAAGGCGCGTCGCTTGGCGGACGCGGCCGGGCTAAAGAATCTGACGATACTCGAAGCCAGCTTCCAGGAGCTGGCGGCGATGGATTTGCCGGAGTTTGATTTCATCACCTTCCACGGAATCTACAGTTGGATCAGCGAAGCCAACCGCAAGGCGATGCTGGACGTGATCGCACGCCGCCTGCGACCGGGGGGGCTCGTCTATAACAGCTACAACTGCCTGCCGGGATGGGCCGGCCAGGCGCCGGTGCAGCGTCTAATCCGGGAAATCGGCCACGATATCCCCGGCGATTCCCTGGCGAAGGCCGGCGGGGCGCTTGAATTCCTGCAGAAATTGAACTCCGCGGGTTCTCTCTACCTGCGGTCCAATCAAGCGGCGGCTGGCCTGCTGAAAAATCTCGCCAAGAAGCCGCGCACTTATGTCGCCCACGAGTACCTGAACGAGGAATGGCATCCCCTGTATTGCGTTGATGTCTTTCGCGAAATGAGCACGGCGAAGCTTTCCTTTGTCGGGTCGGCGACCGTCCCGGAAAATCATCCGCATCTGATGTTCGGGAAGGAAGGGCGGGACTTGTTCGATGCCCAGCCAACGCGGGAGCGGAAACAGTTGATCAAGGATTTCCTGCTCAATCAGCGGTTCCGCTGCGACGTCTATGTGAAGGGGCTGTCGCCCATGTCACCCGCGGAGTCGCGCCATCGCTTGTGGGACATGGCCGTCGGCCTCATCAGACCGGCGGCGGACGTGATCTACACGGCGAAGTATCGCGTGGGTGAACTGCGGTTTGATCACGCGATCTCGCGGGCCATCATCGCGGCGCTCGATCAGGGAGCGATGACAGTCCGGGAATTGGCGGGGCAGCCTGGTTTGTCGAAGTTGACGGAAAGGCGGTTGGAGGCTGCGGTGCACACGCTGATTTCCGCGGGGCAAATCGTTCCATTCGCCCGGCCGGCGCCCCGACTCGCGAAGCTGACTGGCAAGCTCGTGCTGCCTTCGCCACTCAACCGCCACGTGGTCGGCAGTGCCACCGAGCCGGGGGCACGCGCCAGGTTGGTGTCGACGATCGCGGGCCGGGGGATCGGCCTCGATCTCTACAGCCGTTGCTTTACCCACGAGGCGACGAACGGCGATGCGGCCCATGCTCCCGAAGCGGTCTGGAAAAAACTCGAGAAGCGCGGGCTGCCCGTGATGCGTGGAGATGAGGTGCTCAAGGGCAGGGAGGCCAGTCTCGCCGAACTGCAAAAGCAATTCGACACCTACATGACAACGACGCTGCCACTGCTGACGCGACTGGGGATTGTCGAGCCGGCCTAAACGGTGCCGTTCTTCGTTGCGGCAATATAGGCGGTGGCCGCATCGCGGATTTCGTCGGCGACGCGCCCGCGCGGTTTCACGAATTTCGGGGTGAACCACGGGAAGAAACCGATGAGGTCGTGGGACACGAGAACCTGGCCGTCGCACCCGGGTCCGGAGCCGATGCCGATGGTCGGGATCGTGAGGCGTCGAGAAATGGTCGCGGCGACCTCGGCCACGACCAACTCGAGAAGAAGGGCGAAGGCGCCGGCGGCTTCGACGGCGATCGCATCCTGAAGCAGCCCTCCCGCCTGCTCTGGAGTCTTGCCCTTGATCCGATAACCACCCTCGAGCTTCACGCTTTGGGGCATCATGCCGATGTGCGCGATGACAGGGATCCCGGCGGCCGCGAGGGCCTCGACCTGGCCGACGTGGGAACGTCCGCCTTCGAGTTTCACGGCGTGGGCTCCGGCCGCGAGCAATCGCCGGGCATTGTCGACTGCCTGTGCGGGTGTGAGGTAACTGCCGATGGGGAGGTCGCTCCAGATCATCGCCCGCTGAGCCGCGCGCGCGACGGCGCGGGTGTGATGCTCCATCTCCGGCATCGTGACGTGCGTCGTGTCGGGGTAGCCCAGCACTACCATGCCCAGCGAGTCCCCGACCAGGAGCACATCGACGCCGCTTTCATCGAGCAGGCGTGCGGTCGGGTAATCGTAGGCCGTGAGCACGGCGATCTTCTCGCCGCGCTGCTTCATGTCCCGGAGGGTCGCCGCAGTTGGTCGTGAGAGGTTCATACCCATTTCTCTACGCACAGTTCCACGGCAGCGGGATCATTCAAGCCGGCGAGCAGGCTCGCGATCGATTGCTGCTGTCCGGGCAGGATCAACTCCGGGCGAATATCGGCCAGCGGGGTGAGGACGAATCGGCGCCGGTGGAGGCGCGGATGTGGAATGACGACTTCCTCATTCGAGAGCACCAGATTGCCGGCGTAGAGAATATCCAGATCGATCGTGCGGGGAGCGTTGCGCGGGCGTTTGGAAGGGCGGCCCATTTCCGCTTCGATGCCCTGGAGCCCGTCGAGCAAGGTGATCGGCTGCCCGTCATATTCGACTTCGATGATCGCATTCAAATAGGCGCCGGCGTCCGGGCTGCTGCCCACGGGCTCCGTTTCGTAAACACGGGAATCGATGACCGGGGGCGAGATTTTGGGCAAGGCAAGGACGAGCGCACGAGCCTGGCGCAAATGCGCCAGTCGATCCCCGAGATTCGAGCCGAGAGCGATGCCAACCCTCACTGCCGGAAATTTTGAATTTTGAATTTTGAATTTTGAGTGCGCATGGCTACCGGATTTTGAAATTCAAAATCCAAAATTCAGAATTCAAAATTACTTTAGCCCAAGTACGTCCTGCATGTCGTAGAGACCGGCGGGCTGGCCGTGCGCCCAGAGGGCGGCGCGCAGTGCGCCGCGGGCAAAGGTCTCGCGGCTCGAGGCTTTGTGGGTGAGTTCGACGCGTTCGCCCTGCGCGGCGTAGATGACCGTGTGGTCGCCCACGACGTCCCCACCGCGGATGGCGTGGACGCCGATTTCCGCGTCCGTGCGTTGACCGACGTTCCCGTGCCGGCCATGGCGCGCGTCGTCGTTGTATTTCAGGTCGCGCACCTCCGCGAGGATCTCGACGAGCCGCTTGGCGGTGCCGCTGGGCGCGTCCTTCTTCAGACGATGATGCATTTCGACGACCTCGAGATCAAAGCCGGGACCGAGGATCTCCGCAGCTTTGCGCGTGAGCCAGAAAAGGGTGTTCACTCCCACGCTGTAGTTGGGCGCAAAAACGATCGGGATGTGCGCCGCGGCGTGCCGGATGGCGGCAACCTGCCCATCGGTGTGGCCGGTGGTGCCGATGACGAGCGTCTTCTTGTGCTCCATGCAGCGCACAAGCACGGGTTCGATCGTCGAATGATGGCTGAAGTCGATGATCGCGTCGGTCCCCGGAACCGCCGACGCGAGGTCGTCGCCGACATCGATGGCGGCAAAGATGTGCAACTCCGGGTCCCCGGTCGCGCAGCCAATGAGGGTCTGGCCCATACGGCCGCGGGCGCCGTTGATGATCAATTCGAGGGGCTTGATCATGGGATAAGTTGGAGGCTGCGCAGAGTAGCTTCGAGTTTCTTCCGGGTGGCATCTCCCATTTCGCACAGCGGCAGGCGCACGTCGGGTTTCATCTCGCCGCGCAACGAGAGCGCGTATTTGGCGGGCACGGGATTGGGTTCCACGAAAAGGTCCCGGAAGAGCGGATAGAGCCGGCGGTGGAGATCGCGCGCTTTCGCGAAATTCCCGGCGAGGGCGGCATCGACCAGAGCCACCACGTCGCGCGGGATGACATTGGACGCCACGCTGATGACCCCTTCCGCGCCGGCTGAGATGAAGGGCAGGGTGAGCGAATCGTCGCCGGAAAGAATCGTGAACTCCGGCGGCAGCGCGGCGCGCAATGCGCTCACGCGTTCGACCGTGCCTCCGGCTTCCTTGATGGCGACGATATTCGGATAGGCCTTGGCCAGGCGCACTGTCGTGTCGACGCCGATCTCGATGCCGCAACGCGCGGGGATGGAGTAAAGAATGATGGGCAGCTTCGTGGCCTCGGCGATCTTGCCGAAGTGGCGGAAGAGCCCTTCCTGCGAAGGCTTGTTGTAGTAGGGCGCAACCAGGAGCGCGCCATCGCAGCCGAGCTTTTCTGATTCCACGGTGAGCGAGACCGCTTCCGCCGTGGAGTTCGAGCCCGTGCCGCCGATGACCTTGCAGCGTCCCGCGGCGGCTTTGACCCCTAATTCAATGACCCGATTGTGCTCGGCGTGGTCGAGTGTCGCCGATTCGCCGGTGGTGCCCATCGGCACGATGCCGGTGATACCCGCCGCGATTTGTCCCTCGACGAGCCGGGTGAAGGCGGCCTCGTCGACCTGGTCGTTGTGAAATGGCGTCACGAGCGCCGTGTAAGTGCCTGCAAACATAGAGCGTGCGGTTTTAGGTGAGAACGCGGGGCTTGGATAGAAAAACCGGCTCCTCGCTGTTTTGAGTGGGAAGATGGCCGCGGTGCGGGAGTGAGAAGGATCAGGGAACCACGGTTCCCCGAACCCCTCCTCTAGGGGGAACGGAGGCGCTGCGCGGAGCAGAGTGAGATTGACGGCGAGTTGGGATTGGGCGGTCATCGAGCAGATGGATGCCAAAGAACTCTTCACCCTCGCGCTGCAATTGAGCCCGGAATGGAAAGTGAGCGACTGTCAGTTGGATCAGGCGGCGCACCGCTTGACGCTGAAGCTGGATTTTGTGACTGGGAGCAAATTCTGCGTGCCGGGGGCGGACCATCAGTTGCTTTGTCCGGTGCATGACACGGTGGAGAAGACGTGGCGGCATCTGAACTTTTTCCAATACCAGACCGAGTTGGTGGCGCGGGTGCCGCGGGTGAAGACCCCGGAGGGGAAAGTCGTGCAGGTGGAAGTGCCGTGGGCGCGACCTGGCAGTGGATTTACTCTGCTGTTCGAAGCTTGGGCGATGCTGTTGTGCACGGCGATGCCGGTTTTGGAAGTGGGCGCACTTTTAGGAGAAGAGGACACCCGCCTGTGGCGTTTAGTGAGGCACTATGTGGAGGCGGCGCAGGCGCGGCGCAGTTGGAGCCAGGTGCGTCAGTTGATGATTGATGAAACCAGTGCGCGGCGCGGGCATCGTTACGTGACCAATGTCGTGGACGCGCAGACGCGGGAACTGCTCTTTTTGAGTGAGGGTCGGGAAAGCGAGGCGGTGGGAGCTTTCGTCACCGAGCTGCGGGCCCATGGCGGGGAGCCCGAGCAGATCGAGTTGGTGGCGATGGATATGAGTCCGGCCTATCGCAAAGGAGTGCGGCAATATCTGCCCAAGGCGCGGATCGTCTATGATCGTTTTCATCTCATGCAGATGGCCGGCAAGGCGCTCGATGACGTGCGCAAGCAACTGCGGCGCGAAGGGGCCGAACTCTCCGGAGAACTCTGGGCCATCCGGGGCAACAGTTGGACGCGCTCGGAAGAACAACTCGCGCACCGCCAGCAACTCTGCGCTCAATACCCCAAACTGGGGCGGGCGATGATGTTGCGCGAGGCCCTCCAGGATGTGCTGGCCGGTGAGGATGCGGCGATGCTGCGCTGGTGGGTCACCCGCGCCAGACGAGCGAGATTGGCGCCCTTTCGCAAACTGGCCGACAGCATCATGGAGCATTGGGACGGCATCGTCGCTTTCCTGGAAACACGGGTCACCAACGGAGTCATCGAAGCCATCAACGGCCTGCTGCAACTGGCCAAGCGTATGGCTCGCGGCTTTCGTTCCTTCCGCAACTTCCGCCTCATGGCCCTGCTCAAAGCTGGCCGCCTCCAACTTCACCTGCCGGCCCTTTCACCCACTTAAAACAGCGAAGAGGCGAAA